>QYZZ01000014.1 GCA_003838145.1 Tindallia sp. MSAO_Bac2
GTGCCACCTATAAAAACATATTGATTGGTATAATCTCCAAAATACTCTTTAAACTTCTCTAGTCCGTGTACCATAGCTCACCTCGCAAAGCCTCTTCTAGTGCTTGCTCAACCCTTTCATCAGTGTCTTCCCTCAAAGATGCGTATAAAGACAGTAAATCCACATGCTGGTTTTCTGCAAAGAGCTTAGGGTCATAATCCCAAAGTTGAAGTTCAACCAGCTTCGAATCTTTAATCAAATCCTTGTTCCTAACAATTTCAAACTTTTCTTCATTGAGCTGTTTTCTATCGATTGCCATAACTGGATGATCGGGCGTATTGATCATGGATAACCCTGCCAGTGCGTCAAGGCCGGCATTTAAAGCGCCTAAAGGTTTTGTTCTTGTATAGATGGTTTTTCTAACTGGTGTTTTAAGATACTTTCTTCCATTCAGAAAATAGTCTGGATCTGGAATTCTTTTATATTCCTTGCTTCTCCCTGTTTTTCCACCAACCTCATAAGTGATTAGATTCGCGTGGTACAGTTCGTTGAGCGCCCTGGAAGCTGTCATATAATTAAACCCCATCTTCTCTGCGAACCTGGTCATGTTTACTACTTCATCTTTATGATACAAAAAGTACAAATACGCAATCTGTGCTGGTGTTGTAAAGCGTTTTACTTCTTGTTGAGCTTGCTCTTGTGCCTTTTTCAAATCAAGTCCTAAAAATGGCAAATACATCTGTCCATCTTCAATGACGAAAGCAATTCTCTTTTCGATTAAACTTCTTCTTCTATACCTTGATATATCCTTATAAAATAGAACCACTTGACGATCTGCAATATTCTTAATTTGCTTGATATGCTTTTGTAGTTGATCAATATTCGGTGTCTGATGAAGGACTTCCATTAAAACACATTGCGTTTCAAGAATCTTCATGTCATAAAAACGGTAGCTATTTCGTAAAAACAGCGGAAAATGATTCTTCTTATCCCAGGGTTTCACGGTTAACTGTTCATCAATATTTTCCTTCAAGTAAGGCACGGCAGTCATAATCAATGAAATCACCTCCTAATATAACATTCATACTTTAAATGTATCATTTTTATTGTTAAATTGCAAATTGTTATGTTGAATTAAGCTCAGTTTAACTATTTTATTTTTAATATATCGGTAATGATGTTGAATTATATGTTTTTATGTTAAATTTAACTTTTTCATTTTCTGTGAAGAAACAGCTTAATAAGTTAAATGCCAGGTGCCGCTAACAATATTTATCCCCTGGTCTGCATTCGGGAATTCACAAAACCATAAGCCAGCGTAAACCAGTAAACCAGAGGTCGAGTAGGCGGAGCCTCACGGCTCCAACCCCTCACAGAACCCGCCGTGCGCTACTAACGCAACGGGCTCTTCACTCCATCGTTCACAATAGATAGCTGCTTCCTGCTCCGCAGTCGAA
>QYZZ01000015.1 GCA_003838145.1 Tindallia sp. MSAO_Bac2
AGCGTTCATCCTGAGCCAGGATCAAACTCTTATATAAAGTCTTTCCTAACCCAAGCTTTTGCTTGCGTTTTCCATCACGTTTTAACGTGTGGTTCGTTTCTCTCTGCTGTTCAGTTTTCAAAGAGCTTTGATCGGCCGCCTCAAGACGACTTAACCATCTTACCATCTTACCTTGTTAAAGTCAATACTTTTTTTAGTTATTTTGCTTTTTTCTTTATCCTTAGTTCATGTCGCGATTTGGCGACTTGACTATATTAACATCCATCACATTTAATGTCAACACCTAATTCGAAATAATGCTGCCTCCGGATAATTATAATACCCGGCTGTATCTACTTTAAACATTTTTCGGATAAAATAGTCTGTCATCAATCATTCTTTCCATGAGGTGTTTTTCAGCAATCTGTTGCATACATTTGCTTTTTATTTAGTCATTGAAAATGCTAAAACTACGGCAGTGGCACCATGACACCACTGCCGTTACCCTTTTTTATTCCTTAATTGCTGTATCCAGAGGTTTCATCGTCGGGAAAAGAATAACATCCCTTATGGAAGGAGAGTCCGTCATTAACATAACTAAACGGTCGATGCCCAGTCCCATCCCCCCAGTCGGAGGCAATCCTATTTCCAAGGCATTAAGAAAATCTTCGTCAAGGGGGTGAGCTTCCTCGTTTCCGGTCTCTTTCTCTTTGACCTGTTCCATAAAACGTTGGCGCTGGTCAACCGGGTCGTTCAGCTCCGAAAATGCATTTGCGATTTCCCATGTATTAACAAAAGCTTCAAACCGATTTGTCATTGATGGGTTTTCAGGGTTTCTTTTTGCCAAAGGCGATACTTCTACCGGATGATTTGTGATAAAGATTGGTTGGATCAAGTGCTTTTCCACATAAGTTTCAAAGACTTCGCTAATAATATGTCCTTTAGACATATCCTTCGTAATTTCCAAGCCCAGCTTTTTGCCAAAATTCCTTGCTTCTTCATCGGTTTTAATGTCCGAAAAGTCCACCTGGGCATACTCCTTACAGGAATCTTCCATCGTCATTCGTTTCCACGGAGGTTTAAAATCTATTTCAGTTCCCTGGTATGTTACTTTTGTAGTTCCAAGTGCTTTTTCCACTACATATGCAACCAGATTTTCCGTAAGCTCCATAATATCTTTATAGTCCGCATAGGCCTGGTACAGTTCAACGGAAGTAAATTCCGGATTATGCTTGACAGACATGCCTTCATTTCTGAAGATGCGTCCTATCTCATAAACACGGTCGAATCCACCTACAACCAGGCGTTTCAAATGTAGTTCGGTCGCAATTCGCAGATACATATCAATGCCCAAGGTATTGTGGTGGGTGATAAACGGTTTCGCATTAGCGCCTCCTGCCAGTGTGTCCAGGATAGGCGTCTCAACTTCCAGGTAGTCTCTTTTATCCAGGTACTCCCGAATAGCCTTTATTGTATTACTTCTGATTTTAAAAACATTTTTCACTTCCGGGTTTACAATTAGATCAACATAACGCTGTCGATATCGAATGTCCGTATCTTTAAGACCATGCCATTTCTCCGGCAGAATCTGCAAGGATTTTGACAGAAGTCTTACACGATCAGCTTTAACGGATATTTCACCACGCTTGGTCTTAAAAACAATTCCTTTTATTTCAATAATATCTCCTATATCATAATGCTGAAAATCTTCATAAGACTCATCACCGATCCGGTCTTTCCGAACATAAACCTGAACCTGTCCCTCTTTGTCCTGCAGATTAATGAAGGTAGCTTTACCATGTTCCCTTCTGGTCATTATTCGACCTGCAATAAGTACAGAGTCATCTTCCAGCTGCTCAAAATTTTCTTTAACATCATGACTGTAATGGCTTACTTCCACTCTTTCAATGACAAAAGGGTCTTTGCCGGACTCCTTTAGTTTTTTCAGCTTATCATGTCTGATTTTTCTCAGTTCGTTCAAGTTCTGTTCTTCTCCTGAATGATTCATGAATCCACCTTCCTCTGTTGTAATATCACTAAAGCGTGTTAATCAGATGTGATTTAAGCATCCGCTTTTTCGATTTTAATTACTTCATAATAGGTTATACCATCAGGAATCTGAATTTCCGCTTTCTCCCCAACTTTTTTCCCTATCAGAGCACGTCCAACGGGAGATTCGTTTGAAATTTTAGCTTCATAAGGGTCTGCTTCTGCAGAACCCACGATAGTATATTCCGCTATTTCGTTTTCACCATCTTCTTTAACATGAACTCTCGAGCCAATACTCACAGCGTCTGTGCTGATATCTTCTTCATCAATAATTACAGATTTTTTAAGTATGTTTTCCAACTTGTTAATCTTTTCTTCAATCTGCGCCTGCTCATTTTTAGCCTCGTCGTATTCTGAGTTTTCACTAATATCACCAAACTCAATGGCTTGTTTAATCCGCGCAGCAATTTCTTTTCGACGAACTGTCTTTAATTGTTCCAGTTCATTTTCAATTTTTTCTTTGCCTTTCGGAGTCAGCACCATTTCTTTATTTATCATTATTACTCGCTCCTCTGCTCAGAACCTTTATTGATTCTGGTTAAATTGTTGACCTGATTTGCAATTTATTTATATAATAAGAAACACTGATAGGTATCAGTGTTTTCTTCTCTTACATTATCCAAAACATTATAATGCAGCCCGAAGAGATTGTCAAGCCCTAAACAGCCCTAAACAGACCGCCAACCCAGACAAGCCAGGAATACAATAAGCATCGTTATTAATTAAGTGCATATTCAATCAAACTGATCATTTCTTCAGCTGACTCGGCATGATTCATTTTATGCCTGAGCCTTGCTGATCCCGGAAAACCTTTAGTATACCAAGCTGCATGCTTTCTCATTTCTTTTATTGCAACCCATTCTCCTTTTTCTGCCATTGCCAGAGAAAGGTGTTTTATAAAAACCGCCTTCACTTCTTCTTTTTCTAATTGCCTGGCGGCATGTCCATTCTTTAACAACGAATTAATATCTCTGAATATCCAGGGGTTCCCCCTCGCCCCCCGGGCGACCATTACACCATCGCACCCAGTTTTATTAATCATATCCACCGCATCCGACGCCTCAAAAATGTCTCCATTTCCAATAACCGGAATGTGGACTGCATTTTTAACTTCCTTAATTATTGACCAGTCAGCTTTACCTGAATAGAACTGCTCCCTTGTGCGGCCATGAACAGTTATGGCTTTTGCGCCACTTTCTTCAGCAATTTTCGCCATTTCAACTGCATTGATTGTATTTGCATCCCAACCCGCTCTGATTTTAACGGTGATGGGTTTTTCTGATGCCTTCACTACCGCCCGAATGACATCCCCCGCCAGTTTAGGGTTTTTCATCAGTGCTGACCCATCACCGTTTTTTACAATTTTAGGTGTCGGGCAGCCCATATTAATATCCAACAGTTCATGAGGCTGTTTATTCATCCAGTTTGCAGCCCACGCCATAATGTCTGGATCCGATCCAAAAATCTGAGCACTTACAGGTTTTTCTTCACTTTTAATTTTCAAAAGTTCAGCAGTTTTTGCGTCATTATAATAAAGCCCTTTTGCACTGATCATCTCAGTGATGGTCATACCACAGCCCATTGACTTACACAACGTCCG
Organism: Tindallia sp. MSAO_Bac2; assembly: GCA_003838145.1. GTDB lineage: Bacteria > Bacillota > Clostridia > Peptostreptococcales > Tindalliaceae > Tindallia. The sequence goes on from QYZZ01000015.1 coordinate 3,629, forward strand.
AAAAGCCAGGTCCGTAACACCGGCCATAGGTGCAAGAATTACGGGTTTATCAATGGCTACCTCTCCAATTCTTAACGTGTCCAATTTTCATTCCTCACTTTTTCCATTGTATATTAGACAGAAATTATCGTTGTTTCGCTTCATAACGCAGCTGCTCAATAATTTCCGTTAATGAGTTTATGGCTTCATCCACCTGATGATTCGACTGAACCTGGCCCTGAGCTGTATTTCTAACGCCGCTGATGCCTGCAGCAATCTTTTCATTAATGTCCCTTATGTCTTTAAGAATATTTTCAATGTTATCTACTGATTCATTTGAAGACACAGCCAGCTTTCTGATTTCTTCCGCAACGACAGCAAAACCTTTTCCGGCCTGACCTGAGCGAGCAGCTTCTATCGATGCATTGAGCCCCAACAAATTAGATTGGCTGGATAATTTTTTAATTACTGACGTTATTTCTTCAGTTGTGTCTGCATAACTCAGTGCTTCTTTTGACATTTTCTCCAATTGCTCCCCTGTGTCTGATAAACGTTCTGCTTCTCGCACCACCTTCGCTGAGGAAGATTTCAGTTTTCCGATTCCCTGGCTAATGGCCTCCGCCATTTCCAGTAATCTTTCTTCATTTTCAGTAGATTGCAGAAAAACGACACCTCCAACAACCTCTCCGTTCTCCAGTAAAGGCGTTGCCATAGCAATATATGGAAATCCGAATAATTCTTTGCTCATTTTTTCTGAAAGGGGCTGTTTCTTCTCCATACATCGATATACCACCGTTTCTTTTTTAAGAAGATCACCGGGCTTGACAGGAAAAGTCAGTTCTTTTCCAGGGTGAAAAGCAACATACTTTTCTCTGTCACAAATTGCTATTGCCAAATCGCTCACACTTAGATTTTTCATATAAGGAGCCACACTATCAAAAGACTGAAGGATTTTAGGACTTTCTTCTAAAATCATTGCTTCCTCCATTATTCATCATCCTTCCTCAGGAGTCATTATTTACGGCTGCCATTTCAAAGCCTGCTTTCATTCTACTTCAATCGGTTAATTCAGGCAAGCTGATAGAGAATTAAAAGGCTGGAGACAATTTCCTGCTCCTGTCACCAGCCTTTATTATCATAGTATTCTATTTTTGAGGGTTTCGTATTTTAAAGCACGACGCCTCCGTCAACACTCAGTACAGTACCAGTTATAAACCCGGCTTCATCGGAAGCTAAGAAAGCATAAGCATTTGCAATATCTTCGGACGTCCCCAGCCTATTCATCGGCGACTTTTCCTTCATCATGTCAAGAACTTTATCTGGCATCTTTTCTACCATTGGCGTCAGAATGAATCCTGGCGCAACTGCATTCACCCGTATTCCTTTTTTACCAAGCTCTTTTGCCCAGGTTTTAGTCATTCCAATAACTCCCCATTTGGTCGCTGCATAGTTAGTCTGACCAAAGTTACCGTATACTCCAACAACGGAAGATGCATTCAGTATTACACCGCTTTCCTGCTCGGACATAATTTTAGCAGCAGCCTGTCCGCAATTAAAAACACCTTTCAGATTAACGTCAATCACTTTATCAAAGTCATCTTCTTCCATTTTTATAAGTCGGCTATCAGCGGTTATTCCTGCATTGCTCACAACTATATCCAGAGATCCATTTTTTTCCTTTATATCCTTCATCATTGCATCAACGGCTGCCTTGTTTGTAACATCCACCTCAAAAGCCGTCGCATCCACGTTCATGGCTTTCAGTTCTTCCATGACCTCACCGAGACTATCCATCGAAATATCACAAACAGCAACCTTTGCACCTTCCTGACCAAATTTTAACGCTGTAGCTTTTCCTATACCTCTTGCAGCACCAGTAATAACCGCTGTTTTTCCTTCGAATTTCATTGTTTAATCCTCCTTATTATAATTGTTAATTATATTTCTTCTTTCCTGTCTTTACTCATCATAGTCAAAAAATCCTTTGCCAGTTTTCCTTCCCAGCAGCTCTCCCCTAACCATTTTTCTTAATAATGGATGTGGTCGATACTTGGAATCACCATATTCTTCATAAAGTACTTCCATGATATTCAGACATATATCGTTACCAATCAAGTCCGCAAGAGCCAAAGGTCCAATAGGATGGTTGGCACCCAGCTTCATGGCAGTATCAATATCTTCTGCCGTTGCCACTCCATCCGCCAATACACCAACAGCTTCATTTACCATGGTCACCAGAATACGGTTCACCAGGAAACCTGGAGCTTCCTCAACTTCGACAGCGTTTTTGTTTAGCTGTCCTGCAAATCCCATTACAATGTCTCTTGTAATATTTTCAGTTTTAATTCCTCTGATTACTTCCACCAGCTTCATTACCGGGACCGGATTAAAAAAATGCATTCCCACCACTTTCCCAGGTCTATTTGTGCTGCTTGCTATCTCTGTAATTGAGAGAGACGATGTATTGCTTGCTAAAATAGCCTCCGGATGACAAACTTTATCAAGTTCCTCAAAAATCTTTTTCTTTATTGGCATCTTTTCCGAGGCAGCCTCTATAACTAGCTGGCAGTCTGCAATCATCTCATTCTCACTGGTACCCTTAATCCTGTTCATGATCTCATGTTTTTCTTCTAAAGACAGTTTGCCTTTACCGACTGCTTTTTCAAGATTTTTTTCAATGCGAGAAACGCCTTTTAATGCCAGCTTCTCGTCCATATCTTTTAGTACAACTTGATATTGTGCTTTAGAAATAATTTCAGCAATACCTGCACCCATCACACCGGCACCAATCACTGCCACCTTTTTAATTTGCATGGGCATCCACCTTTCAGCAAAGTATAAGTGAAACTCCTTTAATCCAAAGTGGTTTTAATTAAATTAATCCAATAGTGGCCATCAGAATCGCTACTATTACCGCTAAAACTGGGATAACCGTTCCTACCATAAAGATATCTTTGTATGAATCTTTATGAGTCATTGCACAAACTGCCAATAACGTTAGTACAGCACCGTTGTGCGGAAGGGTGTCCAAACCACCACTGGACAAAGAGGCTACACGATGGAAAGCTGCTGGATCAATCCCTGTGGCCATAGCAAGTTCCATATATCGATCCCCCAATGCCGCTAAAGCAATTCCCATACCACCAGAAGCCGATCCCGTTGCACCAGCCAGGATATTAACGGATACCGCCTGAGAAATCAACGGATTTCCCGGAATGCCTAATACCAGATCCGTCAGTGTATCAAATCCTGGTACCGCTCTTACAACAGCTCCAAATCCAACAGCTGCGCTGGTATTAATAATAGCCAATACTGAACCGGATGCTCCTGCATTTACTGTCGCCACTTTTTCTGGTAAGCGATTGAAATTCAATGCAATACCTACTAAGATTCCCGCTAAAAGTGCAACAATGATATCTACGTCTCTATTCAAAAGAATCGGGAAAATATTCAGAATAACAACCACCGTCAGCAACGGCATTAAAGATAAAATTGGGCTGGGCAAGTCTTCCCCATTGGTATCCTCTAGTTTTTCTTTAGGCTCTGTAAAGACGTCACCAGCTTCTCTTAGCTTTTTCTCACTTCGAGTAAGCCAAAGCATACCAACTCCAAGCATAACAGCCGCGCCTGCAGTTCCCATCCAAGGAGCTGCCATTGCCGTTGTACCATAATATTCCATCGGAATCAGGTTCTGGATCTGAGGCGTTCCCGGAACAGCCGTCATCGTGAAAGTGAAGGACCCCAGGGCAATAGTTCCGGGAATCATTTTTCTTGAGATGTTTGCTTCACGGAACAGCGCCAGCGCCAATGGGTACATGGCAAATACAACAACAAATAATGAAACGCCACCATAAGTTAATACGGCACAACCCATGACCACTGCGAAGATAGCTTTGTTTGTACCTATTTTTGCAATAATCCACTGAGCAACAGACCGCGCTGCACCGGAGTCATCCATTACTTTACCAAAAATGGCACCCAACATAAACACCGGAAACCAGGATTTTGTGAATCCTACAAACCCACCCATATATGCCTCCCGGTAAGCCTCTACCAGATCCAAACCCCCGGTAAGCGCTACCAGCCCTGCGCATACAGGCGCCACCCAGATAATCGACATTCCCTTATAAGCTAAAAACATCAACAAAGCCAATCCGACAATAATTCCCAACATTTTTGCTACCTCCTCTTATATTTAAATTATTGCTAATTCAGTCATTTCTTCCAAAATTTATTCATCAAAGCTATAATTCATTTTTCCCGGATTAAAAATTCTTTCATCCATGATTTTAAGGTCCTTGTCAATTACTGGTTCAAATTCCATTTGATCCAAAACATCACTTTGCAGATCGATACCCGGAGCGATTTCTATAAGCGTTAATCCTTCTTCTCGTAGCTCAAATACTGCACGCTCTGTTACATAAAGTACTGGTTGTTTGATTTCAGAAGCATAGATTCCACTAAAAGTAATTTGTTCTACATCCGGAAGGAATTTTTTAAATTTCCCTTCCTGGATAATTTTCAGTTTTCCGTCCACTGTTTCTTCTTTTAGTCCGCCTGCCGTGAAGGTTCCGCAAAAGATAACTTTCTTGGCATTTTGAGTTATGTTGATAAACCCTCCGGGACCGGTTATTTTGGGTCCAAATTTACTGACATTGATATTACCCTTTTCATCGCATTGAGCTAGTCCAAGAAACGCCACGTCCAACCCTCCGCCATCGTAAAAATCGAACTGATTGGGCTGGTCAATAATAGCCATCGGGTTAGTGGCAGCACCAAAGCTCAGACCACCGGCGGGCACTCCTCCAATCGGTCCCGGCTCGACAGTCAACACCATCTGATCCCCAATTCCTTCTTCATTAGCCACATTCGCAACGCCTTCCGGCATCCCAATTCCCAGATTAACAACCGCCTGAGGAACCAGTTCCATCATCGCTCTTCTTGCAATAATTTTTCTCTCGTCCAGAATCATTGGCTTCATTTTATTTACCGGCACCTGGATATTTCCGGAATAGCTGGGGTTGTAAGCTTCTGCAAAGGTTTGCATGTGATTAGCCATGTCTTCAACCTCTACAACTGTATCTACGTATATTCCTGGAATTTTAACCATCCATGGATTCAGTGTTCCTGCTTTGACAACTTTTTCAACCTGAACAATAACTTTTCCTCCGGAGTTCTTGCATGCCTGAGCAATTGATAAAACTTCCAAAGAACCTGCTTCTTTTTCCATGCTTACATTTCCATTTTCATCTGCATAGGTTCCCCGAAGCAGCGCATAATCTATCGGAAATGTTTTATACATTAGGTACTCTTTACCGTGAATCTCTATTACTTCTACCAGGTCTTCCTTGGTGATATCATTAAGCTTTCCACCTTCAATACGGGGATCAACGAAGGTTTTTAAACCTACGTGGGTAATAGTGGCTGGCTTACCAGCGGCAATGTCTCTAAAAAGATGAGCCATCACACCTTGCGGGAAGGTGTATCCTTCAATTTTATTCTCCAGAGCCAGTTTTTGAACTTTTGGCGCCAGACCCCAGTGACCTCCAACAACCCTCTTCAGAAGCCCTTCATGCCCAAAATGATTAATACCTTTGTCTTTACCATCTCCCTGACCTGCGCAGTAAGCAACTGTCAGATTTTCCGGCTTTCCATATTCCACGAATCGTTCCTCTAATGCAATTTCCAGCTCTTCAGGAACTGCATTTCCTACAAATCCTCCGGTTGCAACAGTGCTATTGGACCGGATCAAAGCCACGGCTTCTTTAGCCGACAAAAATTGGGGTGCCATTTAAATTCCTCCTCTTTATTATCGTTGTCTATCTATTATTGCAACACACATGCCAAAAATGAAATTAAAGTAGTTTTTCAGTCAATTTAATTTGCTTCTCCAGTTATAATCAGCCTTTTATATAATCAATTTACTTTTTATTGAATCAAAAAAGCCCCGAATTGCATATTGTTAATTATATAACAACGTGCAATTCAGGGCTATTTTGCTAAAGTGTTCACTTTATTTACACATTTGCGGATTTTGCAAATTATTCTCAATTTTCCATTTCTTGTGCATCGCTTTATAGGCCGCCACTTCATTCATCAATTACCACCGTCTTTTTTTGTACATTTTCCGTACACTGTCCATTAAATTTACAACTGAATGCCATATCGTTCAATTTTTTCATATAAACTTGTTCTGCTGATGCCTAACCGCTGTGAAGTTTGATATTTATTTCCCATTGTCTCTTTCAAGTGTTTTTCGATAGCATTTTTTTCCACTTCTTCGATGATCTGCTTCAGTGTGTAAGAGCTGTTGGATGAGCTGTTTTTGCCTTTTTGCATAAGTGCTGGCGGAAGGTGTTTAATTTCAATTCTGGCTTCCTTATCCAGAATATTAAATGCTCTTTCAAGTACATTTTCCAATTCCCGAATATTTCCGGGCCAATGATGTTCCTGAAGGCATTCCATGGCAGCCGGTGTAATTTCAGTAACAAATTTATCCATTTCTTTCGAAAGTTTTTTAATTACAGATTCCACCAGCAAAGGTATATCGTTTTTTCTTGAACGCAAAGGCGGTATAACGATTTTTACAACGTTCAGTCTGTAATATAAGTCTTCTCTAAAAGATTTGTTTCTAACCATTTCTTCAAGGTTCTGATTAGTCGCTGCGATAATTCGAATATCAACTTGTTTGCTTTTTACACCACCAATACGCTCTATTTCTTTTTCCTGTATAACCTTCAATAGCTTGGCCTGCATATTCAAGGGCATGTCTCCTATTTCATCAAGAAAGATAGTGCTTTTATGAGCCAGCTCAAACTTGCCTGGTTTCCCGCCTTTTTGCGCTCCTGTAAATGCACCAGTTTCGTAGCCAAATAATTCAGATTCCAGCAAATCCGGTGGAATTGCAGCGCAATTCACTTTTATCAACGGATATTCTGCCCGTTCACTTGCATTATGAATAGCATTGGCGAATAAACCTTTTCCCGTTCCACTTTCTCCCAGCAAAAGTACGTTTGATTTTGTTCCCGATACTCTTTTTGCAAGGTTAACCGATTTTTGCAGCTCATCACTCACTCCAATAATTCTGTCGAATGTATCATCAGTTCCTAATGCCTTTTTTAATTCTTTCTTGAAAAACTCTATTTCTTTTTCCATATTGTTGACGCGTTTGACATACATATCCAGTTCTGCAAGATCCTTGAAAATAACAGTCCCTACAGCTCCAATAACTTTTTCATCTTTGAAAATAGGAAACCTGTCTGCTATCATTTTATTTCCCATGATTTCCTGAACATCTCCAATTTCTTCTTTTCCTGTCTTTACAACAATATGCATCCGTGTATTTTCAATAACTTTTGTAACATGAGCACCAATAGCATCTTCTTTTTTTATTTTCATAAAATCACAGTAACGTTGATTTATCATACGAATGTATCCTCGCTGGTCCACAACCACAATCAGGTTGTATATAATATCAAAGATAGTTTCGTACACGGACAGCAGATTATCATTATTATCAAGTTTCCTGAAGGTTTCTTCCGAAATATTTGCCATAGTATTTCCTCATTTCACAGAATAGGTTCAAATCTGTTTGCCAACTTTTTTAAAGAAAAGTCCGGCTCTATTTCAGGCCGGACTTGATCTCTGACGACTATTTATTTAAATCTGTCTGCAGCCTATCGTTTAACCACTAAAGCGGTTCCCATTCCTCCACCTATGCAAAGGGTTGCCAAACCATGCTGTGCATTCTGTTTTACCATTTCATGAAGCAGCGTTACTAAAATCCGTGCTCCACTGGCTCCTACCGGGTGACCGATAGCAATGGCTCCACCATTAACGTTTACTTTATCTGCATTCCATTTCAGCTCTTTTCCTACTGCCAGTGCCTGAGCAGCAAATGCTTCGTTTGCTTCAATCAGATCCATATCGTCTATAGAGAAGCCGCCTTTTTCAAGAGCATTTTTTGTTGCACTTACTGGCCCGATTCCCATTATTGAAGGGTCTACACCAGCATTTGCGTATGACACAATGGTAGCAAGAGGCTTGACACCAAGTTCTTCTGCCTTTTCTTTAGACATAACCAGGATAGCTGCCGCCCCATCATTAATTCCGGAAGCATTGGCTGCTGTAACAGTTCCATCCTTCTTAAATGCAGGCTTCAGCTTTGCCAGTTTTTCAGCAGTTACTCCTGCCTTCGGGAATTCGTCCTGGTCGAAAACAACTGGATCACCTTTTCGTTGGGGAATCTCCACAGGAACAATTTCATCCTTAAATTTTCCTTCAGCAATTGCTTTTTCAGCCTTGTTTTGGCTGGCAGCAGCAAATACATCTTGCTCTTCGCGGCTGATATCATATTTTTCTGCTAAATTTTCAGCAGTTACCCCCATGTGGTATTGGTTAAAAGCGTCTGTTAGAGCATCAGAGATCATGGAATCAATAATCTTGTCGTGTCCCATTCTTACTCCCCATCGTGCCTTTGGAAGTAAGTAAGGAGCCTGGCTCATACTTTCAGTTCCACCTGCAATAACAATGTCATTGTCGCCAGCAAGGATGGTCTGAGCGGCCATGGATACTGTGCGGAGTCCTGAACCGCAAAGCATGTTGATGGTTGTGGCTGGTACTTCCACAGGAATTCCCGCATTGACCGAAGCCTGACGGGCAACTCCCTGGCCGGCACCCGCCTGCAGAATGCATCCCATGTAGACTTCCTGTACCTGTTCAGGTTTGATACCAGCTCTTTCCACAGCCTCTTTGATCACAATGGCTCCCAAATCAGCAGCTGATACGTCCTTTAAAGTTCCTCCATAGCTTCCAACGGCAGTTCTAACTGCACTTGCAATAACAACTTCTTTCATGATAATCCCCCTTAAAATATATTTTACTTTCGCGTACACCTAATAAGTACATGCAATTTTCATACCATCATGCCTCTAACTGAACATTTTTTTCCGGCAACATTTCTTCACTTCGAATTGACTCCGGTGTTCTTCCTTCTTTATTGCGCTCGTAAATTATTTTTAGCCCATCCAAAGTAATGGTTTTATCAATAATGTCTATGGTATCTGTTTCGCTGGCAATCAAAGTGGACAGACCGCCGGTTGCTACTACCTTTATAGAAGTTTTTCCATCTGTTAATTCTTTTTTCATTTTATCTACAACATATTCAACCAGCCCTACATATCCATATATGATCCCGGACTGCATACTGGTTACAGTATTATGACATATAACCCTTCCTGGTTTTACCAGATCAATTCTCGGAAGCTTAGCCGCTTTCTGGAACAGTGCATCGCTGGATATTTTAATTCCCGGAGAAATGGTACCTCCCAGATACTCTCCTATAGGTGAAATTGCACAAAATGTAGTTGCCGTGCCGAAATCAACAACGATTAGCGGCCCACCATATTTTTCAAAGGCAGCTACTGCATTTACGATTCGGTCTGCCCCTACCTGCTTAGGGTTGTCATAGTGTATATCCATTCCTGTTTTTGTGCCTGAATCCATAGAAAGCGGGTATATGCGAAACAGTTTCCGGATGGCAAGTTCCAGTGTATAGGTTAAATCCGGTACGACAGAGGATACAATTACATCGTCTACGCTTTCCGGATTTATGTCATAGTACTCTAAAAGCTGATTAATTAAAATTACATATTCATCCGAACTTTTAGCCTGATCAGTTGAGATTCTCCATGAATAGGCCAGTTTATCTTCTCTGAACATCCCTAAAACGATATTCGAGTTTCCTACGTCAAATGCAAGGAGCATAGCTTCACCGTCCGTTATCTAATTTATTAACTGTGCTTGTCACGTTATATTGTACCAGCTTAAAAGCTCTTTGACAACTTTTTAGCATGCGCCCATTAGATGCTATAACTTACTCATCATCGCGATTTCTAACAGATACCTCTCCCCCAGAAAGCACCTCTCTTGATTTATCCGGGTATTCCACTTCCAGGTTTCCATTGTCTAAAATATTGATTCCCTTAGCCTGTATCTGTTTTCCCGCTTTGAGGATGTTTATGGACCGTCCAATCACAGAAGAGTTTTGACGAATGATCCGCAATGCATTTTCGGACGAATCATTTTGAATCAATTCATCGTAGTAGAATTCAAATTGTTGAATAAAGTCAATGATCAGATCAGATCTATTAACGCTTTTTCCAGAAACTATTTTTAAGGAAGTGGCAATATTATTAATATCTTCCGGAAAAGAATCTGTGTTAACATTGAGGCCAACACCAACCAGCATAAATTCAATCTGGTTGATCTCGCCTGCCAGTTCAGTAAGTATTCCGCACATTTTCCTTCCATTAACCAACAGATCATTAGGCCATTTTATTTCAGCCTCTATAGATGTATTCTTTTTGATCGAATGCCACATTGCCGCAGCTGCAAGCTGAGTTATAAATGCCGCTTTCTCCACCGAAAAAGTAGGTTCAAGATATATCGTTATCCATATTCCTTCTCCACGTGGTGAAGACCAGCTTTTACCTCTCCGGCCCTTCCCCTTCGTTTGTTCTTCCGCAATAATAATGTCGCCGTCAAGCAATTGTTCCTTAATGTTTCGGGCATGCTGGTTGGTTGAATCTATTCTGGGCAGCACCAGTATATTTTTTCCCAGCCTTTCCGTATAGAGCCTTTCTTTTAAATCACCGGAAAGAATCAACGACTCTCCCTCTTTAATCAGGTAACCTTTCCTGTTAATACTCTCTATTGGATATCCCTGCTCCTGAAGGGTTTTTATATGCTTCCACACTGCAGTACGGGATATGCCCAGCAAATCACTGATCTCCTGACCGGAGAGGCAAGTACCGCCATTGCGTACCAAAAGCTGAAGAATTTTATCTTTCATAGGAAATCATTACTCCTTTAAATCAAACTCCTGATCACTTACTAAAGCTATAAGCTAAAAACCCCGCAGGTCAACCTGCGGGGATTTTTGATAAAGTTGTTTAAAAAAGTGATAACAGAACACCAGCAGCTACAGCTGAACCAATAACGCCCGCCACATTGGGTCCCATGGCATGCATCAGCAGGAAGTTGCTTGGAAGTTCCTTCTGGCCAACAGATTG
>QYZZ01000016.1 GCA_003838145.1 Tindallia sp. MSAO_Bac2
AAATTTAAAGGACCTTTATGTTTGAAATTTTTTTACTTTAAAAAATTCCACACATAAATATTTATCATTTTACTATTTCCTGCTAAAGGATTATGCTTTTCCCCGATTATTCAAGTTTAAGTGCTTATTCCGGCGCACTTGGCCACCCATTCCGGTTACATCTGGCCAGCTAATCCGGTCTGATTCGACCACCTCATGAAGTAGTTTTATTTTAACAAAGATTAGTTTGTTTAATCAACATAAACTTGTTCTTGCGTACAAGGTTTGGGAACGCTCTGGTTCCCCGCTTCTTTCTCCCCCATGGGGGAGAAAGAACTGATGTTTGCTTATTATTCATTTTCCTTTTTCCCACCCTTTTGTTCAATTTTCCGTTTGGTCGGACCTTTTAGCTCAAAGCGATAGGCATTGTGCACAAGACGGTCTAAAATAGCATCAGCCACAGTGCTGTCTTCGAACAGTTCATGCCACTTACTAACCGGTAGTTGAGCGGAAATTATTGTTGAACGGTAACCATAGCGGTCTTCGACTACTTCAAGCAGGTCACGGCTACTGACCGGGTCTAACAGGGCCATGCCCCAGTCATCTAAAATAAGCAGATCAGTTTTTTTTAGCTCTTTGATAATTTTGTTGTATGAACCGTCACCCTGACCGATCTTTAAATCGTTTAAAAGACGGTTAACCCGGTAGTATCTGGTTTTGAAGCCTTTGCGGCAGGCTGCATTGCCAAAAGCACAGGCCAGATAAGTTTTGCCGGTACCAGAGGCTCCAGTGATGATTAGATTGCGACTTTCATAGAGCCAGGCCATATCCGCCAGGCGGGCAACTGTCCCGCGGTCTAAGTTTCTGCGGGGCTCAAAGTCTAAGTCTTCCAGGCAGGCATCCTGAATCCGTAATTTAGCCTGGTTAAGAAGCCTTTTTAGGCGGCTGTTCTGCCGGTTAATCCATTCTGCATCAGCGATCATCGCAAAACGCTCTTCGAAGCTCAAAGCATTTTTATCACTGCTTTCTAATTGACGGCGGTATTCCTGCCCCATCGCTGAGAGCCTCATTTGGGTCAGTTTTTCTAAGGTTTGCTGATCAAGCATTTATTTTCACCTCCCTTCACGAGTAATACGCGGCACCGCGTATATTTTCGTGGACGGGAGTGGCGGCAGATTTTAACTTTAATACCGCCAGGTCCTGGCCGTGTTTTAAGATATTTGAGACCGTGGTATAGTTCATAGAGTTTAGGGCGATTGCTTTTTTGCAGGCCGCCTCCAGCCTTTTGTCGCCATACTTCTTTGAGAGCTGTAACAGGCCCATACAGGCCTTGTAGGACTGTTCTTCCACCTTGCAGGAGCAAAGCATCCTGTCGACAACGTGGACCGTCTCAGGGCCGATATTTTGAGCCCACGAGCGATAGCGGTGGCCATCGAACTGATTTGCTTCCAGGTAACGGCGGTGTTTTTCCGGCATATGGGCAGTATCGGTCACATAACGTTTCGAAAAGCTACGCTGGTGCGATGCTATACGGATTCTGTTTGTATCAAATATCTCAATCGTTGTTTGGGTGGCTCTGATTGCGACCATCTGGTTAAAGTATTGAAAAGGTGCTGAATAGTAATAACCCTGGTATTCAACATGGTAATTATCAGGGAGCCTTTTGTTAACCATGTCAGCTATCTCAAAAGCCTTAAGGGGCAGAGGCCTCAGCCTGGGTTGGTCAAATTCGATAAAGTTTGAAAGCCTGCTACCCGTTCTTTTCTGAAATGGCCTTTCAGCCAGCTGAGCCATCCTTTGCCTGATTGCCTTATTCAGCTCGGCGAAGCTGAAAAACTTTTGACCTTTTAACCAGCTTAACAACCAAGTTTCCAGCCAGCCGATTGAGGTTTCTACAGGACTCTTGTCTTGCGGTTTTCTCACCCGGGCCGGGATCACAGCTACATTGTAATGCTTGGCCAGTTCCCAGTAGGCCTGATTGATCACTGGTTCATAATGGTTTGCTTTGGTAACACCTGTTTTGCAATTATCGGGCACTAAAATTAGCGATGTGCCCCCGTAATAGTTGAAAGCGTTGACATGACCCTTTTGCCAGCTTTCCTGCTTTTGATTGGGGAAGGCTTCGACATAGGGATAACCGCTGTAACCCAAGGTAGTGACGAAAAAAAATGCTTTGAAAACCTGGCCGGTGATGGAGTCAAAAACGATTTCAAGGGTGTCACCCATCCAGTCGATCATTATTTCCTTGCCCGGTTCTCGTTCAATATGCATGTTTACGTTATGGCCGCTTTCATTTTTCCAGCGCCTGAAACGTTCACAAAATTGGCTGTAGCTTAAGCCTTCTAGGTTATTTAGCCGGTAGTCTTCCCATATGTATTGCAGGTTCTTATTCGAATCTTGCTGTAATGCTTTTTGTATGCTGCTAAAATCGGGGTCGGGTTTAACTACTCTTCGCCCGCTGTATAACGGGTAGACCAGGCTCTTTATTTCATTATCTGATAGTTCGCAAGCCCGGCTATAGCTTAAACCAATTCCCCGGCAGCGTCTTTGAATCTCGCCAACGGTTGATTTTGAGCATTTGACACTTTTAGCTATTTTCCTTTGGCTGTAGCTCATTTCAGTAAGTCGTAATATTTCTAACAATGTCA
>QYZZ01000017.1 GCA_003838145.1 Tindallia sp. MSAO_Bac2
GTCAAGAGGCTTTCGCGGCATAAATCGCTCATGGTTGTGCTGCTGAAAAAGTGAGCCACTCGAATTAAAAGATTAAACATTGTTACCGAGGAAATTACACACTATTTTGGACTTGACTGTACTCGGGAGACAGATGCCCTTGTGACCAGACTCACTTGTATGCGGGCAAGCAAGCTGCAGAGCTTGGAGAACCCTATATTTTTTCCTGTCCGGCAGGGTTGATTCACTTTGCAGTTGCAGTGCTGAGGGATGGCGCTTTCGACGGCGCATTCATTGCCGGGCCGGTCCTGCTAAACTATCCGGATGAATTACTGGTGGACGAAATCATCCAGAAATTTGATTTTTCATTGGATCTGAAAGGCAGAATAACCAGTTATCTTAAGACGATATGGGTTATAGGACCACAAAAACTCCGGCATTTAAGCGGCGTTCTTTTTGCTCTGGTGTTAGCTATTGTCTCGGATGAAAAGCAAGTATATGAACAGAGAAGCATCAGGGGAACACAGCAGTCTCGAATCAGCGAGAGCATTCATCGGGAAAAAAAGCAGGAGGAAGAGCTGGAATACTACCCATACGATAAAGAGAAAGAACTTATCAGAAAAGTAAGAAATGGCGACGGTCAAGGATCCCGTGCTGTTCTGAATGACATGCTGGGACACATCTTTTTGACCACTGGAGGGAATCTGGAAGTCATCAAGTCCAGAGTTTTGGAATTATGCACTTTATTGTCCAGAGCGGCAGTTGAGGGAGGTGCATCCCTGGAGACTATTTTTGGAATGAACTTAAACTTCATCAGCACCTTAAGTAAAATCGACAGCGTAGAAGAACTGTCACTTTGGACTTTGAAAGTGCTTGAAAGATTTACCGACAGTGTTTTTAACCTTTCTGAATCTAAACATGCCGGAACCATGATCGAAGCCATTAAATATATTAACGCTCATTATGAAGAGCCGCTTACACTTGAGAAGGTTGCTACAAAAGTGCACTTAAATCCGGCTTACCTGTCATCTGTCTTTAAAAAAGAAATAGGAGTGGGTTTTGCAGATTACTTAAATAAAGTAAGAATTGAAGAGAGTAAAAAACTTCTTCGAAACCGACAGTACACCATACTGGAAGTTGCATTATCCGTAGGCTTTGAAAATCACAGCTATTTTTCGAAAGTTTTCAAAAAATACACAGGAATAACACCAAAGCATTTCCGAAATGCATTGATTGATGATTAATGATGTACAATTAACAGGAGAGGAGGGTATCCTTTGAGCCCTAACGAGAAAGCGCATCAATATAAAATGATTAGCGACGTCATCAATGCAGCCATGATTGCCAAGGGAATACAAGCCAAGGTGGAACTGATAGACAAAGAAACGTTCACTGCCCGCTATTCGGGAGAAGGGACAGAACTGCCTATTGTTCGCGACATTGAAGCTGTTTGCGATGAAAACGGAGAGTTGATTTGTGCTGCAAAGGTGTTAAAGCGAGAAGATTCAGGAAAGGAAATAAAACTGAACTTATCACAGGAAGTTAAGGATATCTTCGAATCTTCCTACGATGGAATATGGATTACTGATGGTGAAGGAAAGGTGCTTTATACCAACAGAGCCAATGAACGCTTGTCGGGAATTCGGAGAGAAGACGTTATTGGAAAAGATACCAGGCAGTTATTGAATGATAAAATATTTTCTGTATCAGCAACCCTGGAAGTATTGAACCTGAAAAAGAGAACAACCATTATGGGATATAATTACAATACAAACAAACAGGTGCTTATAACAGGAACGCCAATATTCGGAGAGAATAGGGATGTTATTTTTGTCGTTAACAATATTAGGGATATATCAGAACTGGACGCTGTTCGTAAAAAGCTTGAAAAAAAAGACAAACTGATCGACAGCCAGAAGCGCGAACTGGAAGAGCTGAGATCGATGAAGAAAGCTCTTGAAAACGATATTGTTGTAAAAAGCTCAGCCATGCAAGAAATTTTTGAACTGACAAAAAGGGTCGGTCAGTTTGATTTGACGGCTCTGATTCTGGGTGAATCCGGCGTTGGGAAGGAAATAGTTGCTGAAAACATTGTCAAGAATAGCCCCCGGAAAGACAAACCTTATGTAAGGGTTAATTGCGGTGCGATACCAGCCACTTTATTAGAATCTGAACTTTTCGGATATGAAAAAGGCGCCTTTACAGGAGCCAGTCAAAAAGGGAAAATTGGAATGTTTGAGCAGGCGAATGGAGGTACTATTTTACTGGATGAAGTGGCGGACATACCAATCGAATTGCAGGTAAAACTTCTGAGAGCTTTACAGTCCAGAGAGATAAATCGTCTGGGTGGAACAAAGCCCATAAAGCTTGACGTAAGAATTTTAGCAGCTACAAATTACAATATAGAAAAAATGGTAAAAAACGGCGAGTTTCGCGAAGACCTCTACTATCGTCTAAATGTGGTGACGATCACAGTACCGCCTCTGCGAAACAGAAAAGAAGATATTCCCATGCTTATCACCCACTTTATAAACAGGTTTGAAAAAACACATAATATTCAAAAAAGCATATCGGCCAAAGCTATTGAAATACTAACGAAATATCAGTGGCCGGGAAATGTGCGTGAACTGGAGAACCTTATTGAAAATTTAGTAGTACTAACAAAAGATGAGACAATCACAAGCGATGATCTGCCGGAAAAAATTCGCATGAAAAAGAGTGAAGGCCATGCCGAGCTGGAAATAAACGGAATTATGCCACTGAAAGAAGGGATAGAAAAGCTTGAAGAGCGACTTGTTACAAGGGCAATGGAAATGTACGGAACAACCAGGGCTGCCGCAGAAGCCTTAGGAGTCGACCAGTCGACGGTTGTTCGAAAACTGAAAAAAATTTATGAGCGTAAAGAGGAGTAGAGGAAAAGAACTTTTAAAACGATTGCTGATCTTAGCTGTCGTTTTTTTTTATCAATAGATCATAATTGGTACGATAATTGCATATAGTTATAAATAGCTTTTTACAAAGCTACTATCAATAAGAAAAAGAAAGGTGGTCATTAATAATGCCAGGAAAACAATCATACTGGTGGCAGTACAAAAGTTGGAAAGAAATAGAGGAGCAATCAAAGGAGTGCGACATCGCCATTATCCCGCTGGGATCCATCGAGCAGCACGGA
>QYZZ01000018.1 GCA_003838145.1 Tindallia sp. MSAO_Bac2
CCATGCTCTTTTTGAGGGCTGACGTTAGATGTTTTTGGGTTGCTTCCTTTTCTTTCCTTTTTCGAGGTGTTACGGGCCTATGGACCCATGGTTTTTGGGTTTGATTTCCGAGAGGCTACAAATATGCAGTTGTCTGTATTGAATCCTCTATATCAAAAAAGAACGCAATAACTCTGTTAATAATTATATCGGAAAAAACACAAAAATGTTTATATTCTTTTCAATATTTATGAACAGTGATACAATACTAATTTAGAATTAAGAATTATGAATGAAGAATTAAGTTCAAACTCAATAAAATCACTATGTGAACTGAATGCTGAACCAATAATTATGGAGGTAATACCAATGCACCGCGAAATCGAAAAAGATTACTTTTTACTGAATGAAGCTTCATACCCTACAAGCCAGTTCGATCCTGAAAAAGCCATTGAATATCCTTCTGTTTACGAAGTGGTGCGTGTTATTGACGGGGTTCCAATTTTCTGGGAGGCGCATCTGGATCGAATGAAAAAGTCGGTTTCTCTCCTGGGCTATGATTTTCCTTTCGAATCCCATTTGATTTATGCACAACTGCTTAAACTGATTGAAATTAATCAGGTGCTAAACTATAATATTAAAATCGTAATCAATCATCTGGATGAAGCACAGCCAAATTTATACATCTTTTTTATTACCAGCCATTATCCGGACAGGGAAGAGCTTACGCAAGGTGTTCCTGTCATTTTATATCAGGCAGAGCGAAAGAATCCCCACGCAAAGGTTATTGCGACGGACTTTCGTGCTCCCATCACCAAAGCTATCCGTGAAGCCAGTGCCTACGAAGCATTGCTTGTTAACCAGGATAATGAAGTAACCGAAGGCAGCCGTTCAAACTTTTTCCTTGTAAAGCAGGGGCATTTTTATACCGCTCCTACCAGCAAAGTGCTGGAGGGCGTTACCAGAAAATGCGTGCTTTCACTGCTGAAGCGGCTGGGCTACCCATGCACCGAGCAGCCTATAACAAAAGAATTTCTTCAAAGTGCAGAAGGTCTTTTCCTTACTGGAACTTCTCCCGGTGTGCTGCCGGTAAGCAAAGTAGGTAAGCAAATGTTTGATTCGGCTGATCTAAAGGAAGTACAGGATATACAAAGTTTGTATGATCACTTTGTTAAAACCTATGTGGAAGTGAATAAAATCAGTTGAAGAGCAGCCTGCGCCCTATAGGGTGTTGAAAGTTATGAGTTAGAGGCATAACACCTTTGAAAACAAATCTCATTAATAATAAGAAGGAGAACAGCATATGAAAATAGGAATCGTGGGGCTTCCCACAACAGGAAAAACAACATTATTTAATTTGCTGACCGGTGCCGAAGAGGAAACCGCCGGTTTTGCCACTGGAAAGGTAGAGGCTCACACCGGCATAGCCAAAATTCCGGATGAGCGAATTGATTTTCTGGCGGCTCATTACAAACCGAAAAAAATCACCCCCGCCACCATCGAGCTGACAGATGTGCCCGGTCTGGTACAGGGTGCCAGCACCGGAAAAGGAGTAGGCAATCAGTTTCTGGATGCTATCCGGAAAGTGGATGCTCTGATTCACCTGGTCAGGGTTTTTGAAAACGATCAGGTGCTTCATCCGGAAGGCAGTATTGATCCGATGCGGGACATCGAAACCATTAATATGGAACTTCTTTTTTCTGATCTTGGTGTTATCGAAAACCGGATTCAGCGAATTCAGGCAGGTAAAAAAATCACCAAAGAAAACCTGGCGGAAAAAGAAGTGCTGGAAAAATGTCAGGAGGCTTTGGAAAACGGAAGGCTTATTCGTGAGCTGGATTTGGACGAAGAAGAACTGGAACTGCTTCGGACCTTTGGCTTTCTGTCTGAAAAACCTATGATGATGGTGGTTAATATTGACGAAAACCAGTTGACGAAAGACAAATATCCACAGCAGGAAGAACTGGAGGCCTTCTGCCAGGAACGAAATATGCCACTGATTGCTCTCAGCGCCAAGTCCGAGCAGGAGATCAGCCAGCTAGAGGATGAAGACAGGGAAATGTTTATGGAAGAGCTGGGAATCGAAGAACCAGGTATTCACCGGGTTGCCCGGGCAGCATATGACCTGCTGGGACTCATTTCCTTCCTTACCAGTGGAGAAGATGAAGTGCGCGCCTGGCCCATCCGGAAGGAAACCATCGCAAAAAAAGCAGCCGGTAAAATTCATACCGACATCGAAAAAGGTTTTATCAGAGCGGAAGTCACCGCTTTTGAAGACTTTAAGGAACATCCTTCTACCGTTAAGCTAAAGGAACTGGGAAAAGTCCGACTGGAAGGAAAAGAATATACTGTTAAAGATGGAGACATTATAAACTTCCGTTTTAACGTCTAACGCCGACGGCGTCGCCCAAAACTACTGGCAAAGCTTTTGGAGGCGTCGCCTTTCTTTTTAAGCTCCAACTCTATGTTTTTCTTTTTGCAGTCCCGGCAGTATTCACCATAATCAATGGCTATGCCACATCCCTGGCATACTTTAAGGATACTCCGGTTATCCATCAGAGAAATTCGGCCTTCTTTTACATACTGAAGAATCAAAGCACGGCTGACTCCGGTAGCAGCCTCTGTCTCCAGCACCGTTGCTCCACGATGGTCGTAAACATAATCACGTACACGTTTATATGGATCGCCTTCTTCTTTGGCGCATCGTTTACAAAGCAGTTCCCCTTCTGATTGGCCCATGACAAGACGGCCACAGGAAGGACAGTTATGGTAATTCATCTGTGTTTCCCCCCTTCTGCAATTCAAAAGCCCCTGCTGAGTGAATTATATCACACAACAGGGGTTTTAATATCTGTCCATTATCCTATTTTTTTTAAGAGGATTTCGCTTCCTCTATTGCCTGCTTCCAAGTATCCCGAAGCTCTCTGGTCAGTTCTGCTGCTTCTTTTAGTTTATCCGTGCTTTTTTCTGAATTGGCGGTTATCAGATGATAGTGAATAAACTCATACATTTTGAAAAAGTCTTCGGAAATCTCATACTCCTGATTCAGTCCACCCATCAGCTCCAAAACAATATTCTGAGCTCTTACGTTGGCCACATGGGCTTTTTCCATGTCCTTTTCTTCAATGGCTGCAATAGCCAAATTAATAAACTTGATAGCACCAGCAAACAACATATTTACCAGCTCTTCCGGAGATGCCGTCATTACCTGGGATCGAAGATAAGGATTTGCTTTACTCTGTTCCGCTGCTTTTTTCTGCCCATTATGACTACTTTGCTCCAAATTAACCTGTTTTGGCATTTTATAGATTTTGGGATTCTGAACCTGTTTTTTTTCCGGATAAGGGTTTTTCATTGCCATTTTAACACCTCATTAAGTATTTTATCGATAAGTCAAAGTTTATGATCTTTATGTCTTCAATACTATTATCGGCTAAAATGGCTCAAACTTAACCCTATTAATTATAATTCCACATCCAGATTCCCACCAAGATGAGGCGTTACGGTTTGTTCCATCATCTTTGCATTGGCGTCCAGCATCTTCTCAAGTCCGTCCATTTGTGGAGCGCTGCTGTCCATTGCCATTTTCAGCACGGATACGCTGGCTTCCTGCTGCAGTTTCATCTGACTTAGTGTCATTGACATAGCGGCTATATCCATCAGCTAATCCCTCCCATCACTTTTTCAACTTCCGTTTTCCATGAATTAAAGGCTGGAATCACAGCCTGATTCATCTGCATTTCCATTTCTGAGGTCTCTTTTTGGTTGTAATGTTCCAGAAAGCTCCCTACTTCTGCCATCAGATTTCTCGTCGTTTCATTGAACTCATTTTCCGGCACTTGTGCTGCAATGGGCAGCACGGCTTTCTGTAGGCTTTCAATGCCTTTCATGGCATTTTCCAGCAATAGTATTGTATCGTCAAATCTCTCTACTTCTATCTGCTTTTGCATTTGAATAAAGGCTTCGTCAATCACACCAGTCAGGTTTATGATCTGATCAACGATGTTCGTTGACTGTTCCATTATTTTTCCTCCCTGTACACGCTCTGCTTTCTTGAGAATTATATATAGTAATTATAACATACCTACCCAACATAACCTTCATATAAAAAGGTTTTTATTTCCTCAATGGTTTTTCCTTCCAGGCCCCAGTCGCTGACGGTGCATCCAGTTTCTCCATAATCTTCATCATTGAGGGTGGATGCCAGCACAATTACCGAATCCATCACTGGCGTATCGATACCCAGCGCATCTCCCAGGCTGGCCAGAGCCACCAGAGAGCATTTGGTATCCTCCACCAGGTAGCGGTCCTGAAGGCTTGTAGGGCCTTTCAGAGGATTAAAGGCATCGCTGTCCCGGTAGCACTCATACAGGGTTTCCCGTTTAGGTGCATAACCCATGGCATACAGACGGTCAATCGCGCGAATGGCAGGATAGCCCAGTGCTTTGCAGATAGCCAGCCGCTCTTCATCAATCCGCCCATTCACCCGGGCAACGGAAGGCGTAATACCTTCACGATAATGGTAATGCTCTCCATTAAAGTACTCAATTTTTCCGGCGTTCAGTACCACCGGCGCCGGATGGGATACCGGGTTCCCATTATTCAGGGAACTTTCCAGTACATCGCTGACAGTTTCGATGGATGGATAAATAGCTTTTACCAGTTCTGTCATTTCTTCATTGTACTTAGCCGGAAAGGTGGAAAAATATAGCTTTTTACATTCCAGCAGAATTAATGCTTCGTTTTGCTCGCCATTGCTTCTGGCTGCATAGGGGAGGGAATGCATTTCCGATACCCGGATCTGGTTTTTTCCCAGCTTTTCATATAGTTTTCGTGCCATGATCAATGCGCCGCCGGTGCTTCCCGGGGCCAGAACAATCCGTGCATCCGGCTTGAGATAGTCCGCCAACTCTTCAGCCAGCTTTCCAATGGTATAGGCAGGCAAGACCGGCATAATGAGGTCTGTATCTTCCAGAGCTTCAGCCAAGTCCGAGGTTACCATGTTCAGCTTTGCCAGCCCTGTTTCTCCCACACCATCCAGCTTAATGGTTTTTTCTTCAAACAAGCTTTTCAGCCGGTTTCGGTAATGATCATTCACGTAAAAATTCACCTGATGGCCTCGCAGTGTCAGATCGGCTGCTGCCGCCAACGCTCCGTTTCCGCTTCCTATAATGCATACTGTCAATTTCATATATCAAATCCCTCCCGTCGATTCTTTTGCGTCCCTTATTATATGGGAGTGAAGGGAAATTTACAACCTTTTCAAAATAAAAGGACACAACCCTATGGTTATGACCTTTGTCCCATTTCATGCCCTTCGGTCCATAATAAGACCCACACTTGTTTCTTTTGAACGTTCTGCAATGTCAATAGCTGTTTCTGTTGGAAAAGAAGCAACCAGGTTACCACTGTTTTTCATGGTAATTCGAAATTGCCTGCCGCCAGTAGCTTCATCAAGACGATAACTTACATTATAATCTGTGTTTTCCACCAGTTTTTGCATGCTTTCATACACTTTGTTCACGCTGTCCTGCACCACTTTTTTAACTGAAGGATTGCTAAGATTTCTATCAAATTCAAGTCTTTGTTGCTTTGGTGTCTTAAATTTCTCGTAGCTGTGAGTTGGTGGATTTACAATTGGTCTTTGGATAGAATTAGATGCCTGTATAATCATTAGGAACGCCTCCCTAAGAGCGTTTGCTGTTATATCCGAGATTATATCATGTTTTGCCTGGATTCTCAATATTTTCTGATAATTATTTACCGGTCGTTTTCACTGTTTAACTCATCCAGTTTACGAAGCATCACTAAGTCTACATCTTTCACTTCAAAACCAATTGATTTATACAAATTGAGAGCATTGTTGTTTTCTGCAGCTACCATTAGTGCA
>QYZZ01000019.1 GCA_003838145.1 Tindallia sp. MSAO_Bac2
ATTGCAACGCATCTTCTCCGTTGTTAAACATACTTACTTCAGCACCCGTATGGCCGAGAGAGTCTGAGATGATTTTCGAAAGAAAAGGAGAGTCTTCTGCGACGATTATTTGTTTACCGGCTAGCTTTTCTTTATTTACTTCCTTTAGTTTCTCCATTCCCTGGTTGTATTCGTTTCCACTCAGAGAAACAACTATTTTCTCAAAGTCCACAGAAAGGATGATTTTATCGTCTTTCTTAATCACCCCTGTCACTAAACTGGAATTGGAATAAAGCTCACTCGGCGTTTCCACATCCTTCCAGGATAGCCGGCTAATTCCCATTACCTTATCGATCTCAAAGGCAAATCCTTTCTCATTAAAAAAAGCAACAATGACCTGTCTGTCTGCTTCTTCAAATTCGAACTCTTCACCAAGCACTCTGCTTAAATTAATGACAGGTAATATGTTGCCCCTATGGTTGACAATGCCCTTGACATGGTCGTGAGAATTGGGTACTTTCGTTGTTTTTAACTGAGTTTCGATGCTCTGTATTTTAGCAACGTTGATGGCAAATAAACCTTTTCCAACCTTGAATGTGGCTATTTCCAATTCATTGGTCCCGGATTCTAATAGTATTCCTTTTTTTTCTTTTGTCATGAATGGACCTCCTTTTTTGTGATGAAAAAGCAGCGCTGAATTTTAATCATCCTTTCTAACAGGAAGTTGAGGCAACAGGTAAAGTACTGCGCTTAGACATTTAATGGTTAAAGATTATCATTAAATAACAGAATATTCAACAAGAACTTCAGAAACACTTCAGAAACACTTCGGAAATACTTTAGAAAGAGAATTTTTTGATATTTTACAACTTCAAATCGTATTTATGGTAAAATCAGAATATCAATCTGGATCAACAGGCTTTTTTCCCGGCATAAAAAATTCGGGCATTGGTATGGCCATCACTCGGAACTGGTGGAAAGAGAATAAGTCATCAACTGACATGGAAAAGGAGAAAACCAATGAAGAAGATGCGGATCAAAAGAAAATCAACGAAACATCAGCCTCGGATTCCGAATAATATGGAATACTTTCTGTCCTCAATGCTGAATGCTGTTCAGGATGGTATAACAGTAAAGGATACAAACCATGTCATCCTGATGCAAAACGAAACTTCCTGCAGTATGAACCAAAACAGAAGTTCGGTAGGCCAGTATTGCTACATGGCTTTCTATGGACGACAGGAACCTTGCGTTAAATGCCATATCCGTGAAGCCAGAAAAACCGGCCAGTTGGTCAAAAAGAAAGAGCTCTTTCACTCAGAAGGTCCGGAAAGGAAGATTTTTGAAATTTATGCATATCCCCTTCACAATGAAAAAGGAGAAATAGCTGGTACTGTGGAATACCTGCGGGATATTACGGAACATATGCAAAGACAAAAACAAATGGAAGCCATCAATGCCATAGGCTTACTGGCAAACGCATCCCTGGATCTGGATACAGTGCTCAGCACCATTCTCAAGAACACTACCGACCTGGTTGGTGCTTCTGCAGGAATGGTGTTTATTAAAAACCCTTCCACTGGGTTTTTTGAATGGGGAGCTTCTCTTGGTTTGTCCCAAGAACTTGTGGAATCTCTTCAAAAAGAGCCTATTCATCCCGGAGAAGGACTGACAGGAAGGATTGCCCAAAGGGGACAACTTATTTATATTCCCAAAGATTCTTCTAACGACTCCAGAGTTGCCCGGCCTGTTGGACGGCAGGAAGGGCTGAACTCCTTCCTGGGTGTACCTATTTTTGCCGGGGATGAAATAATTGGGGTACTTAATATTCTCACCCACCCACCCCATATACTGGAGGAAAAAGCAAAGGACATCGTTTCCATTATCAGCGGTCAGATAGGTCTGGCGATCCGAAACGCACAGCTTTATAAAGAACAACAGGAAAAAGAACGGGAATCTCATCTCTTGATTTCTCAAATGCAGTTGGGAATGGCTCATCATGAAATAATTTGTGACGAAAAAGGCACTCCGGTGGACTACCGGTTTTTAAGCATAAACGACAGCTTCGAAGAATTAACCGGACTGCGACGGGAAGACATCGTCGGTAAAACAGTACTGGAAGCATTGCCGGAAACAGAAGTATATTGGATCAAAACTTATGGAAAAGTAGCCCTTACTGGTGTTACCTCTCAGTTTGAAAACTACTCGGCGGCACTGGGTAAGTATTTTCGTGTGAACGCGTATTCGCCCCGGTGCGGTCAATTTGCCGTGATTGTGGAAGATGTGACGGAAAAGCGAAAAAATGCCTTGGAGCTAGCTCAGGCTAAGGAAGAAGCGGAAGCCGCTAATGAGGCTAAATCTCAGTTTTTAGCCAACATGAGTCATGAGCTCCGTACTCCTCTTAATGGTTTAATGGGGATGATGCAGCTGCTCCAATCAACCGACCTTACAAAAGAGCAAAGTGAGTACATAAATATGGCTATGGACGGGTTTGCTTCCCTTACATCCGTAGTCGGGGATATTCTGAATTACACCAGCCTGGAAAAAACAGAAAAGGTGGTAATGGAAGAGTCTTTTCAGCTGGAAAAATTGCTTGGTGAAGTTGTAAGACTCCATCAGATTACCAGCGTTCAAAAAGGAATTTTCCTGACGATGCGTAAGGAAAAGAACTTACCAGAATATTTGATTGGAGATCAATTCAAGCTTAAGCAGATTTTAGGAAACCTGGTGGGAAATGCAGTAAAATTCACCGAAAAGGGATATGTCCACCTTCTGGCGAAAAAAGCGGAAGAAGAAATCAAAGATGGACGTCTGCAAATCCAGTTTCAGGTTAAAGACACCGGCATTGGTATTCCTCCGGATAAGATAGACTATATTTTCCAGCAGTTTACCCAGGTAGACGAATCTCATACACGTTCTCATGGAGGTCTTGGTCTGGGTCTGGCAACGGCGCAGGAGCAGGCTGCTATGATGGGAGGCTGGATTTCTGCTGACAGCACCCCGGGTCAGGGAAGCACCTTCACCCTGACATGTGAGGTGGGCATTATGGAGAAAGAGCACATTCCTGAAATACTTGATTCAGAGGATGTTATTTACCTGAAAATCCCTGAGCTAGAAAACAAAAGAATATTAGTGGTGGATGATGACTATGCCAACCGGTTTGTGGCTCAGCATCATCTGGAAAAGATGGGTTACCAGGTTGAAGTAGCGGAACAAGGCCAGGAAGCATTGGAAAAAACGATGCAAAAACCTTTTCACTTAATCATGATGGATTGTCAGATGCCGGTTATGGATGGCTACGAAGCCACCGAGAAGATTCGGGAAATGGAAAAGGAAACGGGCCGGCAAACTCCCATTGTTGCCATGACGGCCAAGGTCCTGTCGGGAGACCGGGAAAAATGCCTGGAAGCCGGAATGAATGGTTTTTTAGCCAAGCCTTTCGACAAAAAAACCCTTCAGGAAACCGTGCTATCTTTTTTCAGATAGGGAATATTTAATGTGCAACTCATATATCAGGAGTGGAGCGGCCAAAATTCTAATTTTCCACAAAAATACTTATTTTCCTCTTGACAAAGGTCGCATGACCCTTTATGATGAAAGTAACATACCGACGGTCGGTATCCTGTCGAGGAGGTAACAAAAATGACCCACCCTGTAGATCCACAGGAACGAAAAAAAGAATTTATGGAAACTGCCCTGAAGTTATTTAACGAAAAGGGATACGAAAAAACCACCATTAATGACATCATCAAAGCCATGGGTGTTTCAAAAGGTGCATTTTATCACTACTTCGCATCCAAAGAAGATGTGATAGAACAAATCTCCGATAATTATGCCCAGCGGGTACTGGGTATGACCAGCCAGCTGGCAGATCGAAAAGACATGAAGGCCGTAGAAAAAATCAACCAGCTTTTTCAGACAATTCAGGGGTACAAACGAAGCTCCAGTCAAAAACGAAGTCAAATAAAGCAAATCTTCCAGGATGAGCAAAACCTGAAACTGGAACGAAAAATACTAAATAAACTGCGAAAGCAAATGGCGGTTTCTCTGGAAAAGATGATCCAGCAAGGGGTAGAGAACAAGGAATTTCGGCAAGTAAACCCCAGGGAGATGACTGAGTTTCTGCAGTATACCATACAGGGCCTTAACGGTTCCTGTGAAAATCTATATTATGAATATATGACTCAGGAATCACCGGATCATGAAACCTTTCGAAGGCTTCTGGAGGAAAAACTTCAGTTCTACGAAGAGATTCTGGCCCAAATTTTTCAGGTACCACCCGGGACCATCCAACTGAAAGATGCTTATCTGAACCGCTATCTGGAGCGCTGACTACGCTCCACTCCATTTTTTTTAAATATATACATACCGACGGTCGGTATCTAAGGTGAATCAGATTCTCAATACATAATTTTTTATTCAAATATAACCTAACCCTTATAATCTAACCCGCTAAAAAGGGTAAAAGAACCATGAACAAGGAGGAAAAAGAAATGAAAAACCTGTATGTAAAAAACCTGAACCAAATCCGTAAAGAAGACATTGCCACCGTAGGAGGCAAAGGAGCTAACCTGGGAGAAATGCTGAGCGCCGGCCTTCCGGTTCCTGGCGGCTTTGTATTGCTGACCAGCGCCTATAAGCAGTTTGTCAAAACCAACAGCCTTGAGCAAAAGATTACCCGACTGTTGCAGGAACTTGACACCAACAGCACCATGACCCTGGAGACGGCTGCCAGCATGATCGAAGAATGGTTTCTTGCCGGTGAAATACCTTCAGAAGTGATCCAAGAAGTGGAAGACATCTATCGCTCTCAGGGAGAACCGGTAACAGCGGTCCGATCTTCTGCCACCGCCGAAGACCTTCCCGGCATGTCTTTTGCCGGCCAGTATTCCACTTTCCTCAATGTGCAGGGCCTGGAATCTCTCCTAAAAGCTATTAAAGAATGCTGGGCTTCTCTATGGAACAGCCGGGCTCTTTCCTATCGGATGAAGCAGGGCGTTTCCAACGACGGATTGGCCCATGGGGTAGTGGTTCAGCATCTGATACCCTCAGAAAAATCCGGAATCCTTTTCACTGCCAATCCGGTAAACGGCCGCCGAGACCAAATGCTTCTCAACAGCTCCTGGGGTTTGGGCGAAGCCATTGTTGGCGGGGAAGTCACCCCGGATCAGTGGGTAGTGCAAAAATCGGATGGTTCCTTTGTGGAAGCCACCACCGCCGTTAAAGAAGTGATGACGGTTCGTCGGGAACATGGCATCGAACTGGTGCCGGTAGCTGAAGATCTGAAAGAAACGGTTACTTTGAACAAAGAAGAAGTGGACATCCTTCGACAACTGTGCCTGAAGGCAGAAGCATATTTTGGAAGCCCGCAGGATCTGGAGTGGGCTTATGCAGACGGCACTTTTTACCTGGTTCAGTCGCGGCCCATTACTTCCCTGTTCCACCAGCCGGAAACCAAACCTGGCCGGGAGGGGCTGCGGGTCTTCATGAATATGAACCTATATTCACAGGCTATGAAAGAGCCTTTTACGCCTATGGGAGCTCAGGTTGTTGAGGACATGGTTCGGGATATCATACGCCGTATGGGCAAAAAAGATCCAAGAGATCCGGAAACCCTCTGGTTCCTGCAAAACCTGAATGGAAGGTTTTTTATCGATATGACTGAAATGCTGCGCAATCCGAAAACCTGGCGTAAGTTCGATAGCAATCCGGCGGATAAGGATCCGGTGACTTCCCTGGCAATGTTACAGTTGCTGGAACGGGAAAGAGAAGAGATAACCAGCCTGAAAGGCGCAAACTTTTTCAAGGCTTTGAATCGGCGCACCCTTGCCTACGGACTGGGCGCTCTTAAGAAAATAAAGGTTGGGAAAAAATCCGCCGCTGCCGGTCGGGAAGCAGCCGTCGCCTACGGAGAAGATATGGTGAAAGATCTTTACCTCAAGGCGGAAAATTTAAAAAGCCTGGAGGAACGGATTCTATTCATCGAAACCAGCGCAGCAGATTTATTTCTCAAAGGGTTTGAGGTAGTCTTTTTCGTATCTGCTTCTTCCAACTATTTGAAAAAAGCTAAAAAGCTGATGGAAACCTGCATGACAGATCTGTCAGACCTGCATCTGGTAGAAAAAGCAGTGCCTCACAGCGTGACAACGGAAATGGGGATGGCCATCCTGAAAATGGCCCGGGATCTTGATGCACAGGGTCGACGGGCGGATTTGAACAGCCCGGAGCTGGCGGATTTCCTGAAAACCTACGGTCACCGAAACAGCATCGAATTGGATGTGGGGATTCCAACCTGGAAAGAAGAGCCAGCCTACGTGGTGGATTTGATTAATACCTACATTGACAGCAAAACCTACGACGAAGGAATAAGACGTTTTGAAAAATCCCGGGAAGAAGCAGAGGCAGCAGTTCATCGGATTCGTCAGGCTATGGAAAGAGCGGGAGAGAAGAAGAAAGCCCAAAAAGTCTATAGGCTTCTTACGGATTTTCGGGCCATGTTTGGCATCCGGGAGCTGCCTAAATTTTATCTGCGCCATGGGCTGACCCTTTACCGGAACGTGATTATGGATATGGGCAAAGAATTGGCGAAAGAAGGGCGCCTAAAGAATCCGGAAGATGTGTTCTTCATTACTTTCCCGGATATTCGCTCCCATAAGGACCTCGAGGCAGTAGCCGCGAAAAACAGGGAATCCTACAACCTGGAAATGAATCGGATGGCGCCCCGTGTGCTTACCAGCACCGGTGAAAGCATCCACGCTCCCGTCATGAAGGCAGGAGAAAATGCGCTAATGGGCATCCCGGTTTCACCGGGTGTTACAGAAGGTCGGGTTCGGGTCCTTTATCATCCGGAAGAAGGCCAGTCTCTGGAAGTGGGAGATATTTTGGTCACTACCGGCACTAACCCTTCCTGGACGCCTCTATTCATGAAACTGGGAGGATTGATAATGGAAACCGGTGGACCTATTTCTCACGGTTCCGTGGTAGCCCGTGAATACGGTTTGCCGGCGGTGGCAGGCGTTGTCAATGCCACCCGGCAGCTGAAGGATGGCCAGCGGGTCCGCATTAACGGTGAAACCGGCAGCGTGGAGCTGCTGGGTGTTTAAGGAGGAAGAATCATGAAAAAACAACCCTTAGGGATTCTTTACGCCGGTATAGCTCTGGCTATGGTAGGCTACGGAATTGCTATGCCCCTCTTTCCTTTTTACATCGAAGCCTTTGGCGGCAGGGGGCTTCATCTGGGACTTCTGGTTGCTTCCTACGGCCTGATGCAGCTTCTCTTTGCTCCGGTGTGGGGGGCGCTGTCAGACACCTACGGTCGTAAACCCTTTCTCCTGCTGGGTATGGCGGGTCTAAGCCTTGGAATGATTTTGATGGGATTGGCTTCCCGTCTCTGGATGCTTTACGCGGCTCAGATTATGGCAGGCGCCCTCTCCTGTGCTACTTACCCGGCGGCCATGGCTATGGTCAGCGATCTTTACTCCAATGAACAGCGAAGCGCCGCCATGGGTCGGGTGGGGGCTGCCGCTGGTCTGGGAGTCATTCTGGGTCCGGGCCTTGGCGGGATTACGGCCTTCCACTCCCTGTCCGCTCCATTTTTTATCGCCGGCGGATTCTGTCTGCTGACGTTTCTGCTGATGTTTCTGGTACTGGAAGAGTCCCTGGAACCGGCACAACGGAAAACCAGCTCTCAGACAACGATTTTTCCATCACCTGCAACATTTCTCCGCTCCATGACAGGACCGCTGGGCTTCGGATTCTTGGCTGCCTTCTCCATTAATTTTGGAAAATCAGGTTTTACCAGCGTGTACGGTCTATTTTCACTGGAAAAGTTTGGCTATGGCCCTCAGGAAGTGGGATTGATCCTCATGCTCATGAGCGTAATGTATGCCTTAGCCCAGGGAGTGCTGGTGGCGCCCCTGATTAAGAAATGGGGAGAAACCACCCTGATCCGAATGATCTTCCCCTGCGTGTCCCTGGGATTTGTTCTGATTCTGCTTGCCAATAATACTTTGACACTGGTGCTGTCCATCAGCTTTTTCATGCTGGCCATGGCCCTGCTGAAGCCAACGACCCTATCTTACCTGTCCCGGAGGACAGCGGGCAGTCAGGGAGCTGCCATGGGTATGGCAGAATCCTTTATGAGCATGGGGCGGATTGTGGGTCCTTTATGGGCCGGTCTCATCTTCGATATTAATCTTCACCTGCCTTATCTCAGCGGTGCGATTTTCTTTGCGGTACTTTGCCTCATGAGTCTTCGTCAGGTACGGGCCCGAAACTCTTATCTGGCTTCCGAGTGAATAATATCTTTGTCCTTAAAACGAAGGACAAATGTTTACCTTCTTCTATTATGAATAATCTGATAGAATATAGCTTGTGTCAGACAGGCAGAAACATAAACCTGCATTAATACATAATTGGATGGAGGGAAAACATTGAAAATAGGCATAATTGGTGGCGGAGCTGGGGGATGTTCAATACTAAAGGCCCTCAACAAAATGGAAGAAGTCGAAATTACCGGCATTTCTGATATTGACCCTGAAGCACCGGGCATGCAGATGGCAAAAGAGAATCAATTGTTTTACACTACGGAGATCAGTGAACTTTTTAAAAAGGAATCTGATATTATCATCGAAGCTACCGGGGTAGCGCAAGTGAAAAAAATAGTGGAAGAGCTTAACACTGACAATGTGGTGATCATGGACAGTGAAGCAGCTAAGTTGATGATGCTGCTGGTTGAAAATGAAGAACAACTTTTGGAGAAGATTAACAGACAGATGGGTGAGGTTAATGAAGTGCGTGTGATGACCCAGGAAAGTATTGATGAAATGAATGGCAGCATTCAACAGACTGCCGCCATGAGTGAAACCCTGAGCGATTTTGCCAATAAAACCATTCAAATGGTTCAGGAGACGGATGAAACGCTAAGGACAATGTCGCAAATAACCAAACAAACCAATATTCTGGGATTGAATGCTTCCATTGAAGCCACCCGGGCTGGAAAGCATGGTGGCGGTTTTGCTGTGGTAGCCAAAGAGGTGCAAAAATTGGCGGGGAATAGCGAAGCCTTCGCAAAGCAAATTAGTGGAAGCCTTGGGACCATCAAAGATGAAGTTAATCAGGTTTTCCGTCAAATACAGATTCTTAAGGAAGCCACCAATGAACAGTTGGAAACCGGAAACCGTCTTCAGGAAGTAGTGAGGCGATTAAGCCAAAACATAGTAGAAATGGAAGGCTGATTTCAACGATCCAGTTCCTGGGTAATTTTTAAGGTGTCCGGATGTTGTTGAAGCAAGTCCAGCACCTCAATGAGCTTGGTAATATATTCCCTGACGGAAAAATCAGCGTTGGAAGTCGCTTTTTTCAGCTCGAAAAGCGTCCAATTCCGGATAGACTCATTGCTGGTATCAGGGGTAAAATCAAAGGCTTTTTCGTAAATAGCTATTACCCGATCTGTCAGATGCTGAAGACCCTCTTTTTTAAACGGATTCAGCGTGATGACCGGCTGGCGCATATCCTGCGCTTCTCCGGGAACACGTACTCGTTCAATGGAGCGCCCAAGTCGCTGATTTAACGCCTCATGGGTGACAATGCCCCTTTCTGAATCGTCAAACAGCTCGGGAGTGCCGGCAAAGACAAAAAGGCAATGAGGCAATTTGCCACCATAGGACTGGTCGATGAGATAGCGCAAATTATCATAGGAAACCTGACGCAGGTCTGAGCGTTCATGCATTATATATTCCAGTTCATCCACCAGAATCACCAGTCCTTTATAGCCCAGCAGATAAACCAATCGGCTAAAGGCTCGAAGAAAATCCACGGCGTTGTGCTTGTCAATATGGCCGATGACATCAAACTGAGACTTTAATCTGCTGGGAACATTTTTTTCTCCTGTGAGCCAGGATACAATTGCCTGAGAAAGTTCTTTGTTCTGGTTGATGCGAGCTCTTATGTAAGCTGTGAAAGCCCGGGCAAAAGTGCTGTTGTAATGATTCAGCTCATGCATCAGCATCACGATCTCGTTGGATACTTTTTCGTGATTGCTTTCTTTCCGTTTTTGAGTAATCCAAAGATCAAAAATATTCTCAAAGCTGCTATGCATGCCTTCTATCCGTTTAATAGACAGATGATGCATAATGCTGTAGTAAATGCTTTCAAAATTATAAAACCGGGTATGATGTCCAGCCTGAATATCGGAAGTGATAAAACCGTTCTTCAGAGCTTGCTGCTTAAAAGACTTCAGCATAAAAGACTTTCCGCTGCCGTAAGGCCCCCTTAAAAATTTCACAAAGCTTTCATTTCGTTTCATACCATTCAGACAGCGGTAGAATTCTTCCGTTACAGCTCCCCGTCCAACAGATAAATATGAAAGATCCTGATCCGGAACAACTCCGTTTTTAAGTGCGTGGATATGCTGCTGGCACTGTTCTGTTGATAGCTTCATCCTTTGCTCATCCCCATTCTGCCTATTGATAATATATTCAGAATACCACTCAGATCGATTCATTTCAACTGCTCATCTTATATGTTTTTTAAAGCGAATTCAGGGTATTTGTTCCAACCTACAAAGTTAGATGATAGGAGGCGTTCATGGTGACGCTAATTATATGGCTTGGAATCATATTATGTTTATCTCAGTCCGCCATGTTGTCGGGGCTTAATCTTGCTTTTTTCAGTGTCAGTAAATTAAAGCTGGAACTGGAAGCGGAAAAAGGGAACAGAAACGCTCAAAAAGTAATGGAACTTCGAAAAGATGCTAACTTTTTGCTTGTAACAATCCTTTGGGCAAATGTAGCTGTGAACGTTCTGCTGGCCCTGTTGTCAGGATCTGTCCTGACTGGAGTGGCAGCGTTTTTGTTCTCTACAGTGGTTATCACTATCATAGGGGAGATCATACCCCAGGCATATTTCTCCCGCCATGCTATTCTGGTGGCGTCCAGGTTAGCTCCAATCCTTAGAGGATATCAGCTATTACTATATCCGGTGGCTAAGCCAACAGCTCTGCTATTGGATTACTGGCTGGGAGAGGAAGCCATCGCCTATTATCGGGAGCGGGATCTTCGGGAACTAATAAAATTACATATGAAATCCTCTGAAACTGAAATCGACAGGTCCGAAGGAAAAGGAGCCCTAAACTTTCTGGCGTTGGATGATCTGCCGATGAAGGCTGAAGGCGAACCCATAGATCCTTTAAGTATTTTGAAACTGCCCTTTAAAAATGGGAAACCAGTCTTTCCGGACGAAGATGATGCGGCGGAAATGGAACAGTGGGTTCAAGCCGTACTGGCATCCGGGAAAAAATGGGTGATTCTGACGGATGAAACAGAACAGCCGCAACTCGTAATGAACGCAGACAAATATCTTCGGGAGGTAACCCTCAGACCGGAAATGGCTAATCCACTTCGTCATTGTCACCGGCCAATTTTGGTGCAGGATGACGACACACCCTTGGGTCAGGTCATGCCGCGGTTTCGTGTGAAAGCTGAACATAGTGAAGATGACGTTATTGACGAAGATATTATTCTTTTATGGGGAGAGCACAAAAAGATCATTACCGGATCAGACTTGCTGGGAAGACTGATGAGAGGAATTGTACAGACGACTAGGGGAAATACCGGGAAATTCAATAATGGCGGATAATAGTTAAAAAGGTTCCCTTTTAACTTGCTTTTCTTTTGCCTTGATTAGTGCCACCATGACTTTGTTGTATGGAGTCGAAACACCGACTTCTTTTCCTTTTTTAATAATTGCTCCGTTAATATAATCAACTTCGGTTCTTCTTCCTTTAATAAGATCCTGAAGCATCGAAGATTTGTTATCTCCCGTCGCTTCTGCAATCGATTTAACATGTTCCAGGGGGTTTTGGCAGGTAAGTTGTATTTTTGCCTGAGATGAAACATTTCCAGCTTCCGCCACCAGGTATTTCATTAGCATCTGAGTTTCTTCCATTTCAAGCAGCTTCCCGTTTTCGATGTTCAAAAGTGCTGTCAATGCATTAATGCCAACATTTACCATCAGCTTGTCCCATAAAAGCGTTTGGATATTGTCATTTATTTCTACTTCGATTCCTGCTTTTGCAAATTTTTCTGCCAGCCATCTTTCTCTTGTCCTGTTTTGGCCATCGATACGCCCCATGACTGTTTTCCCTTTTCCGGCATGAATGATTTGCCCGGGTTGCTTAACGTTGGCACCGTGAGAAGTAGTCCCTCCCATAATCTGCTCAGAGGGGATGTATTGTTGCAGAATTTCCACATTGCCCACCCCATTTTGCAACGTGAGGATGCGAGTTTGTTCATTCACCAGATGCAAACAACTTTCGATAGCTTCGGCAGTTTGATAGGATTTGACAAAAACAATGATTAAATCTTTCATTTCTTTGAGTAGACGGGGATCTGCAATAGCTGGAATAAATATGTTATGGTGCTTATTTCCATCAATGATGGTCAAACCGTTCCTGTTAATTTCATCCACGTGTTGCTGCCAGATGTCAACCAGCTCAACTGAATAGCCGGCGTTTGCCAGATAATAGCCATAAAGAGAACCCATCGCACCAGCGCCGATAATAGCAACTTTCAATTTATTCATTCCTTTCTTCAATGTTATGACCGCGGGGACAGTCCCCGTGGTCACTTTGCGTTTGTCGCAAGCCGCTGGATAGCTTCCTGCAGGCGAATGCCATTTGGACAAATGCATTTTTGGCAGTCTATACATTCCTGAAGGCCTATATCTTTTGCCTGTTCAGTTCGGTTCATCTCATCTCGTGGATCCAGGTGCAGCTGGCACAGCTTAACCAAGGCGTATGGTCCTGCAAATTCTGCGGAATCAGGGCTGATTTTGTGACAGGAAGCATTGCAGCACAAACATTCCAGACAATGCATCAGATTCATGTGCAGAGAATCCTCGTCAATGGGTCCAAGGGGATCTGTATCCTGTCCGATGACGAAGAGGCGTAGATGATGCAGGCTGTTCATGTATGTGGATCTGTCTACTGTTAGCCCTCTGAGAGGAATAAGGGATTCTAATGGAGCAACCTGCTCCACATTTTCCAGCATTACCTTACAGGCAAGCCTTGGCTTTCCGTTAGCCATTACAGCGCAAAGACCACAGCGGTTATAGCGGCATCCGTAGCGAAAAGTGATGTCCGGGTCCAGATGGTTGTAAATATATTCCAGTGCGTCCAGCAGTGTGGTGCCTGGAGGGCTGGGAACCTGATACTCGCGGGTCTCATAAGTCCGGGATGTAGGTAGATAATGTGTGACATTGACTTTTCTATGGTTCATTTTGGAACCTCCCTTAACAGATGGGCCAACTTGCCATTTGAATCTTTCCAAAGAAGTGTATTCTTTTCCCAGTTTGCGCCTCCCTTTTCAGGAAAATCTGAACGAATATGGGCACCTCGGGATTCTTCCCGCAGCAAAGCAGCATTCAGTACCAATTCAGCAGCTTCCAGCATGAAATGCAGTTCTATAGCATCCCGCAAAGCTGAATTATAAACCTTTTCATTGGAGATGCGTAAATCCTGTGCCTCTTTTTTCAGCTCCTTAACAGCTTTTAATGCTTTAAACAATCCTTCCCGGCTGCGCATCAGACCCGCATGTTGCCACATCAGTTTCTGCAACCTTTGACAAAGAAGAACGGGCCGGTTTTTTCCGTCGGAGTCTATCAGGGGTGACTGTCTTTTTTCGAGGTTAGTTTTCTGCCGGACTTGATTTCTTTTCGCATAGGAAGCGGCTGCCTGGCCGGCCCGAAGCCCAAACACCAGAATTTCTGTCAGCGCAACAGAACCAAGCCGGTTTCCACCATTGACACCACCCATTACTTCGCCGGCAGCAAAGAGATTGGGGATGTGAGAAGTGGTGTTATTATCAACGTGAACGCCTCCCATAAAGAAGTGAACTGTTGGCAGCACGCTCCAGGGCTCTTCCCAGTTGTATGCTTTCTTTCCATAGGCCGTCAGGACGGTGGCGGTGATTCCTGTTGCCATGATCTGATCCCGGTGTTGTGAACCTTTGGGATGATAGAGATTTGGCTCCATGTCCAGTAAGAGACCTCCATCCCGGGTTGTCCGACCCTCCTGAATGGGAGAAGCCATGGCGCGTACCACTTCTGCCCGGCCCAGCCGGTTCATGCCTTCTTCCAGCACCACGTTCCCCTGGCCGTCCAAAACACGCCCTGCCGGACCGGTGACAAAAGGCTCGCCGCAGATGAGACCACGATAGGCAGATGGATGAGTAATGCCAAAGGGAATGGCCTGAATTTGCTCCATATCCATCAGCTTTGCGCCGGCATGGTAAGCCAGGACATACCCATCGCCACAGGAGCCCCGGTTATTGGTGGTTTGCGGGTAGAACAGCCAGCCTCCTCCACCTGTAGCTAAAACAACTGCGGAGGCAGCAAGTTCGTATTCAAGTGAAGTGGCAAGGTCCAACACCCGAACTCCGTACACTCTGTCCTTTTCCTTCAGGATGGAAAGCGCAGCGGTGTCTTCGATTCGATGGATATTGTATTTTTCCGTGGCTGACCGCAGCGCTTGCCCCATGCCAATTCCGCTTCCTGAACTGCGCAGAGTACGGGGATGAGTATGGCCTCCGGCCCTGGAGATCACATCACCGGAAAGCTGACCATCCTTGTTTCGGATAAAGGTATGGCCAAATTTTTCCAGAAAAGCCATTGCTTTCCGGCTGTCATCCACCAGAGTTTCCACCAGTTGACGGTTGGACAGTCCTTCACCGGATTTCATAATATCTTCAATAAAATGCTGGCGGGAGTCTTGGTCTATATCCGCACAGGCCGCCATTCCCACAGACATTCGTGTATTTCCGTAGCCTACAGGTTCCTTGCAAAGGATGGCTGTACGTGCTCCTGCCTCGGCAGCTGCAGCAGCGGCCATAACTCCGGCACCACCACCGCCAATGACGATTACATCATAAACGTTATCCATATCAACGGCTCCTTAAGTTTGTATTTATCCGTCATTATAGTCGTGATGAATATAACTGTCAAGAAGAGCAGTGCAAGGGCAGTGCAGCCATAACACTAATTGATAAAAATCCGGTTGAATTAATGGTTAAACCGTGTCAGAATTAAGTATATCAGGAACTGAGTACAAGAAAATGTTGCTGTCTGCTAAAGAACAGTAAGAAGGCAAAAATAATGGACAGATAAGGATGTGGACGATGAAGTACAGAATGATAGTATCTGATGTGGATGGAACCTTGTTTGAATCCGGCAATAAGTTGAATGATTCTACCATTGAACTGGTGGAGATGTACCAAAAATCAGGTGGTATTTTCACACTGGCGACGGGGCGCATGAAAAAAGCCATCGATCCGTTTATTGAGCAGCTTAAAATAAGGGCTCCGGTTATTGTATATAATGGAGCACAGTTGGCAAACCCTCATAATCAGCAATTAATACAAGGGTTTACAGTGGAACGGGAATTGGCGCAGTTGGTCGTCAAAAAGCTGGATGGATTCCGGATTGATCCGATTATTCATGTGAATCAGCAACCATTCGTTTTGAAAATAACGGATGCCATTAAAGAACACACAATAAAAGACGGGATTCAGTGTCAGGTGACTAATGAGGTGGAATCGCTGCTTCTGAATGCGCCCACAAAATTTTTGCTGATCGGTGATCCGGAAGAACTTCTAAGGTATCTGAAGGTACTGGAAGAAAGCTGGCAACAATCATTTCATTATGTGTTTTCTGACTGGAATTATCTGGAAATACTGCCTCAGAATGCCTCTAAAGGAAATGCGCTGAAGCTGCTTTCTCAGCATATGGAGATTCCGACGGAACAGATCGCTGTGGTGGGTGACGAGAGAAATGATATAACTATGGTAAAGGAAGCAGGCTTTGGCGCAGCGGTAGCCAACGCCAACGAAGCGCTAAAAAGTCAGGCTGACTATATTACTGCCGGAGCCTACCACTACGGCCTGGAAGAGGTTATTAAAAAAGTTATGCAGGGCTAATGAAAGAACCCATCTCTGCGGTTTATTGTTTAAGTCAACTATCCAAAAGGGTATTATTGGTGTTAAGTGATGGTATAATCAGTCAAACAAGGAGGATATTTATGGAACTCAAAGAAGCTATTAAGCTGAGACGAAGTGCACGTACATTTGAAACCAAACCTGTGGAACGGGAAAAAGTGGAAGAAATACTAAGAGCCGCCATGCAGGCACCATCAGCCCACAACCAGCAGCCCTGGGAATTTCTGGTGGTGGAGGATGCTAATAAAATTAAGGAACTTTCTCAGCTACACCAGTACACTGCTCCGTTGGCTGGAGCGCCTGTAGCCATTGTGGTGTTGATGAACCGGAAAAGGCTGAAAGTGGAAGCCTTTTGGCAGCAGGATATATCAGCAGCGGTACAGAATATGATGCTGCAGGCAGTGGATTTAGGTCTGGGCACCCTTTGGATGGGTGTGGCTCCGAAGGAAGAATACATGACCAAGGTAAAGGAAATGTGCCAGTTGCCGGAGGAAGTAGAAGCCTTTGGATTGTTTGCGGTGGGGTATACTGAAAAAAACCGGTTTAAGGACCGGTTTGATGAATCCAGAATACACTGGGGATCCTATTGAATTTATTTCTTTATAAATTGACTTTTAACGTTTGAGGTCTGTCTACTTTTGCCAGACCTTTTTTATAAAATACATTCGCGGGATAATAACCAATCAGGGAGGAATCTATTGATGGAACCATACCATATGACAAGGAAAGAACGGCAAATCCATGATCTTCAGACTCAAAAAGACATATTGAAAAATGGAAAGTTCACCACGCTGGGCCTTTGCAGAAATAATGAACCTTATGTGGTGACCCTCAGTTACGGCTATGATGAAACGGATCATGCTCTCTATTTTCATGCCGCCAACAAAGGTTTGAAGCTGGATTTTATCCGAGAGAATCAGGAGGTTTGCGGCACCATTATTGAAGACCTGGGCTACCTGAAGGATGAGTGTGCCCACGCTTACCGATCACTGGTATACAGAGGAAAAATATCCATTTTAAAAGATTTAAAGGAAAAGAAAGAAGCGATGGAAGTTCTGTTTCATCACTTGGAAGAAGATCCGGATCCCATCCGGGACCGCACCTTAAAAAATGATGCTGCCTATAACCGGGTGACTATGATTAAAATTGAAATTCAGCAGATGTCCGGAAAAGAAGGCTATGATTAATCAAGGATAAGATGATTTTGGGGCAAAATATTTAGAAAATTCAAAAATAATCATGGTAAACTAATTTATCACATGGTACAATAGATTATTCGCTGGCTAAAATAATCATCTATTACAACAAATTATCCTGGAGGGAAAACATGAATAATCACTCGGAACCCACGCATAACAGTCGCACTATACCAAGAGGTCTGCTGGTCGCCATTGGTGGAAATGAAGACAAGAAACATGACCAGCAGATTCTTTCCACCATACCAGCATTAATAAATAAACAGAAAAAAATCATTGAAATCATCACAACAGCCACTCAGCATCCAGAAGAAGCCGGAAAGGAGTATTGCAAGGTTTTCACTCAGAATGGGGATCATGTTATCGGATTAATGCACATAACAACGCGGGAACAGGCAGCAGACGATACTTTTGTCGAGCGAATCAATGCGGCAGATGTTATATTTTTTACCGGTGGAGATCAGTTGCGTATTACCAGTGTTTTGGGTGGGTCCCTCATTGAAAAAGAAATAATCAGGAAGTATCAGGAGGAATTTTGTATTATTGCCGGAACCAGCGCCGGTGCCAGTGCCATGTCTAAAACCATGATATGTGGGGGGGACAGTAGTGAAGCGCTGAAGAAAGGTACGATCAATGTTTCTACGGGTATCGGACTGATTGACAATGCCATTATTGACACACATTTTGTCGAGCGTGGTCGGTTTAGTCGGTTGATGCAGATTGTCAGTATGAATCCAAGCAATATTGGAATTGGTCTGGGAGAAGATTCTGGCATTGTCATCGAAGGAGGCTGTATCATTAAAGCCATAGGCAGTGGAATCACTGTGATTCTGGACGGAAAACACCTTAAATACACTAACGTTGCCAATATCAGTTCGGATGAAGCCATCGCCATTGAAAACATTGTGCTTCACACCATTGTGAATGGCTATGGGTATGACCTGTGTGAAAAAAAATACCTGAAACCGGAGGACCTTAAAGAAATGAACCCGGTTGGAAGCGAGGATAATGATCATGAAAATCATTGAAATGAGAGCCATCAGAGGGCCAAACTACTACAGCAGGCATCCGGTTATTTTTATGCGCTTAGACCTTGGGGAACTGGAAGAAAAACCAACGGACCTGGTTCCCGGATTCAAAGATAACCTGGAAAAGATGATTCCAAGTATGCAGGAACATAAATGTTCTCCAGGTGTGGTAGGTGGTTTTTTTCAACGATTGGTTCGAGGTACCTGGGCCGGTCATGTGGTTGAACATGTGGCACTAGAGCTGCAGTGTCTGGCCGGGCACGAAGTTGCCTTTGGAAAAACCTTTGATACCAATGATACTGGAATCTACAATCTGGTTTACCGGTATATAGATGAAAATATGGGTTTAAGAGCGGGTGAAATGGCAGTAAAGATTGTTGAGAAGCTTTTTGAAGGAGTTATTTCTGATATACAACCGATGGTTATTGAACTTAAAAAAGTTGCAGAA
The DNA here is from genome assembly GCA_003838145.1 of Tindallia sp. MSAO_Bac2. GTDB lineage: Bacteria > Bacillota > Clostridia > Peptostreptococcales > Tindalliaceae > Tindallia. The sequence goes on from QYZZ01000019.1 coordinate 18,641, forward strand.
ACCAGCTTGTTGGGCCCTTCCACCCAATCTATCGTTGATGAAGCAGGCCGACGGGGAATTTCTCATATCCGCCTCAATGAAAACAGTTACGTACAGCTTGGACAGGGGCTCCATCAAAGAAGAATACAGGCAACCATGATGGACAATACTTCTGCCCTGGGCGTTGAGATTGCAGACGATAAAGAAAACACCAAAGAACTTCTGGCCTCTCTGGGAATTCCGGTGCCGGAAGGAAAGTCTGTACAGAATACGGATGAATTGTTTCGAGCTGCAGAAGATATTGGGTACCCTTTGGTAGTGAAACCCCTGATCGGGAATCATGGACGTGGCATTACCATCAATATTACCAATGCAGAAGAATTGATGATTGCTTATCAGATGGCTGGCAAAATATGTGATACCTGCCTGGTGGAAAAATATCTGGGAGGGTTTGATTTTCGGATTTTGGTCATAGATGGGAAATTTGTAGCTGCCGCTCTCCGGGAACCTGCCTTTGTCATCGGAAACGGAAAAGACAGCATCCGACAGCTCATAGATGAAATTAACCGGGATCCTCAGCGAGGTATCGGTCATGAAAAAAGCCTGACTAAAATTACTGTTGACTACATGACAGAACGTTTAATGACAATTCAAAATCTTACGCTGGAAAGCATTCTTGCTGAAGGCGAAAAAGTGTATATTAAATCTACGGCAAATCTCAGTGCCGGAGGAACAGCACTGGACGTAACGGATAAAGTTCACCCTCTGAATCAACTGATGGCAGAACGAATTTCCCGAATCGTAGACTTAAATGTTATTGGAATTGATATTATCGCTGATTCCCTGGAAGAGCCTCTGCAAAGTGGTTCTTCCGGTGTGGTGGAAGTTAATGCGGCACCGGGATTCAGAATGCATCTTAATCCAACTAAAGGAACACCAAGAAATATCGCTGCCAATGTTGTTGATATGTTGTTTCCTCCTGGATCAAAGCATGCAATTCCCATTATTGCCGTTACCGGTACTAATGGAAAAACAACAACTACCAGGCTGATTTCTCATATTTTGGGCTTGAACGGCAATACCGTAGGAATGACATCAACGGATGCAGTTATCATCGATAATATTCCTATCCTCAAAGGCGATTACAGTGGTCCGGAAGGTGCCCGAAAAGTCATGATGGATTCCACCATTAGCCATGCTGTGCTGGAAGTCGCCAGAGGAGGTATTCTTCGGAGGGGACTTGGGTTTAAGGAAAGTGATGTCGGTGTTTTTCTCAATGTTTCTTCCGATCATTTAGGAGAAGGAGGCATTGATACTTTGGAGGAGCTTACTCGTCTGAAATCAACGGTTACGGAAACGGTGAAACCGTCTGGTCATGCTGTTTTCAATGCCGATGACCCAAGAGTTCTTTCCTGTATGGAAAAAACAAAAGCAAATCCAATATTATTCTCGAAAGATCCGGAAAATCCGGCACTGAAAACAAACTTTGAGAAAGGGAATATGAACGTTACCATTGAAGACGGCAATGTGGTTCTTCGGAAGAAAGGTTGGGCATCGATCCTTGCGAGTGTTGTTGAAATTCCCATCACCTTCGATGGAAATGCCAGCTTTAATATTGAGAACGTCATGGCGGCTACAGCTGCAACAGCAGCATTGGGGCTGAATGAAAAACAGATAAGAGCAGGACTGGTAAGCTTCAGTCCGTCTATTGGTCAGTCTCCGGGTAGAATGAATGTCATTGATATGGACGGTTTTAAGGTTGTTATTGATTATGGGCACAATATTGGTGCTATCAAGGCAACCGGTGACTTTATCAGAGGTTTAATGCCCGGCAGAAAAATCCGGATGGCCTCCGGTGTTGGGAATCGACGGGGTGATGATATTTTGGAATTTGGAACTGCGCTTTCAGAATACTACGATCACATCGTTCTTTGTGATGCTGATCCAAGAGAAAGAAGTGCTGGTGAAACGGCACGAATTGTTAAACAGGGCCTGTTGAAGGGCGGCTTTAAGGAAGATATGATTACCCTGGTAATTGACGAGAAAGAAGCTACAAGAGTATCTCTGGAAATGGCGAAAATGGGAGACCTGGTGGTGCTGCAGGCCGATGACATTAATCAGGTAATAAAAGACGTACTGGATTATAAAAAAAGCAGGAAAGATAAAACCAATCGTTAGTTAACATCTTATCATATGGCTATGATTTTCAACTATTGGATACCCTTCAAGAATCTTTATTGATTATGGGGACTGTTAAGAAGAACAGTCCCCGCATTTTTGAGACAACAGATTTATACTGTTAAGAGGTGCAAAACTATAATGAAACAATTTGGGGCGGATGACCGATATGAGGGAGAAACTCAGAAAGTAGATCTTCTGTTTTCATTTTTAAATGGCTGGTGTTGGCTCCGGGATTGCAGGCAAAAAATTCATTGTTGGCCACTTCCTGGTCAATAACCAGTTGGACAGCACCTGCATTATCATTAATCAGTCCCATTATGGTAGCCGCCCCCGGTGTAACGCCAAGGTGCTTCTCCATTAGCTCTGACGAGGCGAAGGAAAGTCGCGGAACCTCCATTACCTTGGAAAACGCCTTAGCATCAAAGGATTTCTCTGCCGGTAATACAAGCAGATAGAAAGATGTCTTTTGGCGATTGCATAGCAGGATACTTTTCCTTATCTCGGCGCCAAGAATTTTACTTATTTCCACACACTCTTCCATGGAAGAAACCGAATCGTTGTCCACCCAGTGGTAAGGGATCTCCAGTTCATGTAAAATATCATGAACTTTATGTTCCAGAGCCGTCCGTTGGTCTTCCGGTTTTCCTGTCCTGATTTCGCTGATGTGAAGCATAACATTCACTCCTTTTTATGTTTTGAAAAAACCCAAGGGGACTGTCTGTGCGGTTTAATTACCAGCTGATATCAGTGCCCAGCCCTTTTTCTTCTGCACTCCGATAGATATTTGTAGCAACGACCAGGTCAAAAAGACTCATGCCAACAGACTTATAAAATCTGGTACTTCCTAAAGCTTCACCATTGCCATCCTTTATATCCTGCAGATAACCCGCCATATACCGCACCTGATGCTCTTTGAGGGCTCCGGACTTTAATGGTTGTGCCAGATCTCCGGTTTCTTCGCAGGCATAGGGCAGTTCTGTGTAAACGGTATCAGCTGCCTGCCAGACAGCTTCCGGGATTTCCCTCATATCCGGTCGCCAGGAGCCCACGGCAACGATGCATTTTCCCTGAAAAAGATCTGGATCATTCGGAAGAACCGGTTCTTTGGAAGTTGTCGCAGTAATAATAATATCACTATTTAGGGCAGTTTCCCGGGCACTGGAACAAATAACACACTTTAAAGAGGGATTGCCAGTCTCTAACCGGATCTTCTCGATATAGGATGTCAGATCTTTTTTTGACGCATTATACAAATAAACCGTCTTGATATTCCTTTCGGAGCAAGCGTATTTGACCTGATACAATCCCTGGACACCACAACCGATCAGGCCAATACTCTGACTGTCCTGATATGCCAGATGCCTCACAGCGTGACCGCCAACAGCACCGGTTCGCATGGCAGTGAGGAGCTGACCATCCATAAGTGCAACGGGAGTCCCGTCTTCCCGACTATTCAGAATCATTAATCCATCGATAAGCGGTTTTCCTCTCTCCGGATTCTGGGGGATCAGAGAAAGCACTTTTGTTCCAATACTTCCGGAAGTGATACAAGGCATATAAAGCATCGTATCTTCCTGATGCTTAACTGCCAGTCGTTCCGGCATGGTGAAATTCCTTTCGGCATAAACGAAAAATGCCTCTTCAATGGAATCGATCATCCCTTTATCAGTGATCGATTTTTTCATGTCGTTTGCATTGATTATTTTCATTTCTATCAGCTCCTGTTAAGTATATACAGATATAAATTGATTAATAATTCACCCGATCACATTATATCATGAATGAAAGGCTGAACAAATGGATTACTGGGGAATTGATTGTATCAAAGAATTATCAATAGGGTGAACAATGAAACTCAAAGGCGGAAAACTTGCATTAAAAATAAATTATGACGCAGGACTTGCATTTATTTCTGGGAATGTTATAATGTTACCATGATTTAGCTGTTAAGAAAATAACGTCCCGGAAGGGATAAGGTTATCGAAAGGGTGTTTTTAATGGATCGAGGTTGTTTAAAGCTGGAAAACAGCAAACGTGAAGTTTCTCTTGAAAGAGCTCAGGAGTTAAAAAGCAGAATCGACGAATTTTTAAAGGTTAGGGATGAAATTCCAAAGGGCCTTGAAATGAAAGATACAATCCGACAGCGCAAGGAAAAAATCAAGGAAGTGCTTGGCGCTACGGAAGAACAGTGGAAAGACTACAGGTGGCAGACAGAAAATCGTGTTTCAGATGTAGAAATACTCGGAAAAATTCTCAATCTGACAGATATGGAGAAAAAGGAAATTAAAGAAGTTGGAAAGAAGTTTCGATGGGCCGTTTCTCCCTATTACCTTAGCTTGATGGACCCGGATGACCGATTTGATCCGGTGCGTCTGATGGCCATTCCTGTTCATAGTGAGCTGGAAGATCCATGTCATGATTTTGACCCTATGGGAGAAGAATTCACAAATCCGGCAGGCAGCATTACCCGTCGCTACCCGGACAGACTGATCATTAATGTGACAAATGAATGCGCTATGTATTGCAGGCACTGCCAGCGAAGAAGAAATATCGGGGAAGAAGACGTTCCAAGAAGCAGAAGTGCTATTCAGGAATCCATTGATTACATTAAGGAATGCCCGGAAATCAGAGATGTTTTAGTAACGGGAGGCGATTCTCTGTGCCTGACAGACGAAACACTGGAATGGATTCTGAAGCAGCTTAAAGAAATTCCTCATGTTGAATATATTCGCTTAGGCAGCCGAACGCTGGTAACCATGCCCCAGCGAATTACCGACGAATTTTGTGCAATGATTGAAAAATATCACCCTATATACATCAACACCCATTTTAATCATCCGGCGGAAATAAGCGAAGAAGCAAAGGAAGCTTGTGAGAAACTGGCAAAGTCAGGGGTGCCTCTTGGCAACCAGGCAGTACTGCTAAATGGTGTTAACAATGATAAATATGTGATGCGTGTGCTGAATCACGAACTGCTTAAGTGCCGAGTGAGACCATACTACATTTTCCATGCGAAGCATGTGGCGGGAACTACTCACTTCAATACTTCCATTGATGATGGTCTGGAAATCATGGAGTACCTGCGCGGCTACACTTCAGGGATGGCCATTCCGACATTTATCCTTAATGCGCCTAAAGGCCAGGGGAAAACACCGTTGTTCCCTGACTACCTGGTGTCACGAGGTAAAGACTACATCACCATCCGCACCTGGGAAGGTAAGGTAATGGAATATGAAAATCATGAAACAAGAGATATTCGTGAATTAATATAAAGAAATATGAGCTGAAGAAAAGCCCCTGATCCCTTGGATCAGGGGCTTTTCAAATTACCAGGGGGACTGTCCCCGCGGTTTGCAGTTTATACGGTTTTCGTTAATGATTGTCTCTTATATGGGTATCAGTATTGTGTTAGATCAAATGACAAACCCTCATTTGGAAAGGGAGGCAGAAAATGGAACAAAGCAATAACCTCAAACAAGCAAAGCACCTGGTTGTTATATCCCTGGATGCTTTTTCAGAGGACAACTGGGGAGAAGCTAAAAAACTGCCGAATTTCTCCCGTCTCATCGAAAATGGAGCCTTCAGCAATCAGCTTAAAAGCGTTTTTCCCACGCATACTTATGTAGCCCATACGACGATTGTTACAGGCGTTTATCCCGAAAAACACGGAATCCATCACAACAACCAGTTTCAGCCCTTTGTTCCGGAGAAAGAGCAAACCTGGCACTGGCATCAGAGGGATATAAAGGTGCCCACTATTTATGACCTGGCCCGACAAAAAGGCTTAAAAACGGCAGCGCTTCTCTGGCCGGTTTCTGGAAAATCCTCCATTCATTACAACCTTCCGGAAGTGGCGGCCATAAAGAATGAAAACCAAGCGCTGAAAGTCATCAAAAACGGCTCTCCTTTATTTGTTGCAGGCCTGGAATTAAGACTGGGAAAGAAAAGAAAAGGGATAAAGCAGCCTTATCTGGATGATTACATAACCCTGTGCGCAATGGATACCATCAGAAGAAAAAAGCCTAACCTGCTGCTTCTCCATTTGTTAGACCTGGACAGTGCAAAACATAACCATGGAACAAGCAGCGAAGAAGTAAGAGAAGCTCTTGACAGAACGGATCGAAGGATAGGGGAAATTTTTCAAAGTGTTAAGGAAGCTAATATAATGGACAGCACCGCATTCTTCGTTGTTGGAGATCACGGACAGTTTGATATCCATTATGCTGTTCATATCAATAACCTTTTAAGGGATCGGGGATTAATCTGCGAGGAAAAAGGGGAAAGAAAGTGGCGGGCTTACCTGCAAAGTGCCGGCGGCAGTGCTTATCTTCACCTAAGAGACGATGATCCTGAAGCCGAAGAAATTGCACTAAGTTGTCTCCGGGAAGCAATGAAGGAAGAAAAATACGGTATAGAGCATATCTATAATCGTCGGGAACTGGACAATCTGCAGGCTGTCAGGCACATAAAATATGCGATTGAAGCTAAAAAGGGTTATATTTTCAAGGATACGCTGACAGAATTCACCGTCGATAACTATCTGGCGAAGGGGATAAAAAATGGCAACCACGGCTACTCTCCCAATAAAAGCAATTACAGATGCAATTTTATTGCCTCTGGCTGCAATATAAAGGGAAATCTTCCATTAGGCTCATTAGAAATGGTAGATATTGCCCCTACCATGGCCCGGGTGTTAGGTCTGGATTTTTATCCCAGGGATGGCAGGGTGCTGGAGGAAATGATGAAATAGAGGAAATGTTGAAGTGAAAGTTACCCTAACAGGAGGAGCCTCTTATGAATGAGAAAAAGAAATGCGGTGGTGAAACCGCTGACTTCTCATACGCAAAAATATGGTGGATTGGCTTTGGTTTCCTTGGTGTGCAGTTGGCTTTTACTACCTACAATGCATTCCTTCCACTGATGTATCGGGAATTCTTCAACTCCAGGGCTCTGGTGGGACTGCTTATGGGAACGGATAATCTTATTGGATTGCTCTTAATTCCCATTATCGGTGCCTGGTCTGACCGTATTAATTCGCCCTGGGGACGAAGGCTGCCATTTATTATCGTAGCAATCCCTATTGCGGCACTGACCCATTTTGCAATTCCCCTGGTGGCGTCCGTATTGTTCCTGTTGATTATTACGGAAATCATTTTTACGGCAGCCATGCATTCCTACCGTGGGCCGGTTATATCACTGATGCCCGACCACACCCCTCCGAAAAAACGCTCCGTTGCCAACGGTATTATCAACCTGATGGGCGGTTTTGGAACCTTAATAAGCTTTGGTATCTTATCCTTGCTTTACGATATAGATCCCCGGCTGACCTTTGGAATTGGAAGCCTGGTGCTTTTGCTGAGCCTTGCCGTTGTATGGTGCAAAGTTGATAAACATCCACCCTATGTGGATAATTCTCCAAGATCGTCCACCAACCCTATTAAAGAGGCGGTAGATGGCATACGGAACCTCTTGAAGCCAGGATACACGGGCCAGTTTTTAATTCTGATGTCCATGCTCATTTATTTTATTGGCTATGCGGGACTAAATGCAATGTTTCCCATTTATGGAGTGGAGACCCTGGGGCTTACCGAAGGAAGAGCTAATTTTATCCTGACTTCTTTTGCGGCTTCTTTTTTGGTTTTTGCTGTTCTGGCTGGTTTTGTCGGAACAAAAATCGGTAAAATACCTGCTATGCTGTGGGGTCTTATTATGGTACCGGTGCTATTTCTCATAGCAGTTCCGGTGAGGGAGCCATGGATTATCAGTGGAATATTTGTCCTGGGTGGTCTGGGATGGGCGTTAATTAACGTCCAGGCCATGCCGCTCATTGCGGACTTTGGCGGCAGGGATAAAGTCGGTTTCTATATTGGCCTGTATTACGTGTTTACGATGATTGGACAAATGATGGGGCCCTTTGCTCTGGGTCTTTCCATGGATTTGATCGGAAATCAGGGTATGTTTATCGCTGGAGCTGCATTTTTCTTTTTAGCTTTCATAATGTTGTGGACCGGTAAGAAGAAATTGACGGACTGAAGAGGACCAAAGTAGCCGTTAGTGCATTTAGGGAAGTATCATTTGCAAAAAAATGAAAGAAAATGCACATAGGCGGACAAAAAATGACAATTATTTCACTACTTTTTTGCTATTAAATGATAAAATACAGATATCATATTAAACTGAGGGAGTGTTTTTGTTGAATCCGATGATTAAAAAATTTATCGACCAGAAATTCATGACCCAAGAACAGGCGGAATACATTGAAGCGGCTATTATGAGAAAAGAGTCTATTGTTGTATCCGGCCACCGTTCGGCGGGTATCAGACCTTTTTTGGCTGCGTTGATGGCAGTAGCAAAAAAGAACTTCACCAGTGTTCAGATTAAAGGCTTTGAAGATCTGGAAAAAGAAGCAGAATTTTTTCTGATCCCCGGTATTGACGGAATTGACTTTGAAAAACTGGTTGGAGATGCCATTGGAATTGAAGGAACAGCATTTATTTCGCTGAAAGAACCGGAGCACCCGGTATCCCTGATGAAAGTACTGAAAATGAATTACAAGTCAGGAAAGGCTATCGGCAAAAAAATTCACACCTTGGAATGCAACAAAGCTAATGATGTTCCGTACATCGACAAGATCACGGAAATGATGCTGAATGAAAAAGGCAAAATAGAAAAGAAGGATCTGTAATTTTTTTCAGAATAAAAACGATTAAAATGTGTTTAAAAGACTAATATAGGGTATATGATCGATAGAGTTTAATGATAGCTCTATCGATTTTCTTTATAGGAGGTGGAATTCTTGCCAGAAGAATTTAAGCCGGGTTGCCAACGACCGCCGGTACATAAGAAAAAAGAAAGTGTCGCACCAGAGACTCAAGCAGTTGTAGAAAAACCAAAGGAGGATATGTCAATGATCAAAGTAGGAAAACCAGCCCCCGCTTTTACGGCGCCAGCCTATCATCAGGGGAAATTTGTTAACATCGATCTGGAAGAGTATAAAGGAAAATGGGTGTTGCTGTGCTTCTATCCAGGAGACTTTACCTTCGTCTGAGCGACTGAAATTTCAGCAGTTGCTGAAAAACATGATGAATTGAAAGAACTGGGAGTAGAAGTGCTGTCCTGCAGTGTTGATAGCGTGTTTGTTCATAAAATGTGGAATGATCACGAAATTTCCAAAATGGTAAACAAAAACGTACCATTCCCGATGCTTTCGGATGGTGGCGGTGAAATTGGAAAAATGTATGGTATTTACGACGAAGAAGGCGGCGTAGAAACCCGTGGACGCTTCATCATTGATCCGGATGGTAATGTACAGGGATTTGAAGTGCTGACACCGCCGGTAGGTAGAAATATCGCCGAAACGATTCGACAGATTCAGGCCTTCCAGCTTGTCCGTGAATCTGAAGGCACTAAAGCAACTCCTGCAGGGTGGAAACCAGGTAAACAGGTATTGGAGCCAGGTCCTGATTTGGTTGGAAAAGTTTGGGATGTATGGAAAGTAGAAGAAGCATTTAAATAAAATTTACTCAGGTTAAGCCCCGCTATCGGCGGGGCTTTTTGCGTAGGAAGAAAAAATGATTTATAATGAAAGAAAATTCAAATAAAAAATCGACGGGAGATGATGAATATGCTGGGTGCCATTGCAGGCGATATGATCGGATCCATTTATGAACGCCACAATATTAAAACAACCCGATTTCCACTTTGGAAAAAAGAGTCTACCTTTACAGACGATTCAGTGCTGACCATTGCCACGGCAGACTGTCTTATGAATAAAGGTGACTTTGCTCATTACTATCGAAGGTATTACAGCCGGTACCCACGTGCCGGCTATGGTGGCGGATTTATTCAATGGGCAGAGAATTACGGGGCACCGGCGTATAACAGCTGGGGGAACGGATCGGCTATGCGGGTCAGTCCGGTGGCCTGGTGGGGTCAGACAGAGACGGAAGTACTGGAGAGTGCAAAAAAATCTGCCCAGGTCTCCCATAATCACCCGGAAGGGATAAAAGGGGCTCAGGCAGTGGCATTGGCTGCGTATATGGCCAGGAAAAATGCCGGCAAAGAAGAAATACTCAAACGAGTCGCAATGGATTTTAATTACAACCTGACAGAAGGTATTGATGAAATCCGGAAGTGGTATGCCTTTGATGTTTCCTGCCAGGGATCCGTTCCACAGGCAATACGTGCTTTTTATGAAAGTGACAGCTTTGAAAATGCCATCCGTCTGGCTATTTCCATTGGAGGCGACAGCGATACCATTGCCTGCATGACCGGTGCCATTGCAGAAGCATACTATGGCAGCGTGCCGCCATCCATTTGCCATGAAATTGAAACCCGTCTGCCGGTAGAACTCTTAAAGGTAGTAAATGCGTTTTACCGGGAATTACAACCCTGAAGAGCAATTAAGAATTTAAAATTAAGAATTATGAATTAAAAAGCTCCCGATCCTGAATTCTTAATTAGGGCACAAGAATAATAATGTGGATAATTAGAAATAAGCGGTTGCAAATTATTTGAAGGTCGTCATGTTTTATCTTTTTGATTGTGAGCTCTTGTGCCCATAGAACATTTGAACTTAATTATCAATTATCAACTCTCAATTTTTAATTAAACAAAGACGCATAGCGTCTTTGTTTACAATGCTTTATTCAGTAATGGTACAATTTCAGAAATTCGACGGGCAACATGAATGCCACAGCTTTCCATTTCGGCTATTTTTGTTTCGGCTGTTCCGCCGGATCCTGATACAATAGCGCCGGCGTGACCCATTCGCTTTCCGGGAGGTGCGGTAATGCCGCCAATAAAGCCGATTATCGGTTTGGTCATGTTTTCCTGAGCCCATCGTGCCGCGGTTTCTTCTGCGTCACCGCCGATCTCACCAATCATAATGACGGCATCCGTATTTTCGTCCCTCTCAAAGGACTCCAGCACATCAACGAAACTGGTTCCGCTGATGGGGTCACCACCAATACCTACCGCCGTTGACTGGCCATGACCGGAAGTGGTAAGGGCGTGAACTGCTTCGTATGTTAATGTGCCTGAACGGGATACAACACCTATGCGTCCGGACTGGTGGATATGACCCGGCATAATACCAATTTTGCAGTTATCCGGCGTAATGATGCCCGGACAGTTTGGTCCGATCAGGCGAACCGGACGGGACTTGAGATAATGATGTACGGTAATCATGTCCTGTACAGGAATATGCTCGGTAATACAGACAATCAGATTAATACCGGCGTCAGCAGCCTCGATAATGGCATCGGCTGCAAAAGGCGCCGGAACATAAATGACTGAAGCGTCAGCATCAGTGGCGTCCACCGCTTTTTGAACAGATCCGTAAACCGGAACTCCTTCCACTTCTTCACCGTCTTTTCCCGGGGTTACCCCACCAACGATTTTTGTGCCATAGTCCAGCATCTGACGTGTATGCAATCTGGCGGCAGAACCGGTGATGCCTTGTACCAGAACCTTAGTCTCTTCATTAACCCATATACTCATTAAACAGTCCCTCCTTCAGAAGACATTTCGACGATTTTAGCAGCACCTTCATCCAGACTTGGTGCCGTAGCGATATTAAGTCCAGAGTTTTTAAGAATATCAGCGCCTTCCTGAGCCCGATTGCCTTCCAGCCGGACAACAATGGGAACCTCAATTTGCTGGTCGCCTGCAGCCTGAACAATTCCATTGGCAATGGTATCACATTGCATAATCCCACCAAAAATATTGATGAAAATACCGTTGACGGTTTCATCGGAAAGAATAATACGAAGGGCTTCTGTTACTTTTTCCACGGTAGCGCTTCCACCAACGTCCAGAAAATTAGCCGGTTCTCCGCCTTCGCCATATATGGCATCCATGGTTGCCATTGCCAGTCCGGCTCCGTTTACCAGGCATCCGATTTTTCCATCCAGTGCAACATAAGCAAGATCATGCTTTGCCGCCTGAACTTCTCTGGGATCATCTTCCGAGGTATCCTTTAAGGAATGAATAGCAGGCTGTCGGTAAAGTGCGTTATCGTCGAAACCCATTTTAGCATCCAAAGCAACAACTTCCTGATCTGCCGTTAAAACCAGCGGGTTGATTTCCAGCATGTCACAGTCCATGGCCACAAAGGCTTTGTAAAAACTCTTTAAAGAAGCAACCATAGACTTTTGAGCTTTCTTAGGAATTTCCAGGGCTTCAATAACCTGTCGGACCTGATAGTCCCGCAGTTCTGCCAGAGGGTCGATGGATATGGTCAGAATAGCTTCCGGATTTTCTTCCGCCACCTCTTCGATCTCCATGCCGCCTTCTTTAGATGCGATGAGGGAAACACAGCTGTTTTTCCGATCCACCACCAGGCTTAGATAATACTCTTCAGCGATCTGACATCCTTCTTCCAGATATACTTTCTTTACGGTAACACCTTCTTCGCCGGTTTGAGGTGTTATCAGCTGCATACCAAGCATGTCCTTGCAGATTTCAACGGCTTCCTCACGGCTTTTAGCCAATTTAACCCCGCCGGATTTTCCGCGTCCACCGGCATAGACCTGGGCTTTCACCACAATTACGTCAGTGCTGATTTTCTCCGCCTTTTCAGCGGCCTCAGAAGCATTTTCAACCAATACTCCACCCAGCACATTTACGCCATAGGGCTTTAGTAATTCTTTCGCTTGATACTCATGTACATTCATGGACACATCTCCTTTTATCAGTTGTAGTTTCCGGGTAATTATATTTTATTGCTTATATATATTGCCTACAAGTGAACAGAAAACAAAAAGTTGGTTAGCAAGGTCAGGCTAAGGAGTGCAAAAGGGTAAGTGGCTCCATACCCAACTACCACATCATCACTTTGGAAAGAGTCCATGGCGGCTGCAAGGCCTGGAGTGCTGGTCATTCCGCCACATACACTGCCGGTAAGCAGCGATGGATCCAACTTAAAGACATATTTTCCGAAAATATGGCCGACTGTTAAACTGATTCCTGCCGCCAAAATACCGGCAACTAAAATTAATAGTCCGGAATCTGCAATGGCCTGAATTGCCGCATACCCGTTACCAAGTCCAACCACAGCCAGAAAAATATGCAAGGATAATTCCTGAATGGTGCTAAGAGCCTTATCGCTGAACTGACAATTTGGAATATAGCTGCCGCAGAGCAATGTACTGATCAGGACACCACCGGTGCTTCCCAGAGAAAAAGCTCCGACAAAAGGCAACGGAATCTGAAGAGACCCTAAAGCCATGCCGGCAAGAATGACAAACATCAGCTTTCCAATGCTAAAGCTTTCAGGTGATTCTTCTGTATTTTCCTCATTACTTTTGTGAACGGAAGCGATACTTGCTGAGTCATTTCCCATAAGACGCGCGTAGAGAATTACAGCAACAATACCCGGGATATAGGCGATAGAGTAACCCAGCCCTACAATGGACTCCGGATTTGGATCCAAACCGCCAGACAGTTCCAGAGCGGCTCCGAGTCCGGGGGAACTGGTCATGGCGCCTACATAGGCTCCAATAAGTGCATAGGCTTCGGAAGAGAAAAATCGAATCATACCATAGCTGACCAAGGCTCCGGTAATAGTAATGATGCTTCCGAGAAACAGAAAAGTGACACCGTGCTGCTTAATGATGGAACGGATATGTCGGGATGCTTTAAGACCTACAGCTGCAATAAAACCTATTAATGCCGCCTGGAAAAGCTCGTTGGGCATCTGGATAGCGTTGCCAGACAAGGCAGTATAAAAGTAGCTGATTCCAAGTCCGCTAAACAAGGTGGCCGAGCTGCCCAGGCCAAAATTCCGAATCTCCAGTTTTCCAATAAGCGTACCTGAACCGATGCAAAGAATAATTAGTGCCAGCGGGTTGTTCAATAATTGCTCCATAATAGTTAGAAAAACTCCTTCCAGAACAGATATTTTTTAGACCGCACAAAATGGCTGTTCAGTGCAGTCGCAGATATAATTTCAGGGATTACTTTATCACCAGAAAGCAGGAAGGTCAAGGTGGAATGCAAGAAAAATTGCGTTAAAAAAATAACTAGACGGATATATGTCAAAAAATACACAATGACCGGGCACCCTTCTTTTTGATATAATGAAAGGAACTACATCGAAAGAGTGGAAAAACTGACCCAGTACTGGAGAGAGGAGATTCAAAAATGCCGACGGTGGAAGCTGTTTTACTAAAAACACCCTCTATTATACTGGATGGAGAAGTGGTGAGACTCCCCTATCGAAAAGCCGAGGCTGCTTTTTACTACTTGCTGGTTAATGGAAAAGCGTCCCGTTCGGAAATGATGCATTTGCTGTGGGGGGACTTTCCGGAAGAAACAGCCCGGAAAAACTTGCGCAACGCTCTTTATAAAATCCGAAAAACCATGGGAGAAGAGATCCTCCTTACGCCCAACCAAAAGGAAGTAGCCCTTAATCCTGACTGGAAATGGTATACAGATCTTAAAGGTTTTCTGTCGGAGGAAAAAGACTCATGGACATATTATGGACAGATATTTTTGCAGGGATTTTCGGTAAAAGACGCGGAAGAATTTGAATCCTGGATGATGGAAAAACGACAGGAGTATGAAGACCTCTACCTGAGGAAGCTCCATCAGGGAATAAGACAGGCGGAGGAAAAAGAAGACCCGGAGCAGATACTGGAAATGGGAAAGGCCCTGATCCGTCAGGATGAATTTGATGAGGAAGCCAGAAGAAAAGTAATGGAAGCTTATGCTCAAAATGGCCAGTACCATAAGGCGATTCAGGAGTATGAAGAAACAGTCCGGATTTTAAAGGAAGAACTGGGAATTCAGCCAGAAGCCCGTACTAAAGCACTTTATGAAAAAGTATTTCGGCAGCGTCAACCGGAAGAGTCTGTGGAAAGCAAAAAAGGAAAACAGACGCTCTTCGGGAGAGGAAAGGAATGGCATCGGCTTCAGGATCAACTGAAATACTTTCAGCGGCAAAAAACACCGAAACTGGTGATGGTTTGCGGTGAAGCGGGAATTGGCAAGACGTTGCTTGTGCAATCCTTTGTGGAAAACGAGATAGCTTCAGACATGGAGATTCTGGAAGCCAACTGCTACAAGCAGGAAGAAAACTTTGTCTTAAAACCCTGGCAGCCTGTATTTTCTCAGCTGATGACACTGATCGAAACACATTGCATTGACCTGCCGGAAGCCTGGGTATATCAGATATCAAAACAGTTTCCCATATTCGAATCCCTGCTGTCCGGCAAGTACGGTCTTATGCAGGAAGGCGTTCTGGAAGAAAACCAGCGATTAAACCTGATTGAAGCAGTGGTGGGAACCCTGAAAAAAATTGCAGCGAAGAAAAAACTGGTATTTATTTTTGAAGACTTACACTGGATGGATTCTGTCAGTCTCCAGATGCTCCAGCGAATTCTCCAGGAAAAAACACTACCGGTGCTATTTTTAACAACCCTGCGGGATGGATATGAAGATCGGATGGCAGCATTAACCACAATGACCGGGCGAAAAGGTGCCTTGATGAGAATAGCGCTGAGTCGCTTCAGTCTTGAGGAAACCCTTCAATGGCTGCGGCAGGAAGCCGGTCATGAAACGCTGGATGAAAAAATGGGAAAACAGATTTACGAAGAAACCCGGGGAAATCCGTTTTTTGTGTCAGAATACCTTAACGCACTGCAGACCCATGGAAGCACCGAAAAACTGTCAGTGAAGGCGCAAAACATTCTGCAAAGCCGCCTGCAGGAAATGCCGGAAGAAACAAGAAAACTGCTGGAGCTTTTATCTCTCTTCTTTCACCGTGTTTCCGTGAGTCGGTTGGCATCCATCAGCAGCGCTGATGATGTGGAAGTGGCAGAAATGCTGGAACAACTAGTGGAGCGTGGAATTCTGAGGGAAGTGATTGAAGAAAATAAAACCAGCGTAGAATTTGTTCACCAGAAATTCCGCGAATACGTATATGAGCAACAATCACAGTCTAAAAGACGCCTATTGCATCAGCGAGTTGGAATACAGCTGGAAGAACAGCTCCGGGGAAATACAGGAGATGTACTGAGGTACACAGACCTGATACATCATTTTAAGCAGGGAGATGATTACCCTCGTGCCCTGAAATATATCATGAAGTACCTGAACAGCTACCTGGATTATTATCATGAATTATTTCCCAGTGCGATCCACCTTAGGAACCTCCCCAGGCAATCTGTTTTTCTCAGCCGGGAAGAGACTATGGTTTACTTCGATGAAGTGGAATCAATTATGAAAAACATGGCTGCTGAAGATTTGCAGGAGGAAGAGGTGCGCTTCTGGCATCTGTCTTTTCTTCATTTAAAAGGGCGTTTGCTGATAAGGGAAGGGGAATACCAACAGGGAGTAGAGACAACGGAAGAAATGATCCGGCTGGCGCTGGAAGCAGAAAGCTGGGACCATGCTATCAGTGGTTATCAGCAGCTTGTTTACTATGGTATTCAGACACAGCAGCCGGAAGTGATGATTTCCAACATTGATAAGGCAGTACATCTGGCGGAAAAACACCATTATCCGGAACGGATTCCGCTGTTTCTGAGATTGAAAGGCCTTTACCTGATGATGAGTCAGTGCTTCGACGAAGCAGAAACTGTTTTGGATGAAGCCATTGAAGCAGTATCAGAAATGAAAACCAAAAACCGGCAACACGTGATTCATGTGGCGGCCTGCCGTTACTACAAAGGTGAAATTCATCGTAACAGAAAAGAATTTGATCTGGCAATCCAACAATATCAGCAGGCAGTAGACAGCTGTTCTCAAAAAGATCTTCGGCACCATTCCATTGCCGTTTTTTATACAGGTATGGGGCTGGCCAGTTATCAAATGGGACAGCTTCAGGAGGCGGAAGGCTACCTGGAAAAAGCCCTGGATTATTTCAGGGAATACGAAATATTCTGGAGACGATCTATTGCCAATCTATATATGGCACTGATCCAGGTGGAGAAAGGAAAAAGAAAACATGCCTGTCAATTCTTAAAGGACGCAGAAGCCTATGCCCATATGATCAAAAATCCATATGAATTAAGCGTCTTAAAAAGAGTCAAAGAAGAAATAAAAATGAAAACGTCTTCATCGCATTGACGATTTGAAGACGTTTTTTTGATAAAGTATAGATAGATAATAATCAAGACGAGTCGATAGATGGCCGGAACCGGTCGGTATCAGAGGAGGTAGAGGAATGAAAGAAATCAGAATTGACGGAAACAGCCTTACTATTGAAGATGTTGTTGAAGTCTCCAGGAAGAAAACCCCTGTTGCACTTACGGAAGCATCAGTCGAGAAGATTCATCGGTCCCGCAAAATTGTTGACGATTTTGTGGACGAAGAAAAAGTGATTTATGGCATCACCACCGGATTTGGTAAATTCAGCGATGTTGTTATATCCAAAGATGAAGCAAAACAACTGCAGAAAAATTTAATTATGAGCCATGCCTGCGGTGTTGGCAAACCACTTCCTGAAGAAACATCCAGAGCAGTAATGTTGTTGAGAGCCAATGCACTGGCCAAAGGCTTTTCTGGTGTTCGGCTGCAAACCATTCAAACCCTGCTGGATATGCTGAATAAAGGAGTTCATCCCATGATTCCGGAAAAAGGATCTTTGGGAGCCAGTGGCGATTTGGCGCCTCTTTCTCATATGGTATTGGTGATGATGGGAATGGGAGAAGCCTTTTATGAAGGTCGTCGTATGAGTGGCGAAGAGGCAATGACAAAAGCCGGCATCAATCCCATTGAACTTACGTCCAAAGAAGGACTTGGCCTAATTAATGGAACACAGATCATGACGGCGGTTGGGACATTATGTTTCTACGACGCCATGATGCTGATGAAAAGCGCTGATATTGCCGGTGCCATGACACTGGAGGCACTGCGCGGGATAATAGATGCCTTTGACCTCCGACTTCATCAGGTTCGTCCTCATGCCGGTCAGATCCACAGTGCATCCAATATGCTTAAACTGACAGAAGATAGTCAGCGTACAACCCGCCAGGGTGAAATCCGTGTCCAGGATGCGTATACATTACGCTGCATACCACAGGTTCATGGAGCTTCCAGAGATGCTCTGGAGCATATAAAAGGTAAGATTGAAATTGAAATTAATTCTGTAACGGATAATCCGATTGTTTTTGCAGACGAAAAAGAAGCCATTTCTGGCGGGAACTTCCATGGTCAGCCCATGGCATTGGCCTTTGACTATTTAGCCATAGCCATTGCAGAGCTGGCAAACATTTCTGAGCGGCGAATCGAAAGATTGGTAAATCCTCAGCTGAGCGAGTTGCCGGCATTTCTGACAAAAAAAGGCGGGCTGAACTCCGGACTGATGATAGCCCAGTATTCAGCGGCGGCCCTGGTATCTGAAAACAAAGTGCTGGCTCATCCCGCCAGTGTTGATTCCATCCCATCATCAGCAAACCAGGAAGACCATGTCAGCATGGGAACCATCGGTGCCAGAAAAGCCCAAAGCATTCTGTCTAATGCCCAAAGCGTTATCGGCATCGAACTGATGGCGGCGGCACAGGCTATGGATCTGGACAAAGAAGGAAACCCGGGAAGAGGAACCGGGGCTGCTTATCAGAGTCTGAGACAGCATCTGAAACCCCTGGAAGATGACAGAGTGTTGTATGACGACATTCAGCTCTGCACCTCTATGGTGGCAACCGGACAAATTGTAAAAGCAGTTGAAAAAGAAGTGGGCGAGCTGTAAAATAATATCACAAGACTCTCTGTGGAGAAATATTGCCGATGGCTTGAGATGGTGCTGTCTTGAGCCTCGGATTATATATCGGTTGATCCTTCGGGCTCAACTGTATCAAATAATTTAAAAATTAACAATGTTAGAAAAGGAGGATGAAAGCATGTTGACAAATCCGGTATTATTATCTGTAATTATCATGATTGTTCTATGTCTGCTAAAGCTTAATGTTCTGCTATCTCTGATTGTAGCAGCTCTGGCCGGAGGTGTTTTGGCAGGAATGCCCCTGGGAGAAACCATGGGCGTGCTTATTGGCGGCATGGGTGGAAATTCCAGTACGGCACTCAGCTATATCCTGTTGGGAACCCTGGCGGCAACTCTGCACAAAACAGGAATTGCGACGGTGCTGGCAAAGAAAATTGTTGAATGGGTTAAAGGAAAAGGAATTGTTTTGGTACTGATTATTGCAGCCGTAGCCTGTTTATCTCAGAACCTGATTCCGGTTCATATTGCCTTTATTCCAATCCTTATTCCGCCTCTGGTAAAGGTAATGAACAAACTCAAGATTGACCGTCGTGCCGTAGCTTCTGCCCTGACTTTCGGTCTAAAGGCACCTTATGTGGCATTGCCGGTGGGATATGGATGGATATTTCACGGCCTTATCAGTGACAACATGTCAGAAAACGGTATGGAAATAGCACAGGGTTCTGTCTGGCATGTAATGTGGATCCCTGGTGTTGCTATGCTTATAGGCCTTTTGATTGCTGTCTTTATCACTTATCGAAAAGAACGGGAATACAAGGATATCGAGCCGGAAAAGCTTGATACTCCACAGGAAGAAGAAACCGAAGTGAAAATGACAGGAAAGCATTGGGTTGCCCTGGCTGGTGCCCTGTCTGCCCTGGCAATTCAGGTAAGTCCCCTTGGCTCCCTTCATATTGGTGCTTTGGTGGGTATGGCCATTATGCTTGTTGGCGGAGCTATCAAATGGAAAGATCTGGATGAAATGCTTCATAGTGGAATTGGCATGATGGGCTTTATCGCCTTTGTAATGCTGGTGGCAGCCGGTTACGGATCCGTTATTCGTGAAACAGGCGGTGTGGATCAGCTGGTAGAATCAGCAGAAGCCATGCTGGCGGGAAGCCAGTTTGTAGCTGCAACTGTCATGATCATCATTGGGTTATTCATTACAATGGGTATTGGAACCTCCTTTGGAACCATTCCCATCATAGCAGCTATTTATGTTCCTATGGCAACAGCCCTGGGCTTCAGTCCGCAGGCTACTATTTTGTTGATCGGTACAGCGGCAGCACTCGGTGATGCAGGATCACCGGCATCTGACAGTACCCTTGGGCCGACAGCTGGTCTGGACATTGACGGACAGCACGATCACATCTGGGACACCTGTGTACCTACTTTCCTTCACTATAATATTCCAATTGTTATCTTTGGAATTATTGGAGCCGTTATACTGTAAAACAGCCAGAAAATAGAAAAAATATTAGCTTTGTCTTTGGTCTGGGCGGGTAGCTTATTAGCTGCCTGCCTTGTTTTGTATTATAATTATAATATAAGTGGGGTTTTCTTAGTTTCGTGAGAAGGAGTGTTACAGATGAAACTGAAATTTTATAAATGCAGTCCGGCGGAAAATATGACGGTGCTGGTGTGGGATCCGGTGGAAAGAGAGCAGTATGCTGAAGTAGCGAATGAGATTATGGAGGAAAGGCACCTGCATGCCGAACAGGTGGGATTTGTGACACCGCCAGTCCGAAAAAGCGCTGAAATTGCTGCCCGGCTGGAAATGATGGGCGGTGAATTCTGTGCCAATGCAACGCTTTCTTTGGCAACAGTAATTAGTTTTAGAGAAGATATTCAGGAAAAGTCTGAAGGTCGAAAAAAATTAAAGCTGGAAAGCAGCGGAGTGAAAGATGCGATGACTTGCTTTGTGGATAAAGGAGAATCACCTTATTCCCGGCGGGTAAGCCTTCAAATTGGGTTACCACAAGCCGTTTCGGATGTTCAGATTGTATCAGAAGAAAAAAGCGTAGCAGGAATGTTGGTGGAACTGCCGGGAATCGCCCACCTAATTGTGGACAGAGGAAATGTGGAAAATCCGGAAAGCTTTTTTGAAGATGCTCTAAAACAACTGGAAGAAAAGAAATTTGACGCACTGGGAATCATGTTTTTTGATGAAAGAAAAATGCATCTTGAACCATTAGTATGGGTACGGGCCACCAACAGCCTTTTCTGGGAAAAAGGCTGCGGATCCGGAACGGCAGCCCTTGGCATTGCAAAAGCTTCTAAAGAAAAGGAATCTGTTGATCTAAATATTAATCAGCCTGGTGGAGTTTTGGGTATATCCGTCAAATGGCAGGGCAAAGCTGTAAAAGAAGCATGGCTTTCCGGTGATGTTAAAATTGTGGCAGAAGGGTTTACTTATTTATAAAAAAAGGATTTGACCTTCGACACTTTATTGACGGCTCCTGGATATAATGAAGACAAATAATGATATAAATATGTGATAGTTTAGTTGATGAAGGGAGCGAATAATATGCTTGATAGAAAAGAAATTGGAAATGCAATGACAATTAAACTGGAAGGTCCGTTGCCAGAGCCAAAAGCCTTTGAGGCGGGGATTCGCCGTGCGCCGGACAGAGGTTTTAAGTTGACGCCTGCACAGACAGAAGTAGCACTGAAAAATGCACTCCGTTATATTCCGGAAGAACATCACGAAGAAATGGCGCCGGAGTTTTTGGAGGAACTGGTAACGATGGGTCGGATTTATGGATACCGCTTCAGACCGGAAGGAAATATTAAAGCAAAACCGATCAATGAATATAAAGGCCGCTGCATTGAAGGAAAAGCCTTTCAGTTGATGATGGACAACAATCTGGATTTTGATGTGGCTCTCTATCCCTATGAGCTGGTAACTTATGGTGAAACCGGGAAAGTATGCCAAAACTGGATGCAATATCTTTTAATCCAGAAATACCTGCAGGAAATGACTCAGGATCAAACCCTGGTGGTTTCCTCCGGACATCCGGTGGGGCTGTTTAAATCCAAGCCTGACAGTCCACGGGTGCTGATCACCAACTCCCTGATGGTTGGCATGTTTGATAATGCCAAGGATCAGGATATTGCGGAGCAGATGGGTGTGGCCAATTATGGCCAGATGACGGCAGGCGGATGGATGTACATCGGTCCTCAGGGAATTGTCCATGGAACCTTCAATACGCTATTAAATGCAGCCAGACTTAAGATGGGTCTTGCTGACGACCAGGATCTGGCAGGAGTTCTTTTTGTATCCTCCGGCCTTGGCGGTATGAGTGGTGCTCAGCCAAAAGCCGTTGAAATTGCTAATGGAGTGGGAATCGTTGCAGAAGTGGATGAATCAAGAATTAAAACCCGCCATGATCAGGGATGGGTACAAAAAGTCAGCGCCGATCTGGAAGAGGTATACCGCTGGGCAAAAGAAGCGCAACAGGAGAAAAAACCATTATCTATTGCCTATCATGGAAACGTGGTGGATTTACTGGCCTACGCTGTTGATAATGATATTAAAATTGATCTTCTTTCTGATCAGACATCCTGCCATGTTGCCTATGAAGGCGGGTACTGCCCGCAGGGTATGAGCTTTGAAGAAAGAACTCATATGCTGAAAAACGACAGAAACACGTTTATTCAGCGGGTAGACGAAACATTGAGAACTCATTTTGAGTTGATTCAGAAGCTGGTGGATAAAGGCACCTACTTCTTTGATTACGGTAACGCATTCCTGAAAGCTGTCTTTGATGCAGGAGTAAAAGAAGTTTCTCTTAACGGAGTGGACGAAAAAGACGGATTTATCTTCCCGTCTTACGTGGAAGACATCCTTGGACCGGAGCTGTTCGACTACGGATATGGACCTTTCCGATGGGTGTGCCTCAGCGGGGATCCGGAAGATCTTAGAAAAACCGATGCTGCGGCCATGGAATGCATCGATCCGGATCGAAGAGGACAAGACCGGGACAACTACGTTTGGATTCGGGATGCGGAGGAAAACAAAATGGTGGTGGGAAGCCAGGCGAGAATCCTGTATCAGGACGCCTATGGTCGAACCAACATAGCACTTCGATTCAATGAAATGGTACGCCGTGGCGAAATCGGACCGGTGATGCTGGGCCGCGACCACCATGATGTCAGCGGAACGGATTCTCCTTTCAGAGAAACCTCCAACATCAAGGACGGAAGCAACGTTATGGCAGATATGGCAACTCAGTGCTTTGCCGGGAATGCGGCCCGTGGTATGAGCCTGGTGGCTCTGCATAATGGTGGCGGTGTTGGCATCGGAAAATCCATTAACGGTGGATTTGGAATGGTGCTGGATGGCAGTCGAAGAGCCGACAGAATCTTAGAAACCGCCATGCTTTGGGATGTTATGGGCGGTGTGGCCAGACGCGCCTGGGCCACTAACGAAAACGCACTCACCACCAGCATGGAATACAATGAACTGAACAAAGGACAAGACCACATCACGCTGCCATATCTGGCGGATGATGAACTGGTGAAAAAACTGGTAGCTGAAAAAGTTAAGTGATTTTGTCAATAGCGAAGTCTTCACGATATGGAGTGATCTGCATCGTGAGGACTTCTGACTGTGAATTTTTAATTCATAATTCAAAATTCATAATTCTTAATTGAAGTCAATGGAGGTGTGTCAATGAAAAGTGGGAACATGATAATAAAAAATATTAGTCAGCTGGTGACCTGCAGTGGCAGAACCGCTAAAAAAGGTAAAGAAATGCAGGAGCTTCATGTCATAGAAGATGGAGCATTGATTATTGAAGATGGGATCATCCAATCTGTTGGAAAAGCAGAAGATATGCTGAGAAGCATTGATGAAAACAAGTATGATGTTATCGATGCTGGAGGAAATGCTGTATTGCCGGGATTTGTAGATTCTCATACTCACTTTGTTTTTGGTGGATATAGAGCAGAAGAGTTTACCTGGAGACTTCGCGGTGATGACTACATGGACATTATGAACCGGGGCGGCGGTATTATCAGTACGGTGAAAGCCACCCGGGAGGAATCGGAAGAAGAACTGTATGAAAACGGATACCAACGTCTTACCTCCATGCTTTCCTTTGGGGTTACCACTGCAGAAGGAAAAAGCGGCTATGGCCTTAACAAAGAAACAGAGATAAAACAGCTGGAAGTGATGAAAGAAATAAATGAAAAACATCCTGTAGATGTGATCAGCACCTTTATGGAAGCGCATGCTGTGCCGGAAGAATATAAAGGCAAAGAAGATGAAATGATTGAGAACATTATCAAAGGAAGCCTTCCGGAAATAAAAGAAAGAAATCTGGCTGAGTTCTGCGACATTTTTACAGAAAAAAATGTCTTTACCATCGAGCAGTCCAGGAGGCTGTTAACGGCCGCGGCTGATTTGGGCTTCAAGCTGAAAATGCATGCGGATGAAATTGTACCTCTGGGCGGTGCTGAACTGGCTGCAGAAGTGGGAGCTGTTTCAGCCGACCATTTGTTGCAGGCATCAGATGCCGGTATTGCAGCCATGGCTGAAAAGAATGTGGTTGCTACATTGTTGCCGGGAACAGCCTTTAGTTTAAAAGAATCCTATGCCAGAGCAAGAGATATGATTAAGGCTAATTGCGCCGTGGCCCTGGCCTCAGACTTTAACCCCGGAAGCTGCCATACAGAATCTATTCCGCTGATCATCGCGCTGGCCACCCTATACATGGGCATGACTCCGGAAGAAACCATTACAGCACTGACGATTAATGGAGCGGCTGCCGTTGACCGGGCGGACAGTATCGGAAGTCTTGATCCCGGGAAAAAAGCGGACGTGATAATTCTTAGAGATCCATCCTATCATTTTCTTGCTTATCATATAGGTGTGAATTCCGTTGAACGTGTTATAAAAGATGGTATACTGGTAATGGATAACCGTCACGAACTATTGGGAAGATGATAAAGGAAGCACTGGAATATAAGTATTACGCTGACTTCATCGCTTCTTATAATATTTGATTAGAGGGGGATATTAACATGAGTGAAAAAAAACAAATTGTGCAGTGTGTTCCAAACTTCAGTGAAGGTCGTAACCAGGAAGTGATTGAAAAAATTGCGGATGCCTTCCGTAACACGCCGGATGTAAAGCTGCTGGATTACAGCAGTGATGAAGATCATAACCGCTGCGTTATTACAGCTCTTGGTGAGGCTCAGGCAATGAAAGAAGCGGTGGTGAAAGCTGCCGGAACCGCTTATGAACTGATTGATATGACTAAACATGAAGGGCAACATCCACGAATGGGAGCTGCTGATGTGATTCCATTTGTTCCGATCAAAGATATAACCATGGAGGAAACCGTGGCTTTGGCAGAAAATGTGGCAGAAGAAATTGCCGAAAAATATGGACAGCCAATCTTTCTTTATGAAAAAGCGGCTAAAAGCCCTGGACGCGAAAATCTGGCCAAGGTTCGAAAAGGTCAGTATGAAGCCATGGCTGAGAAAATTAAAGACCCGGAATGGAAACCGGACTTTGGCCCGACAGAAATGCCTCCACAAACTGGTGTAACAGCTGTTGGAGCGCGAATGCCTCTGGTGGCGTACAACATTAACCTGGATTCTTCAAATCCGGAAATTGCTGATAAGATTGCCAAAAATGTCCGGCATATCAGTGGAGGGCTTCGTTACTGCAAAGGTATGGGAGTTGAGTTGAAGGACAGAGGAATTGTGCAGGTTTCCATGAACATGACGGATTATACCAAAACAGCGCTATACCGGGTGTTTGAACTGGTGAAAATTGAAGCGCAGCGTTACGGCGTAAACGTGGTGGGAAGCGAAATTGTAGGTGCTGTTCCCATGGAAGCACTGATCGATTCGGCTGCATACTACCTGCAGCTGGAAGACTTTACCATGGATCAGGTGCTGGAAACCTCATTAATGGAGTAAACAACAACAAAGGACAGGAAGGGATGAAAAACATGCTGGCAGATAAAAGCGTAAAAGCATTTTTGCAGGAAACCGCATCAGATGCACCGGTCCCTGGCGGCGGGAGTATTGCGGCGATGAGTGGTGCTACCTCCGCTGCATTGACAGCGATGGTGGCCAATCTGACAATTGGGAAAAAGAAGTATGAGACGGTGGAAGAAAGTATGAAAGGTATACATCAGCGGGTTACCCAGTCTCAAAACCAGTTGATTGAATTGATAGATGAAGATGCCGAATCTTTTAATGGTGTGATGGCATGCTTTAAGATGCCCAAGGAAACAGATGAGGAAAAAGCCGAAAGAAAAGAAGCGATTCAGCAGGCAACCAAGATAGCGGCTCAGGTTCCCCTTAAAATAGCAGAAACTGTAATGGGCTTGATGGATGATATCGAAACAGTGGTAAAATCCGGTAACAGCAATGCAGTGACGGATGGTGCAGTAGCAGCAATGATGGCTCGTACTGCCGTACTGTCGGCTCTTTACAACGTGAAAATCAACCTGGGCGGCATTAAAGACGAAGCTTATGTGGAAGAAATGACACAAAAGGTTAAGGAACTGGAAGAAGTTGCTCAGACTCGTGAAAAAGCAATACTGGAACAGGTTAAACTGGATTAATAACAAACATATCCCTGCCTCTTTGTAGTAATACAAACGGGCAGGGATGTTTTCGTTTGGGGGATTACAGCTAAGGGTAGTAATCATATGGACGAAAGAATAAGGAGGGTTACCATGAGACTGATGAAAGAAAATTCTGCAGCGGTTATTATTGATATGCAGGAAAAGTTAACGCCGCATGTTCAGGAGCACAAAGAACTGGTTGAGCGGATGAAGATTTTAATCAAAGGACTAAAAGCTTTGGGGGTACCTATACTCGTTACAGAGCAATACCGAAAAGGGCTTGGTGCTACCATACCGGAAATTGATGAAGTGCTGGATGGGAACAAGCCACTTGAAAAGATGGCATTTAGCTGTTGTGATGATGATGAATTTCAAAAAAATCTTGAGCAGACAGGAAGAAAACAGGTGATTGTAGCAGGTATTGAAACCCATGTCTGTGTGTTGCAAACAGTTATTGATTTAATGGAAAAAGGTTTCCAGCCGGTAATTATTGAAGACTGCCTGTCTTCCCGTAAAATAGCAGATAAGCAAATTGCAGTTAAACGAATGATCCAGGAAGGGGCAAGGGTTGCCAGCTGCGAATCCATATTATTTGAACTTTGCAGATATGCAGGAACGGATACGTTTAAAAAGATCTCCAAGCTGGTTAAATAAATAACGGATTTAATGCAGCTTGACAAATAAAAAGCAGCATGCTACTATTTTATAAATTGAAGAAATTGTTTGTAAATTACGCAAAATGGTGCTAGGGGATAAATGAGCACCATTTTTATCAGGGTAAGTGGCCTGACCACCTGATGACCTGATGAAAAACCTTGATGGAACTAGTCTTTATATATAAGGAAGTTGGTGAGTTATTGTTCGAACAGGTGAAAACGAAAAGGGTATATCAGCAAATTGTGGATCAAATTAAAGGCTTGCTTAAAAAAGGTGAGTTAAAGCCAGGGGACAAACTGAATTCAGAGCGTGAACTGGCGGAAACCCTGGGAGTCAGCAGAGCGTCTGTACGTGAGGCATTAGCGGCGATGGAACACCTGGGCATCCTGGAAACCAGACAGGGTGAAGGTACATTTATTGCCGACCATTACCAAAAACCACTGATCGAACCCTTTCTCATTATGACTCTGATGGATCCGGAAGCAAATATGGAGTTGCTGGAAGTCAGAAAAATACTGGAGGTACAGGCAGTGGAACTGGCAACACTTCGCTGTGACGAAGAAGATCTGGAAAAGCTGGAAACGTATATTGAACTGATGGAAAAAGATCTGGGAAGAAATATTTTGGGAGAAGAAAATGATGCAAGCTTTCACTTTTGCATTGCTGAAGCAACTAAAAACAGAGCCTTGATCCGCATTATGCATACTATCTCTGATTCTTTGGAGCAAAGCATGCGCAGGGGCCGTTATCGCCTGTTTGCAAAAAGAGGAAACGCAGAAAAACTCTATGACCAGCATCTGAAAATATTTGAAGGCATCAGGAGTCGTGACCCGGAAAAAGCCAAAGAAGCTATGCTCAGTCATCTTAGCTTTGTTGTTGAGGAACTGAAATCGATGGAAAGTTCTAATGATGTACAAGATAAAGGATAAGGATAAGGAGGGTTTTATTTGAACATTGTCATTCCCATTAAACAAGTACCCGAAACAAGTGATGTGAAGATGGACAAGGAAAAGGGAACGATGATTCGCGACGGCGTACAGACAGTTATCAATCCGTTGGATCTTTATGCGCTGGAAGCGGGTATTGAGTTGAAGGAAAAATTCGGAGGAAAGATAACGGTTATTACCATGGGACCGCCGTCTGCTGTAAAAGCATTAAAAGAGGCAGTGTCAATGGGCTGTGATGACGCGATCCTGCTGTCGGACAAACAATTTGCAGGATCGGATACCTGGGCAACATCTTATACACTGGCAGAAGCCATCAAAGAGATCAAAGACTATGATCTTGTCGTCGCTGGTGAAAGAGCAACAGATGGTGATACGGGCCAGGTGGGACCAGGAATTGCAGCCTGGCTGGATCTTCCTCTGGCAACCTATGTCAGCAGCATTGAGTCAGTTGAAGATAACAGCATTGTAGTAGAGCGCCTTGTGGAGGAAGGTTATCAAAAGCTTAAACTTCCCCTCCCATCCTTGCTGACAGTAGTAAAAGAAATCAGTAACCCAAGGCTGCCAACCCTCCGTGGTAAAAAGCGGGCACGAGCAACGGAAGTACCGGTTTATACCGCAGAATCCATGGATCTGGATTCTGATTCACTTGGCCTGAACGGATCACCCACTAAGGTTGTAAAAATAGACTTCCCGAAAGTAACCAGAGGAGGCGTGAAAGTGGCAGCCGATGGAGAAAGTGGTGCCGGAGAGGCCGTTGACAGACTGATTGATTTCCTCAAAGAAAAAGAACTGATATAAAACCATGGCGGGAGGTAGTGATATGAAAGAACTATGGACGATAGCAGAACAAAAGAACGGAAAACTGAAGAGCGTATCCTTTGAACTGTTAAGCAGAGGGCGGAAGCTGGCAGAGGATTTGGATGCACAGTTATGTTCAGTTTTAATAGCTGGAAAAATTACGGATGAAACACTGCAGGAACTGATTTATCGTGGGGCGGACCGTGTATATGTGGTAGAAGATGAGCGGCTGGAGGATTTTGTGGCAGAGACACACAGTAATGTACTGGCAGACCTGATTGAATCTTATCAACCACATACTATTTTGGCTGCAGCCACTTCCAGTGGACGAACCATGATGCCATATGTAGCTATTAAAGTTAATACCGGCCTTACGGCAGACTGTACTGAACTGGCCATCGAGGAAGAAACACAGCATTTATTGCAAACACGGCCGGCTATTGGTGGGAATATCATGGCAACCATCAAAACACCGGATCACTCTCCACAAATGGCAACGGTCAGACCAAAGTCAAGCCGTCCTTTGCCGGCTGATTCTGAAAGAACGGGAGAGATAATCAGGTTGGACCTGAAGGAAGCATTAATAGATTCAAGGGTTCAGGTGTTGGGAATCCGCAAGGATGAGGAGAACTTTACAAATATTGAAGAGGCGGATATTGTGGTGAGCGGCGGTAAAGGTATGCGAAAGGAAGAAAACTTTGCAATGCTCCGGCAGCTGGCCGATCATTTTGACGCAGTGATTGGTGCCAGCCGGGATGCGGTGGACCGGGGATGGATTTCCTATCCGCATCAGGTAGGACTCAGTGGAAAAACGGTATCGCCAAAACTTTATATTTGTGCAGGCGTATCCGGTTCAATTCAGCACCTGGCTGGTATTAAAACCGCCGAATATATTGTTGCCATTAATAATGACCCGGATGCCAATATTTTCCAGGTGGCAGATTTCGGAATTGTTGGAGACTTATTTGAAATAATTCCGGAGCTGAATAAAAAGCTGGAAAAGGTGAAAAAGGGGGATTCAAATTGAAATATAATCCAGTCACTAAAGAAATAAAAGACCAGTTAATTGCAATCCTTGGAGAAAAAAATGTTTTTGCTGACGAAGAGAAAATGGAAGCCTATTCTCACGATGAAACGGATGCCAATGTATATGGCCATATGCCGGAGGTGGTCATTACACCCACCACACCTGAGCAAATAGCAGAAGTAGTGAAACTTGCCAACAGGGAACTGATTCCCGTAACCCCCAGGGGTGCCGGAAGTGGACTGTCCGGCGGGGCTATCCCGGTGTATGGCGGTATTCTGGTTTCTGTTGAAAAAATGAATAAAGTAGTGGAGCTGGATTATGCGAATATGCTGTTTGTAGCTGAGTCCGGCATCATAACCAACGAAGTAAACGAGCTGGTTAAAGAAAAAGGTCTTTTCTTTGCCGGATACCCCATGAGTCTGGAAACCTGCTATTTGGGCGGTAATATTGCAGAGAATGCCGGTGGAGGCAAGGCTATCAAATATGGTGTGACCGGCAGGCATATTATGGGGGTCGAACTGGTGACGCCCACAGGGGAAATAGTGGAGCTGGGTGGAAAACTGGCAAAGGACGTTACGGGTTATGACCTGAAGCAATTGATCGTTGGTTCTGAAGGAACCCTTGGAATTGTTACCAAGGCAACGGTGAAACTGACTGGTCTTCCGACGGCCAAATCCAATTTACTGGTATTGTTTAAAACACCCAAGGATGCTATTGACGTAGTGCCGGAAATCATGGCCGGTGGATTGATACCCACAGGCATTGAATTTATGGACCAGCTATCCGTCAGAACTTCCTGCGAATACCTGAATGAAACTCTGCCGTATCAGGACTGCGGCGCTATGCTGCTGATCGAAATGGACGGAACGGAGCAGGATCAGGTGGAGCTGGATGCAGAGAAAATCGGCGATATGTGTATGGAGCATGGAGCTATTGAAGTATATGTTGCAGATAACTACACAACTCAGGAAAGAATATGGAGTGTCCGTCGAAACATTGCTGAGGCATTTAAGGTAAGTAGTCCGGTACAGGTTATAGAAGATATAGTGGTGCCGATATCAGCTATCCCGGACCTGATTCCTGAGTTGGAAAAAATTTCGAAAAAGTACGATGTACAGGTTCCCTGCTATGGTCATGCCGGAGATGGAAATATCCACGCTCATCTGGTGAAAAACCCAAACTCAACCATGGAGCACTGGCTGGAAATTGAACCAAAAGCCCTTCGGGAGCTATATGCAGCAACGGATAAGCTGGGTGGAAAAATCAGTGGAGAGCACGGTATCGGACTGAAACGAAAATCCTACATGAAAGAACTGATTAACCCAGCGGAACTGGAGCTGATGAAAGCCATTAAAAAAGCCTGGGATCCGAATAACATCATGAATCCGGGAAAAATATTCGACATGGAGGATGATCAGTAACAGCGGGTTTAAAACCGGGAGATGCAGGAAGGAGGATTGCCTTGCCAAATATCCGAATACCGTATGCAAAAACCTTTGTTGAAGTGGATGTACCCGTCGAAAACTTGCGGGGTGTACTGGAGTCAAAAGCCCACCACTTCAAAGCGGAAAAGTCTGAAGAAGAACTGGTAAAAAAAGCAATGATGTCTCCGGTTGGATCCTCCCGGTTAAAAAACATGGCTGATGGGAAACAAAATATCGTTATCATTACTTCGGACCACACCAGACCGGTTCCCAGCAAAATCACCATGCCGATTCTTTTGGAAGAAATACGATCCGGAAACCCGGAAGCATCCATTACGATATTGATTGCAACCGGATTCCACCGGGCTACAACCGAAGAAGAGCTGTTAAACCGTTTTGGTGAAAGGATTTATCATAATGAAAAAATAGTTGTTCATGACTGTCAAAACGAAGATGAACTAACTTACATGGGAAAACTTCCGTCAGGCGGAGATTTAACCCTTAACCGAAGAGCCGTTGAAGCTGATTTACTGATATCCGAGGGATTTATCGAACCCCACTTTTTTGCCGGTTTTTCCGGAGGAAGAAAAAGCGTGCTTCCGGGTATAGCCGGACACAAGACGGTTCTAGCAAACCACTGTGCAGAATTTATCGCCAGTCCCAATGCAAGAACCGGCGTTTTGAAAGACAATCCAATGCATAAGGATATGTTATATGCCGCTGAAAAGGCGAATTTGAGCTGTATTCTTAACGTAGTGATCAACAGTGAAAAAGAAATTATCGAAGCATTTGCAGGTCATCCTGTTGAGGCGCATGAAAAAGGGTGCCGTCTTGTGGAAGAAATGGCAATGGTAAAACCGGTTCCAGCGGATATTCTTATTACATCCAATGGCGGCTACCCGCTGGATCAAAATATTTATCAAACAGTAAAAGGGATGACAGCGGCAGAAGCCTCGGCCAAACCGGGAGCTGTTATTATTATTGTTTCAGCCTGCAATGATGGCCACGGGGGAGAGAGCTTTTATAAGACTTTCCTGGAGGCAAAAAGCCCTGGTGAGGTAATGGAGAGCATTTTGGGAAGAGAAATGGAATCTACCCTTCCGGATCAGTGGGAATCCCAGATTTTAGCCAGAATACTGATGAAGCACGAAATAATCCTGGTGACGGACCAGTGTGATGAAAATCTGATCACCAACATGCACATGAAACATGCTGCTTCTCTGGATGAAGCACTGAAAATGGCCTTTAGCATGAAAGGAAAGAATGCGGGCGTAACAGTTATACCGGATGGTGTTGGTGTAATTGTTAAGCTGGAAGAACTCTAAATATCGAAGGCTGTGGGAGTGAATATCGTTCGACATTACCGAACTGCGTTCTGATTTTTATTTACAGAATTATCAAAATATGATAGTATTAAAGTCAAAGTAAAAACGGTTGGCAGTGACCTGATAACTTTGCCGGAGGTACTTATGAGTAAGACGGGAAGGGTTCAATCCATTGAACGTGCAGTTAAGATTCTGAACTGTTTCTCAGAGAGCCACACAGAATTAAGGCTCTCTGAAATTGCAGGTATGCTTGGTTTGAATAAAAGCACGGTACATGGAATTCTTCACACATTGAAGTATCATGGAATGGTGAGTCAAAACACCGAAAACCACAAATACAGGCTGGGGCTTCGCCTGATGGAACTGGGGAGCAGAGCCGCAAATTCCATCGATATAATTGAACTGGCCAGACCCGGAATTCGGGAACTTTGCCGTCTTACGGAGGAAACGGTTCATCTTGGGACATTGGACGGGCATGAGATGGTTTATGTGGATAAAGTGGAATCCATTCAATCCATGAGAATTGCTTCTTCTGTCGGTGCCAGGAAGCCTGCATACAGCACCGGTATGGGGAAGGCAATCATGGCTTACCTTAGCCCTGAAGAGTTAAAACGTGCAGTTCCCAAAAAAATGAAGCCTCTGACTTCTGCCACTATTGTAAGTATGGAAGCATTGGTCAGGGAACTGGAGCAAACAAAAACAAGAGGATATGCCATTGATAATGAAGAAAACTGCATCGGTTTAAAATGTGTGGCAGCACCAATATTTGATCATGAAGGAAAAGTGCGCTACTCCATAAGTGTTTCAGGTCCGGCCATACGAATGACTAACAAAAAGATGAACTACATTATTGAGCAGGTAAATCGGACGTGCAGGAGTATTTCGGGAAAAATAGGATATGAGGAGTGTGATGCCGATGGGGATTCGTATTAAGGAACTTCCGGAGATGTATCGTATCCGTCAGCACTTTGATATTACTGAAGTGAAGGACGTAAGTGATGAAATTGCAGCTGGGTTTGAAAAACATAAAGACCGGATCAGTCCAGGAGCTAAAATAGGCATAGCCGTCGGGAGCAGGGGAATTTACCAGTTGCAGAATCTGGTAAAGGCCGTGGTGGAAGAAGTGAAGAAATATGACGGAATTCCGTACATCATACCTGCTATGGGAAGCCATGGTGGGGCGACGGCGGAAGGCCAGAAAGAATACCTTGCCGGATATGGCATCACTGAGCAGTCGGTAGGAGCTCCGGTTATCAGCAATATGGAGGTAGAACAGCTGGGGATAGTGGAGCCGGACGGAATGCCGGTGTATTTTGATAAAGAGGCACTGGCAATGGATGGACTAATTATGCTTAACCGCATAAAGGCGCACACGGATTTTCACGACGTGACAGAAAGTGGTCTCCTGAAGCAAATGGCCATAGGTTTTGGAAACCATATCGGTGCCATGGCCATTCATGAATACGGAATCTATGGGCTTGCCAAACTGATTCCAAAAGCAGCGGCAATCATTATGGAAAAAACTCCTGTTTTGCTGGGAGTTGCAGTTATCGAAAATGCAGAAGACACAACAGCTAAAGTGGAGGTAATACCACGGGAACTGATCGAAGAACGTGAAAAGGAGCTGATAGTGGAGGCGAAAGCAATGATGCCGTCATTGCCTTTTGATGAAGCCGATGTTCTGGTGGTGCAGGAAATGGGAAAAGACATCAGTGGTGTCGGGCTGGATTCAAATATCACTGGACGGATTCTGGTAAGGGGAGAAGATGACTCGGCGGGTCCTTCCATTTATCGGATTGTATGCCTTGATTTAACGGATGAAAGCCATCACAATGGATTGGGAGTTGGTCTGGCAGATGTCATTACCCAAAGACTTTTCGATAAACTGGACTTGGACACTACTTACGCAAACGTTATAACTTCCGGATTTTTGGAAAGAGGTTTTATCCCTGTTATCCAGAAAACCGATAAAGAGGCTATTTTGACTGCGCTGTCCTGCTGCAATCGGAAAGTCACCATGGATGATGCCAGAGTAGCGTTCATTAAAAACACATTGGACATCAAAGAATTACTTGTATCCAGAGCGATGCTGGAAGAAGTTAAGACGTTAAACCATGTTGAAGTGTTAGGGAAAGAAATTTTATCTTTTGATTCTGAGCATAATCTGGAATTGAAGATATAGCAGAAGCGAAGCAGTGGACAGGCTATTTCCTTGACGATGATCAAACACAAGAGTAATATGAATCTATGTTTATTTAAAACTGAATTGAAGTATTTGTTTTGGAGTGGAGGTGGTATGGAAAAAGAGAGTTGGGGAGAAGCAGAGTTGGAACTTGTGATCATTTAATTTCAGTCAAGAAAAAAGGAGGAGTTTGTGTGAGTAAGAAGACTTTAAAAGTGTTGTCGCTACTTTTGGTTATGGTATTTGCTTTAGTTACGGTAACGGGCTGTGGCGGCGGTAATGGAAATGGTGAACCTGCTCCTGCCCCTGAAAATGGAGAACCGGAAGCTGCCGGTGAAGGCGAGATTGTTTTAAGAGCAGCCACATCCGTAGACATGAGCCACCCTTACAACCAGGGAATGATTGCTTATGGTGAAATGCTGGAAGAAAGAACCAATGGCAAATTTAGCATCGAGGTATATCCGGATGCTCAGCTGGGGTCAGAACGAGAAATCATTGAAGGGATCCAAATGGGAACCATCGACGTAACCGTGGTATCCACAGCACCCCTGGCTGGTTTCTCCGACGCCTTTCTGGTAACAGACCTGCCCTTCATCTTCGAAGATAAACCACATGCGTATCGCGTATTGGATGGAGAAATCGGACAAAGTATTTTTGATCAGTTGGAAGGAACGGGCATTGTCGGTCTGGCCTTCTGGGAAAATGGCTTTAGAAACATCACCAACTCCCAAAGACCTATTGAAGTTCCGGAAGATGTTCAAGGTCTGAAAATCAGAACGATGGAAAACCAGATCCACATGGATTCTTTCCGAGAGGTTGGAGCAGATCCGACACCTATGGCCTTTGGTGAACTGTTTACTGCGCTGCAACAGGGAACCGTTGATGGACAGGAAAACCCGCTGCCAATCATTGCAACTTCCAGATTTTACGAAGTGCAGGATCACCTGGCCCTGACAGGCCACTTCTATGCACCGGCTCCACTGCTTATCAGCGGTGCGCTATGGGATAGCCTGACAGATGAGGAAAAAACAATTTTCCAGGAAGCTGCCAATGATGCAACAGATATTCAACGAGGCATGATCCAGGAAATGGACGACCGACTGGTAGAAGAACTTGAAGCAGAAGGTATGCAGATTACCCGACCTGATGTTGGACCCTGGCAGGAAGCCATGGCTCCAGTATACGAACAATGGGAAGATACCATTGGAGCAGAACTGATCCAACAAATTCAGGAAATGGGCAACTAAGCCTTCGTGCATAAAAAGTATAATGGTTGAGCAGGACCAGTGTCCTGCTCAACCATTACTTCCATCGAGCCATAGCTCATAAGAACCCTGTTAAAGAGAAGGGCAACTGATAAAGGCAAACATAAGGAGGAAAACTATGGAAGGCAAAAAGCAATCTGTTTTTTTTCGCTTTCTGGATCGATTTGAAGATACATCCGTCACCATCCTTTACGCTGTAATGGTGGTTGTCATCTTTCTGCAAGTCTTTTTTCGATTTGTCGTAAGATCATCCCTGCCCTGGTCAGAAGAACTGGCCCGATACGTCATGGCCTACGCCATCTTTATCGGCGCTTCCATTGCAGCCAAAGAAGGAGCCCACATAGGCATTTTAGCCATCGTCAACAAATTTCCCAAATCCGCAGAGAAATACACCAAAACCTTTGCCATGCTGGTGTCCTTTATTTTCTCCATTATTCTGATTTATTTGGCATTTCTTATCGTACAATTTCTGATGAACACCGGCCAAAAATCGCCAGCCATGAGGATTCCCATCTGGGTCGCCTATTTATCCGTTCCACTCGGAGCTGTCCTGATGAGCATCCGATTCATGCAGGCAGCCGTCATCCAGTTTACAGAAAGGAGGGAATAGGCAATGATATCCCTGTTACTCTTTGGTGGATTTACCCTGTTAGTCATTGCCAGCGTTCCCATCGCCGTCAGCCTCGGCCTGTCCACCATTATCGCCATCCACATCACCGAAGCCGTAGCCTTGCAGGTAGTAGCCCAACGAATGTTTACCGCCGTAGATAACTTTGCCCTTATGGCCGTACCCTTCTTTATGATCGCAGGAGCCGTAATGGAACGGGGAGGCATCTCCAAAAGACTCATTGGCTTTGCCAATTCGTTGGTAGGCAGCCTGTTTGGCGGCTTTGCCCTGGTAACCATCCTGGCATCCATGTTCTTTGCAGCCATATCCGGCTCATCTCCGGCCACCGTAGCCGCCATCGGCGCCATCATGATTCCTGCCATGGTAAAGAATGGATACCAGGAAGAATTTGCCACCGCCACCCAGGCCAGTGCCGGGTATATAGGCGTTATTATCCCACCCAGCATACCGATGATCACTTACGGCGTAGTCACCGGAACCTCCATCGGAGCCCTGTTCATGGCCGGCTTTATCCCCGGCATGCTCATCGGGCTTTCCCTGGCCATCGTCGCCGTTGTCACTGCCAAAAAGCGAAACTACCGGGGAGAAGTGAAGAAAGCCTCCCTGCAGGAAATAGGCGCCGCCTTTAAAGACGCCATCTGGGCACTCCTGATGCCCATTATCATCCTGGGAGGCATCTATGGCGGCATCTTTACCCCCACAGAAGCCGCCAACATCGCCGTCGTATACGGCCTTCTGATCGGCTTTTTTGTATACAAAGAGCTGAACCTGAAAGACATCCCCAAAATACTGAGAGGAGCCGCCATCAGCAGCTCATTGGTATTTATGATCATTGCCACCGCCTCAGCCTTTGGACTCATCCTCACCAGAGAACAGATACCAACCCAGGTTGCACAGTTTTTGCTGCAAATCACCGAAAATCCGATCCTGATGCTGATGATCCTTAATGTGATGCTGTTGATCGTAGGTACCTTTATGGAAACCAACGCCGCCATCATCATCCTGGCCCCGATTCTCTATCCGGCCATCAGTGCCCTTGGTATCGATCCGGTACATTTTGGGATTATCATGGTGGTTAACCTGGCCATCGGAATGATTACACCACCCCTGGGCGTGAACCTGTTTGTAGCCGCCAGTATGAGGAAAATGCAAATTGAAAAACTGATCAACGCCAACTGGTGGTACCTGTTTGCATCGGTTGTAGCACTGTTGATTATTACCTACTTCCCCATGATCAGCCTATGGCTGCCCAGTGTGCTGAATTGATTTTTAAGTTTTGAATATGCGTAAAGCTTGGAGACTGACGAAGGAGGCGCGTAAGGTGTCGAAAAGAAAGTTTGAACTAAAATATGGAAAAGGAATCGTGTCTGTTCAAGTTCCGGAAGATCAGCTTTTATATGAAATTATGGGACAGGAGTATCCGGCACTTTCCAACCTGAAAGAGGACTATCTGCACAGTCTGAATCATCCCATTGATGCCCCTCCATTAAAAGAAATAGTCAAAAAAGGCGATACGGTAGCTATAACGGTAAGCGATATAACCAGAGGATGGCAGAAAAACTATCTTACGTTACCGATTTTAATTGACTACCTTAACGAAGTGGGTGTGCCGGATGATAATATTACAATATTGATAGCTGTAGGAGGTCATCGTCCTAATACGGAAAAAGAGTTTGTAGAGCTGTGCAGCCAGGAAGTTTATGATCGGGTTCGAATTCTGAATCATGATGCCTGGGACGAAGAAAACATGGTGTACCAAGGTAAAACCAGCCGGGGAACAGAGGTTGCGGTTAATCGGATTGTGGCCGAAGCAGATAAAGTGATCCTGACCGGTGGCATTATCTATCACTACATGGTTGGCTATGGAGGCGGCAGAAAAAGCATCATTCCCGGAGTGGCATCCATCAAAACCATCCAGCAAAACCATCTCTGGGCGATGGGCAGAGAAGTGGGCAGTGGATCTAATCCCAACTCAGCCTCAAAATTTACCAGGGGAAATGAATGTCACGAAGATATGATGGAAGTGGCAGCCTTCATAAAACCTGACTTTATTATTAATTCGGTCCCCAACGCAGACGGTGAACTGGCAGGTATTTTTGCAGGGAACTGGGTTTCGGCGTGGCTTCACGGTACGGAACTGGTAAATAAAATCTATGGTGTAGATGTGGAAGAAAAGGCTGACATAGTCATAGCTTCAGCTGGTGGCTATCCAAAAGATATTAATCTTTATCAGACGGGAAAAACCATGGATAATGCCTACCACGCCATGAAAAAAGGCGGGGTATCCATCATTCTGTCCGAATGTGAAGATATTATGGAGCCCCTGGAGTTTACTAAGTGGTTTGATTACGAAAACACTTATGAGATGGAAAAAGCGTTGCGAGAGAACTTTACCATACCCGGATGGGTTGCCTTCAAAGAGGTGGAATGCAGCGATTATGGTACTTTTATTATTTTGACAAAGCAGGAAAATGCTGAATTTGCCAAAAAAGCGAAACTGATTCCTGCCACTACCATGGAAGAAGCCATGGAAATCGCTTATAAAAAGTGCGGAGTTCAGCGTCCTAAAATAACAGTAATGCCACAGGGGGCCAATACGTTCCCTGTTAAAAAATAAAAATCAGAATTAGGAGGGTAAGGCATGAGTACATGGACCACAGCCGAAAAACAGGAAGTCAGAAAGAAAGTAACCATTCATACATTGATGAAAAAGAAAGAAAAGGGCGAAAAAATAACTTTTTTAACAGCTTATGATTATCCCACAGCTGTTCTGGAAGACCAGGCTGGCATCGATCTTATCCTGGTAGGCGATTCGCTTGGTATGTGCGTTTATGGTTTTGACAGCACACTTCCGGTGACAATGGATATGATGGTGAATCACTCTAAGGCCGTCAGAAAAGGTGCCCCCAACAGCTTTGTCATTGGAGACATGCCTTATCTTTCATACCAGATATCCGTTGAGCAGGCCGTAGCTAACGCCGGAAGACTAATGCAGGAGTGTGGTGTTGACGGGGTAAAACTGGAGGGCGGACTGGAAATGACAGACCGCATTGAAGCGATTACGAAAGCGGGAATTCCGGTAATGGGCCATTTGGGCCTGACGCCTCAATCCGCATCTATGTTGGGGGGGTTCAAAGCCCAGGGAAAAAGCGTGGATGCTGCTTTAAAACTGATGGAAGAAGCTAAAGCACTGGAAGAAGCCGGTTGTGTCAGCATTCTGTTGGAAGCCATTCCGGCGGAAGTGGCACAGCTCATCACAGAGCGGGCCAATATACCGATTCTGGGAATTGGAGCAGGACCATACTGTGATGGACAGGTTCTGGTAGTGCATGATATGCTTGGTTTCTTTGGCGGTCATGTAGCAAAATTTGTGAAGCAATACACTAATATGAACGAGGTTATTGCAAAAGCGTTAACGGAATATAAAGAAGATGTTGAAGCGGGAACTTTCCCGGCGCCGGAGCATTGCTATAAAATCAGCGAAGATGAACTGGAAAAGCTGCGTAAGGCAGTTGAAAAATAATCTAAAGAAGTCGAAGGGAGGCGACAATGCTTAGCTGCTGCGCCTCTCTTTTTATTTCAGAATTTTGAACAGGTGGAAGAATCTGGAGGAAAAGGTATGGACAAAAAATTATTAAAAGAAACAGATAACTATTCAAAAAGTCTAATCGAAGAAATTGAAAAACAATATCTGAAAGCTGTCAAACTGCTGAACCGGAAGATCGTAGTCCTTGACGATGATCCTACTGGTATACAGACAGTGCATGGTGTCTATGTTTTCACGGGTTGGACACAGGCTATGATGGAAGATGGTTTTAGTAATCCGGAGAATATTTTTTATATCCTTACTAATTCCCGAAGCTTTTCAAAGCAAAAAACCAAAAAGGTGCACGAAATAATAGCAAAAGAAGTGATTGTTGCATCAGAAAAATCCGGGAAGAATTATATTATCATCAGCCGGAGCGATTCAACTTTAAGGGGTCACTATCCTCTTGAGACGGAAACCCTCAGGCGAACAATTGAATCGGCATCAGGGAAAAAATATGATGGCGAAATACTGATTCCCTTTTTTAGTGAAGGTGGCAGGATCACTGTTAACAATACACATTATCTTCTGGAAAAAGACAGGCTGATTCCGGTTTCTGAGAGTGAATTTGCCAAAGATAAAAGCTTTGGATATAAACACGCTCATCTGGGGGAATTTGTAGAAGAAAAGACAGCGGGAGAATATAAAGCGGAAGAATGTGAATACATATCCATAAATGATCTTCGCAGCCTGAAGGTTGATGAAATAACGCATCAACTGATGAAGGTGAAAGATTATGGGAAGATCATAGTAAATGCTGAAAACTATTATGATATGAAAGTTTTTGTGATTGCACTGGTTAAGGCTATACTGGATGGGAAGGAGTATTTGTTCCGAAGTGCGGCATCTTTTCCCAAAACCCTAAGCGGAATTGCAGATAAACCATACCTGAAAGCGGAGGAGCTGGTGTCACCAAAGGCAAATAATGGAGGGATCATTTTAATTGGCTCGCATGTCCGGAAAACTACAGAGCAAATGAAATGTTTATTGAATTCAGGGTTAGCGTTAACAGAGGTTGAATTCAACCAGCACCTGGTAATGGACGATGAAAAAATGGAAGTTGAGGTGAATCGGGTCAGGCAGATAGTCGATTATTCCATTAGCCAGGGACGGCATGTGGTTGTCTATACAAAGAGGGAAAGATATGATCTGGATACAGAAGATCAGGAAGAGCAGCTCCGGGTATCTGTGAAAATATCAGACGCCCTTACAGAGATTATTAAAAGACTTGAAGCGCAGCCAGGTTTTATGATTACAAAAGGTGGAATTACCTCCAGTGATATTGGCACAAAAGCCATAGGAGTTCAAAAAGCATATGTAATGGGTCAGGCAATTCCGGGTGTTCCGGTGTGGATGACTGGAGCCGAAAGTAAATTTCCGCATATGCCCCTTATTATTTTTCCGGGCAACGTAGGTGATGAA
Source organism: Tindallia sp. MSAO_Bac2 (assembly GCA_003838145.1). Classification (GTDB taxonomy): domain Bacteria; phylum Bacillota; class Clostridia; order Peptostreptococcales; family Tindalliaceae; genus Tindallia. The sequence goes on from QYZZ01000019.1 coordinate 60,356, forward strand.
AATGCTCTTAAAGATATCGTTGAGAGGTTAGCGGGGCAGATAGAAAATTCAACACAGGGGAAATAAAGATTTCGAACTGGCACACGAAAAAAACCATTGAGGATATGTGCCGGGACTCATGGCGCTGGCAACAAAATAACCCCAATGGTTATAACGGTTAATTTATTTTCCAATCTGCTTTTTAACCTCTTTCAGCGCTTCGGAATAGGGTGACTTCAACACGCCTTTTTCTGTAATGATGGCGGTAATAAGGCTTTGATCCGTCACATCAAAGGCCGGGTTATACACCTTTATGTTCTCCGGAGCCATGGGCTTTTCATACCACTTGGAAACGACTTCTTCGGAAGGACGCTGTTCAATCTCTATGTCTCCCCCGGTTGGGCAGTCGAAGTCGATGGTAGAGAGCGGGGCGCAGATATAGAAGGGAATATTGTAGTGTTTGGCCAGTATTGCCACGCCGGAAGTTCCGATTTTGTTAGCAGCATCTCCATTGGCAGCGACCCGGTCACATCCGGTAATAACAGCCTGGACCTTTCCTTCCTGCATGACGATAGAAGCCATATTATCGCAAATCAAGGTGACGTTTACGCCAGCCTGCTGCAGCTCCCAGGTGGTTAGCCGGGCGCCCTGAAGCAAAGGGCGGGTTTCGTCGGCATACACGTTAAAATCATATCCCTGCTGCTGTCCTAAATAGAGAGGTGATAATGCGGTTCCAAAGCGTGAAGTGGCAAGAGCGCCTGCGTTGCAATGAGTCAGGATACCCCATCCTGGCTTTAGCAGAGTAAGGGCGTGTTCTCCGATAGACCGGCACACTTCTTCATCTTCTAATTGTATTTTCGTTGCCTCCAGCTTCAATTCCAGTAGAGCCTTTTCAACGGTAGTTTCCTGATGGCGCTTTAAGCAGTCCTCCATTCGGTTTAAAGCCCAGAAAAGGTTGACAGCGGTAGGTCTGGAGGAAGCAAGATATTCCTTGTTTTTCATAAATACGTCATAAAGCTGGAAATAGGTGCTGGCATGAGACCATCTTGAAGCCAAATATACCCCGTAGGCAGCTGCAATTCCTATGGCTGGTGCTCCGCGAACCCGCAGCTGATAAATAGCTTCCCATATGTCTTCGATATTCTCCAGCACAATATAGCGTGTTTCTCCTGGCAAAAGAGTCTGGTCGATAATTTCCAGAGCATCCCTGTCTTCCAGCAGTCTTATGGTGTGAAAAGCTTCCTGGTTTTCATTGAGTGGTTTAAGCATCGGAATTTGGCACCTCCCATAGCACTAATCTGATAACATAATTTTTTCCAGCTGGAAGGGCTCTACCTGCTTTCCATCCATGAAAGCCCGCATGTTGCCACCGGAAATTTCGTCAATAAGGACAATTTCGTTACCGGACTTACCAAACTCAAATTTAATATCATACAAATCCAGTCCTTTTTCTGCCAGAAGCTCCCGTACAATGGAAGCGATCCTGTGGGTAAGATTTTTTAATGTTTTGTACTCATCCCTTGACAATATATTCAGCATATCCAAAGCATCTTCTGAAATGGGTGGGTCCTGCCTGTCGTCATCTTTAAGGGTTACTTCGACAAAAGCATCCAGTGGGTGGCCTTCTTCCACATAGCCGCCATATCGCCGATAAAAACTGCCGACAGCACGATAACGACAAATTACTTCCAGGCCTTTCCCGAAGGTGGCGGCAGGTTTAACCGTCATGGTGGCTTCTTTTGGGTCGGCGTCAATGTAATGAGTCGGGATTCCCTCATCTTTCAATTTCTCGAAGAAAAACTTTGTAAGTCGCAATCCTGACTGGCCGGCTCCTTCAACGGTTAAGCCTATTTCGTTGGAACCTGGATCGAAAACACCATCCTTTCCCGTCATATCATCCTTAAACTTCAGCAGAAACATGCCATCAGGCAGTTTATAAACGTTTTTTGTTTTGCCGGTATAAATCAATTCCATCGTAAAACTCCTTTCCATTCTGTTTTAATTATATTATGCGCTATCACTGCAAATTTATCAATGATAAGCCTTGATTCGGGTTACTGAGTGGCTTGTCAGGCATCGGGTAACGTGTTAAGCTACAGACTGAGAATAAAAACAGGGAGGTACACAATGAAACTGATATCCTGGAACGTAAATGGATTAAGAGCCTGCATTAAAAAAGGATTTATGGATTATTTTAATGAGGTTAACGCAGACATATTTTGTATTCAGGAAACAAAGCTGCAGCCCGAACAAATTGATCTGGAGCTGGAAGGTTACCAGCAGTTTTGGAATTCTGCGGAAAAGAAAGGCTATTCCGGGACTGCTGTATTTAGCAGGATCAAGCCCTTGTCAGTACAATATGGTTTAAAAATGGAAGAATACGATGGCGAAGGACGCGTAATTACCTTGGAGTACGAAAACTTTTACCTGGTTAATGTATATACCCCAAACTCTCAGCGTGAGCTGACCAGACTTGATTTCAGGATGGAGTGGGAAGAGGTTTTCCGAGGATATTTGAAAGATCTTGAAAAATCCAAACCGGTTATTCTGTGCGGCGATTTAAACGTGGCGCATCAGGAAATTGATCTTAAAAACCCGAAAACGAATCGCCGGAATGCTGGTTTTACCGACGAAGAAAGAGGGAAAATGACCGCATTATTGAACAATGGATTTGTTGATACATTCAGGCACTTTTACCCGGAGCTGGAAGGCGCTTATACCTGGTGGTCTTACATGAGAAAAGCCAGAGATCGGAATGCCGGGTGGAGAATTGACTATTTTATTGTATCTGAGATTTTGAAAAATGACCTGAAAAAAGCAGAAATCCATTCTGAAATAATGGGAAGCGACCACTGCCCTGTGCTTCTGGAAATTTAAGAATTTTCATTTGAAATACAAGGGGAGTTGACATTGTGAAAACTCTGCCATATAATAAAAACTGGATATGTGGTTGCAATTTGGAAAACAAGCTGATACCGTTCAAGTAAATGAATCATAAATAGAGGAGCAGTCATAGGGTAACCGGGACATACTAAGGAGGCACACCTCTGATGGTTCCGGCGAAGGCTTTGACTGCCGAAAGAGTTTTACTGGTGTGCGGTGAACTCTTGACAGTTCAGGACAGGCCTGGGTTGTTGTCATGCCAATGTTTGAGCATGGAGAGCTATTTATGTAATGAGGCATCATTACGTAAATAGCTTTTTTTCATACCCATAACCATTGATGCCCGAATCCTGAATACGTTATAAAATCAGCGAAGAAGAAAGGTGGTTATTTCATGAACAGTGTACCTAAGCTTAATCTTGAAAGATCCATGAAAATGTTTGAAGAGGCTAAGAATGTGTCGCCGGGCGGGCTGCTTGGTATCCGTCGTCCTTACAACTTTGTTGAAGGAGAGTATCCAATTTTTATTGAAAGAGGATATGACGGTCATATCGTCGATGTGGATGGCAACGATTATATCGATATGCTTTGCGGCTACGGTCCCATCATTCTCGGTTATCGCGAACCGGAAATCAATCAGGCTGTTATCGAACAAATGGAAAAAGGCTTCTGTTTTTCTTTGGTGCAGGAGATTCAAAACACTTTGGCTAATCGCCTCGTAAAGCTGATTCCCTCAGCAGAAATGGTAGTACTTGCAAAGACTGGATCTGATGTTACCACCATGGCTGTTCGGGTTGCCCGCGGATTTAATGGCAAAAAGAAAGTGCTTCGCTGTGGTTACCACGGATGGCACGACTGGTGTGTAGAAGTTCATGGAGGGGTACCTCAGGAAATATTAGATATGACAGTAGAATTTCCCTACGGAGACCTGGATGCGCTGGAAGCTGCATTGAAGGAACATGGAGATGATGCGGCCTGCATCATGATGACTCCTGTTGGTCACCCACTTTCTGCTCCGGTGGAAGAGCCGCCGAAAGGATACCTGGAAGGTGTGCGGGAGCTGGCAGATAAATACGAAACAGTTCTCATATTTGACGAAATACGCACCGGGTTCCGTGTGGCGATGGGAGGAGCCCAGGAACGTTACGGCGTAACGCCGGATCTTTCCACTTTTGGAAAAGCGATGGCCAACGGTTATCCTATCAGTGCTCTGGTAGGAAAAAAAGACATCATGAAAGTGATGGAAAAAGAAGTATTTGTCAGCTCAACCTTTTTCCCTAACAGCCTTGAAATGCATGCATCCATGAAATGCATCGATATCCTGGAAAGGGATAACGTACTGGAAAGTATCTGGGAACGAGGACAGGATTTCTTTGATAAAATGGAAAAAATAGTACAGGAATCCGACGTTCCTGCAACGGCTTCGGGTATACCGCCAATGCCGTATATCACCTTTGATAAAGTGGACGATCAGTATAAAGAAAGAAGGAAGTTTTTCTATACTGAAACCATTCGTCGAGGGTTGTTCATTCAGCCATATCACCATGGATATATCTGCCACCGTCATACAGAGCAGGATCTGAAAGATGCTCTGGGAGCCATGGAAGAAGCGCTTAAACATACCCACCAGGTATATCCGCAAAAGAAATAAGCCTACAGCTTATTAATAATCATTCAAAAGATAACCTTGCCCTATGGCAGCTGATGATGCCATGGGGCATTTTTATTTAGGTATAGGAAATAGCACGAGTGCCCCTAAGGGGTATGCGCACCCTGAAAGGGTGTGGATAAGACTTTAAAGGTTGCAGGCTGACCAACTAGCATCCCGCCCAGGCAGTTTTGTCCTCACTCTGGAACTAAACTCTGGATTGTTTGAAAATAAGCATGATATATGGTAATATATTTTTTATGTGTGAAATGGAAATTGAAAGGGGTAATGTTGTGAAACTCAATAAAAAAGTTTTATTCACGATGTTTATGGCATTGGCACTGTTCCTGACAGCCTGCGGAGGTGCTGTGGATGAAAATGGCACCGGCGAAGAATCTCAGGAAGAGCAGGGTGAAGTGGTAGCTACTGTTAACGGAGAAAATATATTTGAGTCCGAGTTCGACAGACAGGTTGATCGGATGATAGCCGCCAACGAACAGCAGGGAATGGTGCTCGAAGGTGAAGAAGGAGATATGATAAGGCAACAGATAGAAGATCAGGTTATTCAATATCTTATTCAACAGGAAGTCTTATTGCAGGAGGCTGACAGCCGAGGCTTGGAAGTGACGGAAGAAGACATTGAAAACGAGTTGGAAATGATCAGAGGGCAGTTTGAGTCAGAAGGCGATTTTGATCAGATTCTTGAGGACAACTTATTTACCGAAGATGAACTAAGAGAAACCTTGCGGGCAGAACTGACAATAGAAGCATTGCTGGAAGACGAAAGTCCGGAAGTGGAAGTTGAAGAAGAGGAAATGCTGGAGTACTATAGTTTTTATGAAATGCAACATGAACAGCAAATGGCCATGATTCAGCAGGAAGGTATGGAAATATCGGAAGAAGAGATGGAAATGATGCAGCTTCCTCCTTATGAAGAAATGAAAGACGATCTGCGTCGGCAAATTACCATGGAAAAGCAGCAGGAATACCACAAGATCATGGTTGATGAACTGATGGAAACCAGCGAAATTGAAATAAAAATTTAGTAAAAAACACCTCGCATATCATGTATGAATGCGAGGTGTTTTTTTAATCTATAAGGTAATTTTCGATATGAATAATCCGGTTATTTTTGTAATAAACCCGGGGCACTCTTCGGGAGACGCTGCACACAACCTCGCAATTACCTGTGCCCAGAAGAAGGGCACGATCATCGGCGGTAATCTGAAGATTGCCGTCAGTGCCGACAAAAATAACCTCATCTCCAGCCGTTACTTCTTCGACTCCGGTGACATCCAGCAAACATTGGTCCATGCAGATCATTCCAATTTGCTGAACCAATTTACCACGCACAATAGCATAGGTTTTTCCGGAAGCAATTTTGGTAATACCATCAGCATAGCCCATGGGAATGGCGGCGATTTTTGTCGGTTTATCAGCAATGAATGTATGGCCATAGCTGACGCCGTCGCCGGCTTCGATATTCCGAACAGCAGAGATGATGGTTTTGATGGACATGACCGGCTGGATATTCATTTGGCTTTTGTTCATGCCTGCTCTGGGAGGCAGGCCATACAAAGCACTTCCCGGTCGTACCATGTCAAAAAATTCATCCTCCAGGTCCACCAGCCCGGCGCTATTGCTTAAGTGAACAATAGGCACGGAAATCCCCATGTCCTCAAGTGATCGAACAAAGTTCTTAAGGATATTAGCCTGTTTTAGCGAGAATGAATTATCAGCTGTAAAAAATAATGCAAGATGCGAAAAAACGCCTTCAAGCTGCAGATTAGGAAGACTGCTGATTTTTTGTATTGTTTCTGCTGATTCGAATGTCGGTTGAAATCCCAGCCGGTTCATACCGGTGTTGATTTTTATGTGTATGGGCAGTGATTTATTGAGATTCCTGGCTGTTTTGTACAAAGCCTCGGCCTGCTGCCAGGAGATAACCGTTGGAGTAAGCTGGTGCTGGATCAGGTCTGCTGCTCGATGATCCGGCGTATAAGACATAATAAGAATAGGAACCTGAATACCTGCATTTCTAAGCTCAATACCTTCTGAAATATTGGCAACAGCCAGACGGGACACTCCCAATGAGATGAATTCTCTGGAGCAGACTACAGCTCCATGACCATAAGCATCTGCTTTAACAACGGCACATATTTCTGATTTTGCACCAGTCAAACGCAGAATTTCTTCAAGGTTAGCCGCTAAGGCATCCAAATTAATTTCTGCCCATGTTCCGTGAGTATTTTCGGGAATCGGCATGGCATCAACCCCTTTCTTACCATAATTGTACCATAAAATAGATAAAAAGACGGAAGTTTCTTGCAAGGCTCACTATACAGAAAATTCGAATTGACAAGACTGCCCTGCATGCTATAAAATATAAGCAGCTACAATTTTCAAAAAAATAACAACCTTCAAATTATTACGTTAACGACATATATTGAAATACGAGCATTTTTACTGTTGATTATGAATTGGCAAGGGAAAGAATCGTGAGGAATTATTGTAACCTGAATAAAAGGAGGTGGGGAGATTTTAAGCTTAGTATTAAAAGGAGGTGATGAAAGGTAGATAGCGGTGCTCTGACTGGTTTTTTGAACTCCAATGGTACTTTTGAAATCTTTGTTCCCTTTTCATGCAATTAATATTCTTTTAGTCAGTACAAGACGGAGGACCTGACTAGGCAGAGCAAAATAAATACCGGTTTGCGCATTCACTTTAAAGTAAAACATCTAAAAAGGGGGAAATTTAATGGAAGAATTATTAGACCTTCTAGTCGGTTGGTTATGGGGACCTGCAATGTTGGTACTTGTATTGGGCCTTGGTGCTTACCTTACTGTAAGAAGTGGATTCTGGCAGTTCCGTTTTATGGCTCATTCCATGAAGTATGTATGGAGAAATCTGGTTCGTCAAAAGGGAGAGGGACAAGGAATCCTTTCTTCTTTTGAAGCATTTAGTGTCGCCACTGCCGGTGCTATTGGCGTTGGTAATATTGGTGGGGTTGCCAGTGCTATTGCCATTGGTGGTCCTGGTGCTATCTTCTGGATGTGGGTTACGGCACTTGTAGGGTTTATGACCAAAATGGTTGAGGTTGCCCTGGCGGTACATTATAGAAGTGAAAAAGAAAATGGTGACACCTATGGTGGTCCGACTTACTACCTGGATAAAGGATGGTCTGGCCAATTAGGACTGCCTTTCTGGAAGCCGATGGCCGTTATTTTCGGTATTGGTATTCTTTCTTCCTGGGTACTGACCATGCAGACGTTTACCGTTTCTGAATCCATTTCTGCCACCTTTGGTGTCAGTCAGGTAGCTGCAGCGACAGGTGTGGGTCTCTTTATGTATGTGGTTGTACTGGGAGGGATTCCTCGGATTGGACGCTTTGCTTCTTATGTAGTTCCTTTTATGGCTGCATTTTATTTGTTAGCTGGTATTGTTATTATTATTATGAATATTGCTGATTTAGGTCCTGCACTGGGTCTTATCTTTGGACATGCGTTCCAGCCAATGGCACCTGTTGGCGGATTTGCCGGAGCGGCTGTTGCGATGGCTATCCGAATGGGTGTAGCCCGCGGGGTATACAGTAATGAAGCTGGCTGGGGTTCTGCTCCGATGGCTCATGCCACTGCACAAGTAGATCACCCGATCAAACAGGGTATGTGGGGAATCTTTGAAGTGTTTATCGACTCCATCGTTGTTTGTACGATCACCGCACTTGTTATCATCATGAGTGGTGCCTTTGAATCCGGCGAAGCTGGTGCAACTCTGACTTTGCTGGCCTTTGAGACGGAAATTGGCTATTGGGGTGTTGTAATTGTTACAGTGGGGGTTGTTCTCTTCGGCTTTACAACACTGACAGGCTGGTATGCATATTATGAAACCATCCTTCGTCACGGTTTTGGAGACGAATCACCCTTTGCCAAGTTTATGCTAAATGTACTGAAGTATGGTTACCCGATTCCCGGGTGGGCACTGGTTGTTTATACTCAGGCGGTAGGAATGCCGACAGGTACGGTTTGGCTTATTGCAGACATTACCGTTGCCATTCCGGTTTATATCAACCTGATTGCTCTGATTCCGCTTTGTCCTAAGTTCTTTGAGCTGCTCAAGCATTACAATGCAACAGAGCTTGGAATTTTGCCGGTAACAGATGAAATTCAGAAAACCAATATATTCTGGGAAGAAGGACAACCTTTCAAGTCTTACTAAAATTATGATTAATCTGTCAAGAGTGAATTTTGCTTGACAGCGATAAAGCATTAAGCGTATGATAAATAGAAAGCATAGGTTTTGGGATCTCCCGGAGTCTATGCTTTCTTTACGGTATTATAGACTGATTTTTAGCATTGGCAATAATCAGATGAAGGAGGGTTTAATATGATAAGCTTGCTGATAAAAAACGCCTGGCTGTTGACGATGAAAGGTAAAAATGCTGGTTTCGTTGAAAATGGAGCTGTAGCTATCGATGGGGATCAGATTCTGGACGTCGGCACCACCAAAGAACTGGAATCCAGATGGAACGCCAGAAAAACCATCGATGCAACCGGAAAAGCAGTACTGCCGGGACTTATTGATGCTCATATACATACAGGCATGGGACTATACCGGGGCGTTGCCCAGGATATGAACAACTGGCTTCAAAAAGGTGTTGGGCCTTTCTTTAACAATATTACCGGTGAAGAGGCTGCTGCCGGTTCTATGCTCAATATTCTGGAAGGAATAAAGGCTGGTACAACTACCTTCTGTGACTACGATTATCCCATGACTCTCATTGTGGAAAACCATCACCGTATAGGCGTAAGAGCAAGGTTAGCCAGCACAGTTAATGAATTGCCGTCGGATTTACACCGTATAAAAGTCGGAGAGGTGTATCCTCTTGATGAATCCTCCGGAAGAAATAAGTTAAAAGAAGCAACCAGGCTGATGGATGAGTGGCATGGCAAAGGAAATGGTCGAATTACCTGTATTCTCGGACCTCAGGGTGCAGATATGATGAGTCGGAACTTGCTGCTTGAAATGAAAGATATGGCTGAAAATTACGATACCAAACTTCATATGCATGTGGCGCAGGGTGACAGAGAAACCGGCCAAATGATGAAACGATTTGGTATGCGAACCATAGAATATCTGGACAGCATTGGATATCTGGATGAACGTCTGATGGCGGTACATCTGACAGATGCTGAAGAAAATGAAGTGAAATTGCTGGCGGAAAAAGGAGCATCAATGATTCATTGTCCCGGGAGTATCGGCTTAATTGACGGAATTGTTCCTCCGGTCATGGCCTTCATGGATGCCGGCGGGAATGCAGCTATAGGATCTGACCAGGCACCAGGGAACAATTGCAGCAATATGTTTAACGAAATGAAGTCGGCTGCAGTATTTAATAAAATTAAAGCAGCAGACCCGACGGTAATGCCCGCGGAGAAAGTACTGCGTATGGCGACCATTGAAGCTGCCAAAGCCATAGGGCTTGAAAAGGAAGTCGGATCACTGGAAGCCGGGAAGAAGGCGGACCTGATTATTATCAATATGAAAGAACCGGGGCTTTCACCTGTAATTCTGGAGTCGGTGAATAATATCATCCCTAATTTGGTGTATGCTGCCCGTGGACATGAAGTGGAAACCAGTATCATAAATGGTGATATTGTGATGGAAAATCGTCAGGTCAAAACTGTTAATGAGGAAGAAGTGGTAAACCAGGCGCAAAGCGCAGCTGAAGCCCTATCTGGCAGAATAAAAAAACAGCAGTAACCATATAATATAGAAAGAGGTGGAAAAATGTCGCTAAAAGACACTATGAAGGAAGAGATAAGCAATCTGAAAGAAGAACTGATTGAATTACGCCGAGATTTTCATCAGCATCCGGAACTGGGTTTTGAAGAATACAGAACCTCCGGGATTGTGTCTGACTACTTAAGAGAGTGCGGTATTGAAGTGGAAAGAGTGGCTGAAACCGGTGTAGTAGGAGTCCTGAAAGGCAAAAAAGACAAACCGGTATTGATGCTGCGGGCAGATTTGGATGCGCTTCCCATAGAAGAAAAAGCCGACGTACCTTTTAAATCCGAGTATGAAGGGAAAATGCACGCCTGTGGCCACGACGGGCATACAGCTATGTTGATGGTGGCGGCGAAAATTCTGGCAAAAAACCGGAATGAACTGGATGGAACCATAAAATTTGTTTTTCAGCCCAATGAGGAAGATGCCGGTGCGGCTATTATCATCGAAGAAGGAGTTATGGAGAATCCGAAGGTGGATGCGGCGCTGGGACTTCATCTGTGGACACCGCTCCCCAGTGGAAAAGTTGGCATCACACCGGGGCCCTTGATGGCCTCCAGTTACTACTTTTGGCTGACTATCAAAGGAAAGGGTGGACATGGTGGAGCGCCACATCTGGCAGTGGATCCCATTTTCTGCGGAAAGGAAATCATGAATGCCCTCCAGTCCATACAAACCCGGGAACAGGATGTTCTGAAGCCAACATTGATAAATTTTGGACAGTTTCACGCTGGTACCAATCCTATCATTATTTCCCATCAGGCAGAACTGGCTGGTTCTGTGCGGTGCCTGCATGATGAAGATGCCCGTATTCGTCAGAGGTTTGAAGAAGTTGTTGCTCATGTATGCAGGATGTACGGTGCGGAATATGAATTAACCTTTAAGTGTGGAAACGAGCTGCTAAATAATGATGCAGAGATGACGGACCTGGTGAAGAACAGTGCGGTGGAAGCTTTCGGAGCAGAAAGCCTTCAGGAAACTGATCTTACTGTTATGTTGGGTGAAGACTTTGCCTCCTTCGCCAACGTAGTCCCCAGCGCCTTCTTCTTTCTGGGCGTGGGAGATCCGGAGAAAAAGACGGACATGCCTCACCATCACCCGGAATTTAAACTGGACGAAGATGTTTTGCCACTGGGAGTGGAAATGCACCTTCGGGGAGCACTGGCTTATTTTGATAAGTCAAAAAAATAATTGCAAAAACAATTACAAAATAGTTTGACAACTGGATATATTCTGTGTATAATCAATTTCAATCAAAGATATACAACACGAAGAACAGGAAGAGTAGGAATCATTTTCGGAATAATAGAGAGCTGGTGATGGTGGAAATCCGGTATTTCGATGGTTGCTGAATGGGCCTGTGAGTGGGAAGCTGAAAAAAGTAAGCTGCCCCGGGATTCTCCCGTTACAGAGATAGAGTATCGATCGTTAGATCCGTATTCGAAAGAGAAGGACTGTTATTCTATCAGTTCAATTGAGGTGGCACCGCGGAATATCGCCCTCTATGCATATGCATAGAGGGTTTTTTGTTTTTAAATAATTAAATGGAAGGAGAAATTCAAAATGAAAAAAGTTCCTTATCGCGTTTATCTTGATGAACAGGAGTTGCCAAAACAATGGTACAACATTCAGGCTGATATGCCGGTTCAATGCAAGCCTGCCCTTCACCCTCAAACCCAACAGCCTATCGGTCCGGAGGACCTGGCGGCAATATTTCCCATGGAGCTGATAAAACAAGAGGTATCTCAGGAACGATATATTGACATTCCGGAAGAAGTACAGGAAATGTACAGATCTTTCAGACCTTCACCGCTGTGCCGTGCATACAGGCTGGAGGAAGCACTGGGGACCCCGGCTAAAATATACTACAAATATGAGGGTACCACTCCTTCCGGCAGTCATAAAATGAATACGGCAATCCCACAGGTATACTACAATAAAGAAGCAGGTATCACAAGGTTGGCAACGGAAACGGGGGCTGGTCAGTGGGGTTCTGCATTAAGCATTGCTGCTCAGATGTTTGGACTGGAATGTATGGTGTATATGGTGCGTATCAGCTATGAGCAAAAGCCATATCGAAAATCATTAATGCAGACTTACGGAGCTAATGTCGTTCCAAGCCCCAGCAATCAAACCAACGCTGGTCGCGCTATACTTGAAAAAGATCCGGAATCACTCGGAAGCCTTGGCATCGCCATCAGCGAGGCTGTTGAAGATGCGGCAACCCGAAAGGATACCAGCTACGCTCTGGGAAGTGTTCTCAATCATGTTATTTTGCACCAGAGCATTATAGGGGAAGAAGCAATCAAGCAGATGGAAAAAATTGATGAATACCCGGACATGGTGATTGGCTGTTGTGGTGGTGGCAGTAATTTTGCGGGGATTTCCTTTCCGTTCATGAAGAACAACATAAAAGATGGAGCCAAAACCAGATTTATAGCGGTGGAGCCGGCGGCCTGTCCAACGCTTACAAAGGGTAAATTTGCCTATGATTTTGGAGATACGGCTAAAATGGCACCGATAACCATGATGTACACTTTAGGTCACGATTTTGTTCCGGAAGGGATTCACGCCGGAGGGCTCAGGTACCATGGAGAATCACCGCTGGTCAGCCAGCTGTATCATGACGGACTGATTGAAGGCTGTGCTGTTCCACAGACAAAAGTATTTGAAGCGGCTATTCAGTTTGCCAGAGCGGAAGCCATTCTTCCGGCGCCGGAATCTGCCCATGCCATACAGGCGGCCATTGAAGAGGCGAAGAAATGCAAAGAAACCGGGGAAGAAAAAACCATCCTATTTGCACTAAGCGGCCATGGCCACTTCGACCTCTCGGCTTATGAAGCCTATTTATCCGGTAAAATATGTGACGTCGAATACACGGAAGACATGCTGAATGAAGGGCTCCGATGCGTTCCTTCCATTGGTTGCAAGTAAATAAAAAAACTGTAAAAATCGCTCCTGATGGAGCGGTTTTTTTCGTGCAATAGTTTACATAATATAGTATTATGGGTTTATAAAAGAAAATTTGAAAAGGTTGTGAGGAAGATGCTGAAGAAATCCCATGCTTTTGTTATAATGAGTTTAGTGTTGATGACACCTTTGGTGGCTTGCCAGAATACAGAAAAAACGGAGCCGGCAGAAATAAATTATGAATTGGATGAAAGAAATTTAACAGTAGATGAAGTAGTTATTCCCTATTACCTTATCGACAACATCGAAGATGTACCGGTTATTCCTGATATGGAAAAAATTGAGGGCACAGAGACAGGAAACTATCGCAAAGGTCTTTTTGAGCTGGAGGGCATTGGGCCGGTTCATGTATTTATTCAGGATAATAATCGGAAAATGTTGTTAATTGAACACGATGAGCAGTATTTCGGCATAACGCCGGGAACGGGTCAAGAATTCGACACCTTCCGATATAATTTAATTGTAGCCTGGGAATTAACATATAAATGATAGGCATCATACTCCGCCGGCGGCGGAAATGACAGGAAAAGAGGGTTTTGATGAACTGGTCAGAATTATTTAAAAAACAGAAACAGCTGGATCGATTTATACTGGAAAACCACGATCTGGAGAAGGAAAACCTTACAGAAAGAAAGATACTGGCTTTTCAGGTTGAGCTGGGTGAACTGGCAAATGAGACGCGTTGTTTCAAATTCTGGAGTGTTAAAGAAGCATCTTCAAAAGAAGTGATTTTGGAAGAATATGTGGATGGACTTCATTTTTTGCTAAGTCTGGGTCTGGAAATGGATTATATTTTTGATGAACTGGAACCTGAAAAAATTGAAGACAATGAAACACTGCAGTTTCTGTCTGTTTACCGGGCTATGAGTCAATTTGACCAGAATCGGTCATATGCTAATTTTCACCAACTTTTTCAGGCTTTCGTTTCCCTGGGAGAGCAACTTGGTTTTACCCGGGAGGAAGTAATGAAATCATATTTATCTAAAAACGAGACAAATCATCAAAGGCAGCAAGACGGGTATTAGGAATAAGCATGATCAAAAACTTTCGGATGTTTCAAAGGAGTGAAAATAATGGGGCTTGAAAAAAATTTGACAAGTGTGTATAATGACAGTGAGAATATTTTCACTATTATGCATAGGCGGTGATGGGTATGGCAAATTATTCTAATAATACGGTCTACTTTATCGCTTATGCCAAGTTGCCGGGAGAAATTCCGGCTGCTAATGTGCATCGGGTTGTCGGTTTAGGATTGATTATCGATCGAAACAGTGGGGAAATTGTAGATGTTTCCTGTACCCTGCTAACCGAAGAAGCCCGGGAATTTCTCAAATCTGTGCTGGTTGGACATAATATTCACGAAGAAGGAGCCGAACAAATTGCTGTATCCATTAAGGATCGGTATCATGGCTTTGCCCAGAAGGCTTTGTGCGTTGCTTTGCGTGGCGCTGTTGAAAGATACCTTCAGTGGAAAAGTGAAAACAAGTAACGGACCGGCCAAATAACATTGTATCCATTTAATTGTATGCTGCTTTACCTGCCGCCCTGTCATATCCTGACAGGGATTCAGCGGGTGGAATCCAGTATAACTGAAGCCACTGATATCGTAAGAGCGAATGAGCTGTTGGGAACTGGTGGTATCTGTTGTACTGGTTTTTGTTTTATATAAAAACAAAAACCTGAAAATTGGGAAGGGGGAACAAAATGAGTCAGAACAAAGCACCAAAAAATCATGTTTTTTATCGGAATCAGAACTGGATTTACCCACGGATTGAGCGAGGTGAAGGTGTATACCTCTATGGAGAAGATGGCAAACCATATATCGATGCCTGCTCCGGTTCGGCAGTTGCAAATATAGGCCATGGAAATGCTGAAATTGCGCAGTTTGCAAAAGAACAAATCGAAAGAGTTGCTTTCACTCACCTTTCAAGATGGACGGTAGATACAATTGAGAAATGCGCTGAGAAGGTTTGCGAATGGACTCCCGGAGACCTTAATCATGTATACTTTGTTTCCGGTGGATCTGAATCAACAGAAACTGCCATCAAAATGGCGCGTCAGTATTTTGTCGAAAGAGATGGCAAGGATAGCAAAAAGTGGAAAGTAATCAGTAAATGGAATTCCTTCCATGGAAACACGTTGGGAGCACTTTCCATGACGGGAATCCCGGGACGAAGAAAAATATATGAGCCAATGCTCATTGATTTCCCTAAAATTCCACAGTTCTATCACTACCGCAATCCATGGAACTGCGAAACACTGGAAGAAACAAGCATTAAGGCGGCAGAGGCTCTGGAAGAAGAAATCATCAAGCAGGGTGCCGAAAATGTATGTGCCTTTATATCGGAACCGGTTATCGGTTCTGCAGTGCCTGGTGTTCATCCGACCAAAATATATTTTGACAAAGTAAGAGAAATTTGTGACCGTTACGATATCCTCTTTATCATGGATGAAGTAATGGCTGGCTTTGGCAGAACCGGCAAAAAATTTGCGTCAGATCATTATGATGTAGTGCCGGATATTATGACTTGCGCCAAAGGCATGAGCTCCGGATATACTCCCATGGGAGCAGCAATTTGCAACGATAGAGTTTTTAATACCATTATGGTGGAAGGAACCGGTAACTTTATTCATGGACACACTTATGCCAGTAATCCACTTTCCTGTGGAATAGGACTGAAAGTGCTGGAAATTATTGAGCGGGAAGGGTATCTTCAAAATGCTGCAGAGCAGGGCGAATACTTTGGACAGAGGATGGAAGAGCTCAATAAGTATCCTATCGTAGGTGATGTGCGAGGTAAAGGATTAATGTGGGGTATAGAATTTGTTCAGGATAAAAGCACTAAAGAACCTTTTGATCCTTCGATCAATCTGAAAGGTAAATTCACCGTTAACTGTCTGGAAGAAGGTGTAGTTCCATATCCGGGTGGAGGATCTGCAGGAAGTGGAAAAGGTGACGATACGCTTTTGGCACCGCCTATCAATATTACCCGTGAAGAAACGGCTGAGATGATGGATAGACTGGAAAGAGCCATCGATAAAACCAGCAAGCAGGTTCTATAAAGCAGATACGCAAAAGGAGGCGTTAATTTTGGATAAACTGATTATTACTCTGGCACCAACAGGGAATGTGCCAACCCGCGCATTAAATGCCAGTACTCCGGTAACCCCGGATCAAATTGTAGCTGATCTGCAAAAATGCAGAGAAATGGGAGTGTCCGTAGGACATCTGCATGTTCGTGACGAAGAGGAAAAACCTACCTGTGACCGGGCTATTTTTAAAGAGCTCATCGATAAAATCGATGCCAGCGACCTGGACATCATTACCCAGGTGTCAACAGGAGCAAGAGGTGGCGGCAATACGGCGGAATGGAGAAGCCAGATGCTTGACCTTAACGTTGAAATGGCCAGCCTTTCCACCGGATCTTCAAACTTTCCAAGTGCTGTAAACGCCAACCCGCCGGATTTGATTGAACATCTGGTTACGAAAATGAACGAGAATAATGTGAAGCCGGAAATAGAAGCCTTTGACGTGGCAATGATTGATAACGCCAAGTTTTTAATTAAAAAAGGTGTTTTGAAAACGCCAGTACACTTCAATCTGGTGATGAACGTTCCGGGTTCCATAAAAGGCACCCCGAAAAATCTGATGCATATGATTGAGAGTTTGCCTCCAAACTCCACCTGCAGTGTGATGGGCGTTGGCAAAGCGCAGGTTCAGATGCTGACGATGGCCATTGTCATGGGAGCCCATGTTCGAACCGGATTGGAAGATGTGCTTGAAATGCCGGACGGGACACAGGCAACCAATGAAAAACTGGTGCAGCAGGTAGTGAATATTGCAAAAGCCGTTGGAAGAGAAATGGCAACACCTGCGGAAGCCTGTGAAATGCTGGGCCTCCCACCTAGATAAAGATTGATAAAAATATTCACAAACGAAGGAAATGAATGAATACTTGCATAGTCAAACTATAATGAAGTATATATTGACTTTTGTCCCTGGGAAGAGTAAAATATACGTTGCAGGAGACTGAACACTGAACTTTCACAAAATTAGCATGGTATTTCCTGGATACCGTGTTAATGATAAATTAAGAAGTGAAGAAGAAAAGGGGGATTTTATGAAAAAGACACGTTTTGGATTGTTGTTAATTGCACTGTTGGTTGTAAGTTTGGCGTTCACAGCTTGCGGCGGAAACGGAGCGGATGCACCTGCAGATGAAAATGGTGAAGCGGAAGCGCCAGCTGCCGGAACTCAGGAATTGCTTTATGCAACAGGTGGAACTGCGGGTACTTACTACCCACTGGGCGGAGCGATGGCTTCAGTATGGAACGATCACATTGATGCCATTAACGTAACCATTCAACCATCCGGAGCATCTGTCGAAAACCTTCGACTGCTGGACACCCGTGATGCAGACATCGTTATGGCGATGAATAACATTGCTGAAGACGCATGGCATGGAGAAGGATCTTTTGAAGGCACTGAAGTTCAAGGTTTCAGAGCCGTAGGCGTTGTGTATCCTGAGATTATTCAGGGTGTTGGCCTGGTGGAAAGTGGCGTCTACACTATCGAAGACCAAGCTGGCAAAACAGTTGCAGGTGGACCTCCAGGAAGTGGTACCGCAGCAACAACTCCGCACATCTTTGCAGCTCATGGATTAACTGAAGATGACATGACGGTTGTAAATGACACATTCGGCGACGCAGTTGACAAAATGAAAGACGGCCATGTGGATGCAGCCTGGAACGTACTGGGTGCTCCGGCTTCTGCAATTGTTGACCTGCTGACCGTACGCGAAGTAGCCTTCCTGGAAATTACCGGCGAAGAGCTGGAAACACTGCAGGAAGAATTCCCATTGATTGCACCATGGGTTATTCCAGCTGGAACCTACAACTATCGTGGAGAAGATTATGATGACATTCACACCATCGCTCTTCAGGCGGTACTTTATGTAAGAGACGACCTGGACGATGACATTGCGTATGATCTTGCTCGTATAATGTATGAGCATAACGACCAGATTGCGGCATCTCATGCAACTGGTGAGCAGATTCTGCTGGAAAATGCGCTAAATGGAATCACAACTGAATTTCATCCAGGAGCAATTCGATACTACGAAGAACAAGGCATGATGTAACACCTGAAAGAGATGATTCGGTAATGAAATGTAAACCGGGCATGAATCATGCCCGGTTTATTTTCCGGGTCTTTCCGGGGAAATGGATCATGAAAACGTTACCCTGATTCTTTAAATTAAAGAAGAGAGTAATCAATTATGACTTATATCAGCAAAAATAAGCGGACCTGCACTTTATTGTTAATGATGGTGTTAGTCTGTGCATTCATACTTTTTATAATGCGAAAACCGGTAACTGTACTTCAGATAAGTGAGCCTGCCAAAGATAATCAGCTTTTATACCTGGTACGCATTAATCCCAAGGACTCCTTTTCTATTCACTGGACACATTCTGTAACAAAACAGCCCGTCATTGAAACCTACTATGTTCAGGAAAAACTCACAATAGGCATTGAGGAAATGTTATTCAACGAACATGGACCGAATCTTCCGGCAGGGCCGGAGGGAGGTACTAAATGGGAGATAACGGATGGTTTGTTTCGTGTCTACAACTATAACGTATCCTTTGATAAATTGCCGGTGCGAATTGGCCAGGAAGTGGCTGATCACACTTTTTATTTTGCCCACCATGAAGTACCCCTCAGAGAACTTGCTTCACCTGGTGGATTTGTTGAAATAGAAGTAACAGATATTTCTTTACTGAAGTACTTTTTAAGGAGGGAAGCAAGATGAGCAATGATAAATCAAACAAAGACGAAAAACTGACAACAGACGAAAAACCACAAGACGCAGAAAAGGAACAAAAAACCAAAGAAGAAGAATTTGCCGAAGAAGGACAAACCATTCTTGATAAGCAGGCAATTGATGAAGAACAAGTAGCAGAAGTGGCGGCTAAATATGACAGAGAGTTTACTGCCAGAAAACTAAAAGGTGTACTTGCAAAAGCCATCAGTGCGATAGCAATTGTCTGGGCTTTAATTCAGCTTTATACAGCCCTTTTCGGCGTGTTTCCAACCACTATTCAGCGAGGGCAGCATGTTGGCTTTGCCTTATTCCTCGTGTTTGTGCTGTATCCATTTATGAGAAGTATGCGTAAGGATAAAGTTCCGTTTTATGACTGGATCCTTGCTCTTGCAGGAGCCTACGTCGCGTTTTATCACATTATAAATTATCGTGATATTATACATCGTGCCGGTGCTTATACGCAAATGGATACAATTGTTTCCATTATAGCCGTACTTCTCGTTTTGGAAGCTACGCGAAGAATTGCTGGCCCTGTTTTGATAACAGTGGCATCGTTTTTTCTTGTATACGCTTACTTAGGGCCCATGTTTCCGGGCTTCATGTCCCACCGAGGCTATGCCATCCCAAGAATAGCTACTTATATGTGGATGTCAACGGAGGCCATCCTTGGAATCCCGATCGGTGTATCTTCAACCTTTATTTTCCTCTTTTTGGTATTTGCAACATTCCTTAAGAAGACTGGAATTGGAGACTGGCTGACGGCTCTTGCTATGGGAGTTGCCGGTGGCCTGACCGGTGGTCCGGCAAAAGCAGCTGTTATAGCTTCCGCTACTCAGGGGACCATATCAGGAAGTTCCGTTGCTAATACCGTTGGAACCGGATCGGTTACGATTCCACTTATGAAAAGTATTGGATACCGGGCTGAATTTGCTGCAGCAACTGAAGCCGCTGCATCAACAGGCGGTCAGCTAATGCCTCCGGTAATGGGCGCTGCTGCGTTTATTATGACGGAATTTACCAACCTGCCATATATCACCATAGCGCTTTCGGCGGCAATACCTG
Source organism: Tindallia sp. MSAO_Bac2 (assembly GCA_003838145.1). GTDB lineage: Bacteria > Bacillota > Clostridia > Peptostreptococcales > Tindalliaceae > Tindallia. The sequence continues at coordinate 80,507 of QYZZ01000019.1, forward strand.
CAGCTTTGTACTTTACAGGCGTATTTATGATGGTGCATCTGGAAGCAAAGAAAACAGGCCTGAGAGGTCTGACTCGAGCTGAGTTACCCAATCCTTTTAAATTACTTAAAGAAAAATGGTTCCTCGCTTTGCCTATTGTGGTGATCATGTACTTGCTGGTTGGTGGGTATACACCAATGCGTGCTGCATTGTTTGCCATTATATCAGCTATCCTGGTTTCGTATATTCGCAAAGATACCAGAATGAAACCAATTCAAATCATTGAAGGACTTGACGAAGGTGCCCGCTCGGCTCTGCCGGTGGTTATGGCCTGTGCCACCGCTGGTATCATTGTCGGAATTGTAACACTTACCGGCCTGGGCGTTAAATTTTCCACCGGTATTCTGATTTTGTCTGGCGGTAATGTTTACCTGGCTATGTTGTTTACCATGTTTGCATCCATTATTCTGGGTATGGGTATGCCAACGACAGCCAACTATATTGTTCAGGCAACCATTGCAGCTCCTGTGCTTGTAGAACTGGGAATCCCGGTAATAGCTGCCCATCTGTTTGTATTCTACTTCGGTATTATTGCCGATATAACCCCGCCGGTAGCACTGGCCGCATTCGCCGGCTCCGGAATTGCCGGATCGAACCCATTTAAAACGGGTGTTCAGGCTTCAAAGCTAGCTTTTGCTGCTTATCTGGTGCCCTACATTTTTGCGACTCATCCAATGCTGGTACTGGTGGACTGGACTCCTGTTGCACTGATCATGTCACTGGCAACAGCATTAATCGGAATGTACGCTATTGCCTCCGGCGTTAGTGGATTTATGAATACCAGAATTCACGGTATTATGCGTTTGGTGCTGGCAGCAGGGGGACTGATGCTGATTGTGCCCGGCAACACTACCAATATAGGTGGAATTGTTATCATTGGGCTGGCCTTTGTATACCTTAAAGCTAAAGAGAAAAAGGATGCTGCAAAGAGTGAGGCAACATCATCTTAATCGAAAGATTCATAGCGCAGTCAAAAAATCAAATTCAAGACATTTAAAACTCATTCACATCTAAATAGAGTATGCTATTTCTTCAGCAATAAGAAAGCACTGTCCTTATGTGACAGTGCTTTCTTGATGTAAAAACAGATTTGCAATTAACGTCGAATTTGATACAATAAAACAGTAAATAAATATCAAGGAGTCGATGAAATGAAAATACCTCCCCTGCAAATTGGAGATGAAACAGTAAGACTTCCCATCATACAAGGTGGGATGGGAATTGGCGTATCGCTTTCAAGGCTGGCGGCAGCCGTAGCCAATGCCGGTGGCGTTGGTGTGATGGCCGGTGTTCAGATAGGTTTTGAAGAGCCGGATTTTTTTACGAACAATGACGAAGCGAATGTTCGCGGTTTGCGCAAACACATACGAAAAGCGAAGGAATTAAGTCCGGACGGAATTCTGGGTGTTAATATCATGGTGGCTGTTCAGAACTACAGAGAAATGGTACAGGCAGCAGTCGAAGAAAAAATAAACCTGATTATTTCAGGTGCCGGGCTGCCATCAGAGCTTCCGGCCCTTGTAAAAGGATCAAACACTAAGATTGCCCCCATCGTATCCTCAGGTAAAGCTGCGGCATTAATTGCAAAAATGTGGGACAGAAAATACCAGGTTCTGCCGGACCTGGTTATTGTTGAGGGGGCCGATGCGGGTGGTCACCTTGGTTTCACAGAAGAACAACTCACATCCTCAAAAGCTCCAAAACTTGACGAGATGGTTAAAGATGTCATCGCAGCTCTTAAGCAGTATGAGGAAAAATATCGCAAAAAAATCCCGGTGATTGCTGCCGGAGGGATCTTTAACGGACATGATATAGCAGAGTACCTGAAAATAGGTGCATCAGGAGTTCAAATGGCTACACGTTTTGTTGCTACAAAAGAATGCGATGCTAATGAGCTTTTTAAACAGGCATATCTGAATGCCGGCGAGTCGGATATTGGCCTGGTTAAAAGCCCGGTGGGTATGCCGGGTCGGGCGATAATCAATGAATTCGCTGAAAGGTTAAACAATGGATCAATACCTGTTACCAGGTGCACCAACTGCCTTAAGCCATGCAATCCGGCAACCACTCCCTATTGCATTACAGAAGCTCTGATGAACTCTGTGACCGGATCTGTAAAGGAAGGGTTAATTTTTGCCGGGAAAAATGCTTATCGCATTAAGAAAATTACCAGTGTTCAGGAACTGATGGATGAGCTGGTTGAAGAAACGGAAGGCGCCCTTGCAACTTAAATGAATAAGGCAGGTGAATATTTTTGATTCAAGGTCATCCGATAAAGGAATGGAAAAGGAAATATCCGGAAATAAAAAGGGTACTGGATAAAGAGCCAACTTTCTGGATAAACCCCAGATACACTGACGCAAACAGAGCATTGAACAGGCTGCCGGTTACAGAAAAGGATATGATGGACGCTTCACACCGTTTAGACAGGTTTGCGCCATATCTGGCTCAGGCCTTCGATGAAGTGAAAGAAACAAAAGGAATAATTGAATCATCACTTTGTGAAATCCCGGCAATGAAAAGTGCTATGGAAAAAAAGCTAAAATATCCGCTGGCAGGATCCTTGTACCTGAAAATGGATCATCAGCTGCCGATATCCGGCTCCATAAAAGCAAGAGGCGGTATTTATGAAGTTCTGAAACATGCTGAGGATCTAGCGATGAAAGAAGGGCTTCTTTTTCACAACTCAGATTATCGGGTCCTGGATTCACGGCCGCTTAAAAACTACTTTTCTCAGTACTCTATTTCTGTCGGCTCAACAGGGAACTTAGGGTTAAGCATTGGCATTATGGGCGCAAAGCTAGGCTTCAGGGTCACGGTTCATATGTCTCGGGATGCCAGGGCATGGAAGAAAGAAAAACTTCGTCAGCATGGCGTAAAAGTCCGTGAGTACAACTCGGACTTCGGTAAAGCTGTGGAAGAAGGTCGACGTTTGGCGCAGCAGGATCAGCGCAACCACTTCATCGATGATGAAAATTCAAGAGATCTTTTTCTGGGGTATTCTGTGGCAGCCTTAAGGCTTAAAAAGCAACTGGAAGATATGAAAATAGTTGTTGATGAGAACAACCCGCTGTTTGTATATCTGCCCTGCGGTGTAGGCGGCGGGCCAGGCGGGATCACCTTCGGATTGAAGCAGGTATTTGGAGATAGTGTTCATTGTTATTTTGCTGAACCAACTCAGGCACCGGCAGTACTGTTGGGAATGATGACCGGACTGCGGGAGAAAGTGTCGGCTACAGATTTTGGTATCAGCAACAATACGGAAGCTGACGGGCTGGCTGTTTCGAGACCATCAGGGCTTGTGTGCCAGTTAATGGATGAAGTGTTAGACGGAATCTATACCGTTGACGATAAACTGTTATTTCAAATGCTGGCAATGCTTGCAAAGACTGAAGGTATTCATTTGGAACCGTCGGCTTTGGCTGGTATGCCAGGTCCTTTCCGGTATGCAAAAGATGCGGTGGTTCACCGTGCTGTGAGGAAAGGCGGCGTGGACCCCTTTATGAAACAGGCTACCCATATTGTATGGGCAACTGGTGGCTCCATGGTTCCCAAAAACGAAATGAAAGAATATATTCAAAAAGGAGAAAATCTGCTCAAATAAACAGCAGGCCGGAAAATGGCCTGCTGTTTTACACTCTTATTCAATTGGTACTATCCAGCCATCGGGTGCTTCCACATCACCAAACTGAATACCGCAAAGGGTATCGTACAGTTTTTGGGTAACTGGCCCGACTGCAGTCTCGCTGTAAAAAACATGGAGCTTATTCTTATAATCAATGCCACCGATGGGAGTAATGACAGCGGCGGTTCCGCAGGCACCGGCCTCGGCAAACTCATCTAATTTATCAACATAGACATCCCGTTCTTCAACTTTCATATTTAAGTAGTGCTCTGCCAGATAAAGCAGGGAATATTTTGTTATGCTGGGAAGAATAGATGGTGAATCGGGAGTGACAAAAACATTATCCTTAGTGATACCAAAGAAATTTGCAGCTCCTACCTCTTCGATTTTGGTATGTGTCATTGGATCCAGATAGATGCAATCCGCAAATCCTTTTTTAACGGCTTTGGCATGAGGATACATGCTGGCTGCATAATTTCCTCCGACTTTAGCTGCACCGGTACCAAAGGGTGCTGCCCGGTCAAATTCTGAAACAGTGAAATTAACAGGGGCCATACCGCCCTTAAAGTAAGGTCCGACAGGCAGACAGAAAACACAGAAAATGTACTCAGGGGCAGGTTTTACACCAATATTATCTCCAACCCCGATAACAAAAGGCCGCAAATAAAGAGTTGCACCAGTTCCATGCGGGGGAACATACTCCGCATTTGCTTTAACGACCTGCTTACAGGCGTCGATAAATTGTTCCTCTGATACTTCGGGCATCAAAACCCGCTGGCAGCTTTTTTGCATTCTCTTAGCATTCTGGTCCGGACGAAACAGTTGGATTTGTCCACTTTTTGTCCGATAGGCTTTAAGCCCTTCAAAGCACTGCTGTCCATAATGTAAAGCTGATGATGCTTCACTGATTTTTAGCTGATTATCCTCTGTCAGCACACCTTCGCTCCATTCGCCATTTTTCCAGGTAGATATGTAGCGATAAGGTGTTTTCATGTAGCTGAATCCCAGCTGACTCCAATCAACGGATACTGGTTTAGTCATATAATCCCTCCTGTTCATGTATAAAAAGCATGGCTACTCCTCCTATATTATATCAAATTTATCTTTAAATAGGAAACGCAGCTTAGGCGTCAGACAAAACTAGTCAGCTGAAGAAAGGTTCCAATCAACAGGTTCGATTCCCTGACTGACCAGAAAAGCATTTGCCTGTGAAAAATGCCTACAGCCAAAGAAGCCACGATAAGCGGAAAATGGGCTGGGATGGGCAGATTGAAGCACTAAATGACGTGGATTGGTAATCATGGCGGTTTTTTCAGCAGCATGCTTACCCCACAACAAAAAAACAACAGGGCTCTCCGAATCATTAATTATCTTGATAATCCTGTCAGTAAAGGTTTCCCATCCCTTGCCACGATGCGAAGCCGGTTCGCCTTTTCGTACCGTCAGAACGGTGTTTAATAACAGCACACCCTGTTCCGCCCAGGAAGTCAGACATCCGTGTTCCGGGACTGGACATTCCAGGTCGGATTCCAGTTCCTTAAAAATATTAATCAAAGAAGGCGGCGGATTGACACCTTTTTGAACAGAAAAACACAGTCCGTGAGCCTGACCTTCACCGTGATACGGATCCTGCCCAAGAATAACCACCTTCAGGTTTCTGAAGGGAGTGAAATGAAGCGCATTAAAAATATGATCAGGCTTTGGATATACAGTATGAGACCGGTACTCATTTTTTAAAAAAATCCGGAGTTCTTTATAATACTCTTTCTGAAACTCATCTTCGAGCAAATCCTGCCAGTCATTTTTCAATATGGGCAAAATACCACCTCCTGTCTTTAATCCTATCACAAGAAATGATAAAATTGAACTTGAAAAATTATTGCATAAAAGGAAATACAATAACAGGAAGGAAGGATAAGAATATGTCAGGAATAAATACGAATCATGGAGAAGGACAATGGATTCAAATGCTGGATGGTGTCAGAAGAAAGAACCTGGTGGTTGGAGAAAAAACGATGCTTTGTGAATTCGAGCTGATTGAAGGAGCTAAGCTGCCACTGCACCAACATCCACATGAACAGACCGGTTACCTGATATCAGGAAGTCTACGCTTCGAAATTAATGGTGAAGCAGTGGAGATGAAGCCAGGAGACAGCTGGTGTATTCCGGGCAATGTTGAACATAAAGTGGATGTACTGGAAAACACGAAGCTGGTGGAAACTTTTACGCCTGTTAGAGAAGATTTTCTGTAATACAGCAAAAAAAAGCGAGCCTGAGTTGTTTCAGGCTCGCTTTTTATCGGTTTAGATCTTAAATACAGCAATCGCACTTTGGAGCTCATTGGCCAATGAAGCGAGGTTGGTGGCGGAGCTGGCTATTTCATCCACAGCAGAATTCTGCTGTTCTGCACTGGCAGAAACTTCCTCTGAAGAAGCTGCTGTTTCCTGAGAAATGGCAGACATGTTCTGGAAACTATTAACGACTTCCTGGCTGTTGGCAGTAACTTCCTGCACCAAACGGGTGACGTTTTCCACCTGCCCGGATATACCGGAAATTTCGTCAGAGATACTTTCAAAAAGTGTACTGGCATCGTTAACGATTTTCGTACCTTCCTCCACCTGATGGTTATTGTTTTCCATGGAATTAACCGCTTCACTGATCTGGGACTGTATACTTCCAATAATTTTTGCAATCCGTCCGGATGACTGAGATGTTTCTTCTGCAAGTTTGCGTATTTCCTCAGCGACAACAGCAAAGCCGCGGCCGGCCTCACCAGCTCTGGCTGCCTCTATAGCAGCATTTAATGCCAGCAGGTTGGTTTGTTCTGAGATGGAACTGATACTGTCAACAATTTTAACAATCTCCGTAGATGCCTGATCCAGTTCCTTCACAACAATAGCTGTCTGATCTGAGGATGAATGGATTTCGTTCATTTTAGATACGGCCAAACGGGCGGCATCCCTTCCTTTTTCAGCTGATCGCTGTGTATTATGCGAAACAGTTCTTACCTGCTCTATGCTGGTGGATACCTTGTCAATACTCTGAGCAATAATGCCCATGCTTTGGTTGCTTGCTTCGACGGCTGAAGCCTGCTCATCAGCAGCTTTAGAAACTTCGTCTATGGTTCGGGATACTTCCTGTGAAGTAGCCGAAGCCTGCTGGGAGGAAGCTGCCAGTTCTTCACTGGTGCTGGCTACCTGCTCAGAAATAGAACCGCTGGACTTGATGAGTCCTTTGAGGTTTTCGACCATCTGATTTACAGCCTCGGCCACCTGTCCGGTTTCGTCTCTTCGTTTTACTGCGACTTGCTGGGTAAGATCTCCCTGAGCAACGGTATTAACGGTAGCAACTAAATTCTTCAGGGGGCGTGTAATGCTGTTGGAAATTACGAAGGCTAATACAATTGAAACGGCTATAGCCACACCGATGGCGGCAATAACCAGCATCCGGATTTCTTCCTGAGTACTCATAACCTGTGCACCGATGGCAAGAACATTTTCCTGTCGCTCATTAGCCATGTTGCGGGCATAGATCATTAGCGTGTTGCCTTCCGGTGCCATACGGTTGGAAATTACATCGATGGCATCATCATGACGTCCGGTGTTTATCATGGGTACCACTTCGGAGGTTGCAATGCGGCGCCATGACTGGCTGCGCTCTACAAAGGTTTCATCATCTTCACTGTTGCTGATTTCCAGCAACTGTCTTTCCAGCGAATCAGCGGTGCTGGAGACCCGGATGAATTGATTCAGGTAGAATTCATCCTCTGTCAGCACAAAGTTACTGACATGAGAGCTTCTCTCTGCAATGGTTAAGGCTAACTCATTGTTGATTCGATAAAGGTCCATCTGCTCTTCAAGTAAATTCCGCAACTCTTCCTGCATGGAACTAAGTTGCATATAGCTAAATCCACCTAAAGCCATCAGGATCAGGGTGATGGCAAAGAAACCCATCAGTATTCGTCTGCGAATGCTGGTTTTCTGCATAATTCAATGACCTCCCAAAATGATAATGATTATTGAAACCAAGGTAAAGAGACCAAAACGGTCAGATGTAAAACGTGTGAAATGAATTGAAACGTAAAGACGAGACCATAGGAAACGAAGTTAAATAAAACGTTAACAACTTTCTCTATTTTACGACATAATCAGTTAAAAATCCAGAGGTATATCGTCATATCGTAAAATTTCTGTCAATTTATCCGATAATAAATTCTTTCTTTTTGTCTGGATAAAAAAATGGCTTAACGGTATGATGATAGATGATTAATCTCAAAGAGAGAATCTGGAAAAAGGGAGATGGGAAATGTGATCTATGATAAAGTAGTGGAAGCAGAGTTTTTGGATCGACCCAACCGCTTTATTGCACATGTACAACTGAATGGTAAGGAAGAAACAGTGCATGTTAAAAATACCTCCCGGTGCAGGGAGCTGCTTATCCCGGGTGCGAAACTGTACCTGGAAGATAAAAGCCACATTCCTGGCCGTAAAACAAAGTATTCGGTTATCAGCGTATATAAAGATAACGTCCTGGTGAATATTGATTCGCAGGCGCCTAATGCAGTCATCGCAGAAGCATTGCTGGAAAGCAGAATTGAAGCATTTAAAAATATTTCCTTATTAAAAAGAGAAGTTACCTTCGGGAGTTCCCGTTTTGATATTTATATGGAACAGGGCCAACAGCGCTGCCTGATAGAAGTTAAGGGAGTCACCCTGGAAAGAGACGGAGTTGCTGCTTTTCCGGATGCGCCAACAGAAAGAGGAGCAAGACACGTGAAAGAAATGGCTGAAGCTGTTGAAACCGGATACAGAGGAGCTATCATGTTTCTGATTAAAATGAAGAAACCGGATCGATTCACCTTGAATTGGAGAATGGATCCGGCTTTTGCGGAAGCTGTCTGCCTGGCTAAGGAAAAGGGAGTGGAAGTGATGGCTTATGACTCAATTGTCAGAAAAGATGAAATAACCATTGGGAAACAACTGCCAATCGATCTGGAGACCAGATAATCTAGTCAATGTCATATAGTGGTGTACTTAGATAACGCTCTCCGTTACTGGCGGCGATTACTACTATATTATCCTCCGGAGCCATTTTTTCCGCTACCTGAATAGCAGCTGCGATAGCAGCTCCTGATGAAATACCAAGCAGCAGCCCTTCTTCTTTTGCGATACGACGTGCAGTTGCCATGGATTCTTCAGCAGTAATTCGTACAACTTGATCCAGAAGACTCACATCCATAATTTCCGGTATGAACCCAGCGCCAATCCCCTGTATTTTGTGCGACCCTGGCTGACCACCGGATAAAACTGGTGAATCAGACGGTTCAACGGCAATTAACTGAAGAGCAGCTTTTTTCTCTTTCAGGAAACGGCCGGCTCCCGTGATGGTTCCACCGGTACCGACACCGGCAACCAATGCGTGTAGCTGTCCCTGCAAATCTTCCCAGATCTCCGGACCGGTAGTTTTGTAGTGAATGGCAGGGTTGGCCGGATTCACAAACTGGCCCGGATTCACAGCATCCTTATTCTGTTGAAGAATTTCTTCTGCTTTTTCGATGGCACCTTTCATTCCCTTAGAGCCTTCTGTGAGTACTAGCTCTGCACCATAAGCCTTCAAAATCTTTCTTCTTTCAACTGTCATGGTGTCAGGCATAACCAAAATAAGAGGGTATCCCTTGGCTGCAGCTACCATGGCCAGACCAATTCCCGTGTTGCCACTGGTTGGTTCCACCAGTAACGTTTTTTCAGTTATTTTACCTTCCGATTCTAATGCTTCAATCATACTAAGCGCAATACGATCCTTTACAGATCCGCCGGGATTCTGGAATTCAAGCTTGACATATATACTGGCCATGTTTGGTGTTCCCTGCTTATTTAGCTTCACCAGCGGTGTTTTTCCAATTAATTGACTTACATTCTCTACAATCATACAGATCCTCCTTTTCTATAACCTACTAATTCGGTTGGAATAAATGGTTTTATATATTTTACATGGATGTTTCTGGAATGTCAATATAAGCATTAAAAAAGATCAATATAAAAATCCGCCCTACGTCAAATAAGGCGGATTGAGACTGAAGACAAAATAGGATTATAAAATATATTTAACGATGCTTATGAAGGCATATGAACTTTCTCGATTTCCTCCAGAAAAACCTCCAGAGGTTGATCGCCAACAAATTCATATTCATCATTGATAACAATTTTGGGAACACTGGAAACATTAAACTTATTTGAAACATCATGAAAGGTCTGCGCTTCAATCATCTCAGAGCTGACATGAGGATTGGATAAAGCAAGTTTGTGAGCTTTTTCAACAGCTCCCGGGCAATGAGGACAACCCAGTGTTACAAATACTTTAATGTTTACTGGCGTACTGACAGCATCCAGACGCTTTTGTGCTTCCGGCGGAAGCTCTGCCCCTGCTCCGGACACTTCCAGTAAAGTCTTTATAAATGAGTTGATTTCGTGGCCTGCTGGAATTCCATTGAATTTGATTCCGTGGTACATTTTATTGTTATCAAGCACCACGATAGATGGAGTTAATTTCACATCCCACTCTGAAGCTTCTTGCTGGTTCTTTTCCAGATCATAATAATGCACAACCACTTTGGAAGTTACATCCTCCAGATCTTTCAGCATTCCTGTGGTTTCTTCGCAGGTTGGGCAATCACCATTCTTTGTAAAAAGTGCCAGATGCACCTCGTTTTTCATAGCTTCCAGTATTTCACGCAATTGTGTTTTTACCTCTTCAGTTAATATTTGCATTTTTATTCTCCTCTCCTGATTGAATATGGTTTATATAATCATTTGCTGCCAGGGCCGCTTTTGCACCGTCACCGGCAGATATAACAACTTGTTTGTAAGGACCCTCAATTACATCGCCGGCAGCGAAAACACCTGGTATACTTGTCTGAAGCTGATTGTCCACGATTAACTCATTTTTATCATTCATGTCCAGAAACCCTTCAAAGACCTTTGTATTGGACTGATAGCCGATTTCAACAAAAACACCATCTCCCTTAATGACATTTTCTTTGCCGGTGGCTTTCTGAATAACACGAACTCCTTCAACCATCTTATCACCAAGTATTTCCTGTATAGGTGTTTCCAGATGGACTTCAACATTGTTCAGCTGATTCATTCTTTTTACAAGAATATCGTCGGCTCTTAGCTGGCTTCGATGCACTAATATCACTTTTTGAGCAATTTTGGAAAGGTCAATAACGGCTTCTACTGCCGCATTACCACCACCAGCAACTATTACCGTACGGTCCTGAAAAAGTGGCCCGTCGCAAATGGCGCAGTAAGCGACACCACGTCCTTTTAATCTTCCCTCGCCCGGAACACCCAGCTGCTTATGATGACTGCCGGTAGCAATGATAACTGATCTGCTTCTGATCTTAGAACCATCCTTAAGAGAAACAGTTTTTACAGATTCCCCGCCGGTTATACCAGCTACCTCTTTTTGCTGCTCCATTGGTATTCCTAAAGATCCGGCATGGTTCCGGAATTGTTTAGCCAGTTCCTCACCGCTTATGGAGGAAAAACCCGGGTAGTTTTCAATTGCAGAGGTATCCAGAACCTGGCCGCCCACTCTCGTAGCAATTACCAGTGTTTTTAAGCCTTTACGCTTAGCATAAATAGCAGCACTTAAGCCGGCCGGCCCGGCACCGATAACGGTTACATCCTGTATTTCCTCCAGGTAAGGTTTCTGTGGTGGTCTATTTAAACCACCGGATAGGTTGAGATCAAAGGATAAACTCATAACAAAACACTCCCTTAAATTTTATGATTTATGCTAAATTAGTTGAATGAGCACTGGTGACGGTGACGGTTCTTGAATCGCGTGGCGTGTTAATCTATTCCTGGCTACCGGTTAAGTATTTTACTGACGGAGGACTCAGAAAGACCACCAAACAGATCTCCCAGCTGTTTCAGGCTAAGAGTGGTGGAACGTCTGAACTGATGAATTAAATGATTGCGTTTTTCTTTGTCTTTAAACAGCTCTTCCAGGCTGCCTTCGTTAACAGAGGCAATTTCTTTTAGTCGATTTCGTGCTTCGTACAGGGTGGTAATACATTTATTGCACTCATTTAAGCTGCTGGATGAAGTGGATATTATATTTTGGGAACAGTCCAACCGGATATCCTGCATATCAACAGGTAATAACAGAGCTTCTTCTGCACCCCGGTAACAGCAAAAACTGTTATAAGGATCCGGTTTTTGGCGACGACCCTGTGACCGACGATGAATATCAGCCATCAGAGACAACAGATCCTCTCTTTCTGAGATTTGGCGGCTGATGTATCTGTCCCGAAAAAGTTTCCCGCTATAATTAACATACATGGCATAGGAAATATTGATGCTTTTCATGATACTTGAAAGGTCAGCCCCCTGAAGATTGATAACCAGATGGTATTCATCGTTGTGAGAGGCACAAAAGGCATAAAGCCTAAACTGAAATTTATCCCGGGCCTTTTTAAGGATAGAAAGCCACTTTTTCCGATCTTCCCAGCCTTGAAAAAGAGGTCTCTGACCACTTCCCCGCTGTTGTATATGATATATTCCATAAAGTGTTTTTTCTCTCGCCTGTCGTGGCATAACCATAACCCCGCTTTCAAAACTGATTATACAGCTCTGATTACAAAAAGTCAAGTACCGTCCCGATGATTTATTTCATCTGTAGCAGTAAAGGTTTTTAGATGAAGTTTCAGTTAAACAGGTGGTATTAAATCCTTAAAAATGGTACAATATCCAATGAAATCAGTAGAACAAAAAAAGAGAGGATTAATGAAATGGAGCATATATTTACATGGGTCAGAAACGAAGTGCTGGTATTTATTATGGCGGCACTGCCTGTTATCGAATTGAGAGGCGCCATTCCTTTTGGCATGTCCCTGGGGTTTTCACCTGCCCATGCTTTCGCTATAAGTCTGGCAGGAAGCCTTTTGCCCGCACCATTTATTATTTTTGGCATAAGACCGGTTTTTGCTTTTCTCTCGAAGCACAGCTCTTTTATGGATCGACTTATCAACGGAATTACCAGCAGAACCATGGCGAAAGGTGAAAGAGCCAAGCGCTTTGGTTTTATCGGGCTGATTATGCTGGTAGCCATTCCTTTACCGGGAACTGGTGTCTGGACAGGGAGTCTGGCAGCTGTCCTGCTGAACCTTCGGTTTAAAATCGCCTTTGCAGCGATTCTCATTGGCAATATTACAGCGGGTCTTTTGGTGGTTTCCGGCAGCAGTGGGATTTTCAGGTGGATTTCAGCGACATTTAGTTGATGGAGATAGGAGATGAATCATGATGAAAGTGAATAAGGCGATTATTCCGGCAGCAGGACTGGGAACCCGATTTTTGCCGGCAACAAAGGCACAGCCTAAGGAAATGCTGCCAATTGTTGATAAGCCGACGCTTCAATATATCATTGAGGAAGCGGTGGACTCTGGGATTGAAGAAATACTGATTATTACCGGACGCAACAAGCAGTCCATTGAAGATCACTTTGATAAATCCATTGAACTGGAGCTGGAGCTGGAAAAAAAAGGAAAAGACGAACTGCTGCAAACAGTTCGCAACATCTCTGACATGGTAAACATTCACTATATACGTCAAAAGGAGCCAAAAGGCCTGGGCCATGCTATTTATTGTGCAAAAAGCTTTATTGGAAATGAACCCTTTGCAGTTATGCTGGGTGACGATATTGTGGACTCGGAAATACCCTGTCTGAAACAAATGACGACCATCTATGATGAATACAAAACAACGATACTTGGTGTTCAGGAGGTTCCCCATTCAGAGGTGGACAAATATGGAATCGTTGACGGAAAAAACATCGAAGACAATGTTTACAAGGTAAAGAACCTGATGGAAAAACCTGCTATTGATGAAGCACCCACCAATGTGGCAATTTTAGGCAGATACATCATCAGTCCAAGTATCTTTGATATTCTGGAGCACACACCGCCTGGAAAAGGCGGAGAAATACAACTGACAGATGCCCTTAAAACTCTGGCAAAACAGGAAGCCATGTACGCTTATATTTTTGAAGGGAAACGTTATGATGTAGGCGATAAAATGGGATTTCTGCAGGCAACGGTGGAGTTTGCCCTGAAGAGAGACGATCTGAGGGAGCCGTTTATGGAATATCTAAGACAATTTGTTAAAGATCACTAACTTCTACCTACCTTATTATTGGGGTACTTATTACTGCTGGCTTTAATCAGCAAACTGGTGATGAATATACTGGTAGTTATCCTAAACTACATCTTAAGCAGGTGGGTAGTATTTAAAGCAAGGCAGGAATACTAAATCAATAAAGACGATCGGATTATCAGAGTGAAATAAGCTGGTAATGCGGTCGTTTTTTTCAAGGTATCAATACCCGGAATGAACAGCATCAGATCTCCCGAACACTAAGCTTGACAGGCACCTGAAAAATAATTAGAATAGGGGCAGGCCACAAACAGTTTACTACTTTAGCGCACTAAAGCGAAAGAAAGGATGAATCATACATGGAAAAAAGAAAAATGTTTCTGCCCCAGGGTGTGCAGGACTTATTAATAGATGATTGCCTGCTTCGCAGGAAAATTGAAGATCAGCTGATGGAAACCTTCAATCAATGGGGATATATGGAAATCAGCAGCCCTACCCTGGAATACTACGATCTTTTTACAGAGCCGCCAATGTTGGCTGATGGCGACAATATGTTTAAAATGATCGATACAAACGGGAAAATACTGGTGATGAGACCGGACTGCACAATCCCCATGGCAAGAATTGTTGCGACAAAAATGAAAAACTTTGTATATCCGCTCAAACTGTGTTATGTGGAAAATGTTTATCGGATTGACCGGGAACAGTCAGATCAGAAGCGGGAATTTCGCCAGGCTGGAGTGGAGCTGTTTGGTGTTTCTTCTGTAAAGGGAGACGCTGAAATACTGGTGACAGCCATCGAATCTCTTAAGTCCTTAGGGCTTGAGAACCTGACGGTGGAACTGGGACATATGAATTTTCTAAGCGCTTTTTTCGAATCACTGGAACTGGAGGAGGAAGCAAAGCAGCAAATCCTTCGGTTGCTGGAAGAAAAAAACATTACAGGTATACAGGAAATGGCAGAAATCCATGGCATTCAAAAAGAAAAGGCCCGTTTACTGGTAAGGCTTCCCCGTATGTTTGGAACCCCGCAGGAAGTGTTGTCGGAAGTAAAAACCTATCTGCTGACGGAAGATATGGAAGAAGCACTGGAAGAACTGAAACAAACCATAGAAATGGTTGAAGAGTATGGTCTTGGTGAGTGCCTGGGCATTGATCTGGGCATGGTAAGTCAGCTGGAATACTATACAGGGGTTACTTTCAAAGGATTCACAAAGGATTTAGGGGCTATCATTCTCAGTGGGGGAAGATACGATAAATTGCTGGGTAAGTTTGGAATGGACTGTACTGCCACAGGCTTTGCCATCGTGGTAAACAAGCTGACCAAAGCATTAAAAATTCAGAACAATATACATGTGCCCAAAAGAAAGCATATTCTTATACTGGACACTCAATATAACATTGGTGCTGTCAAAGATGCGGTTGATGAACTGCGGGAAGGTGGCAATATTGTTGAATTCTGTATGTTGGAAGATCCGGATAAAATCCGTGAATACATGGTGCGGCGTCAGGTGGACGAGCTGGTAAGAATTAAGCAGGATGGAAATATTGAAAAAATTGACATGGAATAAAATACAGTCGTTGGACAAAGATAGGACGTGAATCGAATGCATGGAAAAACCAGATTGGCACTGACAAAAGGCAGGTTGGAAAAAGACACGGTGCAGTTACTGGAAAAATCAGGCCTGAACACAGATATATTAAAAAATCCCAAAAGAAAGCTGATACTGGATATTCCCGGATATCCCCTGGAAATAATTCTGTTGAAGGGGAGCGACGTAGCCACTTATGTTGAACACGGCGTTGCTGATCTGGGAGTAGTAGGTAAAGATATTTTGCTGGAAAATCCAAAGCCTGTGTATGAAGTGGCGGATCTGGGGTTTGGTGCCTGTCGCATGGCAGTGGCAGGTCCGCCTGCAGCCGCTGAAAACGGGAAAAAACTGTTGCGGGTCGCCAGTAAATACCCGTGGATTGCCCGGAATCACTTTGAAGCAAAAGGCCAATCTGTTGAGATTATTGAGCAGCAGGGCTCGGTGGAGCTGGCACCTTTGATGGGACTCTCAGATGTTATAGTGGATATTGTAGAAACAGGAAATACCCTCAAAGCTAACGGACTTATTATTATGGAGGAAATCCTTAAAATAAGTGCCCGTTTAATTGTGAACAAGGTTAGCTATAAAACAAGAAGAGTGGAAATGAATGCTTTAATTGATATGATGGAAAAACAGGCAGCAGAGAAAGGGGATCTGGGATGAAAATAATCAGCTGGTCGGATAAAGAAGGAGAAAAATACCTGGAAGCCCTCCATGAAAGGCAGCGTGACACGAATCAGGAAATTGAAAGAAAGGTTCAGATCTTACTGGAAAAAGTTAAAGAAAAGGGTGATGAGGCTGTACTGGAGCTGACCCGGGAATTTGATAAAGTCACACTGACGCCGGAAACCATGAAAGTATCCTCCGAAGAAATACAAGACGCCCTGGAGCAGGTGGATGAAGTATACATTGAAGCCATGAAAAGGGCAAAAGAAAATATATCCCGGTTTCATCAGCGGCAGCGGCAGTTATCCTGGTTTGAGAATCCGGAGCCGGGAGTAACGTTGGGGCAGAAAGTTACCCCGCTGGATAAGGTGGGAATTTACGTGCCGGGTGGGACGGCTGCATATCCTTCATCTGTGTTGATGAACGCAATGCCGGCAAAAGTAGCCGGAGTCAGTCGAATTATTATGGCAACACCGCCGGATGATAAAGGTCGGGTAAATCCGGTTATATTGGCAGCAGCTGCCCTGGCAGGCGTTGATGAAATATATAAAATTGGTGGTGCTCAGGCAATAGGAGCCTTGGCTTTTGGAACACGTACCGTTCCACAGGTTGATAAAATCACCGGGCCCGGAAACCAGTACGTGGCAACAGCTAAGAAAATGGTTTATGGACAGGTAGACATTGATATGATTGCCGGTCCCAGCGAAATTCTTGTTATTGCGGATGATGATGCTGATCCGGCATATGTAGCGGCGGACCTTTTGTCCCAGGCGGAGCATGATGAATTATCATCAGCTATTTGCATCACCACGAGTCAGCTAATGGCAGAAACAATTCAGCAGAAACTGGAGAAGCAGCTAAAAAGACTGGATCGTGAGTCTATTGCCAGAAAATCTCTGGAAGATTATGGTGGCATTTGGGTTGTGGACTCACTGGAAGAAGCAGCAGCGCTGTCTAACCGAATGGCGCCGGAACATCTGGAGCTTTGCGTGGAAAAACCCTTTGAACTTCTGGAAAAAATCAGGCATGCCGGAGCTATTTTTATGGGACATTATTCGCCGGAGCCACTGGGGGATTATCTGGCCGGGCCGAACCATGTTTTGCCCACCGGAGGTACAGCCCGCTTTTACTCTCCGTTGTCGGTAGAAGATTTTGTCAAAAAAAGCAGCATTATTTATTATACACAGGAAGCTATGGAAAAAGTAGCTGATGATGTGATGCTGATGGCGGAAAAAGAAGGTTTGCAGGCTCATGGTAAAGCCATTAGCATTAGAAGACGATAGGTAGAAGTGAAAAAATACCGGAAAGGAGCCTTTCCCATGGAAAGCAAAGATAAAACAAATATCCGTAAACTGCTCCGGGAAAACATTCAGCAGTTAACACCATACCAGGTCATTCCGGAAACACCTGCCGTTAAACTGGATGCTAACGAAAACAACTGGCTTGCTGGCTGGTTTCAGGATGAGTTGGCGAAAAAAATCAAAGAGATACCACTGCATCAGTATCCGGATACTGACTGTACGGAGCTGAGAAAAAAACTGGCTGAACTGAACGAAGTAGAGCATCAGCAAGTGCTGACAGGTGTCGGATCGGATCAGATTATTTCCTGGATTATTCAGGCTTTTGTGGAACCGGGAGATGGCGTGGTTACCATGAATCCAACCTTTGGTATGTACGCCATTGATACCCTGATGGCTGATGGAGCTCTGCTGGAGGTATCACTGGATCAAAACTTCCAGTTTCAGCCTGAGCCTTTTCTGACGATGATTCATGAAGAGGGACCAAAGGTAGTCTTTATTACCAACCCCAACAATCCTACGGGAGGAATCATTCCCCGGCATGTCCTGGAAAAAGTGCTGCTGGCTATTCCGGCAGAAACAGTTGTTGTATTGGATGAGGCTTATTATGAATTTCATGGAGAGACCCTGGCAGATAAAATCATGGCCTATCCCAATCTGATTGTTCTAAGAACGCTTTCCAAAGCTTATGGCCTGGCAGGAGTGAGAGTAGGCTATGCTCTGGCATCAGATGAAATGATTGATGCCATCAGTTGCGTTAAGCCACCCTATCACATGAGCAGCTTGGATCAGGCTGCTGCCCTTGTCTGTCTTGAAATGATTCCAAAAGTAAAGGAAGAACTGGTTAATGTGATTCGCTGGAGAGAAAACATGAAAAACTTTTTGATCCAGCTAAAAAATAATGGAAGGGACTCCCAACTGGAGGTATTCCCTTCCGCCGCCAATTTCATTTTGATCCGAACGCCGCATGCAGAAAAACTTAACCAGCGGTTAAAGGAGCATCAGATCAGCGTAAGAGGATACGGTACTGAAGGCATTCTGGCAAACTGTCTGCGAATTACCATTGGAACCGCAGAGGAAAATGTAATGTTGCAGGAAACCATAGAAGAATACTATAAATAAAGGAGTAACAGATATGGCCAACAGAACAGGAAAGGTTACACGGAATACCTCTGAAACAAATGTGACGGTAGTGGTTGACATTGATGGGAGCGGAAAATCCGACATCGATACTGGCGTAGGATTTTTGGATCACATGCTGAACCAGGTGGCAAAACATGGGCTGATGGATTTATCAGTAAAAGCTCAGGGGGACAGACACATAGATGACCATCACACCGTTGAAGATACGGGCATTGTCATGGGGCAGGCTCTTCATAAAGCCCTGGGCGAAAAAGCAGGAATAAAACGGTATGCCTGTGCCCATACGCCTATGGATGAAGCACTTTCCCGGGTTACAATGGATTTCAGCGGAAGGCCCTACCTGCATTTTGATGTGCTGTTTAAATCGGATAGAGTCGGAAGCTTTGAAGTTCAGCTGGTAGAGGAATTTTTCAGAGCACTGGCTGTACATGCAGGTATAACCTTACACATCAGTACGCTTTACGGAGAAAACGATCATCATATTATTGAAACAATTTTCAAAGCCTTCGGGAGGGCAATGGATGAAGCAACCCGGATAGATGAACGAATTCAGGGAGCGCTGTCAACGAAGGGTAATTTATCCTGACGCAGTATTTGTAAGGACTGGGGGTGGTATCGTGATTGCTGTTATTGATTATGAGATGGGTAATTTAAAAAGTGTTGAAAAAGCCTTTATTAAAATGGGATATGATGCACGTGTGACCGACAGAATATCTGTGGTTAAAGATGCCAGTGCTATTGTGATTCCGGGTGTGGGTGCATTTCCTGATGCTATGGATCAACTGGAAAAAAAAGGCCTGATCGATATAATTCAAAAGCAGGTATCCGGAGGGAAACCGGTACTGGGTATCTGTCTTGGAATGCAGGTAATGTTCGATAAAGGATTTGAAGGCGCAGAAAGAAAGGGGTTAGGATTGATTCCTGGAACCATTCAGCGTATACCTGCAGGAGTCAAAATCCCTCATATGGGTTGGAATCGGTTAAAAATATACCGAAAAAGCCCTGTTATGGAAACAATTGAAGACGGAACGTATGCTTATTTTGTTCACTCTTACTATGCAACGGATGTGCCGGAAGAGTATATCGCGGCTGTGACAGACTATGGAGTCACCATACCGGCGATTGTGCAAAAGGATAATGTATATGGACTTCAGTTTCATCCGGAGAAAAGCAGTGAAAAAGGATTGCAGATGATAAAAAACTACGGGGAGCTGAGTAAATGCTGATTTATCCTGCCATTGATATAAAAAGTGGAAACTGTGTACGACTGACACAAGGAATGAAGGATGCTGAAACCGTATATTTCAAACATCCATGGAAAGTAGCTCTTGACTGGCAGAAGCAGGGAGCCAGGCAGCTTCATCTGGTAGACCTGGATGGTGCATTTGACGGAGTCTCTCAAAACCTGGAAAGCATCAGAGAAATCATTGACCGGGTGGATATTCCAGTTCAGATTGGCGGCGGCATACGCAGTCTTGAAGCCATGGAACAGCTGCTTGAACTGGGAGCCTGGA
Source organism: Tindallia sp. MSAO_Bac2 (assembly GCA_003838145.1). GTDB lineage: Bacteria > Bacillota > Clostridia > Peptostreptococcales > Tindalliaceae > Tindallia. The sequence continues at coordinate 100,541 of QYZZ01000019.1, forward strand.
GATGTATTCTGGGAACGAAAGCCCTGGAGGACACTAAAATGCTGGAAGAGGCATTGGAAAAATTTGGTGACCGGGTGGTTGTTTCAGTAGATGCAAAAGACGGGAAAGTAGCCGTGGAAGGATGGACCAAAGTAGGAGACAGAGATGCACTGGAATTTGCATCTATACTGCAGTCAATGGGGTTAAAAACCCTGGTATATACTGATATTGCAAGAGACGGAATGCTTCAGGGACCAAATTTTGAAGCGTTGAAAAGACTGAGAGAAGCAGTATCAATGGAAATAATTGCCTCCGGAGGTGTGTCTTCCCTGGAGGATCTGATCCGCCTCAAAGACATGGGAGCGGACGGTGCTATTGTTGGTAAAGCCCTTTACGAGGGAGCCGTTACGATGCAGGAAATAGGAGGGGCAAACCTATGATTACAAAAAGAATTGTTCCCTGCCTGGATGTTAACCAGGGGCGGGTAGTGAAAGGAGTTAATTTTGTTAACCTGGTGGACGCAGGAGATCCGGTCCAGATTGCAGCCGAGTATGACCGGCAGGGGGCAGACGAACTGGTTTTTCTGGATATTACTGCTTCCAATGAGGATAGAGATATCATCCTGGATGTTGTGAGTCAGACAGCAGAACAGGTATTTATCCCTTTGACGGTAGGAGGCGGTATCCGGTCAGTTGATGACTTTCGCCAGGTTTTAAAAGCCGGTGCTGATAAGGTTTCAATCAATTCTGCAGCGGTGAGAGACCCGGAACTGATCACACGATGTGCCGACAGGTTTGGCAATCAGGCGGTGGTGGTGGCCATCGATGTGAAGAAACAGAAGGATGGAGAATACCATGTCTACGTAAAAGGCGGCCGGGAAGATACCGGAAAAGAGGCAGTAAGCTGGGCAAAGGAAGCGGAAAAATGTGGAGCCGGCGAAATCCTTCTGACCAGTATGGATAAGGATGGAACTAAATCCGGCTATGATCTGGAAATAACGCAAAAGATCAGTGAGGCGGTAAATATTCCTGTTATTGCTTCTGGAGGAGCCGGATCCATGGAAGATTTTTTCAATGCGTTTACAAGGGGAAAAGCCGATGCAGCACTGGCAGCATCTTTATTTCATTTTAGGGAGATTGACATTCCGCAGCTAAAGAGGTATCTTAAAGAAAAAGGGCTTGTAATTCGATAAGGAGGAACACGTGTATATGTGTAGTGACAGGCAGGGAACAAGTGGTGATTTAACAGAAACGACGGATCTCTTTTTTGATGAAAAAGGACTGATTCCAGCAATTATTCAGGATGAATCCACAGGCGAGGTACTGATGATGGCCTATATGAATCGGGAATCCCTGGAAAAAACCCTGGAAACAGGTTCAACCTGGTTTTACAGCCGAAGTCGGCAGGCTTTATGGAATAAGGGTGAAACATCCGGGAACACACAGATGGTGAAAGAGATTCGCTATGACTGTGATGGAGATACACTGCTGATTCAGGTTGAGCAAACCGGTGCTGCATGTCATACTGGTGAAAAGAGCTGTTTTTACAGGGAATTGGTGGAATCAGACAGTGGAGGTCGCCACCAGCAGATTCTGAAAACCCTGGAAAGCATTATTAAAGAGCGCCACGAAAACCCTAAAGAGGGATCCTATACAAACTATTTATTTGATAATGGACTGGATAAAATCCTTAAAAAAGTAGGCGAAGAAGCATCAGAAGTGATTATTGCTTCGAAAAATGAAAACAAGACTGATTTAATTGGAGAAATCAGTGATTTAATCTACCATATGATGGTTTTAATGGAAGAAAAAAAGGTGAGTCTTGAAGAAGTGGCAGATGAACTGATTCATAGACATCAATAATAAAACGGATGGCAAAAAGCCCTGGGAAAACCCCTGGGCTTGTCTTTTACTATGAAAGGATGGTGGCGGATGAACCTGAAAGACTACTCGGAGATGGCCCTGGAATTTATGGAAAACGGACAGGAAAACCTGGTTTCAGCATCGGATGCTCTTCGTGATGAAGTGAGCGGGCTTAAAATGTATGAAGCACCCATCTTTGGGGCTGCTTCCGCAGGTGATTCTTTATTTAAAAGACTGAAGGAGGAAGGAATTGTAGGATCTCATCACCGGCTGCCGGAAGAATGGCTTCAGGAAGCGCAGACTGTCATTTCTTTTTTTGCCCCCTTTACCTTGCCTGTGCGAAAGAGCAATAGCAGGAATATGATCTGGCCCTCCGATGAATGGCTTCATGCAAGAATTGAAGGACAAAAATTTCTCAATTTATTGCTTCAGTATCTTAAAGCTGAAACTGAAAAATTCGGATATTTATGCGTTATTCCTTCTCAGAGCCAGCTTTTTAAAAGTGATGACCAGAAGAAACATACCAGCAACTGGTCCGAACGCCATGTTGCACATATTTGCGGACTCGGAACCTTCAGCCTTTCAAAAGGACTCATTACTGAAAAAGGAGTTGCCGGCCGTTTTGGAAGTCTGGTGACAAACTTAAAAATTAAGCCGGAGAAAGAACGCCCTTATTCTCAGTATGATGAATACTGTACCTACTGTGGTGCTTGCATTGACAACTGTCCTGCGAAGGCAATCAATCTTCGTGAAGGAAAGAAACATGAACCCTGCTGTGATTATATTAATTTCATAAGAAAAAAGGAAGCCCCCCGGTATGGCTGTGGTAAGTGCCAGGTATCTGTCCCCTGCGAAGACCAGATTCCTGCAGACGTTAGAAATAGGTGAAAGGACCAGTACAATGTGATAAAATAAGATTGAGATCAATATCCCCTGCAGGAGGCTGACGCCTGTTATGAGAAAAATATCTACAATATTTAGTTTTATTATTATCCTTATTTTGCTGGGATTAATGGTGTGGCAACAATGGGAAATGAGCCAGCTCCAGCAAGAGGTAAATTTATTGCGGAAAGAAACAGAAAAATATGAACGTTATCTGGCCAGGTATCAGGAAGATTTTCAGCTGATTTACCAGGGGACTCGTGCTGGTCTTACTGAAGAGCAATTAAATGATGAGCGGGACAGGATGCGCCAGTCTGTTTCAGAAGATAGCTATACAGAATTATTAAAACAGTTGAAAATGCGAGAAGAGGACCAGCAGGCATCATTCTGGATTCCGGGACAGAATTATGGTCTGATTGTTTTTCAGTACTATGGTGTCTCCTCAGACGAATATACTGTCCGGTCGGTGATGACAAGACCATATCATTTGCACGTCTACCTTGAAAATATTAACTCAGTTACTTTTGATGGAAATCGGCAGGGACAGGTAATGGTGATCAAGTTGGATGGAGACTATCAACAACAGTTTCTTCAGATTCTTAAGTGGTAAACAACTTATTTTTTTGAAAAATGAAATCATATTGTAATGATTTTTGAGACTCAAAGCCACTATACTGATAGTAGAGTGGCTATTTATATGTAAGTGACGAACTGGAGGGAAAGACGATGAAAAATGCAGACAGGATTGTTGAAAACTACCGGGAAAAAATCGTCCAGTCGGTATGTGATCTTATCAGGATTAGAAGCGTTAAATCCGAGGAAATGCCGGGAAAACCCTTTGGAGAAGGAATAAACCAGGCACTGGAACATATACTGAAAGAAGCGGATTCTCTGGGTTTTAAAACAGAAAATGCCAGTGGATATGCCGGTCATGCAGATTTTGGAGACGGAGAAGAGACATTGGGAGTACTGGTTCACCTGGATGTTGTGCCGGAAGGAGAAGACTGGTCCTACCCGCCTTACGGAGGAGAAATTCATGAAGGCCATATTTATGGGCGCGGTGCCATCGATAATAAAGGGCCGGCGGTAGCTTCTCTTTATGCTATGAAAGCCTTAAAAGATGCAGGAGTAAATCCAAAAAGAAAAATCAGGCTTATTTTCGGTACGGATGAGGAATCCGGCTGGAAGGATTTGGATTATTACTTCCAACACTATCCCAAGCCGGACCTGGGATTTAGTCCGGACGCATCATTTCCCGTTATACACGGTGAAAAGGGAATTCAGATCTTTAAGCTTGTTCAGGGGATGGCGACAGACGACAAGCCAATACAGCTGGTGCGGCTGGAAGGTGGAAATGCGCCCAATATGGTCCCGGACCGGTGTGAAATTGAATTATCAATGGCTGAAAATGTAAAACAGATGCTGGGAAATGACCTGGAGGAGTTTGTGAAAAAAACCGGTTATGAGCTGAGTATGGAACCCAGCGGTGAGCATATGCTTATCAAGGCTAAAGGAATTTCTGCCCACGGAAGCAGACCTCAAAAAGGAAAAAATGCTATCTCTCATTTGCTCTTATTTTTAGCACAGTGTCCTGGGTTGAATGAATCTCTGAAAAAATTTGCTGTGTTTTATAAAGATAAAATCGGCCTGGAAGTTAATGGGGAGTCTATTGGATGTGGTTTTCAGGATGAGGTATCCGGTAAGCTCGTGTTCAATGTGGGAAGAATACAAGCGTCAAGTGAATCCCTTCAATTGACTGTAAATACCAGATCGCCCATCACTCTGACAGCGGATGAGGTATTTGGAGGAATCAAAAAAGAACTGGCAGGCAATGATATGAAGCTGGAAATTGATGAAGTTATTGATCCTCTCTATGTTCCGGAAGATGATGAACTTGTCAGGCAGCTGATGGATGTGTACAGAGAAGTGACCGGTGATATGGAAAGCAGACCTATCACTATCGGAGGCGGAACCTACGCAAGAGCATTACCGAAGGCTGTTGCCTTTGGCGCCCTGTTCCCGGGACAGGACGAACTGGCCCATCAGAAGAATGAATGCATCGCCATTGAGGATTTGATGAAAATGACTGTGATTTATGCGAAAGCTTTATTTGCACTAACCACATAAACTAATAAAGACTGAGGCAAACAGTGATAAACTACTGTTTGTCTTTTTTTGCAAAAAATTAAATGGTTTAAATTAGAAAATTAAAGTGTTGATTTTTCTGAAAATACGTAGTAGTATGATTGTAGGACAGCTGTACAATAAGACAATAGGAGGAGGATCTGTTTTGACACGAGAAAAATTAAAATGGGCCGTTATTGGCGGAGGTAATGGTGGTCAGGCAGCGGCAGGCCACTTGGGAGTAAACGGATTTTCGGTACGATTATTTGATATTATGGAAGACACAGTGAACGCAATTAATGATCAGGGTGGCATTAAAGTTGAAGGGGCAGTTAAAGGGTTTGGTAAAGTGGAGAAAGCAACATCTGATATAGCTGAAGCCATTGAAGATGCCGATATCATCATGGTGATTTTACCGGCACTGTATCATAGGGATGTCGCTAAAAAACTGGCTCCACATATAAGAAGCACACAGATTTTATTTATTCACCCCGGAGCTACTTTTGGTGCTTTTGAGTTTAAACAGGTTTTTGAAGAGGAAGGTGCTCCGGATAGTGTAATAATTGCAGAAGCTCAATCACTACTCTATGCTTGTAGGCTAAACAAGCCTGGATATGCGTCCATCAAGGGTATTAAGGATAATCTTATGGTAGCGGCCATACCGGCCTTTAAAACAGGAATGGTTGTAGAAAAAATTCAGCAGGCATTTTCAACGGTAATTGCAGGTAAAAATGTACTCGATACCAGTTTGAATAATTTAAATGCTATTATGCATCCAGGCCCTACATTGTTAAACACATCCATGATAGAATCTCCCTATGACTGGAGATATTATTGGGATGGTGTGACACCAACTATTGGAGCTTATATTGAAAAAATGGATATGGAAAGAGTAGACCTGGGTAAAAAAATGGGGCTGGAATTAGAGCCGGTTCTACAAATGTATAGAACCTTGTACAACGTTGAAGGTGAAACACTAACCGAAGTGGTTAAGAAAAATAAGGCTTACGAAGAAGTAATGGGACAAAAGAGAGTGGATACCCGATATATGTTGGAGGATGTCCCTATGAGTCTTTATCCCTTTGTTTCCATGGCGCAGCAGCTTGGTACACCTTTCGAAAAAATGGAAATCGTTTGCAAATTCAGCTCCTATCTGCTGGACAGGGATTTTATACAGGAAGCCAGAACTATGAAAACATTAGGATTTGAAAACATGACAGCAGAAGAAATCATCCAATATGCAGAAACCGGAAAAAAATAATCTCTTGTATTGGATAACAATACAAATCAAGAAACCATCCATTGATGGTTTCTTTTCGTGTCTTTTATGGAATAAATGAAACTTATATAGTGATAAAAAATTAACAAATTTTCGAATTTAAGTGATATTGCGCATTATTTGTGGTACAATAGTACAACAAGACAAAATGGAGTTGATATATATGATTACCCCAGCAAAAAAGCAGAACTTGTATGCGGAAGTATCAAAGCAAATAATTAGGATGATCAGTGATGGAAATTGGCAGCCGGGAGAAAAAATAATGGGTGAAATAGAATTATCCAAGGAATTTCAGGTGAGTCGTAATTCCATTCGGGAATCTATAAAAGCTCTGGAACTAGTTGGTATTCTTGAGTCAAGAACCGGAGTGGGTACATTTGTAGCACAGCAGGCGATCGTCAACATTAACAATATGCACCTTACAACACTTATTGAATCGGAAAGTTCCTTGGTTGAGCTGATGGAAACAAGATTAATTGTTGAGCCAGGGCTGACTTACCTTGCAGTGAAGAAAGCAACAGATGAGGACCTGCAAGAGTTAGAAGAGATAATTGAAAACGGCAAAAAGGCAGTTGCGGAAAAAAATTATACCTTTGACCTGGGTTTTGCTTTTCATAAAAAGGTTTTTTCGATGTCAGGAAATAAGATATTGATAAATCTTTTGGATAGCATTACGGGTAATCTTATAATGACAAGAGGAAAAGTTTTTTTTCAGCACTTAAATGAGTATATTTTGAACTATGAGCTGAACGAACACATGGAAATGCTTGACTGTTTCAAAAAAAGAGATGCTGTTCTGGCTAAAAATATGATGCAAAGGCATATTGAAGGTTCTTTAAATATGATCATTGAAGAAGAACAAGAAAAAAAGTGAATATAAGACTTGCGAATTCCAAGTGATTTTTCGGATTTACGACAATCTGTCGTGAATCCGAGTTTTTTTTGCTTAATGCGACAAAGGATGTTAAAAATATAACTAATAAAATATTTTAAAATATGCGTGCATTTTGGCAAGATCTATGGTAGTGTGATTGTAGTACAGCTGGACAACATGAACATTGAACATCAGTCGATTTTGTTTAAACTATTGTGTATGGGGGTGTTGAAGCTAATGAGAACGTTTGCTAAATATTTTATGAATGCGTTGGCAAAAATCCAGATTGGAGTGACGGCGTTCTTAACTATTGCAATTCCGCTTTTAATCGTATTTCAGGTTTTACTTAGGTATGTATTCAGGCTTCCGTTGATGGGAATAGAGGAACTGCTGATGTTTCCCATTATTTGGCTTTATATGCTTGGAGGAGCCAATGCATCCAGAACAAGAAGTCACATCGAATGCGGTATTTTGACGCTTTACATCAGAGAAGGAACAAAGGGAAGAGCGATTTTTAACATGGTGCGTGTTACGGTATGTGTATTGGTCAGTTGTTGGTTAACGTATTGGGCATTTTTCTACCTTCAGTATGCATTAAGAATGATGAAGTCCAGTCCTTTGCTGAAACTGCCGATGATTGTAGCCGAAAGTGCCGTTTTTATTGGATTAGCATTGATGACTCTATACGCAATTATTGAATTGGTGGAAGTATATCGTCTATCTATCAGAAGACTGCAGGGAAAAGAACAGGAGGTGCTGTAATGGATATGCTAACCATCGTTGCTATAGATGTTATTCTTCTCGTAGTCCTGCTCATGTTCAGCATCCCGCTTCCTTATTGCTTTGGCGGCGCATTGGCTTTTATGGCAATAGCAGGTGGCGCTTCAATGAGAAGTATGATGCTCTGGGGTTTTGGACAAATGATCAGCCCGATTCTTGTTGCAAGTCCCTTGTTTATTTTGGCAGGTATGATTATGGCAAAAAGTGGAATTGCGACTCATTTGCTTAATTTTGCCGACATTTTTGTCGGAAAAGTTAAGGGTGGTATCGGAGTGGTGGCTGTTGCGACATGTGCTGTTATTGGAGCGATTTCTGGAAGTGGATTTACAGGAGTTGCTGCAACGGGACCGGTATTGATCCCCCGTATGGTTGAGCAGGGGTATCCCAGAGGATACGCGACTTCTCTGGTCACTGTTTCATCGGTATTAGGGCTTCTGATTCCACCGTCTGTTATTATGATCATTTACGGGTGGGTCACAGAAACATCTATTTTGGCTGCTTTCCTCGCAACAGTAGGGCCGGGGATTGCCATTGTAATTTCTTTTTCGATTATTAATATGGTGTTGGTGCGAAAAATGCCGGACATCAAACTGGAAGACGATTTACCAAAAGCAGAGATGAGGCAACGGCATATTCGCAGAACGATAAAAGCATTGCCAGGCCTGTCTCTTCCGTTGATTATTCTGGGAGGCATTTATGGAGGTGTGTTCACTCCGTCCGAAGCGGCAGCAGTAGCGGCGGTGGTGGCGGTTCCTATCGGGTTCTGGATTTACAAGGAAATGAAATTTCCGGATTTTATGAATGTAGTGAATGATACTTCTGTTTCCATCGGTGCAATCATGACAATGATTATGTTTACACTTATGCTGAGTCAGACTTATGTACTGCTTAGAGTACCTCAAGCGATCATTGAGATCGTATTTAGCATTACAGATAATAGAATTATTCTACTTATTTTAATTAATATTTTCCTGTTTCTTGTCGGAATGATTGTCAACGACGTTACCGGAATGATCTTGATTGCTCCCCTGTTACTGCCGCTTGTGACACATCTTGGCATTAGTCCTGTTCAGTTTGCAGCGATTATGGGAGTGAACCTGGCTATGGGAGGCGTTACGCCACCTTATGCAAGCATTCTTTATCTGGGAATGAGAATTGGAAAGTGTGAATTCAGCGAAATTTTAAAACCGACATTAATATTTCTCCTGATAGGATATTTACCAATTGTATTTCTAACTACGTTTTGGGCACCTTTATCAATGTACTTACCTACATTGTTGGGATATGTAAGATAATAATCAAATAAATTACTAAAGGAGGAGAAGGGGATGTTATTTAAAAAAGGAAATGGAAAAAAGTTGGCTTTGATTGCTGCTATATTGGTGCTGGCAATGCTGGCTGTAGGTTGTGGTGGAAACGGAGATGCACCAGTTGCTGCTGAAAATGGAGAAGACGGTGGGTTTATAGAAAGACAGCTTCAATTTGGACACGTTCGACCGGACGGAACATCGACGGATACAGACTCAAAATTTTTTACGGAGTATGTAACGGCCAATACAGATGGGAAAACAACCTTCGAAATTTACCCTAACAGTCAATTAGGTGATTATTCAACGGTGCAGGAAAGACTTGGCATTGGTGACGTTGATATGCAGTTGGCTCCGGCAGCACCTAATGTAAATGCAGCAATCGTTTTACCAAGTGCTCCTTACCTTGCCAGCAACTGGGACGAGGCAAAGGAAGTATTTGGCCGAGGCAGTGTTCTGTACGAAGAGATGGGAAAAATGTTTGAAGAAGAAAACATAAAAATGCTGGCAGGATATCCAAAATACTTTGGTAGCATTATTACAACCAAAATGCCAGAAGCACCCGGAGATCCGGATGTAACAAAAGGCGTTGTACTGAGAGTGCCTGGGATTCGCTCATTCGAATTAACAGCATTAGCATTAGGATATCAGGCATCTCCTATTGCTTTTTCCGAAGCATTTACGGCTATTCAGACTGGAACTGTTGATGGAGCAATTGGGTCTGGAGGAGAAGGTTACTATAATAGTTTTAGGGACGTAGTTGACTACTACCTTCCTGTGAATTCGCAATTTGAAATTTGGTGGATACAAATGAGTATGGAGGCGTGGAACAGTCTGACAGAAGAAGAAAAAGCAATTTTCGAAGAGGCGGCAGAAAGATTTGAAAGCGAAAGATGGGAACAGGCACCAGGTGAAGAAGCGGAATATGAAAGATTGCTGGAAGAGCATGGCGCTGAAATTATAGAGTTTACTGATGAAGAGCTTCAGGCGATGGCAGATAAAGTTAGAGCAGAAGTATGGCCTGAGATTGAAGATGAATATGGTGCTGAACTCTTTAGAACTGTTACAGGACAATAGAAGCTTACACTGGAGATGAAAACAACTGATGATACAAACAAAGTTCATTATCTCGGGTTGGAATAGTCAAGTCCAAAATAGTGTGTAATTTCCTCGGTAACAATGTTTAATCTTTTAATTCAAGTGGCTCACTTTTTCAGTAGCACAACTATGAGCGATTTATGCCGCGAAAGCCTCTTGACA
>QYZZ01000020.1 GCA_003838145.1 Tindallia sp. MSAO_Bac2
AGAGAAGGATGCCGCCAGGATTGTAGAGGAAGCCCGGTATAAAGCAAGCCGTATTTTGGCAGAACACGAAGATGTCCACAAGCAGGCCCAGGTGTTTAAGCTGCGCCTTCGTTCCCTGGTGGAGGCTCAACTTTCAGCCCTGGAATCAGAGAGCTGGCTAGATTTAGAGGACAACGAAGATCAGGCAGAGGGGGAAGAATCGGCAGAAGGGGAAAACAGGGAAGATCAAACGGCATAAATAAGTTTTTCCGTCTTTCCTGGATAGAAAGTTGACTTTTTATTGATTAATGGTATATTATTTTAAATAATCATATTTTAAGAGATATGGAATAAAACTATGATCGGGTAGAGTAGGCAGGCCCCTGAAGCACAGAGAGTCAGGCATGGTGAAATCTGACCTTTAAGTTTGCTGAAAATCTCCCGGGAGTGTCATGCCAAATTCCCTCAGGGAAGAGTAGACATGGCCGTTTGCTGCGTTAAAGCTAATAGCTTTATGGTAAAAGATTCTTTTTAGTATCAACTAGGGTGGTACTGGGGGAAGCTCCTCTCGTCCCTAACGGAAGGGGAGTTTTTTTATTATATACAAGTATTTTGGAGGTGTTATGGATGGAGTACAAAGATACTCTAAATTTACCTAAAACAGATTTTCCCATGCGAGCTAATTTACCCAACAGGGAACCAGAAATACTTAAGTACTGGGAAGATATTAACCTGTATGAAACAGTCCAAAAATCCCGGGAAGGAAAGGAAAAGTTCATTCTCCATGATGGGCCTCCCTATGCAAATGGAGATATCCACATGGGAACAGCCCTTAATAAAGTGTTAAAGGATATTGTAGTAAAATACAAAACCATGAAGGGGTTTGATTCTCCTTTTGTACCCGGGTGGGACACCCATGGTCTGCCCATAGAACACCAGATAATAAAGACTAAAAAGATTAACCGGCATGAAGTGGGGGACCTGGAGTTCAGGCAGGAATGTAAAAACTATGCTTTAAAATATGTGGATATTCAAAGGGAACAGTTTAAGAGGTTAGGAGTGCGGGGGGATTGGTCTAATCCATACCTTACCTTAAAACCCGCTTTTGAGGGTAAGCAGGTGGAAGTATTTGGAGAAATGGCCAAGAGGGGTTATATTTATAAAGGTTTAAAACCTGTTTACTGGTGCACCTCTTGTGAAACAGCCCTGGCGGAGGCAGAAGTTGAATATGGTGACCGGAAATCCCCCTCCATTTTTGTTAAATTTCCCATTATTGATGATAGGGGTATTTTGGGCCAGGAGGATAAAAATTATATCATTATCTGGACAACTACCCCCT
>QYZZ01000021.1 GCA_003838145.1 Tindallia sp. MSAO_Bac2
AAAGGATAACTTCTTTTGCTCCCAGGTAAAGTAAAAGCTTTACAATGGCAATTCCCGCAGCCCCAGCACCGTTAACTACAATCTTTAACTCTTCAATTTTTCTGCCGGTTATTTTAACGGCATTAAAAAGACCGGCAGTTACTACGATAGCTGTTCCATGCTGGTCATCATGAAAAACAGGTATGTTAATTTCCTTCTTTAATCGTTCTTCAACAGCAAAACAGCGAGGTGCAGAAATATCCTCCAGGTTTATTCCGCCAAAAACGGTAGTTATAAGCTTTATGGTTTCTACTATTTTATTTTCATCTCTGGTATTAATACATATGGGAAAAGCATCCAGGCCGCTGAAATGCTTAAATAATATTGACTTTCCTTCCATCACCGGCAAGGAGGCTCCAGGGCCTATATCTCCCAGTCCAAGGACAGCAGAACCATCTGTAATGATTGCTACCATATTACCCTTAGATGTATATTTATAAATATTCTCCGAGTCTTTATGGATTTCTTTACATGGTTCTGCTACTCCAGGGGTATAAGCCAGGCTCAAGTCTTCCCTGTCAACTAATTTAACTTTGCTTTTTATTTCAATCTTGCCCAAGTAATCACTGTGAAGTTTTAAAGCTTTTTCTTTAGGGTCCATCTCTTTCCTCTCCTCCTCAGTTTAATACCACCGGTGATTTTCCCCCTGGCAAATAAATTTGACAAAGCAAAGAAAAATCCTTCACTCTAAATTGTTTTCATAATACAAATGGAATTTTTATTTTTTCCAGGGCAATTAAAAAAGGAGCCTGCTCCTTGTTAATAAACCTGTACAAAAGGACGTTAAAAATATTTGAATTCAGCTTACTGGTGTACTTTTCCAGCTCCACTCCTTCTTCTTCCCCTCCGGGATGACCTGTATATACCACCAGGGTTACCAAACCTCCGGGCAAAAGTAACTCTAAAGAGCTTTTTAAGGCCAGAAGGGTATTTTGGGGACGGGTGATTACATTATGATCAGAACCCGGCAAATAACCCAGATTAAACATTGCCCCTGAAATACCTTCAGAAACATAAGCTCTAATGTTTTCATGGCCATCCTGGATTAACTCAACTTGATTAAGGCATTTTTCTTCCCATAGACGTTTCCTGGTATTCTCAATAGCCTCCTTTTGAATATCAAAAGAATAAACTTTTCCTTCACTTCCCACCCTCCTGGCTAAAAAAAGGGTGTCATGGCCATTTCCTGCAGTGGCATCAATGACCCTGTCCCCTTTTTCAACAACACCTTTTATTATTTCATGAGAAAAATCCAGAGCCTTTAATAATCCCTTCAATGTAAACTTCCTTTCAAAGAATATAATAATATTATAAAGGCAAAGGAATAATTATCCAAGTAAAAATGCAAAAAAATCCGGGAAAGCCCTTAGAAAATGTTTCTTAAAACAGGCTGCTGAAGTTCTTGAATGTTTTCCACCATGACCCTGGCTATAGTTATTTCTACTAAAGACTCTTCCTTTTTTTCCATTTGGGCAAGTTTAGAAACTCTAATTACTGACAGGTTTAACATATCAATTTCCTGGTGATCCATAAGGGGCGTCCACCAGATATCTGCCCGATTCCAGCAATCCATTAATTCTTCTACTTGAAAAGAAACTTTTTCCCAATCTTCATCTTCTATAACCTCTTGTAAATCATTTAGAGCTTTAATAAAATCATTAGAAATATTTATGTTTTGATAATAAACTCCCGTTGAAAAAGCTACCATCAATATTAGTAAAATTATTATTCCGGCCAGCATTTTCAAGAAGCTTCACCTTCTTTCATGTGTTTATTACCTTTGCCATGCTTGTTTTGAAAGTATAGCTGTCCCTGGGTATCTATACTGGCAAAAAAAACATTTTCGATATCCTCAATGCCAAATTTCCTCAATTCTTCTCCCAACCATTTTTCATTTAATCCAACTTTCTTCAAGCTGTCATAATCTATTTGACCATCTACTATAAGGGAATGGCATAATCCCTCATAGCTGGTACTTATATTCATATCCTCGGGGTTAAGGGGTCTTTTTTGAGATTTAGGAATAACGCTCAGCTGACCGTTTGTTTCCATGATAGCAAATTCCACATCGGAAATATTGTAATACCCTGCTAAACGAAGCTGTTCCAATATATCATTAAGGTTTACCCTCAGGTTTTTTAACTCCTCCTCTACTATCTTCCCATTTTCCACTACAATACTGGGACGACCACATAAAATATTACGAGCACCTTTAGAATTTAAGGAAAAAGTGGAAACAATTATTTGCATGGACATGATTAACACTATCGGTATAATACTATTTATTAAAGGAATACTTATATCCTCCATGGAAACTGCTGCCAGGGCAGAAATCATAATTGCTACCGCCAGTTCATAAGGTTGTAACTGGCCAACCTGTCTTTTTCCCATTAAACGCATAACGACAAAAACCAGTATATACAAAATAACTGTTCTAATCATTACTACAAACATACCTTTAACCTCCTGACCCTATAATTATTGGCAACAAGAACTCCTATCCAGGGTGCCATATTATTATATTAACCCAAAAAACCTTTTCTTAAATAAACAGCAGTTAGTTAATTTAGCGATAGTTATAATTTAATTGAAAATATAAACAAATATTTGATATAATCAAAAAGATAATAATTCACAAAGGAGCTAAAAACATTGAAAAGATTTATTATAATTTTGACTTTATCGGCTTTAGCTATTGTAATTATCCCTTCTATTGATTACTACCTTAACCAGGGAGAACTTTTTGGTTTATGGACAGCCATGTTAGGGGCAGTTATAGGGGTAACCCTCCTGCTAACAGGAATATTTTTCATTATATCTTCCGGGTTTATAATAATTTTCAAACAAAAAGAAGCCGCAAAGAACATCTCTTTAAACGGCCTCTCTATAATAGCTATTGGAATTCTTATTTTTACTGCTACCACAATTTTTTGGTTTTTATTAGGACAACCTTTTCTCCTCTAAAACATTTTAAGCTTTTTAAGC
>QYZZ01000022.1 GCA_003838145.1 Tindallia sp. MSAO_Bac2
CCTGAGCCAGGATCAAACTCTTATATAAAGTCTTTCCTAACCCAAGCTTTTGCTTGCGTTTTCCATCACGTTTTAACGTGTGGTTCGTTTCTCTCTGCTGTTCAGTTTTCAAGGAACCAATCTTGCCGCTTATATCGTTTTTTTATACTGTGTTTTTTGGCGGCTCATTTAATATACCACTTTTAGGGTAAGGTGTCAACAAATAATCCAGTTTTAAATCAAAAACTTTCGCCGCTACGTTTTTTTCCTTATAAAGGCTTTACATTAATGGAAGAATATCATAAGATGAACTCAGAGGCAGAGTAGACATTATGCGTTAAGTGTTGAGAGATGGGAGGTTGCTCTCAAACGAAGAATAGTGCATTCGCGTTATAATGTTGCATCCGCTGCCACATTTGAGAAATCATACCATCATTTCTCTTATGTGGGGTCTAATTGCCTCACCAAAGAGAAAGGAGGTGTGCACATGTTTCAATCAACTTCCGGACGCATATCAACCAAAGTGTTAGTTATGGCGTCTTTTTTCGTGGGAATCAACATTATCTTATCACGAATTGGCGCAATCATGCTTTTTAACAACAGTGTTCGCTTGAGCTTCGGAAATGTCCCTTTGATTATCTCCGGAATATTGCTCGGCCCGTTAGCCGGCTTGATGACCGGTGTTGTCAGCGATTTGCTCGGTTTTCTAATTAATTCACACGGTGGTGCTTATCACCCCGGATTTACTATCAGTGCAGGGCTGACGGGATTTATCCCTGGAATTGTGGCCATTGCAGGAAGCCGTTTTGGCTTTCAGAAGTTCTCTGTTACTTCGATTGTAACATCCAACGTACTTGTGTATTTGCTTATTTCCGGCTTTCTTAACACACTATGGTTGACTCATCTGCTAGGTACAGGTTTCTGGATACTATTCCCAGCCAGGCTTGCCAGTCATGCTATCGTTACTGTTATTAACACGATGCTGGTTTACGCTGTGGTCAAATCCTTCCAAAAGACCAATCTTGTTCCCGGTGTTGTATAAGACTTGTTTTTAAGACCCTGCTGTCCGGCAGGGTCTTTTATTGTTTAAAATATTCAACGGGTTAAATGTTCTCACGATTACTTTGTCTGGTAAGCTCTTCAATTCTTTTTTGCAGCACTTCATCGTTTAATGACTCTCCCTTACATCTCCATTGCCAGTTTTGACCAATAGTACCCGGAAAGTTCATTCTGGCCTGTGCTCCCAGACATAAGTAGTCCTGCATTTGAACAATAGCAGCACCAGCATTGGTTTTAAAGAGCAATTCAAGTAATTGCCAGCATACGCTTTGCGGATTTTCTTTCACATCAATGTGGTGATACTTATTTAATCGCCCGGATATGCTTTTATCTTTTCTGGCTTCTGTCTTAATCCAGCTCACCAGGGTATCATTATCGTGAGTACCACTATAAGCAAATGAGTTTTTTTCATACTCGTATGGTCTTTCTTTCTTGTTAAGCCCCGGGTAAAATGAAAACTGTAGTATTTTCATTCCCGGAAGCCCAAACTTCTTTTTTAAAGCTTTAACTTCGGGTGTAATAACCCCAAGATCTTCAGCTATAAAAGGGAGCTCTGGCCATTGCTTTTGGAAAGATTTAAAAAGTTCTTCTCCCGGGGCTTTCACCCATCTCCCCTTCTTCGCTGTCTTTTCTGATGCTGGAATCTCCCAGTATGACTCAAAGCCACGAAAATGATCTACCCTTATAATATCCACCAAAGATAATAAGTGAGCCACCCGCTTTTTCCACCATACAAAATCATCCTGACGCATTTGTTCCCACCTGTAATGTGGATTTCCCCAGCGTTGTCCGTTTTCAGAAAAGTAGTCTGGCGGGACACCAGCGACCACACTGGGACTTCCATCTTTTTTCAGTTGAAACAAATCCTGGTTTACCCACACATCCGCACTATCGTGGGCAACAAATATTGGCAAATCACCAATAATTTGAATGTTATTTTCTTCATATTTCCGCTTCATGTTTTTCCATTGCTGAAAGAAGCAAAACTGCAAAAACTGATAGTACTTAATTGTCTCATCGTTGCTTTTTCTGAATTCTTTCATTTGTTTCGGATCGCGATCCCTTAATGAATCTGGCCACTGATGCCACGGCTTATCCTCCTGTTGAAGCTTAATAGCTCTAAAAACAGAATAGTCCAAAATCCAGTTCCTTTGCTTTTCCAGAAACTCACCATAGGCCTTTTCATCTGGCTGACTCCGGAAACGTAAATAGGCCTGGTAAAATAGTTTTTCTTTCCAGCGTCTAACCTCAGGAAATTCAACATTGTTATCATCAAAAGCCGGTACTGCCTGCAACTCCTGGAGGTTCAAATAACCAGACTCTGCCATCCAGACTGGATCTATCAGCAACTCCTCACCTGCAAATGCCGAATAGCTTTGATAAGGCGATTCGCCAAATCCAACTGGATGGATTGGTAGTATTTGCCAGTATTTTTGACAGGTTTTTGTTAAGAACTTTAACCACTCTCTGGTTGCACTTCCGATGTCTCCAATTCCATGATCAGATGGCAGCGAGCATACATGGAGTAGCGTTCCTGCCTTTTTATCAGAAAGAATCATGCCAAGCCTCTTCCTTTTTTTGGTTTATACATTTTACCCCAATATTCCCGAACCATCCTTTCAGCCGAGAAGGCGTCCTGAACAGTTTTAATGCTTTGTTGCATCATTTCGACCCATTTTTTGTGGTTTTCGTAGTAAAGTGGAATAACTTCCTGCAATAATACATCGTATAGAGCTTTAGCGTCTTTATTATTTTGCTTTTCTTCTGATCGGGGTATCGTTTCATCACCAATCGCCCAGCCATTGATGCCGTGCTGACATGCTTCCGGCCACCAACCGTCCAGAATACTGAGATTAAGCACACCATTCATCGCCGCTTTCATACCAGAGGTACCACAGGCTTCTCTGGGTCGCTGCGGATTGTTTAACCAGACATCACAACCCCTGGTCAGCAATGCCCCCATTGTCATATCATAATTTTGCAAAAAAACAACTGACTCAGGGTATTTTTTTTGCATTTCGTAAAGGACAGCCATCATTTCTTTTCCTCTGGAATCCATCGGATGAGCTTTCCCGGAAAACACCAGTTGTATTTTTCCATCCCTCAGCAACGGATCAACTTTTTCAAGGTCACTAAAAATCAGATCGCTTCTTTTATACGGCGTCATTCTCCTGGCAAATCCAATGATGATTTTTTCAGATTTCAAGGTGATTCCTGTTTTTTCTGAAATAGTTTTTATTAGTTGTTGTTTGTTATCCTGATGGATTTCCCAGCATCGATTTTCACTTTGATTTTTTTCCAAAAAACGTTGGTCCATCCATGTTTCCCGGTGAACACCATTGGTAATATTAATAATAGGTGCTTTACCACTAACATGTCTCCACATTTTTTTTGTGGTGTCCAAATGAAGTTCGGCTACTGAATTGGCCTTTCGGGACAATCGAAGTCCTGCTACTGTCATATTAAATGGCACTCCGCCTATTTCTGCCAGCTGTTCAACGGTCAGTCCTTTATTGGCGCTCATATATCTTAGACGTGAAATAGGATGAATTTCATTACCTGCTTCTACAGGTGTATGCGTTGTAAAAACGATTTCTTTTTTTGTCTTCTCCCTGGCTTCATGAAAAGAGTCACCTTTTTTCATTTTATCGCATATCAACTCAAGACCAGCTATTACAGCATGCCCTTCATTAAAATGGTATGTTTCCACATCATATCCAAGTGTTTCGAGAGCTTTGATTCCGCCTGATCCCAGCACTATTTCCTGCGCTACCCGTTCTTCTTCATTTCCTCCATACAGCTGCCTGGTGATGCCATGATATGGTGACCCGGGAACATCCGTATCCAGTAAAAGCAAAGGAACGTTTCCGTAAGCTTCTGTTTTCCAGATTTTTATCGGAACCTGCTGTTCTCTAATCAACACTTCCACTGTCATCCCGGTATCTTCAAGCCGTGAATTATCGATGTTTCGGTAGCAGTCCGTCACATTACCCTCTTTGTCCAGGTACTGTTCTACATAGCCCTGTTTCCATTTAATACCTATGCCTACTAATGGTAATCCTAAATCTTTGCATGCTTTTAAATGGTCTCCGGCCAAAATCCCCAGTCCTCCGGAGTAAATTTTGAACTCAGAATCCAGCCCATATTCCATACAGAAGTAAGCAATGATTCTTTGATTATTATCGTTTTTCTTCATGTTTTCACCCTTTCCGTTTATTGGGTCTGTACCATTAACCAACCCGCACTCACCATAAATAAAAGAGGTGGCGTCATCATTGCAATCATTTTACCCATTCTTGCACTAAAAAAATCAGCTGTAAGGACCAGGCAGAGATGCATTGGCGATACCATAATTCCTGCAAAGCCACTGACATGAGCCAGTGCCATCAAAGAAAGGTCTGTTTGCGGCATCATTCCAAGTAAAATAGGGAACGCAATTGCGACGAAGGCTTGCGAGAGTCCAGTAAAAAAACCGACGGCAAAAGGCAATAAGATACTCAAAGCAATAACCGAAATCCCCCACTCTGTCATTTGAGAAACTAAAATATCCACAGCGCCGGAAACTTCCAGCATATCCTTGAAGATCATAATACCTGCCAGAATTACAATGATTTTAAAAGAAACCGAAGCTTTTATAAATCCCGGTATTTCTTTCAGTTTTAATTTCATTGAAAGCATCATCGGAAGCACTACTATCAGTAAAGAAATCCACAGAGGAAACTTCAACAAAAAAAATACCAAAAGTATAATAAGAATCGGTAGTACTCCTTCTAAGAGTTTTTTCATATTCCGAAGCGTGCTTTTTTCCTGTGCAGCTGTATCGTGATGATCGCAGTCAGCAGTGTCTTTTTTCATTTGATACATCAGGTATGGAAGTCCCAGCAATATAGCCATCACCGTGAATGGGTATGTGTTTTGGATAAACTGATTCATTGGTACTCCAATTACTTCCGATGCAATGATCAGCGATGGATATAAAGGAAGTACACATTCCCATATATGCCGATACCAAAAGTTGATTACCCCCTTACGTTCTGCACTCATGACATGGTCACCACATGCGTTCGACACCATAGATGCAGAAAAAAGCGCGCCACCGGCAGAAGGGAGCAGCCCCATAAAAACCGGTGGTACTGGCATCACCAGTCGATAATCACGAATAAGGCCGTTTAGTGCTTCAACAATTTTTTCCAGCATTTTTTTTTGGCGCATAAGATATTCCAGTATCATGATAAGAGTCAAAGCAGCCGCAGTTTGCAACGTCGAGACACTAGTTAGAGTGGTAACAAAAGTTGCCAGCGTTTCACTGACAGACATTCGAAAGAAGAATGCCATTAAGATCGATCCAATGATCATAGCCAACCCAAGATTTACTTTTTTATTGATCAGTCCCAAAATCAGAGCAAAAACAACCGCTAGTTTTATCAGTTCCACATCGTCGCCTTCTTTCAAGCTATTTTCTTTTTGTTTTTCATTGTAACAATTGTATCATGAAGAGGATGTTTTTGTCGCATAAAAAAGAAACAGGATTCTCCGTTATTAATAACTATCTATCGGAAAATCCTGTCAACTGCAAAGACCTCTTAGGTTGCCTGGATATTCAGTTTTTTTCTTCATGGATTCTTGGATTCCGCATACCCCCTGACATTTTGCACATCCGAATGCATATTGCTCCTCATGCAAACAGTCTTTTTCTTACAAGGTACCGGTTCTTTGGACAGTTAAACATCAATTGTATTCTGTTTTCTGTCTGTTGCTATGCGAAGTCCACTTCGCATCTTAGGACGTCTCTGCAGTTAAAGAGTTGTTTTGTCAGGCTGCAAAACCTCTTTCCTTGATGCAATTATACCACTTTCTGATAATTCAATCAACTGTATTTTCTTATTTTTTCATAGCATTTTGAATTTCCCCGACAGAAGAAAATCCTTGGTGCTTCATATAGGATTCCAGTCCCTCCAAAACATCAACTGTCGCACTTGGATTCGTAAAATTGGCAGTTCCTACAGCCACCCCTGTCGCACCGGCCAAAATGAATTCAGCCGCATCTTCACCGGTCATAATTCCGCCCATACCAACAACTGGCACTTTTACAGAGCGGCATACCTGGTAAACCATTCTCAACGCTACAGGTTTTATAGCAGGTCCGGATAAGCCTCCCATCACATTTCCCAGGATCGGTCTTTTATTTTTTGCATCGATGGCCATTCCAAGCAAAGTATTAATCATGGATATGGCATCTGCCCCTTCCGCTTCAACAGCTTTTGCAATTTCTGTAATGTCTGTCACGTTGGGACTTAGCTTTACCATTAGAGGCTGACGGGATACTTTTTTTACTTCTTTGACAACCAGCGCCGCCATTTTAGTATCTGTTCCGAAAGTAATGCCGCCTTCCTTAATGTTGGGGCATGAAATATTTAGCTCCAGCATGTCAATATCTGCTTCAGCCAGTCTTTCCGCAACCCCACAGTACTCCTCAATGCTTTTACCGGAAACGTTAACAATAATCCGGGTATCATATTTTTTCAAAAAAGGAATATCTTCACTCATAAATGCATCCACACCTGGATTCTGCAACCCGACAGCATTCAGCATCCCGCCGTAGGTTTCCGCTACACGCGGCGTGGGGTTTCCTTTCCACGGAGTTAAGCTGACACCCTTTACCACAACGGCTCCAAGCCTATTAAGATCCACATATTCGCCGTATTCTTTTCCTGAACCAAAGGTTCCCGAAGCAGTCATTATAGGGTTTTTCAGCTTAATACCAGCCAGATCGATTGACAGGTCAGGCATGTTTATTTTTTTTTCATTCATCCCAGACTACCTCCTGACTCCTGAAAACGGGTCCATCCGCACATACTCTCTGATGCTTCCAGTCATTTTCGTTTTCTTTCTTTACTTTGCAGGTACATACCAAACACGCACCTACTCCGCAAGCCATCCGTTCCTCAAGAGAAACCTGCGCGGGTATTTTATTCTTTTCAGCCCATCCAGACAAAGCTTTTAGCATGGGTTTGGGTCCACAGCTATAGAGTGAGTCTCCCTGTGCGTTGTTATACCTCATGAGATCAATAACAGTACCTTTATATCCAAAGCAGCCATCATCAGTAGAAACATAGATGTCGGCATTTTGTTTTTCGAATTCCTCCAGTAAAAAAGGGGTTGAACTGTAACCCAAATAAATTTCCTTTTTGCCAGGAATATTTTTGCTTAGCTCTAACAACGGAGGAATGCCCATTCCTCCCCCTACAATGATGCTTTTTGATGCGCTTTGATTAATATCAAAACCATTTCCCAAAGGACCAAGAATGCGTAATGTTTCTCCTGTCTTTACTTGGGAAAGGGCTTCGGTACCTTTCCCAACGACTGCGTACACAAGTCTTAATGTATTACTTGAAGTGTCAGTTTCACAAATACTTAACGGACGTGGTAAAAGCTTTTCACCATTATTCAGTTTGACATGAATAAACTGACCAGGATTTACTTCATCAACTATTTCTGAAGCTTCCAACCAAATACTCCAACAGTTTTCACCAATTTCACCGTGTTTTTTCACCTTTGCAGCTTTCATGGTTTTCATGCCTTTCCTCCTATTTCCACAACATCCATTTCTTCAATCTTTAAACCGCTTTCCATAATTTGCACCATGGCTTCAAGGGTATCAAGGGAAGTTATCAGCGGAACGCCTGCTTCAACAGCGTTTCTCCTGATACGAAATCCGTCCCTTAGGCTGTCGTTTCCTTTTGTCGGGGTATTAACGATCATGTCGATTGTACCACTCCTAATTAAATCCAGCAGGTTCGGCACTCCTTCTTTGATTTTTTTCACAACCTCGACAGGTATACTTTCTTCTTCCAGCGCTGCTGCTGTACCGGAGGTTGCCTTTATGGTAAAGCCTATTGTATGAAGTCTGGCGGCTAATTGCGCAAAATTTTTGTGTTCATGCACGTTAATTGTCGCCAGAATTGTACCCTTCTTTGAAGGCATTTTGATCCCGGCTGCTATAAGCCCTTTATACATGGCCTCTATATAGGTTCTGCCTATACCCAACACTTCGCCTGTTGACCTCATTTCCGGTCCTAAACTAACTTCAACCATCGGCAGTTTTTCAGTTGAAAACACCGGCACCTTAACTGTATGAACTTGTGCTTCTTCATAAAGACCAGTTCCCCATCCCATATCTTTCAGCCTTTCACCCAGCATTGCCCGGGTTGCCAGCTCTATCACCGGAACCCCGGTTACCTTACTTATATATGGTACAGTTCGACTGGATCTGGGGTTTACTTCAATCAGGTAAAGTTGCTCTTGGTATTCAATAAACTGAATACTAACCATTCCTGATATTTCCAAGCCTTTAGCAACTTTACGTGTAACTTCCAGCAGTTCCATTTTTCTATCTTTTGTCAGATGTTCTGCAGGATATAGGGATGTACTGTCTCCTGAATGAACTCCCGCCCGATCCAGGTGTTCCATAATCCCGGGAATCAGAATGTCTTCTCCATCGAATATTGCATCTACTTCTATTTCCCGCCCCATTAGATATCGGTCAATTAATACCGGATTTTTATGATCCGCTGCAAATGCATCTTTAAGGTATTTTTCCAGCTCCATCTCGTCCCGGGTGATCTCCATTCCTCTTCCTCCAAGAACGTAGGACGGCCGGACCAGCACTGGGTATCCCAGGATTTTTGCAGACTCAAGTCCTTCTTCCAGGGACCACACTGCTTTACCTTTGGGTCGGCTAACATCCAGCTTTTCCATAAGAGC
This sequence comes from Tindallia sp. MSAO_Bac2, assembly GCA_003838145.1. Taxonomy (GTDB): domain Bacteria; phylum Bacillota; class Clostridia; order Peptostreptococcales; family Tindalliaceae; genus Tindallia. The sequence goes on from QYZZ01000022.1 coordinate 8,803, forward strand.
TTCAAACTTTTCCCGGTCTTCGGCTGCATCAATTTGTTCGGGCTGAGTTCCTAAAATCGGAATATTCATTTCGCGGAAAAACTCAGCAAGTTTAATAGCCGTTTGTCCTCCAAACTGGAGAATTACACCCTCTGGTCTTTCTTTCTCCACAATATTCAGTACATCCTCTTCTGTTAAGGGTTCAAAATACAATTTGTCTGATATATCAAAGTCGGTACTGACAGTCTCAGGATTATTGTTGACCATAATGGTTTCCAGACCTGCTTTTCTCAACGCTAATATACTGTGAACCGAGCAATAATCAAACTCTATTCCCTGGCCTATCCTTATGGGCCCGGATCCAATAACCATTATTTTTCGCTTATCTGTTACCTGTACTTCATCAACTTTGTCATAGGTAGAATAATAATAAGGTGATTGTGCTTCAAATTCTCCACCACAGGTATCCACCATTTTATAGACCGGATGAATGTTCCACTGGTTTCTCAGTGCGTATATATCCTGTGGGCTGCACTTAATTAAATCCGCCATTCCTTTGTCCGAAAACCCTTTTTGTTTATACTTCCTTAGATCCTCAGGTGTGAGTTCTGAAAGTTGTGTCTCGCGCAGCTTCTCTTCAATTTCTACAATACCCTGGATTTTTTGAATAAAAAAGGGATCAATACCAGTAATTTGAGATACTTTTTCCACCCGGTAATTGCGACGAAGCATTTCTGCCAAATCAAAAATTCGCTCATCATCCGGAACCTGAACCTGTTCTTTCAGTTCCTGAAGGCTTTTTTCAACAGATTCTTTATGGTACATGCTGTACTGCCCTATTTCCAGAGATCTTATCCCTTTTAACAAAGCAGCTTCAACATTATTGCCAAGTGCCATCACTTCTCCCGTAGCCATCATTTTGGTTCCCAGGGATCTTTTAGCGTTTCTAAATTTATCAAATGGCCATTTAGGGATTTTAACCACAACATAGTCCAGTGTTGGCTCAAAGCAGGCATAGGTTTTTCCCGTTACTGCATTTTTAATTTCATCCAGTCCGTATCCCAGTGCTATCTTTGCACCTACTTTTGCTATTGGGTAGCCGGTAGCTTTGGAAGCGAGAGCCGATGAACGGCTGACTCTCGGGTTGATTTCTATGACTGCATATTCAAAGCTCTGGGGATGCATGGCAAACTGCACATTACACCCTCCTTCAATTCCTACTGCACTGATGATATCAATGGCTGCCGTTCTTAGCATCTGATGTTCTTTATCACTCAGAGTTTGCACCGGTGCTATAACAATGCTGTCGCCGGTATGGACACCAACAGGGTCAATATTTTCCATATTGCAAACTGTAATGCAGGTGCCATTGGCATCTCTCATTACTTCATACTCAATTTCTTTCCAGCCTAATACTGATTTCTCCAGCAGAACCTGCCCTACCCGACTCAAATGCAAGCCTCTTGACAGAATTTCTCCCAACTCGTGTTCGTTGTAAGCCATGCCACCGCCAGTACCACCCAACGTATAGGCAGGTCTTACAATCACCGGATACCCCACTTCCTCAGCAAAGGTAATTCCTTCTTCCAGATTAGTAACAATAGTGCTTTCGATTACCGGCTGATTGATACGTTCCATCATCGCTTTAAATCTTTCCCGGTCTTCACCTTCTTTGATAGCGTCGATGGATGTACCTATAACTTGAACACCATATTGTTCCAAAATGCCCGAGTCGTATAATTCTACCGCCAGGTTAAGGGCTGTTTGTCCTCCCATGCCTGCCATAAGACTGTCTGGTCTTTCCTTGGCTATTACTTTTTCAACAAACTCTATCGTTAACGGCTCCAGGTATATTTTATCGGCAAAAGCTTTATCAGTCATGATAGTAGCCGGATTACTGTTAATCAAAACAACTTCTATTCCTTCTTCTTTAAGAGCCTGACAGGCCTGTGTGCCAGAATAGTCAAACTCTGCCGCCTGACCAATAATAATCGGACCGGAGCCTATCACCAGTACTTTTTTTATCGATGGATTTTTAGGCATTGATATATTCCCCTTTCATGGCATTCATAAATTCATCAAAAAGATATTTTGTCTCTCTTGGACCAGGACTGGCTTCAGGGTGGAACTGCACACTAAAAGCAGCGTGAATTCGGTGACGCAGGCCTTCAACAGACTGATCGTTTAGATTTATATGCGTAATTTCAAGTTCATCCGGCACCTGACTTACCATATATCCATGGTTTTGCGATGTGATATATACTTTTCCCTGCCGTAAATCTTTTACAGGATGATTGCAGCCGCGATGACCAAATTTCATTTTCTCACTACGCCCGCCCAGAGCAAGATTAAGCAGTTGATGACCCAGACAAATGCCAAAAAGAGGCTTAACACCTACGAGTTTTCGAATGTTCTCCGCTATTTTCGGTAAATCTTCCGGATTACCCGGTCCGTTAGACAACAGTATTCCATCCGGTTGAACCGATAAAATTTCCTCTGCAGTTGATCTGGCCGGAAACACGGTTATCCTGCAATTTCTCCATTTCAAAGATCGAAGTATGTTTTCTTTTATTCCGCAATCAAGTACTGCTACATGCAAGCCTGACCCATTTATTTCGTATTGTTCCTTTGCAGTAACATGATCTACAGCATTCCGGTTGCTGAAGCTGTCAAATTTTTGTCTAATCTGCCCCTCTGAAAGTTCCCGAACAGTGATGATCCCTTTCATTGTTCCTTCGTCGCGAATTATTTTGGTAAGCGCTCGTGTGTCAATACCTTCCAGGCCAATAATTTTATGGTGCTTCAGGTACCCGTCCAAATCCATCTCGCATCTCCAGTTACTTGGAAAATTTGCTTTTTCCCGGGTTATGATGGCTTTAGGGTGTGGGATTGAAGATTCTATATCTTCCAGGTTAATTCCATAATTGCCGATAAGCGGGTAGGTAAAAGTTACAATCTGGCCGTGATACGAAGGGTCTGTAAGCACTTCCTGATATCCTGTCATGCCTGTTGTGAACACCACTTCTCCTACGCTTTCTTTTTTATGGCCAAAAGCCGCTCCTTCAAAGATTATTCCATTTTCAAGTATTAGCCTTGCTTTCATCCGATTTCCTCCTGTTCAGTTCATCCAGTATAAAGTCTGGTTTTTTGCAAACAAAAAGGACAATGAAAAAGCAGTTATTTCTGCTTTCTCCATTGTCCTACTCATTCTCTTCTAATAAAATGAATTAATTTTTTGCAGGTTACACAAAGACCAGCCTTCATGCTCAGCACTCCCTTTCTGACCTCTCAGGATCAATTTAAAGGTGGTATAATTAATTGATATAATAAATAACATCTTCAGAGAATTTTACCATGTTAACTCCACTGTGTCAACGGGTTAAAAAAGTTTAAAAAAAGGAAAGAATCAACGAACCACTACCTAATGTCCAGGTATAGAATGAAAAATAATAAAGTTTACCCTGAGCAATCATCCTGATTAGGGTCCTTATTGCAAAAACACCGGCTAAAAAGGATGTAATAATACCAACCAGTAACATCGAAAGGCTAACGTCTCCAGTGCCAACCTCCATAGCTTCCACCACTTCCAGCATCGTTGCCAGCCCAATAATTGGAAAGGAAAGAAGAAAGGAGTACCTTGTGGCGGTATGCTTATTTATTCCTTGAAACAAAGCTCCTGATATGGTAGCTCCTGATCTTGACATACCCGGTGTAATAGCCAGACCCTGAAAAATTCCAACAGCTACAGCATTTTTCCAGGTCATTTGTGGTAGTTCCTTTTGGTTATTCTGAAATTTCAGGGATCTCTCAGACAGCCACAGTAAGGTTCCGGTAACGATCAGTGCTATTCCAATAACTCTTTGCGATGTATAAACCTCCGAAAAAATATCCCTGAGAAGCAAACCCATTATTCCGGTAGGAATGGTGCCAATAATAATAAGAAAGGCTAGTTTGCGGTATTCGTTATCAAGGCCCATGCCTTTACCCTTCATCACATCTCCACACATTCTGAAAAAGGCAATCACTATATTGACCAAGTCGGACCAGTATACAACCAAAACCGAGAACAAAGTACCTATGTGAAGCATTACGGTTAAAAAAAATATTCTGTCTTCTGGTACTCCCAGCAAAAACTGTGTTAAAGCCAGGTGCCCTGAACTGCTTACGGGTAAAAACTCCGTTATTCCCTGTACAATGCCCAGCACAATGGCTTGAAATAGTGTCATTTTATTTGCCTCCTATCGATTAGTGTTTTTTCTCACCGTGACACATTATAATCGCTTTTTGATTTGCTGTAAAGTATTTAACTTGTTTTAACTTTTTTATCTTTATTCTTTATTACGGCAAATTGCCAGCATTAAATAATACTTTTTTCCCGGGACTGGCTTCTCTATGGTTACATCCACCTGATGGTACATTTCTATGTCAAAATATGGTTCCAACAGTTCCACAAACTCCTTTTCAAGATACTGGTGCACATGAAAAGGAGAAGCACACGGTTTGCCTTTTCCTTTGCCAAAGGGTGTGGAAATCATCAAAAATCCGCGAGGGTTTAACATTTTTGCTATGTTTCGAATTACCAGTTCATCTTCAAGTAAGTGTTCGATCATTTCATAGCAGATGATGCAGTCAAAGCTTCCCAATTCTTGATGTAGCTTTTGGCTCCTTGCATCAGCCTGAATAAATTCAGTTTTAAGGTATCCATACATCTCTTTGGCATACTGAATGCTTTCAGCATCAAAATCGACACCCACGACTTGCTGAATTGTGTTCTCGTCATCAAGATCCAGCAGTATTTCAGCCCCATAGCCAACACCGCAGCCCAAATCCAAAACCCTTCCATAACAGTACTGTGATGCAAATTCGTACCGGGCAATATGCTCTTTCAGCATTCCATTTTTCGGTTTCATTACTTCAGGAACAATTCGTTCTCCTGTGTATTCCATGATTACAACTCGCTTTCTTATTCCAGCTTTTTATAGGGCCTTATTCGTAATATATCATAGTCAAACTTTGCTTTTCATCTTTTCTTCTACTATAATAACTATGGAGACACATAAATATGTATTAAAGAGGAGTGGATATCATGCCTGACAAAGGATATGTTCAAATTTATACCGGCAACGGCAAAGGTAAAACCACTGCATCCTTAGGCCTTGCCTTAAGGGCCATCTGTAGTGGCAAAAAGGTTTACATGGGTCAATTCATAAAAGGAATGGATTACAGTGAAATGAAAGCTCCATCACTGTTAGACGGTCTTATCATTGAGCAGTATGGTCGGGATTGTTTCATTAAAAATGATCCTACTGAAGAAGATATCAGAATTGCAAAAGAGGGACTGGAAAAGATTAAAAAAATAATCAACAGCGGAGAGTATGATTTGGTGATCCTGGATGAGCTGAACGTTGCGCTATATTATCAGCTGGTTTCCGTTGTTGATGTCCTGGATATCATTACTGGCAAGCCCATCAAAACCGAGCTTGTAATTACCGGGCGTTATGCACCGGAAGAGCTGATTGCAGCCGCTGATCTGGTAACGGAAATGAAAGAGATAAAACATTATTATCAGCAAGGGGTCAGCGCCCGGAAAGGCATTGAGAACTAAAAGCTTTCCTCCAAAATCCTTTTTTTAAAAAAACAGCCCATACCATGGGCTGTTTTTAAAATTATCTTTTTGAGAACTGTGGAGCACGACGTGCTTTTTTAAGACCATATTTTTTACGTTCTACCATACGAGCATCTCGTGTCAGGAATCCAGCTTTTTTAAGTGTGTCTTTCAACTCTCCATCAGCCTTTACAAGCGCACGGGCAATACCATGTCTTAATGCTCCGGATTGGCCGGTAAAGCCACCACCGTGAACTCTTGCAAGAACATCGTATTTGTCCAGTGTATTTGTTTTTTCCAGCGGGCTTCTGACCAATTCCCTCAGTGTTTCATAGTTTAAATATTCATTAATGTCTTTATCATTAATAATAATTTTTCCTTCGCCAGGTACTAATCGAACTCGTGCTACGGATGTCTTACGACGTCCGGTTCCCCAATAGACTACATTACTCATCTTTCGAAAACTCCTTTCTGAAAAAAGTCTCTACACTTCCAGGATTTCTGGCTTCTGAGCCTGGTGTGCATGTTCACTGCCGGCATAAACTTTCAGCTTCTTATACATTTGACGACCCAGTCGATTCTTGGGAAGCATCCCTTTTACCGAATGTTCTACTACACGTTCCGGGTGTTTGTTTAATACATTTCGAAGTGATACTTTTCTCTGTCCGCCTGGGTATCCAGTATGTCGGACATGAAACTCCTGGTCCAGTTTTTTACCGGTCAGCGCAACTTTTTCAGCATTAATAACGATGACATAATCACCTGTGTCGATGTGGCTGGTATATTCCGGTTTATTTTTTCCCATCAGGATCATGGCAATTTGCGTTGAAAGCCGACCAAGGGTTTTTCCTTCCGCATCAACAACATACCACTTGCGTTCAATCTCGCTTGGCTTCGCCATATATGATTTCATATTATTACCTCCTTATTGCAAAAACGCTTGCGATTCACAATTCGTAATTGGTTATTCAAATTAACTGTTTGTATCCAAGACCCGGGGCGGGATCTGTCGGACACACTCTACTATATTAAACCATTGAGCCTGGTGTGTCAAGGTTAAATTCTTCACCTTTATAATAAACTTTGTTTAAATAAAGTCCTTGAGGTGGAGCTGTCCATCTGTTTGTACAGTTTGTTTGCTGAGTCAGCCTGGCATATAATTCCTCTGTTGTGGACTTGTGCATTCCAATTTCAACAATTGCAGCAACAAGCATCCGTACCATTTTATAAAGAAACCCGTTTCCTTCAAATATGATCGAAAAATGCCCTCTTGCTTTGCCAGCCACTATTTCAGCTCTTGTTATGTTTCGAACTGTGTCCTTCACATCACTACCACTTGCCATAAACTGAGAAAAATCGTGAGTTCCAGGTATCAGGTTGACTGCATGTTTCATTTGTTCTAAATCAAGAGGCTTTGAAACATGCCACTTGTAGTTCCGATTGATGGCACTTCTGTATTTTTGATTGCATATTTTGTATTCATACTGTTTTCCCGCAGCACTGAACCGGGCATGAAAACCAGGATCCTTTTCAACAGTCTCTTTGACTACAATATCTTCAGGCAACTGACTATTAATTGCTGCAGAAAATTTTTCTGTCGGTATACTGCAATCAACTTTAAAGCTGGCACATTGGCCATAAGCATGAACTTTTGCGTCTGTCCGACCAGCACCATGAACCGAAATATTCTGCTTGGTTATAACCCTTAGTGCTTTGATAATTTCTTCCTGAATGCTTTTTCCATTAGGCTGAATTTGCCATCCATTGTATGCACTTCCATCATATTCTATAGTAATCATCATATTTCTCATGAGTATTACACCTCAGTTTAAAAAGACAGTCGGATTAAGATCATTATTCCAAAATAGCTTCCTATAACAACCAGGGCCACACCATCCATTGCGTGCCACTTCAATGCTTTTAATCGGGTTCTGTTCTCGCCGCCTCTGTAGCACCTGGCTTCCATCGCCATCGCAAGATCATCTGCACGACGAAATGAGCTGATAAAGAGAGGAACCAATAAAGGAACCAGACTTTTTGCCCGGTTCATTAAATTACCACTTTCAAAGTCTGCACCTCGGGCAATTTGGGCTTTCATAATTTTATCAGTTTCTTCAAGTAAAGTGGGTATAAAGCGAAGGGCGATGGTCATCATCATAGCTAATTCATGAGCCGGAACCCCAATTTTTCTAAGAGGATTCAGCAAATGCTCTATGCCATCTGTTAAGGTTATTGGCGAAGTCGTTAACGTAAGTAAAGAAGTTCCAACAATTAAAAAAACAAGTCTCATAGCCATAAAAATCCCTTGATGTAGTCCTTCCCTTGTAATATTTAAGGGTCCTAGTCCAAAAATAATTTCACCTCTGGTCATGAACAGGTTAATAAAAAAGGTAACCATTATTAGTATCATTAAAGGCCTCAGGCCTTTCAAAACATACCGAACTGGTATTCGCGAGATTAGAATCACAGAGGATAGTAGTGCAACCACCGCTAAATAACCCCAAAATGATTGAATAAGAAATAAACCAGCCATGAAGGTGAAGGTTCCAATTATTTTTGTCCTTGGATCAAGGCGGTGAATGATGGAACCGGTTGGATAATGCTGTCCAATTGTAATATCTTTAAGCATGGTTATTTCCCCTTAGCCAGCTCATAATTGCCTTTCTTGCATCCTGTACTGTAAATAGGTCTTCCGGAAGCTGATATCCTTTTTCATTGAGCTTTTTCATTAATGTTGTAATTTGAGGAACTCCCAGTCCCATTTTCTCCAATTCTGAAGATCGAGCAAAAACTTCTCCCGGTTTTCCTGTTAAAGCAATTTTTCCACCATCCATTACAATGATGCGATTTACCAGACGTCCAATATCTTCCATACTATGAGAAACCAGTATAATGGTTAGACCAAATTCCTGATGAAATATTTTAATCTGTTCAAGAATTTCGTCTCTACCTCTAGGATCCAGACTTGCTGTCGGCTCATCAAGAATTAGTATCTCAGGCTTCATGGCTAAAACGCCGGCAATAGCGACTCTTCTTCTTTGTCCTCCACTGAGGTCAAAGGGAGACCTGTCTTTCAGGTCATCATAAGAAAGCTTGACCAACTCCATAGCTTCCTTTACCCGGTAGGCAACTTCAGTATCTGTTAACCCAAGATTCATCGGTCCAAAAGAAATATCTTTATAGACTGTTTCTTCAAAGAGCTGATGCTCAGGATATTGAAAAACCAGCCCAACTTTTTTTCTAATCTGTTTCATTTTTGTACCCGGTGATGTTATTTCCTCGCCAGCTACCCAGATGCGCCCGGAAGTTGGTTTCAGTAACCCGTTCAGATGCTGTACCAACGTCGATTTTCCAGATCCGGTATGGCCTATCAAGCCAATAAATTCTCCAGTTTCAATTTCCAGGTTAATATTTTCCAGCGCGTTGGTTTGGAAAGGGCTGCCAGGGTTATAGATATGATTCAATTGTTGGATTTTAATCGACATAGGTTATTCACCATCTCTTCAACAGTCAGTAGATCCTGCGGAATATCAATACCTTCATTTCTTAATTCCTGAGCAAGTTCAGTCATTTGTGGCACGTCTAAACCCAATTGTTTTAGTTCTGAAACCCTTGAGAATATTTCTCTTGGTGTTCCTTCCATTACCTTTTTGGCATCTTCCATCACAACAACGCGTCCTGCTTCTACGGCTTCTTCCATAAAATGAGTTATATGGACAATGGTGATGCCTTCTTCGTGATTAAGTTTTTGCATGGTTTTAATCACTTCCCGACGACCTGAAGGGTCGAGCATTGCTGTCGGCTCGTCAAATATAATACAGTCCGGCTTCATGGCAATAACACCAGCTATTGCGATACGCTGTTTTTGACCTCCGGACAATAAATGAGGTGCTTTTTGTGCAAATTCGGCCATATCTACTGCCAATAAAGATTCATCCACTCTTTTTCTAATTTCTAATGGTTCGATACCAAGATTTTCCGGGCCAAATGCAACGTCTTCTTCGACAATAGTTGCCACTATTTGGTTGTCAGGATTTTGAAAAACCATTCCTGCTGTTTGTCTTATTTTCCAGGTGTTATCTTCGATTTTCGTATCCATTCCTTTAATCAGAACTTTGCCTTCGGTCGGAAGTAAAAGTGCGTTCAACTGTTTCGCCAGAGTGGATTTCCCCGAACCATTGTGACCTATGATCACAACGTGCTCACCTTCTTTAATGGTCAGCTCGATATGATCCAGTGCCAGCAAATCAGAATCATGACCTTTATAGACAAAGGTCAGACCTTCAACGTTAATCATATGTTGGTTATCCATAAAACATACCCCTCAAGGATAAAATGTATCTCGATAAAATATAATAAAAAATAGGGACTAAGCATTGCAACTTAATCCCGAGTTGGTTTTATACCAGTTCTATCATTACCATTTCTGTTCCGTCGCCTTTTCTGTTACCAAGCTTCAGGATACGAGTATAACCGCCGTTACGTTCCTGGTATTTTGGAGCAATTTCGTCAAAAAGTGTCTTGACGACAGTTTCTTCTGTTATATAGGCTAATGCTTTTCTTCGGGCATGAAGATCGCCTTTTTTTCCAAGTGTTATCATTTTATCAGTAAGCCTTTTTGTTTCTTTTGCTCTTGTGACACTGGTCTGAATTTTTCCATGCTTCAGCAGGCTTGTCACCAGATTTCTCAGCATTAAATCTCTGTGCGCACTGTCTCTTCCCAGTTTTCTGTAAGTTGCCATCGGATTTCCCTCCTTTACTAATGACAGGATTCAGCTAAAAGACTGTTTCTCATTCTTCTTTGTCTCTTAGTGACAGTCCTAGTGCTATCAATTTTTTCTGAACTTCTTCAAGGGATTTTTTACCCAGATTTCGAACTTTCATCATTTCTTCTTCATTCTTTTGTGTCAGCTCTTCAACGGTATTTATACCTGCTCTTTTTAAACAGTTGTATGACCGCACTGAAAGATCCAGTTCTTCAATGGTCATTTCCAGAACTTTTTCTTTTTCATCATCTTCTTTTTGAACCATGATCTCCACGTCGTTTACATGATCCGTCAGGTTAATGAATAAGTTAAGGTGTTCTGTCATTACTTTTGCTGACAAAGAAAGAGACTCCTCCGGTGTAATACTGCCGTTTGTGTGTACTTCTATCACAAGTTTGTCATAATCTGTCATTTGGCCAACTCGCGTATTACTTACCGTATAACTGACTTTTTTAACCGGGGTAAATATTGAATCCACCGGTATCACACCAATAGGCATACCTGGTGTTTTATTGTTTTCCGCAGTGACATAGCCTCTGCCCTGAGAAACATTCATTTCCATGTTTAATCGGGCACCCTCAGCAAGGGTAGCAATATGCATATCCGGATTCAGAATTTCAACGTCTGCATCCGCTATAATATCACCCGCATTAACAGATCCTTCACCGTCAGCTTCAATTCTCAGTGTCTTTTCTTCATTGCCATGTACTTTGATGGACAGATCTTTAATATTAAGAATTATCTCTGTCACATCTTCTTTTACACCTTCTATGTTGTCATACTCATGGAGTATTCCTTCAATGTGAACAGATGTAACAGCTGCACCAGGAAGTGATGACAGCATAATTCGACGCATTGAGTTACCAAGTGTTGTACCATATCCACGTTCAAGTGGTTCAATTACAAACTTGCCATATTTTTGATTCTCATTTAATTCAAGTATGTCAATTCTAGGTTTTTCCATTTCGATCATTCGAATAAGACCCTCCTTTGGATTCCCCGGGTTTCCTTATTACCGATGAGGGCAATCATTTCCTGAATTTCAATTATTTGGAGTAAAGCTCCACAATAAGGTTTTCTGAAATAGGCAGGTCAATATCTTCTCGATTTGGCATAGAAACCACTTTTCCCCGCAGATTTTCAACATCTACTGACAACCATTCCGGAGCGTTCCCTTTTGCTTCTTCGATCTGTGCCTTGAACTTTGGAAGGCCTTTTGATCTCTCTGAAACCACTATTTCGTCGCCAACTTTCACAAGGTAGGAAGGAATATCTACCTTTCTTCCATTCACAAGAAAATGACCGTGCACTACAAGTTGTCTGGCTTGTGCACGTGAAGCTGCCAGTCCCATTCGATAAACCACGTTATCCAGTCGAGACTCAAGAATCCTTAACAGATTTTCACCTGTAATTCCTTTTTGATGGTCTGCCATTTCAAAGTAGTTACGGAACTGGGTTTCCAGAACTCCGTAAAACCGTTTTGCTTTCTGTTTTTCTCTCAGCTGAACACCGTAGTTAGAAAGCTTCTTTCGGCTGGTGCCATGCTGCCCTGGTGCCATGTTACGCTTGTTGATAGCACATTTATCTGTATAGCATCTATCGCCTTTTAAATATAATTTCATACCTTCTCTGCGGCACAATCTGCATACCGCTGCTGTATATCTAGCCATTTACTGAATACACCTCCTTGAGTTTCAAACTATACACGTCTTCTTTTTGGTGGACGGCATCCATTATGCGGGATGGGCGTCTCGTCTTTAATCATACTGACTTCCAGTCCAGCAGCCTGCAACGAACGAATTGCGGCCTCTCTTCCGGATCCCGGACCACGTACAAACACTTCAACTGTTTTGAGTCCATGCTCCATGGCGCTTTTAGCAGCTGCTTCCGCTGCCATTTGTGCTGCATAGGGCGTAGATTTTCTGGATCCTTTGAAGCCCAGCTGCCCAGAGCTGGCCCAGGCAATTGTGTTTCCACTGGTATCTGTCAGTGTAATAATAGAATTATTAAAAGTGGACTGGATATGCGCCTGACCACGTTCTATATTTTTCTTCTCTTTTCTTCTTCTGGATACTTTTTTTCTAACAGCTTTTGCCATTCAAACTTCCCTCCTTACTGATTATTTTTTCTTCTTACGTCCGACAGTTCTTTTAGGTCCTTTGCTCGTTCGCGCATTTGTTTTTGTTTTCTGACCATGTAGTGGAAGACCTTTGATGTGACGGATTCCACGGTAGCAACGAATTTCTTTCAGCCTTTTAATGTTTAATGCTACCTCTCTTCTAAGGTCACCTTCAACATTATAATCAGCATCAATGGTTTTTCTGAGTGAGTTAATCTCTTCTTCAGTAAGATCTTTAATTCTTGTATCCGGGTTTATGCCGGTATTTGCCAATATTTCATTTGATTTTGTTCTGCCAATACCAAAAATATAAGTCAGACCGATTTCAACACGCTTGTCTCTGGGTAAATCCACACCAGCAATTCTTGCCATTAAACAATACACCTCCTGCTTTCTTTGCTCGTATCAATATACTTTTACATTTACCGGACCAAGTGTCCGCTCTCTATTTACAGGGAATCAGGATATCTGATTCAGCCGCACCCTGAAAACCTTATTATCCTTGCTTTTGCTTATGCTTTGTGTTTGAACAGATGACCATAACTTTTCCACTTCGTCGGATCACCTGACATTTTTCACACATTGGTTTTACGGAAGCTCGTACTTTCAAAACAATCCCTCCTTAATTCTTTACATACACGTGGCAGGATCTTTATTTTTTTCGCCAGGTGATTCTTCCACGTTTCAAGTCGTAGGGAGACAGTTCAACTGTCACCTGATCCCCCGGCAGTATTCTGATAAAGTGC
>QYZZ01000002.1 GCA_003838145.1 Tindallia sp. MSAO_Bac2
AAAGTGATCAAGTTTCAGGGCAATTTAAAAATACCCCACATGGGATGGAATTCCTTGAAAATTGTTAAAGAAGATCCCCTCCTTAAAGGCATAAAAAACGGGGACTATTTTTATTTTGTCCACTCTTACTATGCCCGGCCGGAAGATGGAAGGAAGGTCCTGGCCATGGTGGAATACGGGAAAGATGTGGCTGTGGTAGTCCGGGGAGAGCCTTTAATTTATGGAGTTCAGTTTCACCCGGAAAAAAGCAGTGAAAAGGGTCTAAAAATATTAGCTAATTTTGGGGAGCTGGTAGAAAAATGGAAGTAATTCCTGCTATTGATTTAAGAAAGGGTAAATGTGTCCGCCTTTTTCAGGGGAGGGCAGACCGGGAAACCGTTTATTATGAAGATCCCCTGGAGGTAGCCTGTATGTGGGAAGAAAAGGGGGCTACCCGACTGCATATGGTAGACCTGGATGGGGCCTTTAAAGGAGTCCCCCAGAACAAAGCCGTTATTAGAAAGGTTGCCGAAAGATTAAAAATACCCATTCAGCTGGGGGGTGGTGTCAGGGATGAATCAACGGTGGAGGAGTTGCTAAAAGCAGGTATCTCCCGGGTCATAATTGGTACGGCAGCCGTAAGGAACCCTGACCTGGTTAAAAAAATGGTGGAAAGGTACGGGGAAAAGATAATGGTGGGGATTGATGCCCGGGAGGGAAGGGTTGCCCTTCAAGGTTGGGTGGAATCCTCGGATATTAAAGCCCTGGATTTAGTTAAAGATATGGAAAAGATGGGGGTAAAGGAAGTTGTATATACGGATATTTCCCGGGATGGAACCCTGGAAGGGCCTAATTTGGAAGCAACCCGGGAAATAGCTGCAAAAACCTCCCTTGACATTATTGCTTCCGGAGGAGTTTCTTCCCTGGAGGATATAAGGAAAGCCAGGGAACTTGAATCCTGGGGAGTAAAGGGTATAATTGTAGGGCAGGCTTTATACACGGGTCAGTTTACTTTGGAAGAGGCCCTGGAGACGGCCAGAAATAGGTAAAGCTTTAATCTAACCTAAAAAGAAAATAATAGGGGGGACAAGATGTTGGCCAAAAGAATTATACCGTGTCTGGATGTAAAGGAAGGAAGGGTAGTTAAGGGGGTGCAGTTTGTAAATTTGAGGGATGCCGGCGACCCGGTAGAACTTGCTGGTTTTTATGACCAGGCGGGGGCTGATGAGCTGGTGTTTTTGGATATAACCGCTTCCCATGAAAAAAGGAAAACGGTAATAGATGTAGTTTCCCGGACGGCTAAAGAAGTTTATATACCTTTAACGGTAGGGGGCGGTATTGGCAAGCTGGGGGAAATAAAGGATATATTAAGTGCCGGCGCCGATAAGGTTTCTTTAAACACTGCGGCCTTTGAAAATCCTTCCCTGGTCAGTGAAGCTGCAGAAATGTTTGGCACCCAGTGTATGGTGGTGGCTATTGATGCCAGGTGGAACGAGGGAAAAAAAGATTGGGAAGTTTATCTCCACGGGGGAAGGACTAACACAGGTTATTCAGCCCTGAGGTGGGCGGAAGAAGTAGAAAAAAGGGGCGCAGGAGAGATTTTGCTTACCAGTATGGACAGGGATGGAGGAAAGGAGGGTTATGATATTCCCCTTACTTCTGCCCTGGGGGAACGGGTTAGGATTCCGGTTATTGCTTCCGGAGGAGCAGGTAAAATGGAGCATTTTCTGGAAGCTTTGACGGAAGGAAAGGCGGATGCAGCCCTGGCTGCTTCTGTATTCCATTACCGCCAGTTTACCATAAGG
>QYZZ01000023.1 GCA_003838145.1 Tindallia sp. MSAO_Bac2
ACAACATCACCATGGATATTGAACTGATTTCACCAATCGCCGTTGAAGAAGGACTGCGATTTGCGATCCGTGAAGGTGGTCGAACTGTTGGAGCCGGAGTAGTTGCGGACATCCACGAATAAATATATGAAAATAGTGGCTGAAAGGATCAGGCTAAACTGGTCCTTTCTTTAAGGTTTGATTAAGGTGATAAAAGCTCAATATATTAAAGTTAATATTGTTGACAGTGGACAATAAATATGGTATATTCAACCAGTTAAAGAGTCGAATGTCAGCTGTGCCTGGAGTAAGAAGGTTTTTTGCTTCGGTTGAAGCTTTCGCTTCTCCTGAAGCTGTAATATTGTCATCCGGGGACTAAACGACGGTTATCTCCCGCTTGTTGAAGAGGGAGTATTTGCGTTGTGTGACATGGGATAAAATAGAATTAAGATAGGGACTGTGAGCAGGGAGGTGTGAAAGAATGAGAGTTAAAGTGACGCTGGCTTGCACTGAATGCAAAAGAAGAAATTACCATACGACCAAAAACAAAAAGAACAATCCAGACCGTATGGAACTGAAAAAATACTGTAAATTTGACAGGTGCCACACCTTACACCGTGAAACAAAGTAACCCGGCCGTACCTAAGAATTACGAAAAGGATGTGATGCGTGATGGCAACTCAGACTACAACTCAACAGAAGAAAACACAATCTATGGGAAAATATTTTAAAAGCTCCAAAGCTGAACTTAAAAAAGTTCATTGGCCCACCCGGGCAGAACTGAAAAACCATACTGCTGTTGTGGTCGTCGTATGTGCAATTGCTACTGTTATCCTATGGCTGCTGGATACCGTTTTTGGTTTCGGTTTGAATCTGATCATCTGATATCGGACAATATTCGGCGCTGGTGGATAAAAGGGGGGAAACGGGTCATCGTTAGTAGCGGTACCTGCTTGCATATGAATGAAGAAGCAAAGTGGTATGTTGTTCACACATATTCCGGCCATGAAAACAAGGTGAAGGTTAACATCGAAAAAATGGTGGAAAACCGGGGCATGGAAGATGTAATCGTAGAAGTGAAAGTTCCAATGGAAGAAAAAATTGAAATTAAGAATGGAAAGAAAAAGATTAAGGAATCCAAACTATATCCAGGGTATGTCATCGTAAAAATGGTTATGACGGATGAATCCTGGTATTTGGTGCGTAACACAAGGGGAGTTACCGGGTTCGTTGGTCCCAGCTCGAAACCTGTGCCTCTGACAGAGCAGGAAATCAGGAACATGGGTGTCGAAGTGCCAAGACAGGAAATAAGCTTCAAAGAAGGTGACTCTGTTCGTGTGGTTAGCGGCCCTTTTGAAAGTTTTATTGGAAGTATTGTAAAAATCAATATGGACAAACAGACATTCAAGGTGCTGATCAACATGTTTGGCCGGGAAACCCCTGTGGAACTTGAATTCCATCAGGTGGAGTCTCTGTAAGCTACGCTGGGCATAGCTGGCGTAAAATAAATATTGAAGGAGGTGGAACAATGGCGAAAAAAGTGGTTGGTCAAATAAAACTGCAGATCCCTGCTGGAAAAGCAACTCCGGCACCACCGGTTGGTCCGGCCCTGGGTCAGCACGGCGTAAACATTATGGGATTCTGTAAAGAATTCAACGCTAAAACAGCAGAGCAGGCAGGGTTGATAATTCCTGTTATTATAACGGTGTATGCTGACAGATCTTTTACATTTATAACAAAGACACCACCAGCTGCAATTCTAATTAAGAAGGCAGTAGGTCTGGATAAAGCATCCGGAGAACCCAACAAAAACAAAGTAGGAAAGATTAAAAAAGCGCAGCTAAAGGAAATTGCAGAAATGAAAATGCCGGATCTGAATGCTGCAAGCGTTGAAAATGCTATGAATATGATTGCTGGAACTGCAAGAAGTATGGGTATTGAAGTCGAAGAATAGAGAAGAAGTGGGAGACTTATATAGTCGGTAATACCACAGGGAGGTAATAAAAATGCCAAAACGAGGTAAAAAGTATCAGGACGCAATGAAAGCGCTGGAAAAAAACAAACTGTACGAAGTTGAAGAAGCGGTAAAAGTATTAAAGGAACTTCCGACGGCAAACTTTGATGAAACCGTTGAGCTTCATGCAAAACTGGGTGTAGATTCAAGACATGCCGATCAGCAGGTTCGAGGTGCTGTTGTTTTGCCCCATGGTACTGGCAAAACAAAAAGAGTGCTGGTTTTTGCGAAAGGCGAAAAAGCAACTGAGGCCGAAAAGGCTGGAGCCGATTATGTTGGCGCAGAAGATATGGTTGAAAAAATTCAAAAAGAAAACTGGTTTGATTTTGATGTTGTGGTTGCAACCCCTGATATGATGGGTGTGGTTGGCCGTCTTGGGCGTGTGCTTGGACCTAAAGGTTTAATGCCAAATCCGAAATCCGGAACCGTAACCTTCGAAATCGATAAAGCTGTGGAAGAAATCAAGGCTGGTAAAGTGGAGTATAGACTTGATAAAACTAATATCCTCCACGTGCCCGTTGGTAAAAAGTCCTTTGAGGAAGAGAAGCTGCAGGAAAACCTGAAAGCGCTTCTGGATGCGGTAGCCAAAGCAAAGCCAGCTGCATCAAAAGGTCAATACTTTAAAAGTGTTACTCTAACCAGCACGATGGGTCCTGGTATTAAAATTAACCCAGCAAAAGTAATGTAAATAAACAACATAAACTTGGATATTCTGCCGTAGACCGCAGGGACAGCAAACTGTTTAAATAACCTGCCGAGGCTTTTTCGAAATAGAGAAAAAGGCCTATGTCTGTCTGGCAGACGTGGGCTTTTGTTTCGTGAAAGCAACAATGAATCAATAAAAGGAGGTGCGCATGTATGTCAAAAGCCATAGAAAGAAAAAAAGCAATTGTCGAGGAGATCGTACAAAAGCTTAACGATTCAGCCTCAGCAATTCTTTATGACTACCGTGGTCTTACTGTTGAAGAGGTAACAGAGCTGAGATCTAAATTCCGTGAAGCTGGAATTGATTACAAAGTATATAAAAATACACTTGTAAGAAGAGCGGCTGAAGTGGCAGGAATGGAAGAGCTGAAAGATGTTTTGACAGGACCTAACGCCATTGCCTTTGGTTATGAAGATCCTGTAACTGCAGCTAAAATTGGCAGTGAATTTGCAAAAAACCACAAAAATCTTGAATTGAAAGCAGGAATTGTTGAAGGTGAATTCTTCGACGAAGACAAGGTTAAAGAACTGGCATCTATTCCATCGCGAGAGGTTCTTATTGGAAAACTGCTGGGCAGCATAAAATCACCAGTTGCCAACTTTGCATACTTAGTTCAGGCAATTGCAGACAAACAGGAAGAAGCCAGCTAATGAGAATGAGTATGATGATGTTAATGCATGGATTTAAAAATGGAAATTTAAAAACAAGAAATTTTATGGAGGTGTCGTAAATGACAATTGAACAAATTATTGAAGCGATTGAAAATATGAAGGTAACAGAGTTGAATGAACTGGTAAAGGCGGCAGAAGAAAAGTTTGGAGTATCAGCCAGTGCGCCAGTGATGGTAGGCGGAGCTGCTGCAGCTGGTGGAGCTGCTGAAGAAGAAAAAACAGAATTTGATGTTGTTCTTGAAAGTGCAGGATCATCCAAGATTGGTGTTATTAAAGTAGTTCGTGAAATCACAGGGCTTGGCCTGAAAGAAGCAAAAGCATTGGTAGATGAAGCACCAAAACCAGTCAAAGAAGGTGCTGAAAAAGAAGAAGCAGAAAGCATTAAAGCCAAGCTGGAAGAAGCTGGAGCAACTGTAGAGCTTAAGTAGAATTTTCATCATTGCTGTTTCATTCATCTGAAAGCCCCTCTGCGAATAATCGAATGGAGGGGTTTTCTTGAATATAACTTTATGTTGACATAAAGTGTTATGCTGTGATAACATTATACATTGCATAAAACAGTGTTTCTTATCTTTGGAGCAATCCAACATCCGTTTAAATGAAAATTCCGTATGCAGCCATTTGGACAGTGTGTCTGATTTTTGTAAAACGGGATTTTTCATTTCATTTATAAGATAAATCCCATCTTGAACTGATAAGGAGTGAATCCCAGCATGCCTCATCCTGTCAAAATTGGCAACAAAGAGCGTATGAGCTATTCAAGAATTGAAGAAATTCTTGAAATCCCCAACCTAATTGAAATTCAGAAAGAATCGTACCGCTGGTTTTTGGAAGAAGGTCTTGGAGAAGTTTTTGCTGACATTTCTCCCATTGAAGATTACACCGGAAACTTGATCTTGGAGTTTGTCGATTACAAATTGGACGATGACCCAAAATACAGCGTTGAAGAATCAAAAGAGAGAGATATGACTTATTCGGCTCCCATAAAAGTAAAAGTCCGCCTGATCAACAAAGAAACAGGTGAAGTTAAAGAACAGGAAGTTTTTATGGGCGATTTTCCTATCATGACTGATACGGGAACTTTTATCATTAACGGTGCTGAAAGAGTTATTGTAAGTCAGCTGGTTAGATCTCCCGGAGTTTATTACAATTCAGAATACGATAAATCCGGTAACCGACTGTTTTCTTCCACATTAATCCCAAACAGAGGTGCATGGCTTGAATATGAAACAGATTCCAATGGTGTTGTTTCTGTTCGTATTGACCGAACCCGTAAACAACCGATAACGATTCTGCTCAGAGCGTTAGGATATTCAAAAGATCAACAAATAGTTGATTTGTTGGGTGAAGACGATCGTTTATTGGCATCTTTGGAAAAAGACAATACAGCCAATAAAGAGGAAGCATTGCTGGAAATTTATAAGAAATTAAGACCAGGTGAGCCGCCGACTGTTGAAAGTGCCACCTCTCTTTTGCATTCTCTGTTTTTTGATCCAAAACGATATGACTTGGCGAAAGTTGGGCGCTATAAATTCAACAAAAAACTGGCGCTTTCCAGCAGGATTATCTATCGAAAAGCTGCAGATAATATCGTTGATCCAAATACTGGAGAAGTTCTGGTGGAAACCGGACAGAAAATAACGCGGCAAATGGCCGAGTTTATTCAAAACACCGGAATTAACCAAGTGCTTGTTTATTCGGATGAAAACCAGCCCATTAAGGTGATAGGAAATCAGTTCGTTGATATTAAAGCCCATGTTAGTGCCGATACTTCAAAGCTTAGAGTTAAAAAGATGGCCTACTATCCTGTGCTGAAAGAAATTTTGGAGACATGCGATTCGGAAGAGGCAATATGCGATGCGATTAATGAGCGCTATCGAGAATTAATGCCAAAGCACATTCTTGTTTCTGATATCGTTGCATCCATAAGTTATATTTTTAATATGGCACATGATATTGGACATGTTGATGATATAGACCATCTTGGGAACCGCCGTTTGCGCTCCGTTGGAGAACTTTTGCAAAATCAGTTCCGTATTGGACTATCACGAATGGAAAGAGTCGTTAAAGAAAGAATGACCATACAGGACGTTGATTTGGTAACGCCTCAGGCGCTGATCAATATCAGACCTGTTGTAGCTTCGATAAAAGAATTTTTCGGGAGTTCTCAGCTATCGCAATTTATGGATCAGACTAATCCGCTGGCAGAGCTAACCCATAAGAGAAGGCTATCGGCGCTTGGCCCCGGCGGTCTTTCCAGAGAGCGCGCCGGATTTGAAGTGCGGGATGTGCACCATTCTCATTACGGGAGGATGTGTCCTATTGAGACGCCTGAAGGCCCAAATATCGGGCTTATAAACTCTCTTAGTACCTATGCCCGTGTCAATGAATATGGATTTATTGAAGTGCCATACCGAAAAATTATTCAGGAGGAAGGCAAGGTTACCAAAGAAGTAGAATATCTTACAGCTGATGAAGAAGATATGGTTACTATTGCACAGGCTAATGAGCCGCTGGATGAAGAAGGACACTTTATCAATAAAAGGGTTACCTCCAGAACGCTGGATGGGGCAATTGATGTTGTCCCCAGAGAAGAAGCGGATTACATGGATGTATCCCCCAAGCAGATTGTGTCTGTGGCCACTGCCATGATTCCTTTCCTGGAAAATGACGATGCAAACCGGGCCTTGATGGGTTCCAACATGCAACGTCAGGCAGTACCACTACTTCGGTCTGAAGCGCCGATCATTGGAACTGGAATGGAATACAAAGCAGCCCTGGATTCCGGTGTTGTAATTCTGGCGAAAAACGCTGGTGTTATTGACCGGGTCACAGGAACGGAAATTGTTGTTCTAAAAGACGAAGACGGTAAAAAAGACCACTACAAGATGCTTAAATTTAAACGATCCAACCAGGGTACCTGCGTAAATCAAAAACCGATTGTAAGCAAAGGGCAGCGCGTAGCAGCAGGAGAGGTTATTGCAGACGGACCTTCAACCAACGAAGGCGAAATTGCACTTGGTAAAAACTGCCTGATCGGCTTTATGGCGTGGGAAGGCTACAACTACGAGGATGCAATACTTATAAATGAACGCCTTGTAAAAGATGATGTTATGACATCAATTCATATAGAAGAGTATGAGGCGGATGCCAGAGACACAAAACTCGGTCCGGAAGAAATAACCCGGGATATACCGAATGTAGGTGAAGACTCATTAAAAGATCTGGACGAGCGGGGAATTATACGCATTGGTGCAGAAGTGCAGTCAGGCGATATCCTGGTAGGAAAAGTAACTCCTAAGGGCGAAACTGAGCTTACAGCGGAAGAGCGCTTACTTAGAGCGATCTTTGGCGAAAAAGCCCGCGAAGTGCGCGACACTTCACTGAAAGTGCCTCATGGTGAGTCCGGTATTGTGGTGGACGTAAAAGTGTTCACGCGCGAGAATGGTGACGAGCTTTCTCCCGGTGTCAATGAGCTGGTAAGAGTTTATATAGCTAAAAAGCGGAAAATTAACGTTGGTGACAAAGTGGCTGGACGGCACGGAAACAAAGGTGTTATTTCAAGAATTCTGCCAGAAGAAGATATGCCTTTTCTGGAAGACGGAACTCCGCTGGATGTTGTTCTGAATCCGCTGGGCGTACCCTCTCGTATGAATATCGGACAGGTGCTGGAAGTTCACCTTGGCATGGCGGCAAAAGCACTTGGATGGGAAGTGGCAACGCCGGTTTTTGACGGAGCTGATGAGCACGATGTGATGGACGCATTGGAAGAAGCCGGTTTTCCAAAGTCAGGTAAAATCCAGCTGACAGACGGAAGGACCGGAGAGCCTTTTGATAACCCTGTAACAGTAGGCTATATGTATATGCTGAAACTACACCACTTGGTTGACGATAAAATCCATGCCAGAAGCACAGGTCCATATTCTCTGGTAACACAGCAGCCACTGGGTGGAAAAGCGCAGTTTGGTGGTCAGCGATTTGGAGAAATGGAAGTTTGGGCGCTGGAAGCTTATGGCGCAGCACATACCCTCCAGGAGATATTAACGGTTAAGTCCGACGACGTCATTGGAAGAGTTAAAACCTATGAATGCATTGTGAAAGGGGAAACGATTCCTGAACCTGGTGTACCAGAATCATTTAAAGTTCTGATCAAAGAACTTCAGAGTCTTGCTTTGAACATTCAGGTTTTAACGGATGAAAATGCTGAAATTGAACTCAAAGAAGCTGGCGAAGAAGAAATGAATGAGATTCACGCAGAAGAAGCAATCATACCGCCTGAAACAGAAGAAAAAGAAACTTCCGAAGAAGCTGTGGGTCAGGCTGCTTATAAGACAGAGAGTGACGCTGGGTACGATCATGAAGAACTGGAGTCATCCATGCTGTCGATTGAGCCTGAAGAAGAGCAAAAAGAAGACGCTGAAGAAGATTCCTCAGAATCAGAGGATTACTGATGACTGTCGTAACCATAGGATTGACCTGTGAAAAACCGGAAAGGGGAGAAGCTCCTTGTTTGAATTAAATAACTTTAAATCCATCCGGATCTCACTGGCGGCACCGGAAAAGATCCGGCAGTGGTCCAGAGGCGAAGTGAAAAAACCGGAAACGATTAACTATCGAACGTTGAAGCCGGAAAAAGAAGGACTTTTTTGTGAAAAAATCTTTGGTCCCACCAAAGACTGGGAATGTCATTGTGGAAAATATAAACGCGTACGCTATAAAGGCGTTATTTGTGATCGGTGCGGTGTCGAAGTCACTAAATCGAAGGTTCGTAGAGACCGCATGGGCCATATCGAACTGGCGGCTCCTGTATCGCATATCTGGTATTTCAAAGGAATTCCCAGCCGGATGGGATTACTGCTGGATATGTCTCCCAGATCTTTGGAAAAGGTTTTGTACTTTGCGGCATATGTCGTTACTGATGCCGGAGAAAGCCATTTAACCCACAAACAAATTCTTACAGAAAAAGAATTTGCCGAAGCTATGGAGCATGCCCGAAAAACAGGCAACTACTTTAAAGCATCCATGGGTGCAGAAGCAATAAAAACACTACTCCAGCAAATTGACCTGGAAGAATTGAATGAAGAGCTTAGACAGCGTCTGACAGAAAGTTCGGGGCAGAAAAGAGTACGAACAATTCGTCGCCTGGAAGTGGTGGATGCTTTTCGGAAATCCGGCAATGATCCTGAATGGATGATTATGGATGTTGTTCCCGTGATTCCTCCAGACCTAAGACCGATGGTACAGCTGGATGGAGGGCGGTTTGCAACTTCAGATTTAAACGACTTGTATCGTCGGGTTATTAACAGGAATAACCGACTGAAACGGTTGTTGGATTTAGGTGCTCCAGATATTATTGTCCGCAACGAAAAGAGAATGCTGCAAGAATCCGTGGATGCCCTGATTGATAACGGCCGTCGCGGAAAGCCAGTAACTGGTCCGGGAAATCGACCGCTTAAGTCTCTGTCTGACATGCTTAAGGGAAAACAAGGTCGATTCCGACAAAACTTGCTTGGTAAAAGGGTTGATTATTCCGGAAGATCCGTTATTGTTGTTGGACCGGAATTAGAGTTCCATCAGTGTGGTCTGCCTAAAAAAATGGCCCTGGAACTGTTTAAGCCATTTGTGATGAAAAAATTAGTTGAACAGGGACATGCTCATAATATTAAAAGCGCAAAAAGAATGGTTGAAAAAGTTAGACCTGAGGTTTGGGATGTGCTTGAAGAGGTTATAAAAAATCATCCGGTGCTGTTGAACCGAGCACCTACTTTGCATCGCCTTGGCATCCAGGCCTTCGAACCAATACTGGTTGAAGGAAAGGCTATTAAGCTTCATCCTTTAGTTTGTACTGCCTATAACGCTGATTTTGACGGCGATCAAATGGCGGTGCACGTGCCTCTCTCTGATGCGGCGCAGGAGGAAGCCAGAAACCTGATGCTGTCGCCAAACAATATTTTAGCACCGAAAGATGGCCAACCTATTACGACGCCTACGCAGGACATGGTTCTGGGTACTTACTATCTTACTGTGGAACTTCCTGAAAGTGAAGGCGAAGGGATGTACTTCAAAGATTACGAAGAGATGCTGATGGCATACTATACAGGGAAAGTCAGTCTCCATGCAAAAGTGACTGTGAGAATAAAAAGAGAAGGTGAATCCGAGGCGCACTTGGTTCAGAGTACGGTTGGAAGATTTATTTTTAATGAAAATATTCCTCAGGATCTTGGCTTTGTAGACAGAGAGCAAAATCCCCACGGACTTGAAATTGATTTCGTTTGCGATAAAAAAGCTTTGGGGCGGATCATTTCCAAGTGTTTCAGAAAACACGGCAATAAAATGACAGCGCAAATGCTGGATTATATTAAGTACATGGGCTTCAAGTACTCTACAAAAGGTGCCATTACCATAGCGGTTTCCGACATGGAAGTACCAAAGGAGAAAGCTGGTCTCATTGAAGAAGCGGAAGACCGGGTTGACCAATATGAAAAAGTGTACCGCCGAGGTCTTATTTCTGATGACGAACGGTATGAAAAAGTTATGACCGTTTGGGAGGAAACCACAGGCAAAGTGACAGATGCATTGATGGAAGGCCTTGACACCATGAACAATGTATTTATCATGGCTCAGTCAGGGGCGCGTGGAAGCAAGAATCAGATACGACAGCTGGGCGGCATGCGTGGTCTGATGTCAAATGCCAGCGGGCATACGGTTGAAGTTCCAATTAAATCAAACTTCCGGGAAGGACTTACGGTTCTTGAGTACTTTATTTCCACACACGGTGCCCGAAAAGGTCTGGCGGATACTGCTCTGCGTACGGCGGACTCCGGTTATCTGACCAGAAGGCTGGTAGATGTAAGTCAGGACGTTATCATTCGTGAAGAGGACTGCGGCACAGATGAAGGAATTACCGTTGAAGCTTTTAAAGACGGAAAGGAAATCATCGAAGAATTGTATGATCGGTTGGTTGGAAGATATTTGTTGGAAAATGCTGTTCATCCGGAAACTGGTGAAATAATCCTTGAAAAAGGCAAAATGGTATTAGAAGAAGATGCAGAATCTATCATTGATGCTGGAATTGAAAAGATCAGAATCAGATCAATCTTGAATTGTAAAACGAAATATGGAATTTGCAAAGTGTGTTATGGACGAAACCTTGCGACGGGTAAACAGGTTGAAGTAGGTGAAGCCGTTGGAATTATTGCTGCTCAGTCTATCGGTGAACCAGGCACTCAGTTGACCATGAGAACATTCCATACCGGTGGTGTTGCCGGAGCGGATATCACCCAGGGTCTTCCAAGGGTTGAAGAGCTGTTTGAGGCAAGAAAGCCGAAGGGGTTAGCAATTATCAGTGAAATAGATGGTGACGTTACAATTATTGAGAATAAGAAGAAACGGGAAGTGCATGTTCGAAATGCCAGCGAAGAAAAAGTCTATGAAATACCCTACGGTTCCCGGATAAAAGTTCGTGACGGCCAAATGATTGAGGCTGCAGATGAAATAACCGAAGGGTCCGTTAACCCTCATGATATACTGAAAATAAAGGGTGTAATAGGCGTACAGAACTACATTATCAAAGAAGTACAGAGAGTGTACCGGCTTCAGGGTGTTGATATTAATGATAAGCATATTGAAGTAATTGTTCGGCAGATGCTATCAAAAGTGAAAATCGAAGAGGATGATCAGGCTGCCATGCTTCCGGGAGCGCTTGAGAGCATTTATTCCCTGGAAGACCTCAATGGCATCAGGGAACAAGCCGGCGATGAGCTTGTAAAAGGTAAGAGGGTGCTACTTGGTATAACAAAAGCTTCTCTTGCAACTGAGTCTTTCCTTTCAGCAGCTTCCTTCCAGGAAACGACAAGAGTTTTGACTGAGGCAGCTATAAAGGGCAAAGAAGACTTCCTGATAGGTCTGAAAGAAAACGTCATCATAGGAAAACTGATACCGGCAGGTACGGGAATGGCTAAGTACAAAAACATTGCCCTGAATGTGGACGAAGATGTTGATGTAGATACGATGGCAGTCATGGAAGAAGCACCCGATACTGAAACACTCGTATCAGGCGAATAAAACTCAACTGAATGAGTTTAATAAAATGTTGACACACCTTTTTTCAGGTGGTAGAATACTAAAGTGTGCTTAAAACAGTAAGACAAAACTGTACGATAACTTAAGCTTCGCCGGAGATAAGTGGGACTCCGGCGAAGAAGCCTCTTATAATGAAAGGGAGGATGATCGTGTTGGAGGAACTTCAGCATGAGAACAAATTAATTGGCATGAAGCAGGTTTCGCGCAGTCTCCGTGAAGGAGAGGTGATTCATCGGGTATATGTAGCACAGGATGCTGATCATGATTTGGTTGAAAAGATAAGCAGACTGGCTAAAGAACACGAAGTGGAAGTAGTCCTGGTGGAAAGCAGGAAGAAACTGGGGAGAACCTGTGGAATTGATGTGGGAGCAACCGTTGTAGCGGTGTTGAAATAAATGGTGATCAAAACATATTAAGGAGGTGAAAATGAATGCCAACAATTAACCAACTGGTTCGAAAAGGCCGAAAAGTCGAGCAGGAAAAATCTGACTCTCCTGCATTGTTAAAAGGATTTAACTCGCTTCGGAGAAAATCTACTAACATTAGTGCTCCGCAGAAACGTGGTGTATGTGTTTCGGTAAAAACTGTAACACCCAAAAAACCAAACTCTGCCCTTAGAAAAGTTGCCAGAGTAAGACTGACAAATCAGATCGAAGTTTCAGCGTACATCCCAGGTGCTGGACACAACCTGCAGGAACATAGTGTTGTATTGATCCGTGGAGGAAGAGTGAAAGACCTTCCAGGAGTTCGATATCACATTGTCCGAGGCTCTCTTGACACTGCCGGTGTTGCCGACAGAATGCAGGGAAGATCCAAGTATGGAGCGAAACGACCAAAGAAAAAATAATGCGTCCAGCGTTTTAGCATAAATTATAATTTGCTCGAACGCACAACGGCATTGGAAACGATGTCGAGTACCGATGAATCTTTTTTATGGATAAGGAGGGAAGTAAAGTGCCGAGAAAAGGAAGTGCACCCAAGCGTGTAGCATTGCCAGACCCGATATACGGAAGTAAAGTCGTAACAAAACTAATCAACAGTATTATGCTGGATGGTAAAAAAGGAACGGCTCAGAAAATCGTATACGGTGCCTTTGAAACAATCAAAGAAACTACTGGCGAAGATCCAACTGAAGTGTTTGAAAAAGCTATGAATAATATTATGCCAGTTCTTGAAGTGAAGGCTCGACGTGTAGGTGGAGCCAACTATCAGGTTCCTGTTGAAGTAAGACCTGAAAGAAGACAAACACTAGGAATTCGTTGGTTAGTAAAATACACAAAAGCAAGAAGCGAAAAGACCATGAAAGAAAGATTGGCAAAGGAAGTAATGGATGCTGCCAACAACATGGGCGGAGCTGTTAAGAAAAAGGAAGATACTCATAAAATGGCAGAAGCAAACAAAGCATTTGCCCACTATCGCTGGTAAGAAAAACACTTTACCTGATAGTACCTTGGAAGGAGGATCACAGTGCCAAGGCAGTTTTCACTGGAAAAGACGAGAAATATTGGTATTATGGCTCACATTGATGCTGGCAAAACTACGACTACAGAACGGATTCTTTTTTATGCGGGCCGTATTCATAAAATTGGCGAGACGCATGATGGTGCATCCCAGATGGATTGGATGGACCAGGAAAAAGAACGAGGCATCACCATCACATCAGCAGCAACCACTTGTGAGTGGCAGAACCATAGGATCAACATAATTGACACACCTGGACACGTTGACTTTACAGTAGAGGTTGAAAGGTCATTAAGAGTTCTGGATGGCGCTGTGGCTGTTTTTTGTGCAAAAGGTGGAGTAGAACCACAATCAGAAACTGTATGGCGTCAGGCGGATAAATATAAAGTTCCCAGAATGGCCTTTATTAATAAGATGGATATCATGGGTGCTGATTTTTACAACGCTGTTGAAATGATGAAGGATCGTCTCAGTGCTAATGCGATTCCAATTCAATTGCCTATAGGAAAAGAAGCAGACTTTGAGGGAATTATTGACCTCATCAGCATGAAGGCAAGGATTTACGAAGATGACCTTGGTCAAAATATTCGTGTGGAAGAAATTCCGGATGATATGAAAGAAAAAGCTGAAGAATACAGAGAACAGTTGCTGGAAGCAGTAGCTGAAACGGACGAAGAGCTGATGATGAAGTATCTTGAAGGTGAAGCGCTGACGGAAGATGAACTTATGAAAGGTCTTCGTTCCGGAACTGTAAATACTCAAATTACACCAGTATTATGTGGTTCCTCATATAAAAACAGAGGAGTTCAAATTCTTCTTGACTATATTGTGGAACTAATGCCTTCTCCGCTGGATGTTGAAGCAATTCAAGGGATGTCTGTTGATGGGGAAACTGAAATAGAGCGACACGCTGATGATGAAGAACCATTTGCTGCGCTGGCGTTTAAGATTATGTCCGATCCATACGTCGGTAAACTGGCATTCTTTAGAGTATACTCCGGGGTTCTTAAATCCGGATCCTACGTATACAACCCAATTAAAGGTAAAAGAGAAAGAGTTGGAAGAATTCTCCAGATGCATGCCAACTCCCGTCAGGAAATCGATGAAGTTTATGCTGGTGACATTGCAGCAGCAGTCGGACTGAAAGATACAAGCACTGGCGATACCTTGTGTGATATGGATAGTCAGGTTATACTGGAATCAATGGAGTTTCCGGAACCGGTTATATCCGTAGCTATTGAACCAAAAACAAAAGCAGGACAGGACAAAATGGGGATTGCACTTCAAAAGCTTGCAGAAGAAGACCCGACATTCCGCACTTATACGGATCACGAAACTGGACAGACTATTATTGAAGGTATGGGTGAACTCCACCTTGAAATTATCGTCGACCGTATGTTGCGTGAGTTCAAAGTGGAAGCAAATGTTGGTAAGCCCCAAGTATCTTACAAAGAGACAATATCAGAAGAGGTCGAAGTTGAAACAAAATATGCCCGTCAGTCTGGCGGTAAAGGTCAGTACGGACATGTTAAAATCCGCATGATTCCTCAGGAGCCTGGATTCGGATATGAGTTCGAAAACAAAATTGTTGGTGGTGCCATTCCGAAAGAATATATCCCGGCAGTTGATCAGGGTATTCAGGACAGCAAGAGAAACGGAGTTATGGCTGGATATGAAGTGGTGGATTTCAAAATTGTTCTTTATGACGGTTCGTATCATGAAGTCGATTCTTCAGAAATGGCCTTTAAAATTGCTGGATCCATGGCATTTAAGGATGCTATGAAAAAAGCCAAGCCAGTTCTGCTGGAGCCGTATATGAGGGTGGAAGTAGTTACGCCGGAAGAATACATGGGCGATGTGATGGGTGATATTAATTCCAGACGAGGAAAAATCGAAGGAATGGATCCACGCCCGGGTGGAGCTCAGGTAATTAGGGCCTTTGTTCCGCTTTCTGAAATGTTTGGCTATGCAACTGACTTGCGATCGAAATCTCAGGGTCGTGCGAACTACTCAATGCATTTTGATCACTTTGAACAAGTGCCTGCCAGCATTGCAGAAAAAATCATGAAACCCTAGGAATGCTGAACAGCAGGAAACACTTACTAATATAAGATTAGGAGGAAAGAAAATGGCAAAAGAAAAATTTGAAAGAAGTAAAACGCACGTAAACATAGGAACGATCGGTCACGTAGACCACGGTAAAACGACGTTGACAGCAGCAATAACGCTGGTACTGAACA
>QYZZ01000024.1 GCA_003838145.1 Tindallia sp. MSAO_Bac2
AAGGAACCGTCAGTGCACCAGAGTATAAAGACCTGAAAGACGGCGTTGTGGGAGATCCGACTCTGGCGACGAAAGAAAAAGGCGACAAGTACGTGGATGCCATTGTGGAAAAAATGGTAGCTCTGGTAGAGAGCATTAAGAAAGACTACCCGGCGGGTACGAAAATTGAAACTAACTAACTTCTAAACACAAGGCGGTGGGACTATGGCCGAACTATCATCCCGGGAGAGAGTAAGGCGGGCGTTGAATCATCAGGAACCTGACAGAGTTCCTATTGATATAGGTGGGATGTCGACCTTGACAACATTACACTTGGATGCCTACAAAAAACTGAAACAGGAATTTGGCTTAAAAGGTGATATACAGCTAACCTCAATGCCCTCCCAGTCCGTCCTGCCGGATGAAGAAATAAGAAAGCGGTTTAAGGCCGACTGCTATCCGCTAAGCACCATGTGGCCGGACGGTGGCCAGCTTAACCCCAACATTGAAGGTGACGGTTCCAGGACTTATACAGATGAATGGGGAGTGAAATGGCGTCAGCCCAAGAATGGTATGTACTTTGATGCAGTTGGGCATCCGCTGCTTGATTGCACAGTAAGAGATATTGAAGCATTCAACTGGCCAGATCCTAAAGACAGGAGCAGGATAGCCGGACTTGGAGACAGAGCTAAAGGCATATTTGAACAGACGGACTACGCTTTAGTTATGAACGGCCCGCTTTACGGAGGGGTTTATGTTCCTTGTCAATGGCTTATGGGCTTTGAAGAATTCTTTATAAAACTAATTATCGAACCGGAAGTTGTCAGGGCCTTACTGGACAAAGTTGTCGAATATCACATTGGACAGTGGGACGCCATTCTCGATGAGGCTGGTAAATATATTGAAGCAGTTGTGATTACAGATGATCTCGGCACGCAGACAAGCCCAATAATGAAGCCGTCGACGTACAGAAATGTTATTAAACCGGCACACCGGAAAATCATTTCATTTATCAAATCCAAAGCAGACGTAAAAGTTATTTTTCATTCCGATGGAGCCATTAAAGAATTTATGCCTGACTTGGTTGAAATTGGCTGTGACGCTCTGAACCCAATACAGATTTCTGCAGAAGGAATGGATGATACTAAAAAGCTCAAAGAAGAATATGGCGATAAGCTTGTATTTTGGGGCGGTGCCTGCGAAAGCCAAAGCCTGATAACCAATGGAAGCGTTATTGATATCAGACTGGAAGTGGAGCGAAGGATCAATGATTTGGCTCCTGGCGGAGGCTTGATCGCCGGATCCATCCACAGCATTCAAAAAGATGCTCCGGTAGAAAACATGATAGCATTTTATGATGCACTGCTGGAATTCGGATCCAGGATATACAAAAAATAAACAAGTGATGCAGGTTAACATTCTTTGATGCGATGATGCATCAAGTGGGAAAAACAATTGATTCAAGGTGATGAGGGGCACGGGGAACGATTATTTTCCATAAACGCACGATCGATAGTTCTTTTACTGGCAAACGATTTCAATTCAAAAACCGCAAAACAGGCAAGTCGAAAGTTTTCGTTTCATATCGATGCAGAAATGCATCTGCAAACAATATCATAAAAAATGGAGGGAAAAGAAATGAAAAAAATGTTAGCTTTATTGTTGGTACTTATGATGACTGTAACGATGACGGCATGTGGTGGGAATGACAATCCGGCTACGGCAGAAGATGCTGGAAGTGAAAACGGAGCCGAAGCAGCTGCAGTGGAAGGTGAAGACGTTGTGATAAAAATTGCAACTGTTATTTCCGGAGATGAAAGCCCGACGATTCAAGCCCTAAGGAAATTTGAAGAAAATGTGGAAGCAGCAAGTGGTGGACGAATAGAAGTACAACTCTTTACCGGGGGACAACTTGGAAATGCAGTTGAAACCATGGATCAGGCAAGAAGCGGCGAGATCGAAATGGTTACCTCTAATCCACTAACCATCAACACAACCATTACTGATTTGGCGGCCTTAGACCAGTTTTTCCTCTTTGATGACTACGATCACGCCTTCAGATTTCTGGAAAGCGACGGAGGGCAACTGATGCTGGATGCTTATCAGCAAATGGGTCTTCAGGGCATTGCTTACTTCCCTCTTGGATTCCGTCAGTTTACAAACAGTGCACGGCCAATTGAGACAGTTGAAGATTTGCGGGGATTAAGAATTCGCGGATACAACCCGATCCAAATTGCAGCCTGGGAATCAGTTGGATGCAACCTGTCTTCGGTAGACTGGGGTGAGACCTTCACTGCTATGCAGCAGAACCTGATTGACGGGCAGGAAGGCGCGATTACGAGTTTCTACGAAGCCAGATTCTATGAAGTTCAGGACTATGTTTCCCTGACAAACCATATTTTCTCAACAGATGTTTTGGTTGCCAGCGAAGCATTTCTTAACTCACTGAGCGATGCAGACAGAGAGTTAATCGAAACCGAACTGGAAAAAGTTGTTGCATGGCACTGGGAAGAAATAGTATCTTCGACAGACAGCTTAATTGATATGTTAGCGGAAGAACATGGAACACAATTCAACGAAGTGTCGGATGATGTTATCGCAGAACTGAGAGAGACGATGAATGCAGCAACAGAGGATATGATAGCAGAAATTAGCGGACAGGAAATACTTGATATCATTGGAAAATACGCAGAAGAAACAAGGTAAATAAATTTGCACAAAAGCTTATATATACAACAGGCCCGGATTAATGGGCCTGTTGTTCTAAGGAGGGAATGTAATTGAATAGGCTTAAGAGATGTTTTTCGTGGCTGGACATAAATTTTGAGCCAATAATCATCATGATACTATTTCTGGTGATGCTATCTCTGATTACAACGCAGGTTATCAGACGATTTGTATTTGGATCTGGATTTGCCTGGGGAGAAGAGGTTGCCGTTATATTATTTGCGTGGATAGCCTTTCTGGGTATTTCCTATGCGTTTAGAAATAACAGGCAAATAAGTGTTGATTTTTTAAGAAACAAGTTGCCGGAGAAAGGGCGAAAAATTCTTGTGGTCGTAGTGGATATCGTGATGGTCATGTTAATGATCACTTTATTGAGAGGTGCCATAACAAACACCATGTCCATTGCATTACATGGCGATAATATGCAGTCGGTGCCGGTCACGCTGAATGTTTTATATGTTTCAGCAATTGTTGGCCCTTCTCTTTCGATACTGAGGATTATCCAGTCGCTTGTTTGGAAAATTAAGCGGTATAATGCAAGCTATGAGCTCTTTTTAAATAAAGGTGGATCCTACTCCGGGGCAAGCCATATATGTTTTATGCCAAAATCATTTAAAGAAGAGTTGGATGCCAAATGCTGCCCGGAAACCATACGGGAAGAAGCTGTTAAACTTTACAGAAGTAAAGGAGGGAATGACAAATGATAGCAACACTTTTTATTTCATTTCTTGCACTATTAGTTGCTTCCTTCCCGATAGCTGTATCTCAGGCACTTGCTTCTCTTATTCTTATCTCCGTCTATGATGTTTTTTCGGTTCCTGGATTTGCAAGGGGTATCGTGTCAGGATTCAGCTCCTTTCCATTGGTAGCTATCCCGCTATTCACTTTTGCAGGAGATATTATGGGGAAAGGCGGTATTTCCAAGAGACTGATAGGATGCGCAAAAATACTTCTGGGAAATATGACGGGAGGTCTGGGCATTGTTTCCATCGTTGCATGTATGATTTTTGCTGCGATATCCGGAACCGGTTCAGCTACGGTGGCGGCAATAGGCTTAATAATGATACCTGAGATGGTTAAAGGCGGCTATGACCGCTCCTATGGGGCATCCTTGGTTGCGACAGCCGGTACCATCGGAACCATGATTCCGCCAAGTATTTGTATGGTTGTTTATGCTATTGCTGCAGGAACATCCATAACTGCCATGTTTACAGCGGGTATCCCTGTCGGTATTGTTGTAGGCTTGGCACTGTGTACCTACTGTTATATTTCCAGCAAAAAGAGGGGTTATCAGCCTGTGAAAGAACACTTCACAGCAAAAGAAATTGTAAAAACGGTATTTGAAGCCATACCTTCCTTTGCGGTCCCCTTTATTGTACTGGGTGGTATTTATGGCGGAGTCTTTACGCCGACAGAAGCGGCTGCCATTGGGTGCTTTCTTGGGATAATAATCAGCGTGTTTATTTACAAAGAG
The DNA here is from genome assembly GCA_003838145.1 of Tindallia sp. MSAO_Bac2. Taxonomy (GTDB): domain Bacteria; phylum Bacillota; class Clostridia; order Peptostreptococcales; family Tindalliaceae; genus Tindallia. The sequence continues at coordinate 4,181 of QYZZ01000024.1, forward strand.
GTAAAGCTTTTTGAAGTACCCTATCTGGCGTACCGATCCTGCGTAATCAGTGCTCCGGTATTGTTCATTATTGGTATTTCGACTGGTTTTGGAAGAATACTTGCCATAACACAAATGCCAATCCGAATTGCTGACCTGATCCTGGGAATTACTGAAAACGCCATTATCCTGATGATTGCAATCAACTTGTTACTTCTTTTGGTTGGTACTTTTATGGAAACGAATGCTGCGATTATCATATTAACACCCATTTTACTGCCAATGGTTACGGCTATTGGAGTAAATCCGGTTCATTTCGGAATGATTATGATACTGAACTTAGCCATTGGATTTGTTACACCTCCTTTAGGTGCAAATCTGTTTATGGCCAGCGAAATATCCCAGGTGGAATTTGGGACCCTGGCAAAAACCATTTGGCCGTGGATATTTATAATGATCATTGTGTTGCTACTTGTCACATATGTCCCGTCGATTTCTCTGTTCCTTCCAAGAATGATGGGGCTGAGAGTCTGATGATGCAATGATGCATATCGGATGCAAATTAGCATCTAATACCAGGGCAGCCATGAAAAACAGATGCCATAAAGCATCGGCAGGGAAAAGTGAAATGGCTTGATTTCTAAAGAGATGAAACTCTAAGAATGATACTGGAAGAAGTCAAGACATTGGCATGAAAATTGCAGAGAATATAGGCGTTAGATTAAGTTGGATAAATTCTAAAGATGCATGAATAGAAAGGTGGTTATTAATAATGCCAGGAAAACAATCATACTGGTGGCAGTACAAAAGTTGGAAAGAAATAGAGGAGCAATCAAAGGAGTGCGACATCGCCATTATCCCGCTGGGATCCATCGAGCAGCACGGA
>QYZZ01000025.1 GCA_003838145.1 Tindallia sp. MSAO_Bac2
AAGCCGTCGCCGTATTAGCGGCTTCTGCCGCATCTTTTCGGTACGCTCCCAGTCGGGGAATTCCGATAAGTGCCAGCAGACCAAGGATGGCAATAACTACCAGCAATTCTACCAAAGTAAAACCTTTTTTGCTGTTAATCCTTTTTGCAAAAAATTGAATCATGCCTAACCCTCCCTTTTTTATTCTTGCCAATATTTTCTAACACCTAACAATATGCTTTTCGAGTGTTGCAAGTCCCCAGATTGAACGTATGGATGATTGGTAAATGCTTATTTTGCATACCAAGTCAAATCTGCTTTATACATCCCCTCCTTAAACATATTTTTACAGGTTTACTAAATCGTTTGATAAACATCGAAGAGTGGCAGCACCATGCTGATTACCACAAACCCTACGATCAGCCCCATAAATATAATCATAATGGGTTCAAGGAATGTAAGCATACGCTGAACTTCGGTTTCCACCTCCTCGTCATAAAAGTCCGCTGTTCTGTCAAGAATAATATCCAATGTACCGGATTCTTCGCCTATTTTGATCATACTGACTAGGATATGCGGGAATACTCCCACTTTTCTGATAGGAACAGAGATGGCAATTCCTTTTCTGATCTCTTCCCGGGTGGATAAAATTTTCTTTTCAACCATGGTATTGCCCAAAGCACCAGCTACATTTTCCAGAGATTGAATTAATGGAACCCCGCTGGTAAGCATGGTGGCCATGGTCCTTGCAAAACGTGATGATACTATTTTTCGATTTAATCGTCGGAACAGCGGCAGGCGCATTTTAAGGCTGTCAAGTCGATAGCGACCTCCTGGCGTGGATATGTACAAACGCACCAGGTAAAAGAATGCGGCAACTCCTGCTGTATAAATGATCCAGTTCGATCTAAGGCTATCACTGATGGCCATTACAATAAGAGTGGGAGCTGGCAAAGGAACGCCACTTTCTTCGAACATTGCCAAAAAGGTTGGCAGTACCACCGTTAACATAAATAATATAGCTGCAATGGCAATAACCGTCAGTATGATGGGGTATACAAAAGCACTGATAATTTTATTAGTGATTTTATATTCTTTTTCATAGTGAATAGCTAACCGGGACATAACCGTATCCAGACTTCCTGCCGTTTCACCAGCGGCAACCATATAAATCATCAACGGAGGAAAAACATCGGTATATTTCTCAAGTGCTTCAGAAAAAGTATTGCCCTTTTGAACATCTTCATATAGACCATCAATAACTTTTCTGAACCGATTCTTTTCTTCTTCCTGCCGTAGAATTTCCAGGCAATTAACAATAGTAACGCCCGAAGCAAGCATTGTATGAAACTGGCGACAGAAAACAGCAATGTCTTTCATTTTGATGCGACTGAATAGATGAATATTGAGGGATGTGAAGGACATCACTCGCTTTACGTCGATAGGATATTGCTCTTTTTCTCTGAGTCGCTGAGCTATTTCAGCCGGAGAATCGGCTCTTTCTGTACCTTCCTGTACTTCCCCTGTACTGTTCATATATCGAATATGATATAAAGGCATTTTAACACCTCTTTCCCAGCGCAAAGCGCTGATTTAGTCACTCAAGGGAGTAGGTCACCCGCATAAATTCCTCGAAGGAGATGGTTCCGTTACGTACCAGCCCGATGCAGTTATCGCGAAGAGTAGTCATGCCATATTCGATCGATTTGTTCAGTATTCGTTCTGAATGGTCCTGTTTGTCAATCATTGACCTAATTGAATCGGTAACAGGCATGATTTCGTGAATCCCAGTTCTCCCTTTATAACCCGTCTGGTTACAGACATTGCACCCTGTACCATGGTAGAGGATATCTCCATTCTCCAAACCAAGCATGTCTTTTTTCAGTTCGTCCGGCTGGTAAGGTTCTTTACAGTTATAGCAAATTTTTTTCACCAATCGCTGTGCCATAATCCCTACCGTGGCACTTGAAATAAGATACGGTTCAACTCCCATGTCAATAAGTCGGTTAATGGTTGAAACGGTGCTGTTGGTATGCAATGTAGCCAGCACCAAATGACCTGTTATGGCAGCTCGTATTGCTATCTGTGCAGTTTCAGTGTCACGGATTTCTCCGATCATAATCACATCCGGGTCATGACGAAGAATAGATCGCAGACCACTGGCAAATGTAAGCCCTGCTTTTTGATTGATCTGTGTTTGGTTGATGCCGTCTATGCGGTATTCAACCGGATCTTCAACGGTTATAATATTTCGGTTAATGCTATTGATTTCATGAAGAACTGCATACAAAGTTGTGGTTTTACCACTCCCAGTGGGTCCAGTCACCAGGATAATACCGTGAGGGTGTTGAATAATCCGACTAAATACTAACAGGTTGTCATCCGTAAAGCCCAATTCGTGTTTGCTCATCATTACAGAACTTCTGTCCAACAAACGAATCATCACTTTTTCCCCATAAACTGTAGGTATTACTGCAAGACGCATATCGTATACTTTTTCATCGATTTCCATTTCAAGACGGCCATCCTGGGGAACCCGCTTTTCTGCAATGTTCATTCTTCCCATAATTTTAATTCTCGTTATCAGTGCAGAGTGACTATTTTGTGGAGGTCGCATGATCTCCTGTAATTCACCGTCTACACGAACACGGATACGGAGGTATTTTTCCATTGGTTCAATATGAATGTCACTTGCCCGCATTTTAATGGCCTGTCGAATTACTGAATTTAAAAGTTTTACGACGGGTGCCTTTTCCACATTAATGACGATTTCATCATCATTATCATCGGTTTGATCCGCAATATAAGTTTGATCAAATTCTTGCAGTGCCCTTTCAGCGCCCTCCTTTTCGTAGTAAAGACCGATGGCTGTCAAAATATCCTGACGAGTGGCAATGGCTGGCTCCACTTCCAAATCAGTGGCTATCTTCACATCATCAATGGCATATATGTTGGAAGGGTTTGCCATAGCTACCGTCAATATATTGTTCTTTAAATGCACAGGAATTAAAAGATGACGTCGTGCCAGTTTTTCCGGGATTAAACGAGGAAGCTCCGGATCGATGTTGAGTTCTTCCAACTCCAGGTATTTATAACCCAGCTGAATTTCAAGGTTAACAGAAATCTGCCGTTCATCTACCAGGCCATGTTCTACCAATACTTCTCCAAGTCGCTTGCTGCTACCCTCCAATTCCTTCAGTGCTGCAAATAGCTGATCCTGTGTAATTATTCCATTTTCAACCAATATTTCTCCAAGACGTTTCGTTTCATTAGGTTTCATAACAATTCCTCCATATATTGAATAATCATTTTGCCTGTTTATAGAAATGGTTACAAACGAATATTTTTATAGTTTCACTACAGAATTGTTATAATCCACTTTCTTTCCCTTCGGAGCTTCCTTGGTCATGCCAGAATCATCGATTGCAGCTTGTATCTGTAAGATTAATTCCAGCGCACTACAAAAGTGCAGTTTTTCACTCGTATCCAAACAAATGAATTCACCTTGCCAGGAATAATTTTTATTAAACCTGATTCTAATTACAAATTCTTTGGTAACAATTTTTTCAGTTCTTCTATCAATGCCCATTTCAACACCTCGTTTCTGTTATCTGAAAAACACAGAAACCATATAGAATGTGAATTCACTATATTATTTAGTCTCATTGTGCAATAAACCGGTTAGTATATAGTTATATCGCAGGTAGATCATAATTATATTCTGGTCATTTTTGAGTCATAAAAAAAAGCCCATCATTCGATGGACTTAAAATTTTTTCGGGAATTGTGCGCTATTTTTAGGGTTTATTTATTATAAAAGTGGGTTAATCCAGAAAACCAGTTTGAGTAGCAAGGGTTTTTTTAATTTCAATGCGAATCTGAGGATCAACTATTTCCGTATACAATAATTTCTTTATCCGAACATATCCAATATTTGTGCCTTCCTCATCCGCACCACCTAAAAGAATAAAAAAAGTATTATCATTCCAACGGGCAATTACATCACCACTACGCAAAGCATCCGCAAGGATTCGCTGTATATAGATCATTTTACTGTTAATCATATTGGCGTTTAGCTGTTCAGAGTTAGCGGAGTGAGAGATAACACGGATTAAATGAGTATCTTTTTTAATTCGATTGTTGCGATTCAGATCAAGCTTTAGTATTTGTTTAAAGGTTTTTTGATCACATAGGAGCGCACCCCCTGATTTCAAAACAATGTCACCTGGCGAAAAGTCATTGTCATTGTCCAAAATTGGTTGAGCTTCCAATGCAAGGTAATATAAATTTGTTATATGCTTGGAAGGCGTTATGTGATATACCTCTTTAAATAATTTTGAAAGATAAAGAAAGTGTTTTGCAACCTGATGGTACTTCTCCAACCGAAGTAAAGCTTCCATAAACATGGCATGAATATCTTCCTCAAACTCCTCAACTCGCATAGCATTAGCACCGACACGGGTTATTTCTTCATATTCTTTAAAATGGCGTAGTAACGACATGTGCTTGAGACAATTTTTAAGATAAAGACGTCGGTAATATAACCGTGCTGGCATAAGCCAGTTTAGATCGGAGTCTTCTTTCAGAAAGTCGCCCTTGTATATTTCCTGCCCTTTGGCAAATAAACTGATGGCACGAAGAGGATCAACTTTTTCCAATACGTATGCTTCATCAGAAACACTTTCAAACTCGTCTGTATCCAGATAAATACATTTTGTTCGATTCAGACAATAGCCGCCTTTTTGAAAAATGATGGGTTGCATTTTTCCGCCATCTTGATACTGTAATATTTTGCGAAGACGATGAACTAAATTTTTAATCGTATTTGAGGGATCGTGATATTCTTCGGAAGGAAAGAGATCATCTACAATATTTTCTATAGTAACACGCTTATCTTTATTGGCGATCATATACTTGAGCAAGCTCCAAGTTTTTTTAGATCTATCACCGCTGTTGTTTATGCTGCCGTCTGCATGTACTACATCAAAACGGCCGAAGGTGTGAATTCTGATTATGTCGCAGGGTATAAGGTCTGCGGAGTGTGAATTCGCTTCAATACTTTCCATTTGAGAACCTCCTATGCTATACAATTTGTAACTTATCTTGAAAACACAGGAGTCAATACATCTCTCAGGTAAAAACCGATGCATTTTCATGTTTGAAGGATTCAAATATA
>QYZZ01000003.1 GCA_003838145.1 Tindallia sp. MSAO_Bac2
ATAGCGCTTGTCAAAAAAGTTAGAAAAAATAAGAATGTTGCATGAACAAGGAAAATCCGATGTAGAGATATCAATAATTCTCAATATAAGCAGAGCTACTGTTCAGCGGATTCGTTCCAGTATGGGGCTTACATCTTATGTTTTTGGTAGGCCGAAAGGATCAAAAGACAAGATGCCGCGTAGAAGTCACAACGAAAAAGTAAGAATTAGATTTGAAAGTGATTATTATCCATTGAAGAATAAAACTTGCGGGATAAAGGATGAATTAATTCCTCTACTTTGCTCCAGCGCCTATAATTTTAATTCTGATGGATCTTACACGATAAAAGATAAAAATACTAAACCTGGGGATATTCCTTCTAAAGTAAAATACTACTTCAATAGTCTGCGCCCCAATTCATAGGAAAGCTTTATGTAGAAGTTGTTATAAACAAGCATCAAAAAATAATTACCTGTGCTGCTTTCTATTAATTTGTTTCTAAATCTTTTTAAAACAACCTTTGATCATAAGTATTAATTAAACATTCAAACAAATGGAATAAACATAGCGATGATAAATTAAAGTATGCACTTCATTGAAATTGGGAGAACTGGATTTAAAATTTTATCGCTGTAATAAACAAAAAACTATTTGGAAAAAAGCTGAATAGTTCCGATTTTGAAAAAATTTAACGGAGGTGATTTAATGGGACAAAAGAAAAAACTATTAAATGTTCAGGATGTGTCAGAAATGCTGGGCGAAAATGTTGATTGGGTATACAGGGCAGCTAGAGAAGGGATAATTCCTTCAGTAAGGTTGGGCAGGAAAGTCAAATTTTCAGAAGAAGCTATCACCGAGTTTATTCGAAGCGGTGGAAAAGCTCTGCCAGGTGTCTGGAGGCGCGAAGCTTAAATAAGTTATTCCCAGTTTGTTGCTTTAAATTGGTATGTTAGGAATCAAGGGAATAGAAGCGTTATTATTTCAGAATAAATATTATAGAAAGCAATAATATTAAAGCTTCTATTCCCACTTGGAGGGAAAAAAGCCATAAAGGGAGGTTTTTTAAATGGCAGGACAGGTTGTAAAAAGAGGAAAAAATAAATATCTTGTTCGGGTTTACATGGGGTTGGATAGCGAAGGCAAAAGGATTTATCACAATAAGACAATCCATGGTAACAGTAAGGACGCTGAAAAATATAAGAACAAAGTTATGAGAGATAGGGATATGGGAGATTATGTTAAACCCTCAAAGGAATTGCTAGGTCCTTTCTTAGATAAATGGCTAGAAATTTCAGTTAAGCCAAGGGTAGCAGCTTCTACATATAAAGGCTATAAGGATTATATCAAAGCTTATTTAAAGCCAAGCTTAGGAAATAAGAGCATATCAAAACTTGATCCATTAGAAATTCAAGAGGTATATAATAATATGATTAAGAGAGGACTGGCTCCCAGGACGGTTGGATATGCTCATGGAGTGTTAAGAAGTGCCTTGAAACAAGCTGTGAAATGGAATCTTATTGCCAAGAACCCAACGGAATTGGTGGATTTGCCTAAAAAAAGAAAGAAAGAGATTCAGCCCCTAACGCCGGAAGAGGCTGCAAGATTTATGACATATACCGTTTATTCTTCTTGGAAGGCTTTTTTTTCTCTTTTACTGGCTTCTGGTATGAGGCCAGGTGAAGCTCTGGGCCTTAAGTGGGAGGACATAGACTTTGAAAAGGGTAGGGTGCATATCCAAAGGGCTTTTTCTAAAGTAAATGATGAATGGTTGTTAGAAGTACCAAAAACTACTCAAAGTAGGCGATCAATTCCGATACCTCCAGGGGTTATTGAGGACTTGGAGGAACACAGGCTTGGACAGGAAGAAGTAAAATTAAAAGCAGAAAACTATAACGATTATGGCCTTGTGTTTGCCGGGAAGAATGGGGATCCTCCCGATTACCGAAACATATATCGAAGGCATTTTAAACCCTTATTAAAAGATGCCGGTCTTCCAGATATACGTCTTTATGACCTACGACACACTTGTGCTACAATTCTATTAGCTGCCGGAGAAAACCCTAAAATTGTTAGTGAAAGGCTGGGCCATGCTTCAATTACTTTGACCCTTGATATTTACTCCCACGTTCTCCCCGATATGCAGGACCAGGCCACGGCAAAACTTGAAGCCCTCTTATTTAATGATTCGCACACAGAAAAAAATTAGCACACTATACGCACACAAGGCAAAAAATAAAGGTTTTTGGAAAGCCCTTCCAGGCCCCAAAAACCCTTATATCCCAGTGGTGCGAGAGGAGGGATTTGAACCCTCACACCCTTGCGGGCACTAGACCCTGAACCTAGCGCGTCTGCCGTTCCGCCACTCTCGCATAAATAAAATGGTGAGCCATCCAGGGATCGA
>QYZZ01000026.1 GCA_003838145.1 Tindallia sp. MSAO_Bac2
CTTGGCTTTGCTGTTGTTTTTCATACTCTCAGTTTATCGTTCCTCTTGAAGTTTTCCAATAACTTATTCACAGCTTATCCACATTTCTTTTGCGCATGCTATTTCCTTATCCACAAAAAAAGCCCGGCATTCGCCGGGCGGGGGTATTAACTATTTACTGCAAAGCTTCATTTGCAAGTTTAACAAATTTTTCAGAACTGCTGGTAGCACCACTTACAACGTCTACAGCTCCCGGATCCTGTGCATCAATTAGCGCTGCTTCCAGTGCAGCTACGCCATCAGTGAAGGAAATTCCGGATACACCTTCCATGTTTTCATTGTATTCGGTATCTTCTTTTTTGCTGCCGCCTTCTTCGTAAATTTCATTGTAGTCTACCGCAACGATCTGACCATTTTCACGGGTGATTTCAATAACTGCTTTATGACCTCTTTCGTTAAATTCGGCTTCTTCTGCTGTTAATACTTCTACTTCGCCAGCAGGTTCTTCAGTAGCCGGCTCTTCTGTTGCTCCTGTTTCCCCACAACCTGTAACAACCAAAGCCAACATTAAAACGACTGTTAAAAACAATAAATTTTTCTTCATGATTATTCCTCCCATTTAATTTCAACTTTGTTAAATCCTTCGCAAAGCCGAGCATATTTTTACATTCACTTATTATCTGTGACAATATTAATTATACGTTTTTCTATATGAATGTAAACACAGGGAGGACGTAATACTTTTTTTAAGGATCTTTGTCCCTTGTCGTATTATCCAAAGCATTGAAATATGAGTCATATGCTCTTTATGAAATTGTCTATTGGGTGAGGACTGTAATCTCAATGCGTCGATTATTAGCTCTTCCATCGTATGTCTCATTGCTGTCAATAGGGTTCTGTTCTCCAAACCCGGCTACCGAAAGTCTTTCTTCTGGCAGCTTCAGTTCATAAATCAGGTATCTGGCTACCGTGGTAGCCCGAGCTGTTGACAATTCCCAATTCGATGGGTATCGGGCTGTTTGAATAGGCACATTATCCGTATAGCCTTCTATAATAACCGGATTGTTTATGTCCACCAGCTTTCGACCAATTTCTTCCAGTAGTTCCAGACCCTGATCTGACACATCTGCACTTCCGCTGGGAAAGAGAACACTGTCTTTAAATCGGATCATCAGGCCTCTTTCGTTTTGAAGTATTTCCACCTGATCCATTAAATCCCTTTCTTCTAAAAATGCTAAAAAACCTTCCCGTGAAGGCTGCTGTCCATTCAGGTTTTCAATTCCGAATATTTTTCTGGCCAGCTCATTCCGCTCTTCTTTCAGCTGAAGGTTTTCCTCCTGCAGATTCTCAACCTGAGCAGACAACAGGACTTTCATTTGTTGAAGGCTGTGACTTTCATTGTCTGCAATAATAAAAAAAACAATGAAAAAACACAGCATAATGGTGATCATATCGCTGTAGGTTATAATCCAGCTATTGGACAGCTCCAGTTCCTGCTTTTTTTTATTCTGCCGGTTATCAAACTTCAGATCCATATTGAAGCATGTTCCTTTCTTTATTCTGCCTTCCGGGATAATCCAGACGATCTTCCTCATCCAGCATTACATTCATTTTATCAAAAACATTTCGGGTAGAATCATTGCATGCAATCAGAAGTATTCCTTCCATGATGATTTGATAACGCAAAATAATTTTTTCATTATACTCTTTAATACGCACCATCAGAGGCACGGCCACAAAACTGGCAATCAGACTGCCATACAAAGTGCTGACAAGAGCCGTAGCCATGTGATTCATAATAGCCTGGGTCTGATCAAGGTGAGAAAGAAGGCCTATCATACCAATAAGGGTTCCAATCAGACCAAAGGATGGTGCAACGTAAGAAACCACTTTTAACAGGTTATAGGATCTGAAAAGGTTCGTTTGCCTTGATTCAATATCCTTTTCCATCACATCCCTGATTGATTCTTCTTTTTTGTAGTCATTCAGCAACACCAGTGCATCCCGCAGGAAAGAGTCTTCTTCATCCGCAATATCTTTATTCAATGAGAGCAACCCGTCTTTTTTTACTTTGATGGCAACCTGGTGAACTTTTCGAATATCATTTTCATAATTAACCGGTTCCCTGAAACTTTTCCTGATCAGCATAGCCGTGTCAATAAATGTTTGAAAAGAAAAACCCACAATTACCGAAAGCAATATGCCGGCAATGATGATTTCCATGGCATGCCAGTTAAAAAGAGCTGTTACGGATATACTGTCAACAATTGAGTGAACAATCATTGCCAGTAGAAGAATAACGATTGGAATTTTACCGTTTCTAAGATAATGCTTCATTTTTATTCATTCCTTTATTATTTCCAGTATTTTATTCATTTTATTGCTTTATACATCTAACCATTCTGCTTAAATCCACCGCAATTTCCTCAAAGCCGATTTTAACAGAAACGCACCTATTATTCCAGTAAATCCTGCGTCTATCTGCAATTCGTGCCCAGGTGCCTATACATCATTCTTTTCTCTGTCATTGGATAATAATTATGGTTGCGTAGAAAAGGCAGCATCGTTATAATAATGTGTGAAAACAATGAAGTTTTGTCCAGAGAAAGGAGGCTGTTTATTGAAAATAAAAGAAATAAAAAAACTGAAGCTTTATGATTTCAATAATTTAACCAAATCCTTAAGCTTTAACATATATGATATCGCTTATGCAGATAGCTTTGAGCATCGCAAAGAGTATATCCGCTATATTGATTCCCAGTACAACGCTGAACGTTTAACAGAAATATTAACCAATGTTACTCACATGATCGGTGCCAATGTTCTGAATATTGCCCAACAGGATTACGAGCCTCAAGGTGCCAGTGTCACAATGCTCATCGCCGAAGGGCCTGTGGATCATCTCGGCAAGGAGGCTGACCAGCCACAAAAAGAATCTGTCGTTGCCCATTTGGATAAAAGCCATGTGACGGTTCATACCTACCCGGAAAGCCATCCGGATGAGGGCGTAAGCACATTTCGTGCGGATATAGACGTATCCACCTGTGGAGAGATCTCACCTTTGAAGGCACTGAATTATCTTATAAAGAGCTTTGATTCAGACATTATTACCATCGATTACAGGGTTCGCGGATTTACCCGAGATGTGGATGGAAAGAAACACTTTATTGACCACAAGATCAATTCCATACAAAACTATATTCCGGCTAAAACCAGAAGTCAGTACCAGATGATTGATGTAAACATGTATCAGGAGAGTATTTTTCATACTAAAATGATTCTGAGGGAGTTCGATTTGGATAACTATCTCTTCGATACACCTAAAGATGCTTTTACGCCCACTGAACGAAAAAAAATTAAAAAGAAGATCCAGAAAGAAATGACTGAGATTTTCTATGGGCGCAATATCATATCCGTAAAATGAAACTCCGCCTTCGGGCGGAGTTTCGTTTTATTCTTTATTTATCTCTTTTGCGATCCGGAACCAGCCCGTCAACCACCACCGGCTCCGGATAGGTTTCTTTTATTTCCTTATAAACATTGTTGAACTCCAACCGGTAATTAAACTCAACCGAATGCTTTTCTTCATAGTTTGCAATGTCCAGATTATGAATTACCAGCAGTTCTTCTCTCATATTAGAAGCCTGGATCAGAGGCAGTCCGGATGGTGCCCAAACACCACTTCCGCCCCAGAACAGGCTGCCGTTAACCTCATGACTTCCCACACAGTTGACGCCCAGACTCCAAACCTGGTTATAGGCGGCTTTGGAGGAGTTCATCAAATTCCACAAATAGCCATAATAGTTGTCCGTTCGAACATTCATCATGGAATATTCACGAATAGCCTGGGAACGCCAGGCAGCTACAGTAATAATTGCGTCCACTTCATCTACCATCACATACTTTCTCGGCAGCTCCATAAAACAAAGATCATAGCAAGTCAGAAATCCGAATTTTCCCCAGTGAGTATCCAGAATCAGCCTGCGATCCGTTCCTCTCCTGAAGTAAGGAACTTCAATGGGAGTCAGAAAAATTTTGTCGTATATTCTTTCCTGCTCATTGCAATCCCCTACCGGATGTAAAAAGTATGTGGAATTATAAAAATCCCCATTAATTGGGCGGGCGTTGTTGAATATAACATATTCAAGGCCTTTTCCGGTATCATGCAGGCTGTTTTTAATACTGTCCAGCCATGGCTGAATTTCCTGGTTTGAACAATGCCTCAGATGATCTCTGATTATCTGAGGATTTTCTGTTTCCCACAAATAACCGGAAACCGTTAGCTCTGGCAGGATAAGGATGTTTACGCCTTTCTCGTGTGCAATTTGAACAATTTCATCAATTTTTCTCATATTCCTTTCACGGTTAGATGATGTTGTGATGTTGGCCATCATTACCGTCGGACATTTCTCATCCTGTGAGAACCATCTCTCTACCACTTTTTTTCGCAAATCAACCATGGCTGACTCCCCTTTCGCTGTATATCAAGTTATTTTTTACCATTACCATATCGTAACTTCTGACGTGTCATCAATACGTTATTCCCTGTCATATGAATGCTCACCAGTTCTGATACCGGTGCCTCCTCAGAAGGAAATGCCTGCTTTTTACCCGGAATAACACTGCCTCCGGTGTATACACCGGTATGGGTGGCAAATATTTCGTCCAGTGCTTTATTTTGCATCAGTTCATAAATCCAGTGAGGAGACTCCACAGTTACCTGCTTTATATCCAGCCTGTTCAGCAGTTCCATCATCAGGGTCCAATCCGGAAAATCTTTTTCCGGCAATACTGCAACCAGATGTTTTTCTTCGTCTTCCCTTAAAAACTCCGCCTTCATTATATCTGATTTTTTTTCAATCTTCACCTGTTGATAGCAAAAATTTTTCCCGGCACAAAGGGATATATTTTCCATTTTATCTGACGGAATCACCATCAGCACCGGTATCTCAGAAGTGTCCAGTACCGGGTGCTGCCAGGGCAGGTTTTCCGGATTTCTTGTAATGAGAATGTTCCAGGGAATGGGATTGAACTGGCCTGGCATTTCCAAACGATATTGCTGCAACTCCGGGTCATAAACATGCCCTGTAAACTCCGGTTCAGCGTGCAGGGTAGCTCCACCAAGAATAATGGCATCTGCAAAAGTTCTTAAAACATTTACCATCCACAAATCTGCCATCCCCCGTGTTGGGTCTTCTTTGTTTGCCTTTGCCAGGGTTCTGCTGCTGGGGTCGTCCTGAAATCCCATGCGCCCGTCCATAGACAGGATCATAGAACCGGTAAAATATGGCCTCATTGCTTTATCGGAAATATGAGGAAATATCAGTTCACCATAGTTCTTATCGATTTTATCTGGCGTATGCTTATTTTTGCTGTGCTTTCTGATCTCATTCATGCTCCTGTGGTTTTCAAATATTTTTTCCATTACTATGTCTTCTTCATAAAACAAGAAGGTTTTCAGCACCAGTATCCCCTCCAAAGCCATCATGTATTTTATTCTAACGGATCAAACGCTGTACTTCAATCCTTAGAATTATTAAGTCGAAAATTTTGGGGTATAGATAATTTGATTGATTTTTAACCTTTAAACACCTATTCATTCCAGACTATGTTTTAATTGATATTGATCGCATCCGGAAAGGTCGTGATTTTATTTGAATATATTTACTGAAAAATTTAAAGAAGTTCTTTTTTCTGTGCTCCCCATTTCCATCATTGTTTTACTTTTTCATTTCACTCTGACGCCTCTGGGGCATTCCTTAATGTTCCGCTTTATCATTGGATCAGGGCTCATTATCTTTGGACTGACAATTTTTTTAATTGGTGTTGACTTGGGGATTACTCCCCTTGGAGACTTAACCGGTCATACGATTGCAAAATCAAATAACCTGTGGATCGTTATCGCTGCCGGTTTAATACTTGGTTTTTTTATTTCTATAGCAGAACCGGGTCTGATCGTACTGGCCAACCAGGTTTCCAGTATTACCGCCGGACAGCTTTCCAGTCCGATTCTTCTCATTACCGTTTCCATCGGTATAGCCATCATGCTGGCCCTGGGTTTTATTCGTATTGTTTATAATGTTCCGCTGTATATCTTACTCCTGATACTTTATGGAATGGTGTTTATACTGACTTTGTTTGCCTCCTCAGAATTTATTACTATTGCTTTTGATGCCTCCGGTGCAACAACAGGGGTTTTGGCAGTACCCTTTATTCTCGCTTTGTCTGTTGGTGTATCTAACCTGAAAAAAGACCGTAAAGCCTCTGAAAAAGATAGTTTTGGGCTGGTGGCCATCGCATCTGTTGGAGCCATCCTCTCTGTACTGCTTCTGAATCTTTTTTCAGATCCGGGTGAGCTGTCCGGAAACATAGAAACATCCGTTTATGAATCAGATCATTTATTACAACCCTTTTTCTCTTTAATTCCGGATATGGTAAAAGAAACTGTACTCTCTATCCTGCCACTTTTAATTATTCTGTTGATTCTTCAGAAGTTTACCTTTAAACTCAAAAAGAGGGACTTTGTCCGTGTTATTAAAGGGTTCATTTATACCTTCCTTGGTCTTTTAGTGTTTTTAATCGGAGTGAATGGCGTTTTCATGGATGTAGGCAGTGTGGTGGGTTCGCAAATGGCTGAAAGAAACAGCCTTTTGCTCATTGTTTTTATTGGTTTTTTCCTGGGAGTAACTACCATACTGGCTGAGCCGGCAGTTTATGTATTAACCCAGCAAATCGAGGATGTAACCGGTGGTTATGTCAAAAGAGAAGCTGTACTGGTCTCTTTGTCTTTAGGCGTTGGACTGGCCATTTCCCTTTCAATGTTTCGTATCATGATTCCAGCTATACAGCTGTGGCATTATCTTCTCCCTGGATATATTATTGCTCTGACCTTAACCTTCATCGTTCCCAAACTCTTTGTCGGAATTGCATTCGATGCAGGTGGTGTGGCAACAGGCCCTATGACAGCCACTTTTATTCTTGCTTTTACCAACGGCGTTGCAGATGCTTCTGTAGATGCCAGCATATTGATTGATGGTTTTGGCATGATCGCCACTGTTGCGCTGACTCCAATAATTACAATGCAGTTGCTGGGACTGGCCTTTAAAATCAAAACTGGCAAGGAGGGAGTATAATGACAAATGATAGCGCCTGCAAGGAGTATGAACTTATATATGTGATTGTTAATGCTGGACTGGGCAGCAAGGTTTTAAAGTTTGCCAAGGGTTGTGGTATTACCGGCGGCACCGTAATGATCGCAAAAGGAACCATTAAAAACCCTCTTCTGGAGCTCTTGGAGCTTAATAAAATCCGGAAAGAGATCGTTCTGATGGCCGCAGATCAAAGTACCGCCTTTGCCACTATGGAGTCCCTGAATAAAAAATTTTGTTTTTACAAAAAAAACCATGGCATTACTTTCAGTATACCTCTTTCAGGCATTCTGGGATCAGAAATGCTCCCCTGCAAGAACAATGGTAAAAAAGGAGAGGAGACCAACCCAATGTACCAGTCTATTATGGTTATCGTTGATAGAGGAAACGCAGAGTCTGTTATTGAAGCAGCTGTTGAAGCAGGATCCAAAGGAGGCACCGTTATCGGGGCAAGAGGATCCGGAATTCATGAGACCAGCAAACTTTTCGCGATGGATATTGAGCCGGAAAAAGAAATTGTGTTAATTATTTCGGAAAAAGAATCAACAGAAAAGATTACCTCATCAATAAGAAAACATATGGAAATCGACAAGCCGGGCAAGGGTATTATTTTTGTTCAGGACGTAAGCCAAACTTATGGTTTGTATTAGTATGTTCATACCTCATCATAATATTTAGATAGGAATGATTGACTATGGATCATCAACGCTTAAAAAAAATTACCCGTTTAATACTGATTTTAATCTTAGCCATAACCGTAGCATCAGTTTTTTTAACTAAAATTTTATATGATCACTTTGAGGAAGGTACCGTTTCTTACGGGCAGAGTCTTTTATTTGTTTTCCAGACTTTTACGACAACAGGTTATGGTGATCTTCTACCTTTTTCTTCTGCTTTTATGAATATTTACGCTTCGGTTTTAATGATTCTGGGCCTGAGCCTTGTATTCATTTTACTGGGGACTGCTTCTGCCGAATGGCTGCATAACCACTTTGAAGAGATTCCTCCGAATAAAATTTCCAGTAAAATAACAAACCACATTCTATTATGCGGTTTTTCAGACTTAACGGATTCTTTGATCGAGGAGCTGGAAGAAGGAGAAAGCTATTATGTTATTCTTGAGCGCCGCCTCACCAATGTTCGAAAGCTAATGCAACAGGGAAGGCCCGTTGTATTTGGTGATCCTTCTGATCAGCAAGCTTTAATAAACGCTGGAATTGAGAGAGCGCAGGCTATTCTGGCCGCAGAGTCAGATGAAACCAATGTTAATATCTTACTGGAATCCAGAGCCCTGACACAAATCCCTATATTAGTCTCTGTTGAAAATCATAATTTGACCGAAATGTTAAAGCTGGCCGGAGCGACAGAAGTAATCGACCCTAAGAAAATTTTAGGTGAAGAACTGGCACGATTGTCCATGGCAGAAGTGGGTCCTGCGCTGACATCGGAAATGAATCAGTTGGGTGACCTTTTTGTCATGGAATTTCCTATCGGCATATACTGTAAGTTTGCCAATCAAACCATTCAGGAAAGCGGTATTCGCGAAAGTACCGGTGTAACTATCCTGGGACTTTGGGATAATGGTGTTTTCAGAATGGTTGACAGCCCTCATATGATTCTTTCAGAGGAGTCCATGGTGGTGGTGCTTGGAACAAAACCTCAGTTAGAAAAGCTGGAAGAAAGCATGTCCAGCAACCTTCACCGGTTTGATCTTGGACATCAGCAATATGTTGTTGCCGGATATGGTGATGTAGCAAAAAGAACTGTGCAATTGCTTCAGAAAAAGAAAAAGGACATCCGTTTAATTGTACGTGAACCCGTACCGGATATCCCACATGTAGTCGGAGACCTGACTTCCAGCTCCGTTTTGATGGAAGCCGGTATTCAGGAAGCAGGCACTTACATTATCTCAGCAGATCGTGATGACAGAGCCGTTTTTTCCGTGCTGGCGGCCAAGAAACTGAATCCCAACCTCCGAATATTTGTCCGTGCCAACAGTCATTACAATGTTCACAAATTATATCGGGCAGGTGCTGACTTTGTGCTTTCCGTCAGCAAGATTGCCGGAACGATTCTTTCCAGTATACTGACCGAAGAAAAAGAGCAAGTCATCCCGGATATGGATATTCATTTCGTACAGCACCATGTCAACAGCTCCCTTGACGGGAAGAAAATCCAGGAAACCGGTATTTTTGGAACTACCGGCTGTATGATCATCGCAGTTACATCCGGGGATGAAGTTCAGCTTAATCCTTCCGCCGATACTGTTTTAAAAAAAGGAGATGATTTGGTACTGCTGGGAAACAGTAATAACCTGGACTTATTTAAATCCTATATCGGACCGCTTCACTGACCTTTTCGAAACAACTTGTTTATAACAGAAAAATCCTTTCGCTCCATAGATTCCGGTGCTTCACCAAAAATTTCCAGCGCTTTTTTCAGTAACTGTAAATCCTGGTTTTGCGACTGTTTCAGGGCAATATTCATATCTTTTATCAGGAGCTTTGTCTGAAAACCACTATCATACTGGTGATTTTTCATTTTGGAGAACTTTGTCTCCAGCACCTTCGAGGCACCCGAGCTGTTGGAAACAACTTCATAGAAATCGTCAGGTGAAATGCCAATTTCCTCCGCCATGGCCAAAGCCTGAGAAGCCGCTGTGATATGGATTCCCACCAGCATTTGATTGATGGCCTTGATGCCTTTTCCCATTCCCACGTCACCCACGTGGAAGATACGTCCTGCCATGCACTCCAGCTCAGGTCTTATTTTCTCAAGCAATTCAGCTTTACCCCCGGTCATAAAGGTGAGGGTTCCTTCAACAGCTCCTTTGACGCCTCCGCTGACCGGACTGTCCATTACTTCCACCTGGTATTTCTTTAGGGTATCGGCTATTTCTTTCATCACTTCTATACTGGCGGTGGTCATTTCCACCAGAACTGCTCCCGGCTTAAGTGCTTTCAAAAATTCATCATCCAGGATTACTGCTCTCATTTCCCTGTCCGCCGGAAGGATGGTAAAGATAATATCTGAACCTTTTACCGCCTCCGGGAATCCGGGTTCTATAACAGCACCCATCTTTCTCAGATCTTCTTCCATTTCTTTATTTCTGTGAAGGGCCGTCTTTACCGGATATCCAGCCTGAAGCAGCCGCTTTGCCATAGGCAGTCCCATGGCTCCCAAACCAATAAAGGTTAATTGCTTTTTATCTGACATTGTCTAATCACCTCTGGCAAGAAATTTTTATCCTTCCTACTGCTTACCCGAAAATCACAAAAGCAACCGATCCGTCAAAATATGTTACAATGTATTTATTCGTTATGTTCATAACCCGTCGATAAGAAAGGAATCAATATATGTCTCAGGATTTTTTGCCTGTTACTCAACAGGATTTGATGAAAAGAGGATGGAAGGAACTGGATTTCATCCTTATTTCCGGTGACGCTTACGTGGATCATCCATCTTTTGGTGCGGCAATTATTGGAAGGTGGCTGGAAGCAGCCGGCTTTAAAGTCGGAATCATACCTCAGCCGGACTGGACAAAAGATGAATCTTTCACCCGTCTCGGCATTCCACGTCTTGGTTTTTTGATTACCGGAGGCAATCTGGACTCCATGGTAAACCATTATAGCGTTGCCAAAAAGCGCAGAAAAGCCGATGCTTATACTCCAGGTGGCGTGACAGGAAAGCGACCTGATCGTGCTGTCACCGTATATGCCCGAAAGATCAGGAAACTCTTTCCGGATAAGCCTGTTATTCTGGGAGGTATCGAAGCCAGTCTTCGGCGTATGGCTCATTATGATTACTGGGAAGATCGACTAAAACCCTCTGTTTTAATGGACACCAAGGCAGATCTGCTTATTTATGGAATGGGCGAAAGAGCCATTTTGGAAGTGGCGGAGGCATTAAACAGCGGGCTGCCTGTTTCGAGTCTGACCTTCATTCCCGGCACTGCTTTTTTTTGCAGGGACTTAACCGTTGTCAACGATCCCATGGTTCTTCCATCCTGGAAAACCCTTCTGGCTTCAAAAAAGCAGGTGGGCCAAAGTTTTCTAAAGCAAATGAACAATACGGATCCGGTCTCCGGAGAAGTGCTGGCGGAACCCTATGAACAAGGATTTATTGTTCAACTGCCACCTTCCAAACCACTTAGCACCCTGGAAATGGATCAGGTGTACCGGCTTCCCTTTACAAGAGAGGAACACCCGATTCATCAAAAAGAGGGCCACATACCAGCTTTTGATGAAGTTAAGTTTAGCCTTGCCAGCAACCGGGGCTGTTTTGGCGGCTGCCATTTTTGTGCTCTGACGTATCATCAGGGGCGTCATATCCAGACACGAAGCCATGAATCCATATTGGAAGAGGCACAAAAGCTGATTTCTGACAAAAATTTTAAAGGCTATATTCATGATGTAGGCGGGCCGACGGCCAATTTCAGGCAGCCTGCCTGCCAGAAACAGGTAACTCATGGATCCTGCAGTCACCGTCAGTGTATGTCGCCGTCCCTTTGCTCCAATATGGATGTTACACATCAGGATTATGTCTCTCTGCTTAGAAAACTGAGAAAACTGTCCGGTGTCAAAAAAGTTTTTATCCGCTCCGGCATACGTTACGATTATTTAATGGCTGATCCAGATCCCACCTTTTTCAGTGAACTATGCAGACACCATGTCAGCGGCCAGCTGAAAGTTGCACCTGAGCACTCTAATGAAAAGGTTCTTGATTTAATGGGAAAGCCTTCCATTAAGGTTTTTGACGACTTCCGGATAAGATATCAAAGGCTGAATGAAAAAGAGAACCTGAAGCAGTATCTGGTTCCCTACCTGATTTCCAGCCATCCCGGTTCAGATTTGAGAGCAGCCATCGAACTGGCAGTTTACCTTAAAGAGTTAGGCCATCAGCCGGAGCAAGTGCAGGATTTTTATCCTACACCTGGCACACTGTCAACATGTATGTATTACACCGAAATTGATCCACGAACAAATGAAAAAATATATGTTCCTAAGAATGCCGAAGAAAAACAGATGCAGCGGGCTTTGCTGCAGGCCGGAAAAAAACAGAATCACAGCCTGATTCGAAAAGCGTTGTTAAAGGCCGGACGACAGGATTTAATCGGCAATCACCGGGATGCCCTGGTTCCTCCGGCACAAAACGCAGCACCTAAACCTCTTAAGAACAAAAAGCGTAAAAAGAACCGGCTTTCCCGATAAGGGTCAGCCGGTTTTTTTATGCTTTTCATTATACATTACCAGATAATATCCAGCAGTTCTCTTATTTTTGTTTCCGTTTCTTCAGAAAGGTTGATTTTAGCAATATCTTCTTCAAAGGCTTCCATATTTCCTTTTCCGGATACATAACCATTTAACCGGGCTGCCGTTGTTGAATCAACAAAACTGGTGAAGTCCGGGTACATTCCTCTGACTTCTTCCACAATTCCCGGTCTGTTTTGCAGGTAGTATTTTTGATGGTATCCTTCGGCCGAGTAAAATCGATCCAACGTTTTAATTTCCGTTAATACCGTTTTCCCCACTTTTTCTTCATAAGCTTTCCGGCTTTTTTCGATGATATCCCGCTGTTCTTCGTTATGATAAAGCAACAGGCTCATGTACTGACGGGAGTAAGGCCGTACTATCGGGTTATGGCTTTCCCAGAATTCTTCCAGTAACGTTTCATAGCTGATTTTCGAAGGGTCGTACTCAATCTGAAGTACCTCTGTATGATCCTGGATTCTACGATAAGTCGGGTCTGGAGCTTCTCCACCGGCATAACCCACTCTGGTTCTTACTACTCCTTCCATTTGCCCAAACTGAGCATCAGGTCCCCAGAATCAGCCAAGTCCGAAGGTGGCCAGTTCTGTGGTTTCAGGCCTCATATCTATTTCATTCATTGTTGCCGTCTGATTACTCTTCATCGTTTCTTCTCCTTCCTCTGATATGCCAGATGGCTGGCACCCGGCTATTATAAAAACCGCTGCTATTGTAATCCAAAGGTACACTTTCCCACTTTCACCACCTCCATACAGGTTGTAATGCTATGGGGTTTATAGAATTACGAATGATGAACTATGAGTTATGAATGATACGGAGGTACATTAATTATTTCCTATACCTTTATAGATACCAATGTCACAAGCAGTTAAACAAACACAACGCAATTTAAAGCAATCACGCATTTACCGTTGCTTGAGCGGGCTAGTCTAAATATTTATGGGTTTTAACCCCATTACAGCGATAAAACCTCTTGCTTTTTGAATCTGCTTATGGTGACATATAGAAAGAGGTTCTTCTTATTCAGAACCATCAATATTCTTATGGGAGTGGCCATTCTTGTTTTACGTAAATGATTTTTACCGGCATGAGGAAATTATCGAGCTGGCTCAACAGCTTATCAGTATACCCAGCCATCCGGATGTAGTCCATCAGGAAAAAGAAGTGGCTGAATTTATCTATGATTATTGTGGTGCAAATGGTATGGAGGTTCAGTTTCAGGAAGTAACCGGCCAACGCAAAAATGTACTGGCTTTTCTTCGCGGCAGCGGAACCGGCAACTCTCTGATGCTGAATGGACACTTGGATACCATCACCCCTTATCGGATGACTATCGATCCTTTTAACGAAGGGATCCGGGATGGTTTTGTGTGGGGTCGGGGTGCAGCTGATATGAAAGGCGGCCTGGCCTCTATGCTTATTACCATGCTGGCATATAAACGAGCCGGCATTACGCCGGATGGGGACATTATTTTTGCAGGAGTCATTGGTGAAGAGGGGAAAAGCGAAGGTACAGAGCATCTGATTAATTCCGGAATTCGGACAGACGCAGCCATTGTAGGCGAGCCTTCCAATTATGAATATGCGGTGGGTCACCGGGGTCTTGAGTGGTTTGATGTTGTTTTTACCGGCAAGGCATCTCATAGCGGAAGCCCCGATAGCGGCATTAACGCCATCGAAAAAGCCGCTGAATTTATTTATCGTGCAAAAAAAGAACTTTATCCGAAAATCCGTCAGAGACGAGATGAGTTTATGGGTGTTTCTCTGATGAACATTGGTATTATCGAAGGAGGCGTAGGACAAAGCACAGTGGCTGATTCCTGTACCGTAAAAATTGACCGTCGCTATATACCAGGCGAGACTGTCCAATCGGTTATGCAGGAGTATCAGGATATTTTGGATAGTATGAAAGAAGAAGATCCACAGTTGCTGGCCGAAATTAAAAAGAGTTCTGCAAACGATACGGCTTTAAACCATCCACCACTTATAACACCCATGACCGAGCCCATTGTCCATGCTGTTAAAACCTCCATTCGGGAGGTTATCAAACGGGAGCCCCAGATTACCCGTGGTCGTGGCTGGACAGATGCTGCTCTGCTTAAAGTATATGCAAAAATCCCAACGGTGGTTTTTGGCCCGGGTGATATACGAATGTCGCATACGGAAGCGGAAAGGATTGCCATAAAGGATTTAATCAATACCACCGAAATATATGCACGGATCATTGATAATTTCTGCATCAAGGATAAAATTATGGAAATCAAAGATACACCCTGGTACTACTGAAAAACCACCCGCATAAGGTGGTTTTTAGGTTTATATAATGCATGGGACTAGGAGTACCGGCTGTTTTGACTGTCTGGCAACGGCTTCAGCTGTACTGCCAAGTAACAGATCTTTGATTTTTCCCTGTCCCCGGCGGCTGATCAGGATTAAGCTGACTTTTTCACGGTCTGCAATTTCAAGAATTTGTCTGGACGGCGTTCCCTGAGTAACATGAGTTTGTGCTTCAGTCCCCAGCGCTTCCAGCTCTTTTTTCATCAGCATCATTTCCTGCTCGGACCGTTCTTTGGCTTCTTCCCAGACAGACTGATTGCTAATGGCTTCCAGCACAGAAACCAGATGAATTTGCTGAGCTTTCGGTGCCAGTTCTTTCAGTCTTCCATAGCCTATCCGGGAACACGGTGAAAAGTCTGTCGGAAACAGTATTTTATCAAACTTTAAGTCGCAGGCCAGGCGATAATCATCTGACTTTACATTTTTATACTTTTCAACAAGAACCGGGATTTCGCTCATTCTTATTACATCAAAGGTGGTGCTCCCAAGAAAAATACTCTTAATCATTCCGCCTCCATGAGATCCCATAAGAATCAGGGAGACTTCTTCCTCTTTAGCCGTCTCAATAATTTCCTGAGGCGCAAACCCCAGCGGTACCTTAACGCTTACTTTCAGACCCTGTTCCTCCAGCTTGATTTTCTCTTTTTCCAGCTCTTCTTCGTTATACTGCTTCAGTTCCAGTGCGCTGGCCTGGGCTTTCATCACACTGATGGCATGAAACAGCACCACCTCTTCCATGCCCATCCTTTTTAGCTCCGGAAGGCATTGAATCAGCCTGCGGGCCGGTTCAGAAAAGTCAGTAGCCAGTAATACTTTTTTCAACAACACAATAATCACCCTTTCATATATCCCTACCTGATTATTATGTTAAATACCCACATTCACTTTCTTTTCACGCTTTTAGTCCTTCAATCAAAATATCCAGAGATTGTATATGATCGCTGACTTCCGTTTCTTGGTGCAGTGCCATATGAAGAAGGAATGATTCAACTGTGGCATAAAGTGTAAATGCCATGCTTTCAGCATTTAGCTTCCGAATAACCCCTTGTTTCATTCCCTCTTCCAGCAGTCCGCGGAAAACATTTCGTGATTCTTCCATGTGTTCGTTTAATTGTTTTACCATAGGGTTGTTTTCCCGAATTAAAATCAGCCACAAATCCACCAGGACAATCAGCTTCTGATTTTTAAGATATTGTTTCACAATGGCCGGGATGAGTTTGCGAATTTTTTCATAAGGATTATCACTATCTTCTATTACTGAATCTCTCAAGTCTTCACGAAGTTCCTTGAAAAGATGCTGGATCGTATATTCCAGTATTTGATCTTTGTTGCGAAAGTATTGATATATAGTGGTTCTTCCCATTTGACAGGCAGCAGCAATGTCTACCAGATGCGTTCCATAAACACCTTTTTTCAGAAATGATTCTATGGATTTTTTCATAATCAGTTGTTTCTTTTCTTCGTAATTAACTATTTTAGGCATGAAAATCCTCCTTTCATCGACATAAATGTCTCTTTTAGTATATCATAGATTCAAACTCTGTAACAAGCTTCTTGTAAGTATTCGGGAACAGAACAAAGACGCTTCGCGTCTATTGTAATTGAGAATTGATGATTGATAATTGATAATTAAGTTCAAATACCCATGGGGCACTCGTACCCGCAGTGCACAAGAGCACACAATCAAAAGATAAAACATTAAGACCTTCAAACAAGTTACAAACGCTTATTCGGAGTTATCCACACCATTTCAGGGCGCAGGCAACCATTTTGCGCATACCCCCTTAGGGGCACTCGTGCTATTTCCTATACCTTAAAAAACCCGTCTGCGACGGGTTTTTTTGTTAATTATTGGTTGTCGATCCACTCAGCCATTTCCCTGGCAAAATAGGTGAGAATTATATCAGCTCCAGCTCTTTTAATACTGGTAAGGGTTTCCACCATGATCAGGTCATTATCCAACAGTCCCTGCTGAACCGCATTTTTTATCATGGCATACTCACCACTGACCTGGTATGCCCCCAAGGGTAATCTGAACTGCTCTTTCACTCTTCTGATAATATCCAGATACGCCAGTGCCGGCTTAACCATCAGCATATCAGCGCCTTCTTCCACGTCCAGTTCTGCTTCCCGTAGGGCTTCTTCCGCATTTGCCGGGTTCATCTGATAGCTTCGGCGATCGCCAAACTGTGGGGTGCTTCCTGCCGCCTGCCGAAAGGGTCCATAAAATGCGGAGGCATATTTTACACTGTAGCTCATAATGCCGGTGTGCTGATATCCATTTACATCCAGCTTCCGACGTATTGCTGCCACTCTTCCATCCATCATATCTGAAGGAGCCACCACATCGGCACCGGCTTGCACGTGGGTGAGTGCTGTCTGCGCTATCAGTTCCAGTGATTCATCATTCAGTACCCGTCCGTCTTCCACTATCCCACAGTGACCATGGTCCGTATATTGACATAAGCATACGTCTGTAATAACAAGCATTTCCGGAAATTCTTCCTTTATTCGTTGTACCGCCTGTTGAATGATGCCTCTGGGATCGTAAGCTTCCGATCCAAAAGCATCTTTCCGATCCGGAAGACCAAATAAAATAACAGCTTTTATACCCAGGTTTATCAGTTCCTTTATTGTATCCGACAGTTGGTCTGTGGATAAGTGATATTGCCCGGGCATCCCTGAAATTTCTGATTTTATGTTTTTTCCGTGCACAACAAACAGCGGCTGTACTAAATCTTCTTTATTCACAACCGTTTCCTGAACCAAGCTTCTCATTGCTTCATTTTCCCTTAGCCTTCTGGGTCTTTTAAGATTCATCTTTGACTTTCGACTCCTTTCTTATGGCTTCCACCAGAGCGTTTATGGTGTGCGGATCCGCCTGGCAGGTAACCGGAAGACCTCTTTCGTATGCCGCAGCTGCTGTTACCGGTCCGATAACGGCAATATTGGAATTTTGAACCAGGTGCAGATTTTCTTCTCCTATAATTTCTGCAAAATTGTTAACAGTGGATCCGCTGGTAAAGGTGATCCAATCGATTTTTCCCGACAGTATTTTAACCAGGTGATCTCGGTTTGCCATTGGTACTTTTGTTTCGTATAGTACCAATTCTTCCACTTCGGCTCCCATTGCTTCCAGGCCCTGAATTAAATTTTTCCGTCCAAGGCCGGCGCGTGGCAGCAATACTTTTTCACCTTCCTGAACCAATGGTTTCAATGTTTCAAGTATTCCTTCCGCTGTGAAAACTTCCGGCAGATAATCCACCCGTATACCTGCTTTTTCCAGTCTTCCCTGAGTCGAACTTCCCACAGCAGTAATTCTGCAATCTTTTGAAAGACAGCGCAGATCCATTCCATTCTTCTGCAATTGTTTCATGAAGGTATCCACACCATTGGTGCTGGTGAAAATAATATGTTGATAGTTTTCCAGATTTCTGAGTATGTGTTCCATGTTTTTCGGATTTTCAATAGGCTTTATTTCTATGGTTGGAAATTCCAGTACCACAGCTCCCTGATTTTTTAAATTTTCAGTCAGCCTGCTGGCTTGTTCCCTGCTTCTGGTCACCATAATACGTTTCCCGAAAAGGGGCTTTTTTTCCACCCACTGCAGTACCGGCTGCAGGGCCACTACATCACCAATAACGATAATACAGGGTGGCTTCAAATCCTCATCCCTAACACGTTTTACAATATTCCTCAATGTCCCGGCTACGGTTTTTTGCTGTGATGTTGTTCCACGATGAATCAGAGCTGCCGGTGTTTCCGGGTTTTTACCGTATTTCGTCAGCTGGTCCACGATTATTTCCAGCTGACCAACTCCCATAAGAAATACCAAAGTGCCCGACAGTTTTGCCAGCACTTCATAATCCAGAGATTCTTCCTGTGTCGGATCCTCGTGCCCTGTGATTACATGGAAGGAAGGGCTGATATGCCGGTGAGTTACAGGGATTCCTGCATAGGCCGGCACTGCAATAGCTGAAGTGATCCCCGGCACAATTTCAAAGGGCAGGTTTTCTTCAGCCAAAGCCAGTGCTTCTTCACCTCCGCGGCCAAACACAAAAGGATCTCCACCTTTCAGCCTAACCACGATTTTTCCCTCTTTAGCCTTCTCCACCAGAATCCGGTTGATTTCTTCCTGAGGCACCGGATGATGATCAGGCTTTTTCCCCACATTTATCATTTCTGCTCCTTCAGGTGCATAAGCTAACAGCTCCGCTCCCGAAAGGCGATCGTACATCACAACTTCTGCCTTTTTCAGACAGTTCATTCCTTTTATGGTAATGAGATCCTCTGCACCCGGTCCTGCTCCAACCAGGTAAACCATTGGATTTTTCATAATATACGCCTCCCGGAGTTAAATATTTTTTGCAGCCAGCAACTCTCCTGCACCTTGTTGAAGCAGTTCTTTCGCTACCTGAATTCCCAGCTTTTCCGCTTCGTCTTTTCCCCACATCCTGGCCGTCAGACGCTTACCGGTTTGAACGCAGGCCACCATACCCGTCAGGACCATACCGTTTTCCGTGATACTTCCATAGGCTCCCACGGGAACATGACAATCCCCTTCCAGGTAATTAAGAAACCCTCTTTCTGCTTCGATGATCCGCCGCGTTGCCGGATCATCCAGAATGCCGACAATTTTGGCTGTTGCAGTGTCCTTTTGGCGAATTTCACATCCCAGTGCTCCCTGGCCGACAGCGGGGATAAAAACTTCCTCAGAAAATGCAAAGTGACGGCTTTCATCATAGTAACCGGATCTTATCAATCCGGCGGCTGCTAAAATGATTCCATCCATTTTCTGCTCTTTCATTTTACGAATTCTGGTTTCAATATTGCCGCGAATGGGCTTCACCTGACAGTCCGGTCTCAAGGTCTTAATCTGCGCCTGCCTTCGCACGCTGCTGGTGCCAATGACAGCACCTTCCGGCAAATCTTTCCAGGATTTTCCATCTTCAGTCACAAGCACATCCCTCGGATCTTCCCTTTCCGGGATAGCAACCATCCGGAGTCCTTCCGGCGATTTACCGGGAACATCCTTCATACTATGAACTGCCAAGTCAATGCTGCCATCAAAAAGTGCGTTTTGTATTTCTTTTACAAAAAGGCCTTTCCCACCAACCTTGTCCAATGTGCGATCTAAAATAATATCGCCCTTGGTTTTTATGATCTTTATTTCGACTCTCAGCCCCGGATTCGCCTCTTCCAGTCTGTGCTTGACCCATTCTGCCTGAATAAGTGCCAGACGGCTTCCCCGGGATCCGATTATCAGTTTTTTCACCATATAACCTCCTATGTATTCCCTTTTTTTCGGGATATTTTATCATATGCTTTCATCAGAAAGGATTCAATTTCTTTCATTGGGAGTTTAAGCGCCTCATCAACAGGGCCCTGAAATACCAGATACTGAAAAATTTCCTGCCTTGCTTTCTGGGTTTCTATCTCACCAGCTGCTTTTTCCCTTATTTTCCCCAGGGCTGCAACAACAACGGCATAAGGCTTTCCGTATACCTGCGACAGATCCTGTCTGATTTTTTTTGCCAGCATTGGACTGTTACCGTCGGTGCAAACCGTCAGAAGCAACTCACCCCGCCGCAATGAGGCCGGTAAAATAAAATCACAGAACTCCGGCATATCGGCTATATTCAGGAGAGTATTCGTTTTATCAGCTTCCTGCCTGCATTTTAAGCTGACTTCCTTTTTCCCGACAGCAACAAAACCAAATTTTATGTTTTCCAGATCTCCCGCCTGATACTGCCGTTTAAGCCATACAAGGCACCCCTCAGAAATTCTTTCCTGAATTATTTCTGTTATCTCCGGGCTGATCACCGTCACAGCCGCTCCTGCCGCCAGTAAAGCTGTAATCTTTCTTTCCGCTACTTTACCCCCGCCAATAACGACGCACTTCTTTCCCTCTAATTGAAGCATAATCGGAAAATGATTGCCCATATTCTACTCTCCTAAAAATATTCATATTTTTCGCCGATGGTAATCTTTTCAAAAAAAGACTGATAAACCTGAACAGTTGTATTATAATGGACATGGAACAACATTAAATATATCATAGTCCATTAAATAGATTCTATCATTTAGACAGTTATTTTGAAAGGTGGCTCATTTTTTATGATCAGCTTTACTAAGTTTTTGACAGGAGCCCATCATTTTGGCGATCAGCTGAGATATCAGGCTGAAGCAGCTAAATGGCCCCACGGCATCCGTAAGGGATGTGGCCCTGTTGTTGCATGGAATATGACCAGAACCTGTAACCTCCGCTGTGTTCATTGTTATATGAATTCAGATTACCAGCAATATCCTGGAGAACTTAATCACGAGGAAGCCATAACATTTATCCAGTCTCTGGCCGATTTCAATGTGCCGGTACTTCTTTTTTCCGGAGGCGAACCCTTGATTCGCCCGGATTTTTTTGAATTGGCGGCAGAAGCTGCCCGACTGGGTATCCGACCCACCCTTTCCACCAACGGTACCCTCATTACCCGGGATGTGGCCAGGCGACTGAAACAGATAGGTGTTGGTTATGTAGGAATCAGTCTGGACGGACTTGAAGCTGTCCACGATGAGTTCAGACAGAAAAAGGGTGCTTTCAGGCAGGCTTTTCAGGGAATCGAAAACTGCGTCGCAGAAGGCCAGCGGGTTGGTCTCCGTTTTACTATTAACCGGCATAATATGAATGATGTTAACGAGATTCTGAATTTGGTGGAAGAGGCAAACATCGACCGTATCTGCTTTTATCACCTGGTTTATTCCGGACGTGGCAGCCAGATAACAGCAGATGACGTCACACCGCAGGAAACCCGGCAGGTTGTGGACCGAATTTTTCACCGTACATTGGATTTTCATCAGCGGGGACTACAAAAAGAAATACTAACGGTAGATAATCATACAGATGGTGTTTACCTGTACCTGAAACTAAAGCAAACGCATCCGGAAAAAGCCGAAGCCGTTCTTAAACTGCTGAAGCGCAATGGTGGCAACAGAAGCGGCATGGCTTTTGCCAATGTGGACAGCCAAGGCAACGTTCATCCGGATCAATTCACGCAAAACCATACCTTTGGTAATGTAAAAGATAAACCTTTCTCCGAAATATGGCAAGGAATGGAACATCCGATTCAGGCAGGTCTGAAAAACCGAAAAGCTTTATTAAAGGGCCGGTGCGCCACCTGCCGCTGGTTGGACCTGTGCAATGGTAATTTTCGGGCCAGAGCGGAGGCTGTCACTGGTGATTTTTGGGAGTCAGATCCTGCCTGTTATCTGACAGACGAAGAAATTAAACAGGACGGTGATATTCTTTGATAATATCCTGGAACAGCACAAACCAATGCAATATGTTTTGCGATCACTGCTATCGTGATTCCGGCATAAAATCCAGTCAGGAACTAAATACGAAGGAAGCCAAAGCTTTGTTGGATGAGATAAAAAAAGCCGGGTTCAAAATCATGATTTTCAGCGGCGGGGAGCCTTTAATGCGTAATGATTTGGTAGAATTGGTTGCCTATGCGAAAGCTATTGGCCTCAGACCGGTTCTGGGAAGTAACGGTACTTTGCTGACACCGGAACTGGCAGCAGACCTGAAAAATGCCGGCGCCATGGGAATTGGCATCAGTCTGGACAGTATGAGCGCAGAAAAGCACGATAAGCTTCGGCAGTACAAAGGAGCCTGGAAAGAAGCTGTGAGAGGAATGAACATCTGCAAAAAGGCAGGTCTTCCTTTTCAGATTCATACCACTGTCATGGACTGGAATACCCCGGAGCTGGAAGCACTGACAGATTTTGCTGTTGATGAAGGAGCTGTTGCCCATCATTTTTTCTTTCTTGTACCCACGGGAAGAGGCGCCAGTATTGAAGACACATCTCTTCGTGCCGCAGAATATGAATCCGTGATTACTCGGATCATGCAAAAACAAAAAGAAGTTGCCATCGAATTAAAGCCTACCTGTGCTCCGCAATTTATGCGGATTGCAAAAGAGCTCCATATTGAAACCCGATTTGGACGTGGCTGTCTCGCCGGCACTGCTTACTGTATTATTAGTCCCACGGGAAAAGTTCAGCCCTGCGCCTATATGGATATGGAGATAGGTGATGTACGCCAAACACCATTTAGTGAGATCTGGGCAAACAGTACTGTTTTTAAAACCCTGAGAAGTTTTGATTATTCAGGATACTGCGGTCATTGCCGGTACAAAAAAAGCTGTGGCGGATGCCGGGCCAGAGCCGCCTATTATCATAATGGTGATTACATGGCTGAAGAACCCTGGTGCCTGTACCAGGGAGGAAAAAAGGAGGTCACCTGATGGATGCCACCGATGAGAAACTGCTCACAATCATTCAGCACCATTTTCCGGTTTCACCCCGCCCTTATCAGGTGCTGGCAGAAAAACTGGGCACCAGTGAAAAGGATGTTTTGCATCGTGTAACACGTTTTAAAGAAAATGGGCTTATCCGGCGCATAGGCGGTGTTTTTGATTCCAAGAAGCTGGGATATGTCAGCACTTTATGCGCCGTCGCCGTTCCAGAGGATAAAATAACGGAAGCTGCCAGAATTATTAATGCCTTGCCGGGCGTGACTCATCATTATGTCCGTAAGCATCAGTATAATTTATGGTTTACACTGATTTCACCCTCAGCTGAACAACAGGATCAAACCCTTTTTGAGCTGGAAGACCGGTTGCAGAAAACAGCTGATTCCGGTACAATAGTAAACCTGCCGGCTAAACGTGTTTTTAAGATTAAAGTTCAGTTTAATGCCGATAGAGCGGGAGGCACTTTATGATCCTGACATCACTAGACAGGGCGATTATCCGCCGGCTTCAGGAGGATTTCCCCTTAACCGAAACACCTTATAAAGACATGGCCGATTCCCTTGATATTACGGAGGGCGAATTGCTGGAACGGGTGGAAGCTTACCTGAACGCCGGAATCCTTCGCAGGATAGGCGGTGTGGTACGTCATCAGAAATTAGGCTATCGGTCCAATTCCATGGTGGTATGGCAGGTGCCGGAAGAAAACATTGAGGAAGCAGGCAGGCAGATGGCCGCCCACCCGGCAGTGTCCCATTGTTACCAACGACCTTCTGCACCGGATTTTCCCTTTAACTTATATACCATGATCCATGGCAAAGAGCCCGGTGACTGCCAGCAGGTCGTGCAGGAATTGTCGGAAAAAACTGAGGTTAAGGTTTTTTATATGCTGGAAAGTTTGCAGGAGCTGAAAAAAACAAGTATGAAGTACTTTATAACTGATAATGAATAAAGCATCGGAAAGGAACGAAGTTATGGCACGAGGACAGCAGGCATATAATAATGAAAGTATTTCATCCCTGAAGGGCCCGGATAAAGTCCGGCTCCGACCAGGGGTTATTTTTGGTTCTGATGACATCGCCGGCTGTCAGCACGCTGTTTTTGAAATTCTGGCCAACAGCATTGACGAAGCCCGGGAAGGATATGGCAATACCATTGAAGTAACCAGGTTTTCTGATCATTCCATTCAGATTGCTGATTACGGACGAGGCATTCCTTTAGAATACAACCCCAAGGAAGAAAAGTTTAACTGGGAGCTTGTATTCTGCGAACTGTACGCCGGCGGTAAATACCAAAATATTCAGGGTCTTACCTATGAATACAGTTTGGGCTTAAACGGACTGGGAGCCTGTGCAACCCAGTATGCATCATCCTGGATGGAAGTGGAAGTTTTTCGGGACAAGCACCGTTATAACCTCCGGTTTGAAAAAGGACACAATCTTGGAGGACTAAAAAAAGAAAAGGTATTGTATCAGGAAACCGGCACACGTATACACTGGTTGCCGGACCTTGATGTTTTCACAGAAATAGCCATCCCCCAGGATTATTTTAAAGAAACTCTCAAACGGCAGGCTGTTGTTAATGCCGGTATTCACTTTGTCTTCCATGATAAACTGACAGACGAAACCTTTACTTATCACTATCCTGAAGGCATTATGGATTATATAAAAGAACTGAGTCAGGAAAAAGAACTGACAGAAATCCGCCAACTGACCCGCACTACTGCCGGTCGTGACCGGGAAGACAAACCGGAATACAAGGTGAAAATGGAAATTGCCCTTTGTTTCAACAACCACCATCCGTGCGTTGAATACTACCACAACTCCAGCTATCTGGAACATGGAGGCGCTCCGGACCGGGCGGTCAGAAATGCCCTTATTTCGGTGATTGACCAGTTTCTGAAAGATGAAAATCTTTACCGTAAAAACGAAAAAAAGATACTCTTCTCTGATATAGAAGATAGCTTGTTGCTTATTTCCAATTCTTTTTCCACAATGACCAGCTACGCCAATCAGACAAAAAAATCCATTAATAATGCATTTATACAGCAGGCAATGACAGCTTTGCTGAAAGAAAAGCTGGAAATCTACTTTACTGAAAATCGGCAGGATAAGGAAAAAATTCTTAATCAGGTTCTAACCAATAAAAGGAGCCGGGAAACAGCTGAACAGACCCGTTTAAACATTAAGAAAAAGCTTAATGGCAAGATGGATCTGGCTACAAAGGTGAAAAAATTCGTCGACTGCCGCAGCAAGGATCTGGATAAGCGGGAACTGTTTATTGTTGAAGGGGATTCCGCTCTGGGTGCTACCAAAATGGGCCGTGACGCAAATTTTCAGGCTATTATTCCTGTTCGCGGGAAAATCCTTAATTGTCTGAAAGCGTCCTACGCTCAGATTTTTGGAAACGATATTATTGTGGATTTGCTGAAAGTACTGGGTTGCGGCGTTGAAATTAAATCGCGCCATTCTGACTTGGCAACCTTCGACATTAATAAACTGCGTTGGAACAAGATTATTATCTGTACTGATGCGGATGTAGACGGTTATCAGATACGAACCCTTATTTTAACCATGCTTTATGTTTTAACGCCTCAGTTGATCCAAGAGGGGTATGTCTATATTGCCGAATCACCTCTTTATGAAATCACGGATCATAAAGCTAAAAAGACACTCTTTGCCTATTCTGAGCAGGAAAAGAATAAAATTCTGAAAAGTGTTAAGGGCGGCTATCGATTGCAACGCTCCAAGGGGCTTGGTGAAAACGAACCGCAGATGATGTGGGAAACCACCATGAATCCACAAACCCGGCGTCTCATCCAGGTTACGCCGGCGGAAGCCGCCAGAACAAAGGAAATGTTTGATGTTTTACTTGGTAACAATCTGCCTGGCAGGAAGCTGTTTATTACCGATAAAGGTCCTGCATATATCGAACAGGCAGATTTAGATTAAATAACTTGCAAAATGATGATACCCAGTGGAAGGAAGATCTCCTTTGAAATCACCTGTTATACAGAAATTAAACGTACTTGATACCCTCGAAACCAATTATATGCCTTATGCCATGAGCGTTATTATTTCCAGGGCTCTTCCGGAAATTGACGGTTTGAAACCATCCCACCGTAAGCTTCTTTATACCATGTACGGTATGGGACTGCTGAAGGGTAGTTTAACCAAGTCAGCCAACATCGTCGGGCAGACCATGAAAATCCATCCTCACGGTGACATGGCCATCTACGAAACCATGGTCCGTATGACCAAAGGAAATGAAAGCCTTCTTCTGCCTCTGGTGGAAAGTAAGGGTAATTTTGGACGCTGCTACTCCCGGGATATGGCTTTTGCTTCTCCCCGGTACACCGAGGCTAAGCTAATGCCGGTGGCGGCAGAGTTTTTTCAGGCCATAAATAAAGATACGGTACCTTTCGTACCAAACTATGATAACACCAGCAAAGAACCGGTTTTGCTGCCAGTGACCTTTCCCAGTATTTTAGCCAACCCCAACCATGGTATTGCTGTCGGGATGGCCAGCAATTTCTGTTCCTTTAACCTGACAGAACTTTGCAATGCTACCATCGCTTTTCTGGAGGATGAACGGGATAAAGTATTTTCACTTTTACAGGCACCTGACTTTTCAACCGGCGCCCAACTTCTTTATGACGAGAAAGAGCTGCACCGCATTTATGAAACCGGTCATGGCAGCTTCTCTCTGAGAGCTGTATATCAGTATCATAAGGAAGATAACTGCATTGAAATTACAGAAATCCCTTACACCACTACTTTGGAAGCGATTATGGAAAAGCTGGTTTCACTGATGAAAGCAGGAAAACTCAAAGAAGTAAATGATATCCGCGACGAAACAGATCTAAAAGGGTTGAAGCTAACCCTGGACCTGAAAAAAAATACAGACCCAACCGCATTAATGACTCGTCTCTTCCGCCAGACAACGTTGCAGGATACCTTCAGCTGCAATTTTAACCTCATCGTCAAGGGACAGCCAAAAGTCCTTGGAATTAATGGCATTTTAACAGAGTGGCTGCATTTCAGACAAGAGTGCCTGAAGCGGCAGTTTGCCTACGAGATGGCTGAACAGGAGAAAACCCTGCATCTTCTGAAGGGGCTGGAAAAAATCCTTTTGGATATCGATAAGGCCATCCGTATTATCCGGGAAACCCACAAAGACAAAGAAGTGGTCCCCAACCTGATGGAAGTTTTTGCCATCGATGAGGTTCAGGCTGAATATGTGGCTGAGATTAAACTGCGTCATCTGAATCGGGAGCATTTGTTGAAGCAGACCAGGCAGCTGAAAAACCTGCGAGCTTCTATTAAAGATTTGAAAGATATGATTAACAGTCCTGACCTCCAGAAAGAGTATATCATTAGTGATCTGAAGCGGGTTCGGGATACCTATGGTCAGCCCAGACGAACCAAAATAATTGACCGGGAAGATGTCCCACAGGCTTCTCCCGCCGTTATGATCAGTCATTACAACTTGAAAGTTTTTTTGACAAAGGATGGCTATCTGAAAAAAATACCCCTCACCTCTTTGCGTGGTAATTTTGATCATAAGCTGAAACCTAAAGATTACATTATACAGGAAGTGGAAGGCGAAAATAAGGATGATCTGATTCTGTTATCCTCCGCTCAAAAAGCCTATAAGCTGAAGCTTTATGAACTGGAAGATCTGAAAACCAGCGATTTAGGCCTTTATTTGCCTAATCTGGTGCCTATGGAGCCGGAAGAAAAAATCCTGTATGCTGTTTCCACCAGTGATTATACCGGACACATGCTTTTTGGCTTTCGTAATGGAAAAATGGCAAAAATTCCCCTGAGTGCCTACGAAACAAAAACCAACCGTAAAGTGCTGGCCAATGCTTTTGCAGATGAACCACTGCGGGGAATCCGTTATCTAACGGAAGAAACAGAGCTGCTGGCTGTCAGTAATATCAATAAAGTACTCATTTTCGACACTGGCCAGATCAACCCCAAAACCACCCGTCATTCAATGGGAGTTCAGGTTCTAAAGTCTAAAAAAGACAGCGAGCTTGTTGCTTTAATGGCATTGGATCAGGTGCAGCTTGAGAATCCTGATTACTACCGGGCTAAGATTCCAGCCGTAGGTGCCTATTTGAAAAAAACAGATTCATTATGCCTTACTGAAGAAGGGGAAACCGCTGAAAACATAACGCTGCTGGAACTAATGCCAACTCATAATACAGAAAACGACGACCAATAAAGTTCGTCGTTTTTTCTTACTATGATGGGTTGTAAATCTGCGATATAATGTAGTTAGAAATATGATTTCCGAAAAACGCACCTATCAGAAAGGACTGTGGTGAAATGCAATCAACGGAGCGGGTTTCTTTTTACACTCATCTGGGCGGAGCTGTTGCAGCGGCAGTTGGAGCAATCATTTTGCTGTTTCAAGCCAGAGAACAATTTTCTTACCGTTTGCTGGCATTAATATATGGTGCTTCTGTAACGTTTTTATTTACAGCCAGCTCTCTGTACCATTATCATAAAAAAGAAGAAGGTGAGATATCTTTCTGGCGCAAGCTGGATCATTTTGCCATTTTTGTGATGATCGCCGGAACTTATACACCGGTTGTATGGGCCTACCTGTCAGGAGGCCTCCGATGGGGCATTTTGATCTTTCAGTGGTTTTTGGTTTTGACCGGCTTCTTTTTTAAGTTTTTTTACATGAAAGCACCCAGGCTTTTGTATACCGTTATTTATCTGTTAATGGGATGGTCTGCCATCTTCACCATAAAGCCGCTGATGTCAGCCATGAACATCCCATCCATTGTGATGCTTTTTGCAGGCGGTGCTTCTTTTACTATTGGTGCTGTATTCTATATACTAAAAAAGCCGGTTATATCTCCCGGCTTTGGGTTTCATGAAATTTTTCATATTTTCATACTGGCAGGAGGCATATTCCACTACTTCCTGGTCTTTTTAGCGATCCGTTAAAAAGATAGGCGTTACCAGCCCGCATTACTTGCTCATTTTAGCAGATTTATTCATGCAGTCTACCATAGCTTCAATCACAGCACTTCGAAATCCGTTCTTTTCCAGACTTCTGACTGCTTCAATAGTTGTTCCGCCGGGGGAGCAAACCATGTCTTTCAGCTCTCCCGGATGCTTTCCGGTTTCCATCACCATGGAAGCAGCCCCCATAACTGTCTGCGCCGCAAACTGATAAGCCTGTTTGCGCGCCATACCACCCTGTACAGCCGCATCTGCCATGGCTTCAATAAATAGAAAGGTGTATGCAGGTGCAGAACCACTTACAGCGATCACACTGTCGATCAGTGACTCTTCTACTTTTTCCCACTTTCCAAAACTCCGGAACATTTCCCCCACCAATTGAAATTCTTCTTCTGTCATCTGCTGATTCGGACAAAGAGCTGCCATCCCTTTTTGCACCAATGCCGGTGTGTTCGGCATCGTTCGTATTACTTTATATGATTTGCCAATAAGTTCTTCAACCTGAGCTATTGAAACGCCGGCGGCTATGGTAATAATAATATGCTCAGCAGTCAGCTGTTCTTTAATCTGCTTTAAAACCACAGGGTATATATCAGGTTTAACCGCCAATACAATGAGGCGGCTATTTTCCAGCAACTCTGAAATGCCATCCATTTTCCTTATCCCATACTGGTCTGCCAGGGATTTCACCTGCTCTTTGTTCAAATCATATACAGCTACCTTCCCCGGTTCTGTAAATCCTGCCGCTACAATACCACCGATCATAGCACTTCCCATATTCCCCG
This sequence comes from Tindallia sp. MSAO_Bac2, assembly GCA_003838145.1. Classification (GTDB taxonomy): domain Bacteria; phylum Bacillota; class Clostridia; order Peptostreptococcales; family Tindalliaceae; genus Tindallia. Next base: position 29,810 of record QYZZ01000026.1, read on the forward strand.
CTCCGATAAAGCCAATATTTCGGTTCATCTGATCACACTCCATTTCATCAGTTTCTTAATTGTAATTCATAACTTTTTCAATCTGAAGACTCCATTGAGCCAGATATGTTTCCCAGGTGTTAAAGGGTTGTGGTCTGCCATAATAATACCCCTGCATAAAATCGCACCTCAACATCATTAACGCTTGTTGCTGTGATTCCGTTTCCACACCTTCCGCAACAACCTTCAGGCCCATCTTATGAGAAAGCTGAATGATTGCTTCCACCATCAACCTATCTTTTTCCTGATTTTCAACAGTATTCACAAAACTCTTGTCAAGCTTAATCCGGTCAATGGGAAGCCTGTTGAGGTAGTTTAAGGAGGAATATCCTGTTCCAAAATCATCCAATGCCAACCGAAAACCCTGTCGTTTCAATTCATGAAGGGTTTTCAGAGTCTCGTCTATCTTATCAAGCAAGGCCGTTTCAGTTATCTCAAATTCAATCTTACCCGGATCAATTTTATATTTATTAATCAGTCCTGCCAGATACGCATTAATATTTTTTTCTATCAGCCCTTTAGCCGAAAGATTAATGGAAACATAGCTTGGCATCCGATCATCCGAGTCCCATTCCCTGCATTGACGAAAAACATCCTCTACAACCCATTCTTCAATCTGAATGATTTGACCGGACCTTTCTGCTTCAGGTATAAACTCATTGGGAGCTACCCGCCCTCTAAGCGGATGATACCATCGAACCAGCGCTTCCAGTCCCGATAAAATTCCTGTAGATGCGTCTACTATTGGCTGGTAGTAAACCCGAAATTCCTTGTTTTCAATTCCGTAACGAATTTGCTGAATGGTGTCAATGTAATTATAGGCATATGCTTCCATATCTTCGTGATAAATAACCGACTGGTCTTTCCCGTTTCTTTTTGCACAATAGAGAGCTGTGTTGGCCTTTTGAAGCAATTCGAAAAATGTCTTTCCGTGCTCTTTAAATATAGCAACACCGATACTGAAAGTGAATACTACGGGCTGTTTCTTGATGTAAAAAGGCTGTGTCCCGGATTTTTGCATAAAATCATTAATCCGATCCTTCAGGTCATCGTAGCTTTGGTAATCCATCATCAGTACGACAAATTCATCCGCACTGGTTCTGGCAACGTAGTGTTCCTCTCCAAAGTGAGATTCCAGAAGCAGCGCCGTTTGCTTGATCATTTCATTTCCCGTCTGATATCCCATGGTGTTATTAACATAACCGAAGTTATCAATGTCTATGTATAACAGCGCCATCTGCTTTTCATCGACAGCCTTTTCTTTTTCCGATTCAAAGAACTCTCTCAGCTTTTCTGCATTAGCCAGGCGGGTCAACCGGTCATAATAAGCCAGATGGTATAGCTTGTTGTCCAGTTTTACCTGCTGTGTAATGTCTGTATGGGATCCGGCCATGCGAATGATTTTTCCCCGCTCATTCCTGAGAGCAATACCTTTACTGTATACCCAGTAATACTGGTCGTTTCTTCCCTTCAATCGATAAATACTCTCATAAACTCCATCTCCATACTGAAGAAAGCTGCTCAGTGTTTCATTAGCCTTCTGTTGATCCTCGGGGTGAATTAGGCTTTTCCATTCTTTAATACTTCTGTTTGTATTATTCCGACAGAATTCGAAACGTTCCAGGTCTTTTCTGGAAACTTCGTACTTGTCTTTTTCCAAATCCCAGATCCAAAGTCCTTCATCGGAGCCCTCCAAAATAAGCCGGTAATCCTCACATTTTTGGCGAAGCTCCTCTATTTCTTTTAAAATTGCTGAATAGGTTTCTGATGTTTCTTCCTGCTCCAACTTGTCCGGCATTTCTGCTACAGCACCTTCCTATTTGATAGTTGAATCAATCTATTATATTATTCTATCATGATTTATCCATTGATTGCCAGTTGAACTGTTACAGCATGGGTGCAAATATTCGAAGAATGGATCCAGCCAGAGCTTTATACCATTTGATTTCCCGGTAATCTTCCATTGTCACCCGCTGGCATACTTTTAAGGTTTCCATAAAGTCATCTTTCAGCTCATGGATACCATTGGTGTTTGTCATCCATACACCGCACTCAAAGTGAAGGTAAAGGCTGCGATAATCCATGTTGATGGTTCCAACAACTCCGTAACGGTCATCCACTACAAATGTCTTGGAGTGCATAAAACCCGGCGTGTATTCATAGATTTTAACTCCGCTTTCAATTAACGTCTTGTAAAAAGTGCGTGTAACTGCATGAACCATTCGTTTGTCCCATTTATGGGGCGTTATGATCCGGACATCCACACCCCCTTTGGCAGCGGCGCAAAGGGCCGTTACCATCTCGCTGGCCAGAATCAGATAAGGGGTGGTGATATACACGTATTTTTTGGCCCTATAAATTAGATTTAAATAAACGGTTTCGCTTACCGGCTCATTATCCAGCGGACTGTCGGCAAAGGGCTGAACATACCCTTTTGATGTAAACGGCCTGCCGGTAGAGGAAAGCAGGATGTTTTCTTCCTGAAACACAGATGCCAGGTAAAAGTCGTTAAATTTTTCTTTCACACCACGCAGATAGCCCCACATGGATAAAAACATCACCGTAAAGCTCCATACCGCTTCTCCCTTAATGAGAATGGCTGTATCTTTCCAGTGACCAAATTTTTCAATTTCATTGATATATTCGTCAGCAAGGTTAATTCCACCGGTAAAAGCCACAAGACCATCGATGACAGTTATTTTACGATGATCCCGGTTGTTCTGCCTTAAAGACAAAATTGGAATCAGGGGATTGAAGATACAGCACTTAATCCCCATCGCCTCTAACCTTTTGTCATACCCATAAGGCAGCGTAAAAATACATCCTACATCGTCATAAATTAACCGAACATCCACACCCTGTTCAACTTTCTTTTTCAGGATTTCTAAAATCCGATTCCACATTAGCCCTTCTTCAATAATAAAGTATTCCATAAAGATGTAATGCTTCGCTTTCTCCAGTTCTTCCAGTAACCGTTCAAATTTTTTTTCTCCGGTACCTAAGTATTGGCTATAGAAATCGGGATAAAGGGGATAGCCGCCATAATGGTTAATGTAACGGGCCTGAATTGCCGAATCATAGTTGGATTCTTCCAGTTCCAGCAGATATTCTTCCGTTTTACTTCTTTGATTTATCAGGGCTTTCATGGTATTCATTTCATAGGCCTTCATCTGCTGTGCAATTCTTGGACTCAATCGGCTGCGCCCCAAAAATAGATAAAACAACCCGCCAAAAATGGGAAACAACAGGATTGGGATAATCCAGGCGATCTTATAAGCCGGATTAATCTGGCTGTTCATCACCCATAAAAAGACCATCAAACTCAAAAAAATACTGAATGCGTAGAACACAGTAAAGTATTCATTGAACCGACTGATGACAGCTGCCAGAATAATCATCTGGCCTAACAAAGCGATCATCAAAAAAAAGGTTCTTGGCATCAACATTTTACGTAGGGTTCGGAAAGATTGTGTCTTAATCACAGCCATGGATCAGTACTCCTTTATGGGACATCTCTAGGTCTTCACATCTCACTTTACCCTATTAAAGCTGTTGCGTCAATTGATATTCAGCCTTATAAACAGCAAACCACCAGCTATATGTGTAGGCTGGTGGTTTACTATATAATATGAAAAGGGAGAACTGCATCATATATTACATGGAGATAAAAACAAACTAATCATACTAACCATTCCAACCGATTAAGTCCGTATAATGGTGTAAAAAGAAAATGAGCCACAAACTCATTTCCTCGGTTAGAATATAAGTGTCAAGCAAATACCAAACCGAGGAGGATGAATCATGGCTCAGTTTAATA
>QYZZ01000027.1 GCA_003838145.1 Tindallia sp. MSAO_Bac2
ACTGTCAAGAGGCTTTCGCGGCATAAATCGCTCATGGTTGTGCTGCTGAAAAAGTGAGCCACTCGAATTAAAAGATTAAACATTGTTACCGAGGAAATTACACACTATTTTGGACTTGACTAAGATGAAATCCCTACGAAAGACGGACTACATATTTTTCGCAGCAGTATCTTTCCCATCCCCCTGAAAAAGGACGAGAAAGCTTATTACGCTTCCTTTGCCCTGGATATAACCAATAGCGAAACCCTGAAAGAAGAACTGGTAAAAGCAAAAGAAACAGCAGAGGAAGCCAGCAAGGTAAAAGACCAGTTTCTGGCCAACATGAGCCACGAGCTGCGCACTACCTGAATTCTTCGTAGGTTCAGCGAAAATATCGATTTTTAATGTTTTTCATAAAACGACGTAGAATTTAGGTTATATGTTTTGAAAATCTTTAAAAAGGAGGATGAAGAATGAAGACGAGAATGAAGACGGATGACCCTGCAGGCCTTGGTATAGGCTGTTTATTTCAAGCTGTAGGGTTTATAATCATTTTTTATGGTATTATAAATTTTTCTCTTAGAACAATGACTATAGGTTTTTTTGTAGTGATGTTATCTATTCCTTTTATAAACCTTGTCCCTGACAAGGAAAATTCTACTCATCCAAATGATAAAGAAATGGAATATAAGCAAGAAGCTACTATAAGAAAATACAATAGTAATGGTGGTCATAATACATCTCATACAAGCAAGCTAATTAGTTGTCCTGGCTGTGGAAAAGATGTTTCCCCAAATGCTAAATTTTGTCCTAATTGTGGAGAACCAATTGATACGTCTGTTAAGTGTCCAAAGTGTGGAAGCAAGGACACTAAAGTTATAAGCGGAGGAGGGAAAGCTGTTTCTTTAGCTATCTGGGGTCCATTTGCCGCAAATAAAGTTTTGAGTAAGAATGAGTGTAAAAGTTGTTCTCATAAATTTTAGTCCATATAAATAATCTGTGCTGCCGATCAGCAGCGATGATAAAAAAAGTAGTCTGTTCCGGCTGCTTTTTTTGTGTTTTTTGGAAAAGAGATAATTTCAATTAATGTGAGTAACATAAGAGTAAAATGTTAGAAGATATTACTTGCATCAAGAAGGTAGCTGTTTTTTTCGGAGAGCTTAGCAACCCTGAAAAAGTGCTTTCATTTACACAGGGGAATAAAACAGCTCAGGCCATACAAGAGCTTTACAGTTTAAAGGTAAAGTATGGGTAGGTATACGCTTGGAATTTCTTGAAAATATTGGAATTTAAAGCCGCACAGCGGGTGTGTCCGAAATAACTTGTAAAGTCACGCTAGATTAGTCCATATTTTTTCATTCTACGCCAAAGTGTTGTTGGACTTATATTTAGCTCTTTCGCGGCTTTTATTCTTGATCCTCCGGTTAATAGCAAAGTATCAATTAATTTCTGTCTTTCACTCGATTCTATTTTAGTACCTATGGTAGCGGTTATTTGATTCAGTCCTTCGTCTTTTTCATAGAGGTGTTTATCAATTAGTTTGTCAAATAGCGCATTAATGTTTTTGAACTTTTTCTGCAATTTAATCAGCAGAACAAATCTTTCAAGAATATTTATTAGTTCCCTTATGTTACCGTAGAATTTATGCTCTAGAAGCTTATTGAATATTTCTTCGACCAATAATGAATCTTCTCTTAAAACATGAGGACAATGGATACTAAGGTAATTGCGAGAGATCGCAATTATATCTTCTTCTCGTTCTCGCAAGGGTGGAAGATGCAGGTTTAAAGTATTAAGGCGAAACAATAAATCTAAACGGAAATTATTTGTCTGAATATCTTTAAGGAGATTATTTTTATTTGTTGCTGCTATAATGCGTACATCGATGGGAATGACTATATCGCTGCCTATAGGGCGTATTTCTTTTTCTTGCAAAACTCTGAGAAGCTTTGCCTGCATGCTTGGTTTAATCTCGCCAACTTCATCTAAAAAGAGCGTACCTAGATGAGCCTTTTGAAAAAGGCCGTGCTTCCCACCCTTTTTGGCCCCTGTGAAAGATGCTTCAGTATAGCCAAACAGCTCTGCCTCCAACATTGTTTCTTGTAATGTAGCGCAGTTGATAGCAACAAAAGGAGAGTGTTTCCTTGAACTGTTGTTGTGAATACTTTGTGCAAAAATTTCCTTTCCTGTCCCACTTTCACCAGTTATAAGTATTGAGGAGTCAGTTTCAGCATAGGATTTTGCGACTTCAATGGTCTCACTCATGACCTCACTCTCATGTACTATATCTTTAAAGGTATGCTTTGCCGTGAGACCCTTTTTTGCCAGTTTGCTCCTGACTTCCATTTCATCTTTTTGTAAATCCACTACATTTTTAAATGTAACAACGGCACCTAAAGTTGACCCTTTCAAATATACCGGGACTCGTGTCACCAATAGTTTCTTGCCATTTCTTAATACTTTAATGTTTTTTTGAAAATCTTTGTTATTCATAACATCAACTAAGGACGAATGAGGGAAATAATTTGTATGTTTCTTGCCTATGCACTCATCTTGTTGAAGATTTAGTGTTTCACAAGCGTAGGGATTCATATAAACAATTCTATGATTGTTGTCAATGATGATAATGCCACTGTATGAATATTTGAAAGCGGATTTCAAACCAGCAAGTTGAATGTCCTTGTTTATTTCGCTCAATTGGCGACACCTCCTTTAAATACATTGTATCATAGAATTGTAAATTAAAATGAAACGTTTTTGAAATGATTCGAAATACAATGAAATAATTGCAATTAATTTGCTGAATTTATGCTTCGTGATAAGGCTTAATAATGCAGTAATTCAGTTGGCACATTAATTGCAATGAATAAGAATAACCAAACAAAGGAGGTTTTGAGTATGAATAATTTAAAAAAGTACGGATTGTTTTTAGGACCGCTTGCATTTCTTTTAGTTTTATTTATGCCTCAGCTTGAAGGATTATCCGAGATGGGCCAGAGTGTCTTGGCAGTATCTACTTTTATGGTTATATGGTGGGCGACAGAACCATTCCCTTTAGGTTTAACCGCTCTCTTACCAATCGTTTTATTCCCTATCCTGAACGTTGATGTGGATTTTTTAGCCAGTTATGCACATTGGGTGGTTGTGCTAATAGTATCTGTTTTCTGGTTAGGTGCTGCAATTGAAAAATGGGGGCTTCATAAAAGATTAGCTTATATGTTGCTAAAATTATTTGGAAGTAAACCAAAAGCGATATTGTTGGGTTTTATTTCATCAGCAGGAATACTGTCAATGTTTATGAGTAATACTACAGCTGTTGCTATGATGATCCCGATCATATTTGCTTTGGTCTCTGAAGTTTCAAAGTATGATGACAGCATTAAAGCGAAGCTTGGTTCAGCTTTGATGGTTGGAACAGCATTCGGGTCATCCATTGGCGGTATTGGAACGCCTATCGGAACCGGAACAAATATGGCTGGTATTGCATTAATTAGCGAATTGACTGGCAATGAAATAAGTTTTCTTGCCTGGATGCGGTTCGCAGTTCCTTTTGTAGTAATTTTACTACCCTTACTTTGGTTCTTTCTTGTAAAGCTTTTCAAACTTGACACCATTAAATTAGATATTGATTCTGAGATTATTCAAAAAGAGTTAGACGCTTTAGGTCGTATGAATAGGGGAGAATTTAATACTTTAGTTGTTTTTTCGATAGCAATTCTTCTATGGGTTACGAAAGAAGCATGGGGAGACCTCTTCCCTACAATAGGCGATCATACAATAGGTGCTATTGCCTGTGCGTTACTCTTCTTAGCCCCTGTTAATTTTAGTGAAGGCGAGTTTACATTGGATTTCAATTCTGCTATAGGGAATACTCCTTGGAACGTTGTATTCTTAGTAGGTGGAGCATTAGCTATGGGTGGTGCTATCGCTGCATCAGGCGTAGCAGATTGGATAGGGTACTTGCTGGAAGGTATCGGTACGTATCCGGAATTAGTCGTGATTATTCTCTTTGCGGTGATCATTGCCTTTATATCGGAAGTTGCCACTAACATGGTTGTTGCAGCAGTCTTTATTCCTATAGTAGCCGGCTTAGCACCGGAACTTGGCGTTGATCCAGCTATGTTGATGTTAACAGTTACCGTTGCGTCAGGCTTCGCTTTCATGCTTCCACAAGGGACACCTCCAACAGCATTAGCTTATAGCTCAGGTCTCTCTGATGCCAAAACAATTATGTTTGCCGGATTTTTAACAAAATTGATATGCTTAGCCGTTTTACCTATCGTTTTATATGCTGTTAGAGCTTTAGGCCTGATAACTTTCATGTAAAAAAGTTCAAACAATAATCGTTAATAATTAACTTGTAAAGGAGGAGTTTGATTATGAGTCAAGGAGCACTGGAAAATATAACCGTTCTGGATTTAACCAGGGTATTAGCAGGTCCATTTACAACTATGATATTAGCTGATATGGGCGCAAATGTCATTAAGATTGAAATTCCTGAAAAAGGGGACGACACCAGACATTTTGGTCCTTTTCAAAATGAAGAAAGTTTGTACTACGCAAATATTAATCGAAATAAAAAAGGTGTAACCCTGAACCTAAAAGATCCTGAAGGAAAAAAAATGTTTCTGGAAATGGCTAAAAAAGCAGATGTCGTCGTAGAAAACTATAGACCTGGAGTTATGGATAAACTTGGTTTAGGTTATGAAAAGCTATCTGAAGTTAATGAAAAGATTATCTATGCTGCAGTTTCGGGTTTTGGCAGCTATGGGCCTTACACGGATAGACCAGGTTATGATATCATCGCTCAGGCAATGGGTGGAATCATGAGTATAACCGGAAAACCTGGCGATGGACCTGTAAGAGTTGGCAATGCAATGGGTGATGTGCTGGGAGGTTTGTCATTAACTATTGGTATCCTGGCAGCAATTAACGGAAGAGAAGTGACTGGCAAAGGACAAAAAGTCGACGTCTCTTTAGTTGATTCAGTCGTTGCAAGTCTTGAAATTGGAATTCAAAGGTACATTGCAACCGAAGAGTTGCCTGAAAAAATGGGGAATCGATATGCTTCTGCCTATCCTTACGACACATTCATGGCAAAAGATGGGTACTTTGTAATTGGTTGTGGAAATCAGAAGCTATTTGAAAACTTGGTGATTAAAGCTATGCAGAAGCCTGAACTTTTGGAGGATGAACGGTTTTTAAACAATGATTTGCGGTGTGATAATCATGCTCCGTTAAAGGCTATTATAGAAGATTGGTCTAAAAACTTTACAATCGATGAAGTTGTCGAAATGATCTTAAATGCTGGATGCCCTGCAGCACCTATTTTTGATATGCAAAGGCTTTTAAATGATGAACATATAGCAGGCGCCAGAGAAATGTTTGTGCCAATCAAGCACCCGAAAATAGGGGAAATGAAAGTAAATGGATGCCATATTAAGCTCTCTGACACTAAGCCTCAAGTTAAAACTCCTTCGCCGGATTTAGGACAGGATAATGAAGCTGTCTATCAGGATATGTTAAACATTAGTCCTGATGATCTCAAGCAGCTGCTGCAAAGAGGTGTTATTTAATGAACTTCATCCATGATGGGAGGATCAATAATGCAAATACCAGCAAAAGTTGAAATAATTGAAGTTTGCCCAAGGGATGGATTTCAGAATGTTAAAGACTTTATAAAAACAGAGAACAAAATAAAAATCATCAAACAATTAATCGACTCTGGAGTTAAAAGACTGGAGGTCACATCTTTTGTAAGCCCTAAATGGGTTCCACAAATGTCAGATGCTGATGCTGTTGTTGCGGAAGCAAAGAAGTATGCCAAAGAAAATAATGTAAAGCTGATTGCTCTTGCTCCAAACAAAAAAGGGGTCGAATTGGCTCTTAATTCTGGTGTCGATGAAGTATCTTACGTTCTTTCAGTTAGTGAGTCCCACAACAAAAAAAATGTAAACAAAACCGTTGAAGAGTCTTTAAACCAGTTTGCTGAAATAGCTCAAATGAAAGGGACTGCTTCACTTAAATTAGCAATTGGAACAACCTTTGGTTGCCCCTTTGGAGAAGAAATAAAGACAGAAAAGATTATCACCACTGCTAAAAGAGCTCTTGATGAAGGTGCTTCTGAGGTTATTTTAGCTGATACCGTAGGTTTGGGAAATCCTGCTCTCGTTGAAAAAATTATAAAAGATGTTACACAAGAAATTGACCCCCGGAATATATCCTTACATGTTCATGATACCAGGGGGTTAGGGCTTGCTAATATACTTACTGCTATGGTAAACGGTATTTACAGGTTTGAGTCTGCCGCCGGTGGTTTAGGCGGTTGTCCTTTTGCACCAGGTGCATCAGGAAACGTAGCAACTGAAGATTTAATCAATATGTTAGAAAGCATGGGAGTAAAAACTGACATAGATATACAAAAAGTTAAGGAAGCAGTGTCTATGATTGAGCTTTATGTCAATTCACCAGTTACAAGCCACATGTCACTATTATTATAATAAACCAGGGGGCGACCCCCTGATTTATAAGTGATGTCAGTTAAATTATTTAAACCTTTCGGTAGGTGCTTATATTGTGATTTAACCTTGGGTGTTCACCTATAGCGAAAAGTTACATCTTCGGGTGTTGTATTTTCCTATCCTCAACCTCGGTTTCAACGCTTTTTTGTGGGTACACATCAAATGGAATAAAAGCGTTAATCTATTTAGCTGTACGCAAAGGGAAAAGGGGAGGTTGTACCATGGCAGCACACCAGATGGAAAGTTGTTATTTGTAGCTGGAGGAAGGAATTGAAATGCATTATGTGGAAAAGGGCATTGGGGATCCGATGATTTTCATTCTGTGACTTACCTTTTGCGGTGAGATTTTCAATGCTCAGATTGACCATTTTTTAAAAAAATACCGGGTCATCGCCATTGATCCCCGAAGCCAAGGTCTTTCCACCAAGACCTTCCACGGGAATGATTACATGACTCATGGCAAAGACCTGGCCAAACTCATTGATGCTCTCAAACTTGATAATGTAGTGCTGGTGAGATGGTCCACAGGAAACTTGGATGCTTGGGCCTATGTACAGCAGTTTGGCACTGACAAAGTAAAAGCTGCCGTAACAATTGACATGTCGCCCTTGCCTATGTCAGCCAATCCTGAGGACTGGACGGAGGCTAGCAATGAAGACTTGCGCTTTGTTTTTTCCCAAGTACTCACTAGTCCCGAGGGGACCCGTTCTTTTTTCAGCGATTACACCAAAGAGGTGATGTTGCAACAGGAGCCGGAACAAGATAAGCTGGAGGCAATCCTGGATCTTTCCGCTCGCACCCCTTACTATGTGTGCAGTTCTCTCTTTACAAACGCAGTGTTCTCGGATTTCACCGAGACGGCCAAGCATATATCTGAAACAATACCTTCCCTGATGTTCATTGCAGAACATTGGGCAGAGGTGGCAAAACCTTTTATGAATGCCCGGTTCCCAAGAACACAGACAGTGGTCATGGGAGGTCACCTGATGTTTTACGAGTACCCTGAAAAGTGGAACCAGGAGTTAGAAGCATTTTTAGCTTAACTTGAGTCCTTCGTATATACTTCGTAAGATTCTTATTTGTACATTATGTTCGTCCACGCCGGAAAATGTGTAGGCTAGTTCTTGGCCTGAGTGAGAATTTGAGTGAAAATTAAAGTGATAAGGAAACAATCTTTTTTACTTTGCAGCTTCAAAGTGAAAAAGATTGTTTTGTTTGTTTTAAAAACCTATAGGTTTCTGTTACACTTTTTGATATGCCTGAAACCCGCATAAAAGATGGTCAATTTCATGATTTTAGTGTATCGTAAGTTATATGATGTTTTCTGAAACACTTTTTAGTGAAGGGGAAAACCAGATGATTTATGGATATCTTGGTGCCGGCACCGATAAACAAGATGAGGGCAGACAGGAAGAAGCACTAAAGGGCTATGAGATTGACCATTATTTTTTGGACAAAATCTCAGGTAAAAACACGACAGGCCGACCAGAACTTCGAAAGATGCTACTAGCTGTGAAAAAGGGGGATCGCATTATCACCGAATCCATTTCCCGATTAGGAAGAAATGTGGTGGATCTTCGAAATGTTGTGGAACAAGTGGTGGATAAAGGAGCGGTGGTTCATTTCATAAGGGAAGGACTGACCACGGAAGGCAGCACCTATAAGTTTCTTCTCACTATACTGGGAGCGGTGGCCGAAATGGACAGGGAAAATATCAACCAGAATGTGAAACAGGGTCTTTGAAAAAGCGAAACTCTACGGTACCAAATCTGGCAAGCCCATTGGGCGGCCCAAAACGGAACTTCCAAAAAATGGGATCAGTATTATCCACGGTATCAGAAAGGTGAACTGAAAGGCGTTGAAATGGCCAAGCTTTTGAATATTTCCAGGCCTACCTTGTACCGATATATAAAGCTGCACCACCAGGAAAAGGATTACCAAACACTTTGAAGCTCTCGCGGTTAGCATCTTCATCTTTTGACATTTAAACCACACTGCCCGCACTCAAAAACATTTTTTTTCGACTATAACCATAAAAACAAAACATTTAATAGGAGGTTGATTCAAGTGGACAAAAAATTTATAGGAGTTAAAAAACTAGTAATACCAATATTAACGATGTGTATGTTATTAATGCAAGCAGGTACATTACATGTATCAGCAGCCGATATAACAAACTACAGTAGAGGAAATGCAGTGATTGAAACGATGGAAGTTCAAGAAGAAAATGTAGCTTACAACTCTGCTTTAGGAATAGTAGAAGGCGGTGTATTTGTAGATGGTGAAAGGTTAGATTTCCCAGATGCAGAGCCATTCATCAGAGATGGTAGAACCTTGGTTCCGATCCGTGCTATAGCGGAGGCTTTAGGATCAGAGGTAGAGTGGAATGGAGAGACAA
>QYZZ01000028.1 GCA_003838145.1 Tindallia sp. MSAO_Bac2
AAATTGTCCCACGAAAAGCCAAATCAGGACTAGGCTCGTAGAGGCTTCTGCTGGTGAACTTCCGGACGCGGGTTCGATTCCCGCCGCCTCCACCAAATGTAAACTCAAATATTGATACAATGCGGAAGCCCTTACAACAAGGGCTTTTCGTGTTTTCAGGGGTAAATTGGGTAGCAGAAAAAGGCCGAATTTCCCTCCCTGCACACCCTTCTGCTAAAAAGTATGCACACCCCGGGTGCAAAAATTTATAGGGGTGTGCATTTTGTGTTTGGGGTGTGCAAACCTTTTAGCAGAAATAGAAATGGTACCAATAGATAGAGCAAAGCCCTTATGATAAAATATGTATAAAGAAAAAGAGCAGGTGAGAAAGGTGAAGTACGTAAAGTGCCCAGCTGCGGCAGATATACTCTGGAAGCGGGCCTCTTTTGATATTTGCAACAACTGCGGCTGGCAAAACGACCATATGCAAAAGGAAATCAATGATATTTTGATTGACGACCATCATAGAGAGAACTCCCTAACCGGGTGGGTTGAACAATTTATAAACAAATATGGTTAGAATTAGACGGGGAGAGGGGATTTAAAATGGGCAGCAGCTATGGAATTAGTTGCAGAGAGTGTGATTATACAAAAGATTTCAGGATAGGGATTGGGATGATGTACAGCCCCTACAACCTTAGAGATTTTGACTCTAAATTTGCTTTACTCCCCAGCCTCATCCGGTCAAAAAAGACCATTGCTCATGTTAAAAGATTATTGGAAGAAAAAAATGCAGAAATTGCAGATGGCTATGGGCATGAAATATTCCACTGCCCGAAATGTGGGGAATTCCATGGGCGATTTTATCTCCGTTTAGAATATTACGGCGGCAGTTATGAAGTTGAATACAAATGTCCAAAGTGCAAGGCCGGGTTAAAACTAATTGATTACGCTGTCTCGGAAGTTGATGGTTGGCAGGAGAAAGAAGTTAATCTTGAAAAGTACCCTTGCCCTAAATGTGGCAATTTTAGTTTATATGAGGACGGTAATGGATTGATCTTATGGGATTGAAGTAAAAAGATTGGTAAAAGGTAGGTGAAAGTGGACGTGTCACTAGGATTTCTATTAGGCTTGGCAGGTCTAGCAGCTTTCACAGCAGGTTTAATTTGGTTTGGGTTTTATAAGATTAAAAACCTTTCTACGAAGGCTCCTGCCGTATTATTATTCCTGTCAATTATTCTTTGTATTGCTGGCTATTTTCTAACGCCAACAGGCATGGCAAACCTGCGGCTCATCATTAGCAGCCTTATAAATCAATAAGAAGTGGAGATCTCTAAATGAAACCGGCAATAGTTAAATATGAAGGAAAAACAACTAAAGAAAAAATTAATGGCAGATCATACAAAGCTTATGCTTTAGATTATTGTAATAATGAGTTGAAATGTTTATATATTAAAGACGAAACCGGCGAAATAACTGGGTGGCATGATTTTGATGAATTCGATGTCTTAGAGGATATAGATAATGTCGTTAATCCAGAAACGCTTGGAAAAGCCATTGTACGTTATAAAGGAAAATCAATTGTTACCAAGGAAGAATGGGAAAGGAGCTGTTATTGGTACCCTTTTTTATGGTCAGAAGATGAAAAAAGTCGGGGAACTGACTTGTTCTATGGCCAAGATTACATAGCTATTGGCATAGGCTATATGCTGTACGAAACTCTTGTTTACCATGTCCTTACTGAAGAAGGATATACCTATCCTTACGATGCCAGGCTATTCAATATTATCAGCGATCCGGATGGAATCCTTAACCCCGAAACAGGAAAGCGAGTTTTTAATTTTACCGTATTTGAAGTATAAAATATTCAATAATTTCCAAATTAACATTGCTATATTTCGTTTCTCCGATTATAATATAAACAATACATCAATATTTCTAGAAGGTGGACATATGGATTACATCACAACCAAAGAAGCTGCTAAAAAGTGGGGTCTTACCGAACGCCGCGTGCAGGTCTTATGCAGGCAAGGAAAAATTTCCGGTGTATTCCGTCTTGGCTGGGCATGGGCTATACCTAAGGATGCCACCAGACCGGAAGATAATCGTAAAACTAGATATAAAAAGAAGCAGGAGGAGTAGGGTAATGAACAACGGAACATATAATCAAATTGTAAGCTTTATTTGGGGTATTGCCGATGATTGCCTGAGAGATGTTTACGTCCGGGGAAAGTATAGGGATGTCATTTTACCCATGACCGTAATC
>QYZZ01000029.1 GCA_003838145.1 Tindallia sp. MSAO_Bac2
AAGGAACCGTCAGTGCACCAGAGTATAAAGACCTGAAAGACGGCGTTGTGGGAGATCCGACTCTGGCGACGAAAGAAAAAGGCGACAAGTACGTGGATGCCATTGTGGAAAAAATGGTAGCCCTGGTAGAGAGCATTAAGAAAGACTACCCGGCGGGCACAAAAATTGAAACCAACTAAAATCAGGAAAAGGATTGAACATAAATGGAGCGTGCAAAGATATGATACGAAAAAACAATGTAAAAGAGATTATTAAAAGCGGTAAAAGTGCTGTAGGCACATTTTTAAAATCCAATGATCCATCTATTGCTGAAGTTGTTGGTCTTGCCGGATTCGATTTTTTCGTACTGGATAACGAACATGTGGCCATGAGTCGTGACAGCATGGTGAATATGTTGCGCGCTGCTGATGCTGTAGGGGTAGACCCTATTGTCCGGGTTCGTGAAAATGCAACGGTAGAAATCCTTCAGGCACTGGATGCCGGAGCGCTGGGAGTGCAGGTTCCCAATGTAGACACGAAACAGGAAGCGCAGGATGTTATTTCAGCTGTAAAATATACACCCATTGGTAAAAGAGGATTTTCACCAACGACAAGAGCCGCCGGATACGGTTTTATGGATAAAAAAGAATACGTCGAAACGTCCAATGAAGAAACATTGGTAGTGTGTCATTGTGAAACGGTTCAGTGCATCGAAAATCTGGACGCTATTCTGACCCTGGATCATCTGGATGTAATATTTATTGGCCCAATGGATTTATCCCAGTCTTTAGGTGTGATGGGAGAAGCGAATCACCCAAAAGTACTGGAAAGTATCGATTTGATTATAAACAAAGTGAAAAAAGCCAATAAAGCTGTCGGGATTGTATCTGCCCCGTCTAAAGTCCAGGAATATATAGATCGGGGAGTACAGTATCTGCTGGTAGGAACAGATCAGGGAATGATAGCAGCCGGTGCAGCACAAACACTTAAACAAGCTGGAAGATAGGAAGCGGCAAGTTCCAGGAACTATAGGAAGGTGATCAATATGACAAAGGTCTTTTTAACTGAGGCCATTAATCCCAGAGGAATAGAACTTCTCAGAACGAAGGCTGAGGTGATTCTGGGAACCGATACAAATCCTGATACGATAATAAAGGAAGCTCAGGAGTGCGAAGCTATTCTGATCCGTTCTGCAAAAATAAGCCGCGAAATAATTGAAAAACTGCCCAAACTAAGAATAATCGCCAAGCATGGTATAGGCACCGATAACATAGATTTAGGCGCTGCCACTGAAAAAGGAGTAATGGTGGTAAATGCACCAGAGGCTAACATTAATTCAGTTGCTGAACATGCTCTGGCCATGATTATGACGGTGTCTAAAAATATGCTCTTCCTGGATAAAAAAGTTCGAAAAGGAGAGTTTGGAGCACGAAATAAATATTTGTGTACGGAAGTAAAAGGGAAAACCGTAGGACTCATTGGCTATGGTCGTATTTCAAGAATTCTGGCAGGAAAATTGAAAGCGCTGGATGTGAAAATACTGGCATACGATGCCTTTGCCGGTGAAGATGTTAAGAAGGCTGCCGCTGAAAATGGAACGGTGATGGTGGATTCGGCAGAGGAAATATATCAACAATCTGACTTTGTATCTATCCATATACCGCTTACGGAGGAAACGCGAAATATGATAAGCGGTAAAGAGTTATCCATGATGAAACCCAATGCCTTTCTGATCAATGTGGCTCGGGGGGGGATTGTCGATGAGGAAGCTCTTTATGATGCTCTGAAGGACAGAAAAATAGCCGGGGCGGCTCTGGATGTATTTGAAAAAGAGCCGCCGGGAGTGGAGAACCCACTTTTCGAATTGGAAAACCTGGTGGTATCGCCTCATAATGCGGCGCTTACACATGAAGCTATGATTGCTATGGCTGTTGATTCCAGTCAGGGAATTGTTGATTTCTTTTTAGAGCAACAGCCTGGGAATATTGTGAATCGGGAAATACTGCAAAAGATTTAAGCGTAAATCATTACGTATTAATATAACTTAGTCGGGAGTGAAAGAAATGGAAGTTTTTAAAAATGGCAAAAAACTGCTCCGTGTTAACTTGACAACCGGAGAAATTAAAAACGAAATAATAAACGAAAAAACCCTCAGAAAATACTATGGCGGTGGAGCGCTGGCGACCAGCATATTGCTTAATGAGCTAAAGCCGGGCATTGATCCGCTGGGAGAAGAGAACATTCTGGTCTTCACCTGCAGTGTGCTGACAGGCACTCCAATTCCTGGAGCCTCCAGGTATACTGTTGCAGCTAAATCACCCCTTACCAACGCTTTTGCTGAATCGGAAGCCGGTGGATTCTGGGGGCCTGAGCTGGCCAAAGCTGGTTATATAGGCATTGTGGTAACAGGCAAGTCACCGAAACCGGTATATTTATGGATTAAAGATGGTGAAGTTGAAATAAGAGATGCTCAGGAAATCTGGGGCAAAACCACAGGCGAAGCCCAGGATATTATCCGCAAACAATTGGACGACCCCAAAGTGGTAGTAGCTCAAACTGGACCTGCAGGCGAAAAACTGGTTCGATATGCATGTGTTCTGAACAATCTGAAACACGCCAATGGTCGAACAGGAATGGGAGCTGTATTTGGCTCTAAAAATTTAAGAGCTATTGCAGTAAGGGGAACTCAGGAAGTTCCGGTTGCCAACAAAGAGAAACTGATTGAACTGGTTAAGTGGTTTGGTAAAAACTGGAAAGAAAATGTTCCGAACAAACGTCTTCATGATTATGGAACAGCTCACAATACCATGGCATTGCAAAATACAGGAACCTTGCCAACCAACAACTGGATAAAAGGAGAATTTGAAGGAGCAGAAAAAATCTGCGGTGAAAGCATGACGGAAACCGTTCTGACAAAGAATGAAGGTTGTTACGTATGCCCGATTAAGTGCAAGCGGGTTGTTGGCGGAACCAAATTCAATATTGATCCGGAATACGGCGGTCCGGAATATGAAACCATTGGAGGATTTGGTTCCATCTGCGGTGTGGATGATCTGGCAGCCATAGCGAAGGCTCATGAAATCTGCAACGCCCAGGGAGTAGACACGATTTCGGCCTCCATTGCAGTAGCCTGGGCCATGGAGTGTTATGAAAAAGGTATCCTTACAAAAGAAGACTTTAATGGGTTGGAAATGAAGTGGGGCAACGTGGATGCCATGCTGAAACTGACAGAAATGATTGCAAACCGTGAAGGCATTGGATCTTTGCTCAGCGAAGGAATTTTACGTGCGGCGAAAGTGGTTGGAAAGGGCAGTGAAAAATTTGCAATGGAAATTAAAGGTCAGGAATTCCCGGCTCATGATCCCAGAGGAAAAACTGGTGTTGCCCTTGGATTTGCCATATCTCCCACAGGAGCCGATCATCTTGAAATGGCTCACGATATGGGCTTTACAGACTATACCAATGCTCTGGAAAATGTTGCGGTACTTGGTATTCATGAACCGATCCCGGAAATTGATTTAACGGAAAACAAGCTAAGGCAATTCTTTAAGTTACAGCAGATTTGCAGCTTCAATAACAGCGCCGGAATGTGCAACCTGGTAATGGCTCCGGCTTTTACCATCACCTTTGAAATATTTGAGGAAATGGTTCGTGCGGTTACCGGATGGAGAGTCAGTACTTTTGAATTCATGCAGCTAGGTGAACGTGCCAATGTAATGGCCAGATGTTTTAATGTAAGAGAAGGACTTGGCGCAGAGGACGATTATTTACCGGATCGATGCTATGAGCCTCTCCAAAACGAAAAAGTGCTGAAAGGTCATGCGCTGGACCGGGATGAGTTCAGAAAGTTCATGGATTCATACTATGGAATGTGCGGATGGGATGGCGATGGTGTTCCAAGCAGAGAAAAACTGATAGAACTGGGACTGGAATGGATAGACCTGCCAGAGAATCTTCCGCCTCGCCAGGAATTTGATATCAGAGGAGTGGAATGGAAATGAGTAATACAAGAACCAGCTTACACCGGTTTGAAGGAAAAGAAAGTTATGAGCGCGTCATCACTAAAGACAATTCTAAACTGAGTTTTCTTGGCTTCGACCGTATTGTTCTGAAGCCGGGGGAAGTGATCGAAAAGGATATTGTTGGAGAAGAACTGGGCCTGGTTCTCATCGAAGGTGATATGACCATATCCGTGGAATGGAAAGGCAGCAAAGCCATTGATGCAATGACAGGCCAAAGAAAAAGCGTATTTAAGGAAAAACCTTATGCGGTATACGTACCTCCCGCAAGCAAGTTGAAAATTGAGACGAAAAATGGTCTGGAAATAAGAATCTTCTGCGCTCCCTGCGAAGAAGGCAACCCACCTTATTTCTGTGCACCGGAAAATGTTGATGAGGGAACACCGGGTGCTATGAATATGAAACGCAAATACCGTTTTATCTTTGGGCCTCCCGGACAAAACAATGACGGCGTAACCCGAAAACTCATCGTGGGAGAATCTGTTTCCATTCCAGGCGGATGGATCGGCTTCCCGGCACATCGACATGACTATGAAACTCACGAAGAAACTGAGCTGGAAGAAGTATTCTCCTTTAAGGTTTACGGGCCCCGGGGAGGATACATTATTCAACACTCCTATGATTTAGACGATCGCTGGGATGAATTTAACGTCATCGAAGACGATAACTGTGCAGTGGCACTGCCGAAAGGATATCACACCTCGTTGGCTGTACCCGGTTGTGTTGAATACCTGCTTTGGGGACTGGCCGGCGACAAAGGAAAAGACTACGTGCTTAAGTTTGACCCCAGACTGGATTGGATCTGCGAAGCAGAAAATTTATTCCCCAATTTCTAGCTCCCCCTCTTTTGAGAAGCGAATGTTTTGCTGTCTCAAAACATTCGCTTCTCAACAAATAAATTATGAACCCTTCGGAAACAATAAATGATAATAAAGGACAATCAAATAACAAAGGAGGAAATTAAGGATGGTTAAAGTTGGAATCGCTGGTTATGGCATTATCGGTCAAAGGCTTGCAGATGGTGTTGTACTGCAAAAAGACATGGAACTGGTTGGAGTGGTAGATGTTGCGCCGACCCTATCTGTAAGAGCACTGAAAGAGAGAGGCATGCCATATAAATTATATGCAGCCACGAAAGACAATATACCTGCCCTGGAAGAAAAAGGCATTCCGGTAAGTGGAACCATGGAAGATTTACTGAAAGAAGTAGACATTATGTTTGATGCTACCGGAGCAGGTATTGGAGCGAAAAACAAAGCTCTATACGAAAAGCACGGTGTGAAAGCCGTCTTTCAGGGTGGAGAGAAGAATGACGTTGCCGACGTGTTTTTTCACGGATACGCCAACTACGAAGAAGGCGTAAACAAGAACTATCTGAAACTGACTTCCTGCAACACCACAGGCCTTATTCGGGCCATTGATTGCCTGGACCGGGAAGCAGGGATTGAAAAAGTAGCCATTACCATTGTGCGACGAGTGGCAGACCCGGGTGACTATCACAGAGGATTAACCAATGCATTAAAAGTAGACAAAGCACCTAATCACCAGGCAGTGGATTTAATGACGATCATGCCGCACATTGAAGCGACAGGCCTGTTAGTTCACACACCAGTAACCCATGGACATTTTATTTCTGTTGTGGCCACACCGAAGAAAGATATGACAGTGGAAGAAGTGATCGAAACCTTCGAAAAGCATCAGCGAATCCGCATGGTAAGCCTTGACGAAGGATTTGAAGGAAATGCCTCCCTGTTCCGATATGCGAGAGACTTAGGAAACCCAAGAGGAGACATGTACGAGATCGCAATCTGGAGAGATACGGTTGTAAAATCCGGCAAAGATATTATGTTTGGCATTAATATCCCGCAGGAAGCCGTAACCATACCAGAAACCATCGATGCTGCCAGGGCGGCACTGGGAATGCAAACAGATGGAGTGGAAGGTGTCACTAAAACGAATGAGTATCTGGGGATGGGCGCATGGAAATAAACACAATACTACCCATTACAACCATTGATGCTTTTGATTTTCAGGGAGAAACAGTTTTGCTGCGGCTGGACATCAATTCACCCATTGACCCGGAAACGAAGAAAATTGTCAGCGACAACCGGATCAGAAAAAGCATTCCAACAATCAAAAAAATCAGTGATAAAGGAGCCAGGCTGGCAATTATTGCTCATCAGGGAGACACCCTGGATTATCAAAACTTGATTAGTCTGGAAGAACATGCTGAACGGCTGACAGAATTACTTGGAAAAGAAGTCTCTTATATTGACGATGTTGCCGGACCGGCAGCCCGGGAGGCCATCGAAGACCTTAAATCAGGAGAAATAATCCTGCTTGGAAACTTACGGTACTATACAGAAGAAGTATCTACCTTCGAAAACGCAGTGAAGCTAAATCCGGAAGAAATGCTGCAAACCTACCTGGTGCGCAATCTGGCACCACTATTCGACTATTATGTAAACGACGCTTTTGCAGCAGCTCATCGCAACGCTCCATCCATGGTTGCTTTCCAGGAGCTGCTCCCAACTGCCGGAGGCGAACTGATGGTTCAGGAAGTTGCAGCACTGCAAAAGGTAATGGAAAATCCGGTGAAACCCTGTGTGTTTGTTCTGGGTGGTGCCAAAATATCCGATGCATTTGGTATGATGAAACAGGTTCTGGAAAACGGAACTGCTGACAGAATACTGACATCAGGAATCACTGGTGAAATATTTTTGCTTGCCAGCGGCAGACAACTGGGCAAAACAAAAGAAGCCTTTATCAAAGACAAAGGACTGGATTCCTTTATCGAAGAAGCCAGAGAATATCTGGATCAGTATGCAGATCGAATCGAAATGCCGCTGGATCTGGCCTTTGAAAAAGACAGTAAAAGAGAAGAAGCGATGACAAAGGAACTCCCTATAGATGATGCCATGTTTATGGACATTGGAGGAAAAACCATAGAGCACTATGCCACAATCATAGATCAGGCTGCCACTATTTTTGTTAACGGACCGGCAGGCGTGTATGAGCAGGCGCTGTTTGTCGATGGAACCAAAGCCATGTGGGAAGCGATTGCCAAGTCCAGGGGATATTCTGTTATCGGTGGAGGAGACACGGTTAGCGCAGCGCAGAAATTTATTGATCTTAGCCAGATCAACTACGTATGCACGGCCGGCGGAGCTATGGTCCGGTTTTTATCCGGGATTAAAATGCCACTGATGCAGGCCATGGAGAAAGCGCATCAGAAACAACTGGCCGCTGTTAGCTGGTCGGAAAGAAACAAGTTAGGAAACATCGGATAAAAAAATGCTGGAATTGCAACTCAAAAATAAGGAGGATTAACATGAAACGAAAAGTAGCCGTTATTCACACCTTCCTATACTCAGTAGAGGATTTGAAAAAACAGTTTGCAGAAAAACTGCCGGAAGTAGAAATGATTAATATCATTGATGACAGTTTGTTGCAGGAGGCCTTGGCAAATAAAGGCATTACCCCGGGAATAACAAAAAGAATATCTCAGTATGCGGTACTGGCAGAATCTATGGGTGCGGAAGCCATACTAAATCAATGTTCTTCTGTAGGCGAGGCAGCGGACGTGGCGCAGCAGCAAGTCAGTATTCCGTATGTGAAAATCGATCAACCGATGGCTGAAGAAGCTGTAAAACTTGGGCAAAAAATTGCCGTCATCGCTACGGCGGTTTCCACCATTGAGCCTTCCTCCAGATTAGTGGAGAACATGGCAAAAAAAGCTGGTAAAGAAGTAACGGTTAACAGGTGCTTCTGCGAAGGAGCATACGAAGCGTTGCTGATAGATGGTGATCGGGACAAACATAACCGTATTGTTATTGAAACCATTGAAAAAGCAGCAAAAGAAAATGATGTTATTGTATTGGCACAGGGAAGTATGTATCACTTAATGCCTTTGCTAAAGCATATTGATAAACCGGTATTAACAAGCCTTGAAACTGGCATACAGCAATTTAGAGAAGTATTGAAACTATCGTAAAAGGGTTTTGCAAATTAAAGGAGAGTGGCAATGGACGAAAAAAAAGAAGCACTAAAAAAACATTTCGAATGGAAAGGCAAAATCGTTGTTGAGAGTGCCGTGCCAGTTAAAATAAAAGAAGACTTATCAATGGCCTATACCCCTGGGGTTGCAGAACCCTGTCTGGAGATACAAAAGGATCCTATGCTATCCTACGAACTGACTCGCCGCTGGAACATGGTGGCTGTTGTTAGTGATGGATCAGCGGTTTTAGGCTTGGGAGACATTGGGCCGGAGGCGTCCATGCCAGTTATGGAAGGAAAGTGCGTTCTGTTTAAAAGCTTTGCGGATGTAGATGCATTTCCTCTTTGCATCCGCAGTAATGATGTTGAGGAAATTGTTCAGACTGTCAGGTTATTGGCAGGCAGTTTCGGAGGCATAAACCTGGAAGACATTGCTGCGCCGCGTTGTTTTGAGATAGAGCGCAAACTCAAAGAAACCTGTGACATCCCTATCTTTCATGATGATCAGCACGGTACGGCAGTAGTGGTATTGGCAGGCATGCTAAATGCATTGAAAATAGTAGGAAAGAGAATTCAGGATATCGAAGTGGTTATTGCCGGTGCCGGTGCTGCTGGCATTGCCGTCACAAGACTTTTAATGGCCATGGGGATGAAGAATGTTGTTCTGTGTGACCGAAAAGGAGCTATTTATAAAGAACGCGATGGACTGACCGGAGAAAAAGCCCTTATTGCAGAAGAAACCAATAAAGAAATGAAAAAAGGAAGCCTTGAAGAAGCCATGGCTGGAAGCGACGTTTTTATTGGCCTATCCGGGCCCGGAACCGTTACGAAGCCAATGGTAGAGAGCATGGCGAAAGATGCAGTTGTGCTGGCGCTTTCAAACCCGACGCCGGAAATTATGCCGGAAGAGGCGAAGGATGCTGGTGCAAGGGTTATAGGAACAGGCCGGTCAGACTTTCCTAATCAGATCAATAATGTATTGGCTTTCCCGGGGATTTTCAGAGGCGCTTTGGATGTCAGAGCCAGTGACATAAACGATGACATGAAGATTGCCGCTGCTCATGCCATTGCAAATCTTGTAGATAGTCAGGAACTAACGGAGGAATTCATTATTCCACCAGCATTTGATGAGCGCGTTGGAAAAGCAGTTGCAGAAGCTGTTGCTCTGGCAGCCAGAAAATCAGGCGTTGCCAGAAAATAGACGTTTTTGAGCCAACAACCTCAGGGAGGTAATGATATGGACTTTGAATTGAACTTTGCAAAAGGTAAAGCCTCCTTTCAACTTGATGAATCCTTGTTGATGGGAGTATTAAAGCCTAATGAAATAGCTATTGAGAGCGAAGGAGTAGAAGAAGTAAAAAAAGCCCTTAAAAACCCCATTGGAACCGGCCGACTTAATGAGGTGCTAAATCCCGGAGAATCAGTTGCGATTATCACCAGCGATATTACCAGACCGATGCCTTCCAAAGTGGTGCTTCCCTCTTTACTGGAAGAATTAAATGAAGCGGGTATAGAGGACGAGGATATTAAGATTATTTTTGCTTTAGGCAGTCATCGCAAGCACACAGAAGAAGAAATTAAAGCATTGGTGGGCGATGCGGTTTACGACAGAATTCAGTGCCTGGACCTTGATGTCGAAGATTGTGTAGAACTGGGAAAAAGCAGAAGAGGAACACCGATGAATATTTACCGGCCTGTGGTGGAGGCTGATCGGAGAATTTGCCTCGGAAACATTGAGTACCATTACTTTGCCGGTTATAGTGGTGGTTCTAAGGCTATTATGCCCGGCGTGGCGACAAGAGATTCGATCCAGGCAAATCATAGCATGATGGTGTTGGATGAAGCGACAACAGGAAGCCTGGATGAAAATCCGCTTCGTCAGGATATTGAGGAAATCACCAACTTTGTAAGCATTGATTTTATTCTGAATGTCGTATTAAATGAGTCGAAGCAAATTATTAAAGCCGTTGCAGGCCATCATAAGGAAGCCCATCGGGCGGGTTGTGATTTTCTGGATAAACTTTATAAAATCGAACTGGAAGAAGCAGCTGATCTGGTTATCGTTTCGCCGGGAGGATACCCGAAAGATATCAACTTATACCAGGCGCAAAAGGCCCTGGATAACGCAAAACATGCTGTACGCGACGGAGGCGTTATAATTCTGGTAGCATCCTGTAAAGAAGGATTGGGAGAAGGGGTTTTTGAGAGGTGGATGCTGGAATCCGTAGAATCAAAGGATATGATTACAAGAATAAAACAGCACTTCGAATTAGGCGGCCATAAGGCAGCAGCCATAGCTTTGGTTTTGGAAAAAGCAGACGTGTACCTGGTTTCTGATCTGGAGGACGATTTCGTAAGGAGTATATTTCTAGAACCCTGTCCCACGGTAAATGCAGCTGTTCAGAAAGCGAAAAATAAGCTTGGACAAAATTTCCGCACGATTTTAATGCCCTATGGCGGGTCCACCTTGCCAGTAGTAAAAGGATAGCAGGTTATATACTTCAGAAGGATTTTCAGAATCTGAACAGAACTTTGAGCGATGGATGGAATTGGGGAGGTTAAGCTATGAGTAAAATTGTTTCATTGGACGAAGCTTTAAGTCACGTAATAGATGAAACCAGCGTTATGATTCCGGGATTTATGGGAGCAGGAACCCCGGATAAGCTGGTTGAGGGATTAATTGCAAAGGGGGTAAAAGATCTATGCCTCATTTGCACAGACACAGCCTTTCCTGGCGTTGGAGTCGGGAAGCTGATTGAAAGAGACATGATAAAAAAAGTAATGGTTTCGCATATTGGTACAAATCCGGAAACTGGACGTAGAATGAATCAGGGTTTAATGGAAGTAGATCTTATACCCCAGGGAACCCTTGCGGAAAGAATCCGGTCTGCAGGTGCCGGCCTGGGCGGCTTCCTGACACCCACCGGCGTAGGCACGGTGGTGGAAGAAGGCAAGCGAAAGATCGTTGTTAACGGTAAAGAGTATCTTTTGGAAGAACCGCTAAAAGCTGAAGTTGCTCTTCTGCGAGGTACCAAAGTTGATAAAAAGGGAAATATTTGGTACAACGCAGCTACGAGAAACTTTAACCCATTAATGGCTATGGCGGCCAAGACAGTTATTGTAGAAGCATGTGAACTTGTTGAGGTTGGAGAAATAGACCCGAACAATGTAATGACGCCAGGCATTTTTGTAGATTATATTGTAAAGGGGGATGCCTGATGAATGTACGGGAAAAAATCGCCAAAAGAGTTGCACAGATGCTTCAAAATGGTGACGTGGTAAATCTTGGTATTGGCCTGCCTACGCTTGTAGCAAATTATATACCTGAAAACATTGAAGTGACCCTCCAATCTGAAAATGGTTTTGTTGGAATGGGACCAGACCCCCTTAACGGCCAGACAGATCTGGATACGGTAAATGCCAGCGGACTACCTGCAACTATTATGACGGGTGGCTCCTATTTCGACAGTGCAACTTCCTTTGGCATGATCAGAGGCGGCCATGTTGATGCTACTATTTTAGGTGCCCATCAGGTGGATCAGGAAGGAAACCTGGCAAACTGGAAACTGCCAGGAAAGCCTGTATATGGAATGGGTGGAGCAATGGACCTTGTTGCAGGTGCCAAACGAGTCATTATTGCCATGGAGCATACGGTTAAAGGTGAACCCAAAATTAAGCAAAAATGCACCTATCCATTAACAGCGAAGCGTGCTGTGAATACCATCGTTACGGATAAATGCATTTTTGAGATAACACCTGGTGGAATGGTTCTCATCGAATTGGCGTCAGGAGTAACAGTGGACGACGTGCGGGAAATAACAGAAGCTGATTTCTTCTTGCATAAAGACTTGAAGAACGGACAAGAATAAGTTACTTAATAGAGAGCATCTAAACCGGCGGTCAGCCTTTAAAAGCTGCTTGCCGGTTTTTTTGGTGAGGAGGATTACGTTGAAAAAAATTACTCGTAACATTCGAATAACCAGTAGTGTTATTTTCATTGTGATTTTATCTGTTGTTTCTGTTGCTTCTATTGGATATATTGGGCACTCGGGTATGAACACGATTAATCGAAATGTTTCGCATATTTATAACGATGCCGTTTTACAGACGCAGGCAGCCACCAGAATATCCGATCAATTCATGAGCATGCGGCTGGAAATCTGGCGGCTTTCAGAAACAGGATTCAATGAAAGTATCATTAATGATATAGAGCGTATGGATGAAAACTTAACACAATTAATCGAAGAATACGATGTATCCATAGCAGCTGATTCACGGCAGAGAACCGTTTTTAACACAGCGATTAACAATTACAATCAGTTTATAGATGCATTTCATGAATACACGGCAGCCTTAAAAGCACAAGATGGGTTGGAAACGACCAGTACTGTTCCAACAGCATCTGATGCAGAGGTTAATGAAGAAAGTGAAGTGGAAGAAACAGCCAATGAGACAGAGGAGATCACAGACCAAGCAGAGGAAACCTCCGATGAAGTGGATGAAGCATCAGGTAATGATGATATTGCATCAACGGAGTCCGAACCAGAGGTCATAGAAGCGTCACAAGCAGATACAGCCGTGATAGATGAAGCAAGGTTTACACTGGAATCTCGAGGCAGATCCATCATGAATAATTTAGCGTTTATTGTAGATGATAATCAGGAGATGGCAGAAAGCCTCTATCATCAGAGTATGACTGTTTACAGGGCAAATGTCGACAGAACACTTTTGATTACAGGCGTTGCTTCCGGCTTACTGATACTTGTTTCTCTTGTGGTAATTACTATGATTAGGGCGTCTCTTAAAGAAATGAGTCAACTATTCGGGATATTATCAACTGGTGACTTTACGCAGGAGATCAATGAAAAACAAAAAAATGAGTTTGGTATTATGAAAAAAGCACTCAAAACAACAACCGCCAACATTTCTGAGATGATCGTAAGTACTAAGAAGAATATGCAAAAAACAGATGAAAATGCAAATGCTCTATCAAAAATATGTGAAGATATGGCATTGGGTTCGCAGGAAGTAGCTACCTCAATTCAGGAAGTTGCCAGTGGCGCCAGCAAACAGTCCCAGTCTTTATCCGATATCAGTGAAATAATGGATGGTTTTGGCGAGAAACTGGAAAAAACCGTTGCGTTAATCAACCATGTGCATGATGATGCGGAAAAAACGGGTAATGCTGTAACCGGTGGCAATGAAAAACTGGAAGCACTAGTCATTTCTTCAACTGAAATAGGAAAGTCCTTTGATGAAATTAGCAGACAAGTCCAGGCGCTGGATCAGCGGCTAAAAGAGATCGGAAATATTACTGATTCAATCAATCAGATTTCCGAACAAACAAACTTACTGGCTTTAAACGCAGCCATCGAAGCAGCACGCGCAGGTGATGCCGGCAGAGGCTTTGCAGTGGTGGCAGAGGAAATTCGGAAGTTAGCCGAACAAGCCGGAACTTCCTCGCAAAATATCAATAAACTGCTGGATGGGATTGTTAAAGAAAGCCATGAAATTGTTGGCATCACACAAAGCAATATAATGAATCTGAAAAGCCAGGAAGAAGTAGTGGATGAATCCATTCAAACCTTTAAGATCATTTTTGATGCCCTGACTCAGATGATTCCCCGAATTGAAGAAGTTAATGAATCGGTGCAAAGCGTGAATGAAAGCAAGGATGTAATAATTGAAAAAGTTAAAAATGTGTCAGATGTTTCCATGGACCAGTCAGCCATTGCACAACAAATAGCCGCATCATCCGAAGAAATGAACGCATCAATAGAGGAAATCGCATCAACATCACAGACACTAAGCATGATGACAAAAGATATGACA
This sequence comes from Tindallia sp. MSAO_Bac2, assembly GCA_003838145.1. Taxonomy (GTDB): domain Bacteria; phylum Bacillota; class Clostridia; order Peptostreptococcales; family Tindalliaceae; genus Tindallia. Next base: position 13,827 of record QYZZ01000029.1, read on the forward strand.
GATGAGTTGGAAAAATTCATAGTCAAAGATGAGGAGGATAACCCGGAAGAGAACACTCTCTGTGAAGAAAGCGGGTTATAACCAAATAAACCGCGGGGACTGTCCCCGCGGTTTATTTTTGTTAGAGTAACAGAGATAATATCTGATATAATAATCACAGAAAAAGTAAAAACAAGGAGGCCATGTAATGAAAAAACCAATCTTAATTGGTGTCACCGGTGGAACCGGCTCCGGCAAAAGCACCGTGGCGAAGCAGATTTTCAGGCAGTTACCGAATCAGAGTATTGTCACAGTGCCTCAGGATGCGTATTACAAAAATCAGGATCACTTGCCAATGGCAGAAAGGATTCTAACGAATTATGACCACCCCATGTCATTTGAAACAGATCTGTTAGTGGCACACCTGAAAAGCCTGCTGGCAGGGGACAGTATTCAAATGCCCCAGTATGACTTTGAACGTCACACCCGAAAAACAGAAACCCTTCTGCTGGAACCCAGGGATATTATTATCCTGGAAGGTATTTTGCTTTTTAACGAACCAAAACTCAGGGAATTGATGGATATTAAAATATTTGTTGATACAGATGCGGATATTCGCGTCATACGCCGCATCAAAAGAGACATAAGAGACCGGGGCCGTACCCTGGAATCCGTCATCGATCAGTATATGAAAACCGTCCGCCCGGCCCACCTGCAATTTGTTGAGCCCAACAAAAAATATGCAGATATCATTATCCCGGAAGGCGGAAAAAACATGGTGGCCATCGATATTATTGTTACGAAAATCAAATCTATCCTTTAAAAATCTCCCGTTACCACTTCCGCCAGATTCGTTGCATGGTCAGCCACTCTTTCCAGATTACTGATTAAATCCAGGAAGATGACACCGGCCTGAGGGATGCAGATTTTCTGGTTCAGCCGCTCTATATGGCCTTTACGAAGGCTTCTTTCCATGCTGTCAACATCATGATCCTTTGCAATCACCTCCCGGGCCAGGGAGGTGTCTTCTTTTTCAAAGGCCTCCATAGCTCCGGAGATCATCTGATCCACCAGCTGGTGCATCTTTTCCAGTTCACTGGCAGCTTCTTCAGAAATCGCCAGCCCTTCTTCCATTTTAAGCTCTGACAAGTGAATGATATTATGAGCATGATCACCAATACGCTCCAGATCGCTTCCAAAATGCATCAGGGAAGTGACGGTCTGAGACTGTTGCTGACTCAGGGACTTTTGGGCAATTTCCGTCAGGAAAATGGTAATATCCTTTTCCAGGCTGTCGATCAGTTCTTCCTTTTGACGGGTGGCGCCAATGAGACCACGGTCGTTATAAATAAAAATCCTTAAAGAGTCCTGAAGCATGCCCCGGGCAATACCTGCCATACGCAACAATTCCTGTCGTGCTGCACCAATGGCAAGATTAGTGGTTTTCTGAGCGCTGGGGCTCAGGTATTTTGTGCCAGTTTCCACCACCGGTTCCTCACCGGGCATAAAGCGATATACCAATTTCAGGAATGGAGTCAGAAAGGGGAAAAACAACAGCACATTTAAAACATTAAAAATGGTATGAGCATTGGCCACCTGCCGGGTAACGCTGGTTCCTGTGTAGGATATCAATGTTAAAAATGGCTGGAAGAAAAGCAATGCCAGTAAAACACCTGTAACCTTGACGGTAACAATGGCCAGTACTGATCGCCGTGCCGTCAGATTCGTGCCAATGCTGGCAAGAGCCGCGGTAAAGCTGGTACCGATGTTAGCACCGAGGACTATGGCAATGGAGGATGGAGTATCAATGATTCCCTGTAAGGTTAGCGCAATAACAACACCGGCAGTGGCACTGCTGCTCTGAATGACAGCCGTAAAAACGGCACCGGCCAAAATACCCAGCAAGGGTGTCTGACCAAAAGAAGCCAGCATATCCAAAAAGGGCGTATAGTCTCTGAGTGGATGCATGGCATCTGACATGGTGTTAAGGCCAAGAAACAGCAAACCGAAGCCCAGGATGGCCTGACCGATGGACTTGTATATCCGTCTGGAGGTAAACAAGTTAAGATAGGCTCCGATGGCAACAGCAGGATAAATAATTACTGAAATATCAAACGAAATAATCTGAGCCGTGACAGTGGTGCCAATGTTGGCACCCAGCATGGTCCCGACAGTTTGTGACAGGTTCATCAGCCCGGCACTGGCAAAGCCGATGGCCATTACGTTGGTGGTACTGCTGCTCTGAACCAGAACCGTCACCACAATACCCGTCAGGGTAGCCATATATGGATTAGCTGTAAGAATTTCCAAAATACGATGCAGTTTCTCACCGGCAGCTTTCTGCATGCCGGCGGACATTTGTTTCATTCCATAAAGAAACAGCCCAAGTCCTCCCAGCAGTCCCAGGGCAAGTGAAAAAAACATAGCACAGCCTCCTTAAGCAGAATGTTTATCAACCATTTGAAGATGTTTTTCCTGCTAATTAGCCTTTTTTCTAGACCTTAATATAATTTAAAGTTGATTCGCAGACTTTTATGTAAATGGTCTTTGAAGATTAAAGCTCTTGAACTTAACTATCAATTATCAATTGTCAATTATCAATTACAAAAGCACAGCGTCTTTGTTCATTAAGCGATTCCATTATAACAGAAAAACACCTGTTATAAATCCATTTTTAGAACATTACTGACAAAAGTTTCCACCAGATCCGGGTCGAACTGAGTTCCGGCATGTGCCAGCAGTTCCATGGCGGCTTCTTCCGGCGATCGGGAGGGACGATAGCTCCGCTCACCAATGATGGCATCATAAGCATCTGCAATGGCAATAATTCTGGCCTGCAGCGGAATTTCTTCTCCTTTCAGTCCTTGAGGATAACCTTTTCCATCCCAGCGTTCATGGTGAGACAGGACAAATTCTGACATATCCTGCATGTCATGGACAGCTCCCAAAATCCGGGATCCAATTTCAGGATGCCGTTTAATTTCTTCGTATTCATCTTCTGACAGCTTGTCAGGCTTGTTTAAAATATTTTCATCAACAGATATTTTTCCGATGTCATGAAGGAGGCCCACGGTTCGTATTTCATTTATTTCACGGTCGCTGAACTTCATGGCCCGGGCTGTCTGAACACACAAATCGGAAACCCGCTGCGAATGCTTTTCCTCCCGGGGGTTTTTTTCGTGCAAGGTATTCATAATGGCATGTATGGTTTTGCTGCGTATGCTTGGCTGTTCAAAAAGCTTCTTCTTGTACATATAATTTTCAGCATTTTTAAGAACTTCGTTTATGTCCTCATCTTCATGATCCTTTGTATCCCAGCCGAAGGAAATAGATAGCTCTATGGATTCCACCTCGGTATACAGGCATCGATTCCGAATCCGCCCCACCAGTTTTTCTGCTTCCTCATTTGTCATATTAGGAACAAGAATCAGGAATTCATCGCCGCCAATCCGGGCTATGATTTCATCTTTTCGACAGCAATCTTTAATAATGTCAGCAGCCGTTTTCAGCAGGTCATCACCCGCCTGATGGCCAAAGGAATCGTTAATCAACTTCAATCCATTAACATCACCCATAATAACGCACAGCGGAAAATTAGGGGGCGTATCCAGTCGCTGAATTTCTTCTTCCAGGAACTGCCGATTATACAGCCCGGTCAGCTGATCGTGATGGCTCAGGTATTCTATCTGCTCCTGATGATGTCGGCCAAGGGTGATATCCCGGGCAAGGCCAACAACTTCATCATCGTTTATGGGCATCAGCCGCATTTCATATACATGACGGTGGCCAGCCACTAAAAGTTCATAATCAAACTGCTGAAGCCGGTTCTTTTTCAGGGCCCGCTGTATATGATATAAAGCCTTGGAGGCAACAGATTCCGGCATGACATCCTCCAGGTTTTTATTAATAAAATAAGAAGGCGGGTAAAGCAATGTGTGGACTTTATTGTGCTGACAATCAAGAAAGTGGCCGGAGCTGTCTAATACAAATAAAATATCCGGAAGCGCATCAATAATTGCCTGATTCTTCGCTTCGCTGGCACGAAGCCTTGCTTCACTGCTGCGTAGCTGCTCCAGCTGATCCCTTAGCTCCTGCTCCATGGCTATCAGCTCTTCCATACTGGCTTCCAGCTCCGTGTTAACGGATACCAGCTCCTTTGTTTTATCTTTTACCAGGTGACGTAGGATGACAACCATTCCAATCAGGAGTGTCAGCAGTCCAAGGACGGCAACAATAATCCAGCGGTAGCGGTATAATAAGCCTGGTAAATCAGGATCTGAGTATACGCCAAACCATTGCTCATATATCTCCTGGTATTCACCAGTAGCACTCAGAATCTCCATTCCGCCATTTAAGAGCAACAATAAATCCTGATTATCCGGCATAACAGCCATAGCGTACTGATTCGTAGTGAAGGTAAGGCCCTGCGGTACGAGATCCAAATCATACGTATCAATATTATAAAGGCCCGGCAGCTTCAGAAGAGCCGCATAGTCGTAACGACCTTCTGCCACCAACTGAAGAACATCCTGCACATTATTAACTTCCACAAGGGTTAAGTTCAGGTCCTGCTGCTCCAGATATTCAGCCACAATGTCTGCCTGCTGAACAACAATGGTTTCACCCCGAAGATCCTCAAGGCTATTAATTTGAAATTCCGGCCTGGTGAAAAGATCCCCCGCTGTAACGCTATGGGGAGACGAAAAGAGATACATGGACTCCCGCTCCGGAGAACGGAACATTCCGGAGATAGCATCAATTTCCCCACTCTCAAGGGATTCTCTTGTTGCCGACCATTCATCCAGTCGTATTTCTATATCGAAATCCATCACCCGTCCCACTGCCCGGGCCAGGTCAACGTTAAAGCCGGCAGGCTCGCCGTTTTCGTCCAGAAAACTGTAAGGAGGATAATTGATGTCGTCTCCGATAATGATGGCAGGGAGGGGTTCATTCATAGCATAGGAAGAGGGAATGAAGAGAAAAAGCATCGTCAGTAAAAGGAAGAATAACCGAAAGCACCGGTACTGTTTGTATTTATTAAGGTAAAAATAGAGCGGCATTTTAGCACCTCGTTGGATTAAAATAGTCGGAACACTTTTGCCCGATGCAGTGTATACCAATAGTATACACTAAAATTGAAGAATTTTGCAGGGTGATTTGGCTGTGGTTGCGTAAATCAATAATATTTATAGCGACTGATAAGGAATGAAACAAGAACTAAAGGGTATGCTTAGTGTATCAGGAACTGTTTTGACGATAAAAATGACTGTAAATAAAACCTGAAAGGAGCGGTGATCATGCCCAAAATGGTGAGCATCCAATACTGTGTTTCCTGAGGCTACCTGGAGCAGGCCGTTGGCCTGGCAGAGAGACTGCTGGATGAGCATAAAGATGAAATCAGCGAACTAAAGCTGATTCCAGGAAGTAAAGGGGAATACGAAGTAATGCTGGATTCGGAAATGGTTTTTTCAAAGCGCAGGAAAAAGAGACACCCTAAAGAAGAAGAAGTAGAAGTAGTTATACGTTCGCAGATGAGAGATAAGCGATACTAAACAGTAATCAGTAAACCGCGGTTTATGGTTTACTGCATGTCTGTTGGCTGAAAGAAAGGAGCTTCCTCTGTATGATTGGGGAAGCTTTTTACTATCTTTTTTCCTTCTGGACCACTGAGCCAAAAAGCAAAATTCATTGCTTCCTGATATTGTTCCGGGTTGAAGTCCCGTCTCTTTATTACAATAATGGAAAAAGTGTTGATTAATGAAGTGTCAGAAGCAGAGCCATCTCCTGCAAAAACTGCGAGCTCCTTTTGATATTCAGATAATTGATAGCTGGTGGAATCCGTCAGCGCATAGGCGGACTTTTCATAAGCCATGCGAAGCACTCCCAAGTTGCTGGAAACACCCTGTGCAGGTATGATATTTCTTTCCGCCGGTTTTGTGTCTGTAGCCTGCCAGATTTCCCTTTCTTTTGAGTGGGTACCAGACTGATCATTACGGCTGATCAGAGGCATTTTCGTCAGCACCAGTTGCCGAAAAAACACGCTGATCCCTGAATCCTCTTTAATCACCTGAAGTCCTGCCGGATCGGATTTTGGTCCCACCAAATAATAACGGTTCGTCATAAACTCTTTTCGATAAGCTCCCAGACCCTGCCTCATAAAAGCAGCCTCTTCCTGTGGTGAATGGACAAGTAACAGGTCAGCTCCTCCGGATTTTCCGATTTCCATAGCCTTACCGCTTCCCACGCCGATATGGCGCACCAGAACGCCGGTTTTCTGATAGTACACCTGCTCCAAAACGTCAAGCAGACCGGTTTCAACCGGTTCCATAGTGCTGGCAATCAACAGATATTTTAACGGATTCTGGGCTGGAGGATTCGCCGGCTGAGAAGCTTTTTCTCTGCTCTTTGTATCCAGCAACGCACCGAGCTGTTCATTTACCGCATCCCGGATAACCTGATAATGACTCAGCATTTCCAGAGCATCCTCTGTCAGAGAAGCACCGCCCCCTTCAGAGCCACCAATTTTTTTATTCAGCAGCTTAACAGACAGAGCCTTTTCTGCATCCTGAATGAGCCCCCAGGCATAACGGTAAGAAAGTTCCAAATCTGCCGCTGCTTTGGAAATAGAGCCTTCCTTCCCGATCTTTTCCAGCAGAAGAAAAAGCTTATCCGTAGAAAGCTGTTTTTTATCCTTAATCTGCATATACAGCTGAAAACCGCTGAAAGAATCTTTTTTGGAGTTAGGCATTGCAATAAATCTCCTTCCTGACTCATGTCAATAGTATGATATTCATCTCGAGGAATCAAGAATTATATTATGAGTATAGGGAATTCAACATTCTTTAGCATCGATATGCTACAATTGACATATCGATAACGCTCCTGTATAATGCTAATTAACCGAATAGGGGAATAGCCCCAACAGACTCCGAGTCTTCGCTTTCTAAAGCATATCTTACAGGATAATTGCCATGAAAACAAGACCGGCAGGGTATCCTGGGAAACCATCATACCTCCCACTGTGGAAAGGAGCGTGTCAGACAGGTAACAGTATCAATGGCCGCGCCGTCATCTCGACTCCTTCCAAATGGAAAGGAGTTTTTTTATTAAAAAAGGGGATACGAAATGAAAATATGCAAAAAAAATCTCATTGCTTTATTGCTTATCCTACTACTGCCGTTTATAGCAGCCTGTGGAGGGGCGGATGAGTCTTTATCAGAAGAAGAAAGAACCAGTACTGAAATAATTCTTGCCACCACTACCAGTACCGAAAACAGTGGTTTATTGGATAACATTCTGCCAGACTTTGAAGAGAAATATGGAATTGACGTTATGGTAGTGGCAGTAGGGACCGGCGCAGCCTTGCAAATGGGTGCAGACGGTGAAGCTGACGTACTGCTGGCACACGCTACAGAGCTGGAAGAGGAGCTGGTAGCTGCTGGTGATACTGTGGAGCGTTTTGATGTTATGTACAATGACTTTATTGTTGTTGGCCCTGCACCTGATCCGGCCGGCCTGAAAGAAAACGCAGAAGCAGATATACTGACTGGATTCCAACTGATTGCTGAAAATGAAGCATCCTTTGTATCCAGAGCCGATCATTCCGGAACCCACATTATGGAGCTGAGCCTGTGGGAAGACTCCGGTGTTGGCGAACCTTCCGGCGACTGGTACATTGAAGCTGGCCAGGGTATGGGCGATGTCATACAGATGGCGAATGAACTGGAAGGATATACCCTGACAGACCGTGCTACTTACCTGTCCATGCTGGATACGATTGATCTGGAAATCCTTCTTGAGGGTGACGAAGTTCTCTTTAACCAGTACGGCGTTATGGCGGTAAATCCTGACAAGGGTGATCATATTAACTTCCCTGCAGCTGAACGATTTGTTGATTGGATTCTGGCACCTGAAACCCAGGATCTGATTGCAGAGTTTGGCATTGAGGAATTTGGGGAGCCACTGTTCTTCCCTAATGCAAACTAGCGAATAAAGGAGCTTTTCGATGGAGAACTTTATCAGTGGATTTCAGGATGCCTTTCAACTGATCATCACCATGGACCCGGAATTTTTCGCCATTGTCCGGCTGTCTCTGGTTGTATCGCTGACGGCCACACTACTGGCTTCGGTATTTGCCATTCCCTTTGGAGTACTGCTGGGAATCCGGGAATTTCCCGGAAAATGGCTTTTGGTACGAATAATTTATACATTGATGAGCATGCCGCCGGTAGTCATTGGCCTGGTCTTCTTTTTGCTTTTTTTGCGAGCAGGACCTTTAGGTCACTTTCGGTTAAACTTTACTCCAACGGCTATGATTATCGCCCAGTTTGCACTGGTTGCGCCCATTATTACCGGTGTGGTATTCAATGGCACCAAGGAGCGGGGACCGGACATTCAGGATCTTGCGAAAACCATGGGTGCCAGTCCGGCCCAAACCGTATGGCTGCTGATCCGGGAACTGCGCATTAACATTCTTTCCGCTGTGGTGACAGGCTACGGCCGAGCCATGTCGGAAGTTGGAGCCGTTATGGTGGTCGGAGGAAACATACGGGGGCATACCCGGATCATGACCACCACCATTGCAATGCTTCGGAATATGGGAGAATATTCCCTGGCCATTGCTACGGGTATTGTACTGCTGCTCATTTCCTTTGCAATTAATTCACTGCTATATCACTGGCAACAGGAGCGCTAAACATGAAACTAAACATGATTTCTCTTACAAAAAAATATCAAAACAGGACAGTCCTCAACATCCCGGAGCTGGAGCTGAAGGAAGGCTACTTGTGGGGCATTATCGGTCCCAATGGATCCGGCAAAAGTACGTTGATGAAAATAATTGCCGGTCTGATGGAGGCATCTTCCGGAAACGTTTATTATGAGGATAAAAAGCTGAACAATGCCGTGAAAAAATCCATGACGCTGGTATTCCAAAAGCCGTATCTCTTAAGAACCAGTGTTTTTAACAACATTGCATACCCCTTGCAGATTCGGGGTTATTCAGAAAAGGAAATCAGAGAAAGAGTGAATGAACTGCTGGAATCCTTCCAGATAGAATCTCTGCGGGATCAGAAAGCCTGGACTCTTTCCGGTGGAGAAGGACAAAAAGTGGCGCTGGCAAGAGCGTTAATTTTTAAGCCCAGGCTTTTAATGCTGGACGAGCCTACGGCCAATATCGATCCTTCCTCCATTATGTTGCTGGAAGAACGGATCCAGGAATACTATCAACAGGAAAAACCAACCATTCTGATGGTAACTCATAATATTCAGCAGACCCGCCGACTCTGCAACCGGGTGGCTTTCATGAATGAAGGTGAAGTGCTGGACAGCGGCGATTTAAGGCATCTCTATGGTGCTGAGGCCCATCCGCTGGTTCGTGCCTTTATACAAAAAGGGCTTATTTAGCCTTCGGAGATATATGATAACAGCCGCTTTTTCAGGTTAAACTGAAAAGGCGGCTGTTTTATTTGTCTTCTCAGAACTTCTCATTCTCAAATTCGAATATAAGAAATTCAAAATTGAAATGCTATAAGCTTTATAAATAAACATATAATGAATTTTAATTGTACTTGAAAACAGATGACTGCCATAATATTGATACATGTCTCTTTAGTTATCAGTACAATTTATCTATGAATTCTTGAAGGAGGAAAACAATGAAAAACGAAGTAAGCATAAGCAAAATAAGGCAGGATGCAGAAGCCCTTTTCAGAGAGGGAAAATACTACTGTTCCGAGGCTATTGTGGCCTCGATCCGGGAGAACTTTAAGCTGGATATGCCAGAGGAAATGATTGCCATGGCATCCGGATTCCCGGTGGGAATCGGAAAATCAAAATGCACCTGCGGCGCTGTATCCGGCGGGGTCCTGGCTCTTGGTTATTTTTTTGGGCGGACAGAAGGAACCAACCCAAAAGACCCCAGGAGCGTAAAAACCCTGGAACTGGCCTATGAACTCCAGGACGACTTTAAAAAGAATCATAAGCTGCTTTGCTGCAGTGTGCTGACCAAAGGGATGGATATGGCCTCCGGAGAGCATAAAGAACAATGCATTTCCTTTACGGGAGAAGTAGCAGAAAACGCTGCAAAAATAATCCTTCGGGAAAAAGGATTTGTGAATACAGATGAAATTCACGGAAATGAGGTGTAACCCATGAAAGCCCTGCTTCAAAAGCTACCGTTGCCGATTTCTGGCCTCATGTTGGGCCTGGCAGCTCTGGGGAATTTACTGGGTACATATCATCCGGGTATCCGTTATTTATTAGGGACCATATCGGCCATCATTTTTCTGGGCCTGGTTTTAAAACTCCTGGTATTTCCGGGTTGTCTGAAGGAAGGCTTTTCCAATCCGGTTGTAGCCTGTATTATGGCCACCTTTCCCATGGGGATGATGCTTCTGAGCACCTACATCAATCCTTTCCTGCCGGCACTTGCCTTTGGAGCCTGGGCACTGGGAGTCTTCCTGAATGCACTGTTAGTCATTTTATTTACAAAGACATACCTGATACCCTTTAACATCAAAAAAGTCTTTTCCAGCTATTTTGTTCTGTATGTTGGGATTGTGGTGGGAAGTGTAACAGCTCCTTTATATGGGATGCAAAATGTGGGACAGCTGCTGTTCTGGTTTGGACTGGCCGTTTACATTCCGCTGATCCCGCTGGTAACGTACCGGGTGTTGAAAGTAGGAGGTATCCCGGAGCCTGCCCAGCCAGTCATCATTATTTATGCTGCGCCGGCCAGCCTGCTGCTGGCAGGATACCTCAGCAGCTTTCCGGAAAAAAGCCTTGCGATGGTAGTCGCCCTTGGCGGATGGGCATTCCTGATGACGTTATATGGACTGGTACAAATGCCAAGGCTCCTGAAGTTTCCATTTTACCCCAGCTATTCCGCCTTCACCTTTCCCTTTGTTATCAGCGCCATTGCCTTTAACGGAATGACCGGCTTTCTGAATGCTCAGGGATTTAATACAGCACTGCTGGAGCCGATACGAATCTTTCAAATCCTTTGGGCAACGGCGATGGTGCTGTACGTGTTGCTGCGCTATACCCTCTTTTTAAGTGTCTCCCCGAAAAAACAGGTGACAGCTAAAAAAGCGTAACAACTGAAACAGGAGTAATCAAACCATAAGTAAACTACTCATGAGTTGATTAAACGGAAAGACTGGTATAAGAATGCCCGGGGATTCAATAAAGTGTTGCTGGTACCCATAGGAATATACAAAGCAAAAGACAATAAAAATAAGCACAGCGTCATTCGCTGTGCTCCATCAAGTATTCTTTGAATCGCAGCTCCAGCGGCGACAAAGTACGGTACTTATGATGCACCAGATAAAAGTTTCTGGTCAGCACCATATCCGGAATCGATAAAGCCTTTAGAGAGCCATTTAGCAGTTCCTGCTGAATGGCTCTTTTTGACAGAATGGAAACCCCCATACCATCCACTATGCACTGCTTGATAACTTCTGTATTTTCAATGTAGGCGGCTATCTTCAGATCCCTGAAACTGAGATGGTTCTTTTTAAGTGAAGCCTCAAAGAGCTTACGGGTTCCGGAACCCTGTTCACGAAAAATAAAAGGCATTTTCACCAGATCAGACCAGGGAACTTCCCTTTCATATTGCTGATAGGTTTCGTTGTTAGGAACCACCAGCGCCAGTTCATCCTCTGTAATGGAATGAAATAATAAGTGGCCGTGAGAAGCCTTGCTGCCAACCACTCCCAGATTATATTCTTCCGTTAAAATGCCATCGATGATTTTATCTGACGCCAAATGCCGAAGGGTCAGAATGACGTCCGGGAAAAGCTCCTTAAAACCCGTAAGGAAAGAAGGTAATATGTATTGTTCCGGGATGGTGCTGGCAGCAATTTCAATATGGCCCACAAAGTGACCCCGGTATTCATCCAGTTTAAAGCCTGCGCTTTCTTTTACCTGTAAGATTTGCAGGGCAAATTCATAAAGAATCTTACCGGCTGGTGTCAGGGAAATCTGCTTATTGCTTCGATTGATCAGCGTCGTTCCCAGACTTTTTTCCAGATTGATGATATGGTTGCTGAGGGTTGGCTGTGTCAAAAACAAAGACTCCGCTGCTTTTGAATAACTTTTATATTTGGCAATGGCGACAAACGTCTCCAACTGTCTGAATTCCATAGGGCACCTCCGAAGGATTTAAAGAGAATAAGGTAACAATCTCATTATAGCATAATCATTGAAAAAAGGATGTTTCAGTAGAAGGTTTAAACAGAATGACTTCTGAAATATCAAAGGAAACGGTCATCCCTGGTTTCATCAAATGCACGCTGGTAAGAACATCCAGCTTTAATGGGTGAGGCAGTCCGCAGTCCAGTAAAAAGCGTGTGGAAGCTCCCAGAAAAGACTTTTGAAGAATGGTTCCGGAAAAAGCTCCTTCCGGGCTGGGTACAATCGATTCTGGCCGAAAGAATAGGCTGACTTCCTCTTCGATGGGAAAATCCGAATCCTCAGGCGTTTTTATCCAGGATCTGGGCTGTTGCAGTGTCTTTTCAAGGCAGAAAAGATCCACATGATCGTCGCTGACATTTCGAATGCTGGCAGGAACAAAATTTCCAAAGCCGATAAAATCGGCCACAAAAGCTGTTTTTGGACGGTAATAGATTTCCTCCGGAGGACCAATTTGCTCTATCACACCCTGATTCATAACGGCTACCCGATCCGCAATAGCCAATGCTTCCTCCTGATCATGCGTCACATAAACAGCAGTGATACCAGTTTTTTGCTGTATCTGCCGAATTTCCTCCCGCATTTCCACTCGCAGTTTTGCATCCAGGCTGCTTAAAGGTTCATCAAACAGCAAAATATCCGGATCCACCACCATGGCCCGGGCCAAAGCAACTCTTTGCTTCTGGCCACCGCTAAGGGCATTGATATTTCGTTCTCCCATATCTTTTATCTGCATCAGCTTCATATAGTGATTGATTTTTTCATGCACTGTTTTTTTGTCTGCTCCTCTTACTTTTAAGCCGTAGGCAATATTTTGGTAAACATTCATATGAGGGAAAAGCGCATAGTCCTGAAAAACCGTCACAGTCGGCCGATCTTCCGGAGGAAGGTTGGACAAATCCTGTTGCCTGAACACGATCTTTCCTTCATCCGAAGGGATAATCCCGGCAAGCATTCGAAGAATGGTGGTTTTTCCGCAGCCACTGGGACCTACCAGCACCAACAGTTCGCCCTCTTCAATGATTAAATCCATTTTTTTGACGGCTTCGACGGTTTCATACTTTTTTGATATTCCCTGTAAGGAGAGTGTCATGATCGTTCATCCTTTCCTAAAGCTTGAAAACGCGCAAGAGCTTTCTTTAGATAACCCGGCAAAGACCAAAGAAGGGTTAAGGCTATAAGGCCCAAAGCCGTAAAAACCGTTAATATGAAGGCATATGCAGCTCCTTCTCCAAGGCGTCCGGAATTAACGGCCCGGAAGATCTCAAAAGTAATAGTGACATACCTGGGAGTAATAAGGAAAATAATGGCTCCAATGGTAATCATGACATGTATAAATCCATGCAGCATGCCGGCCCGGTAAGCCGGCGCCAAAATGGGAATGATGACACGTGAAAAGGTTGTCCAGGCGGAAGCGCCCAGATCCCGGGAAGCTTCTTCCAGGTTGGAAGCAACTTGTTTTAAGACAGCTTTCGCGCTGTTGTAGCTGATGGGAAGCTCCCGTACGATGCAGATCAGGATGATAATAGCAGCCGTTCCGGTAAACTGCAGTGGAGGCCGGTGAAAAGCCATGACATAACTGATGCCCATGACTGTTCCTGGAACGGCAAAGGGTACCAGGGCCAAAAAATTAAGCAGGCTTTTCCAGATTTTCCAGGCATGTTGATGAAAATAAGCGGCGGTGACTCCCAATAAGGGGCCCAAAAGAGCTACTCTTATGGCAAAGTAAAGGCTGTTGTTAAGGCTGCTGAACAACTGGCTGCCAGCCCTTTCAAAGTGACGAAGGCTAAGGGTGTAATCATAACCCCAAACGGATGTGAAGGCACCGGCTATCACTGCGGCAAACTGAATAACGACAATGAGAAAAAACAAACTGGCAACACCAATGACCAAAGGTGAGAAGGGTATTTTTCGATGACCGGCGGATTTTTGATCTTTAATTCTCTCAGCCACATTAGTGGAGTAGTAAAGCTTTTGGCGCAAAACAAATCGTTCCAGCCCAAAAGCCCAAACACTCAGAAAGAGTAAAAGCACACTGATAGTAGCGGCATAGCCCAAATTATAGTTGGACAGGATTTGAATATAGGCTTCGCTGGCCAGCACCCGATAGCCGCCGCCAACCAGAATGGGAGTTCCAAAGTCCGCCAGCACATTGGCAAAAACCAGAGAACCGGCTGCTGCCAGGCCTGGCGCCAGCAAGGGTAAAGTGATGGTGAAAAACACCCGCACCGGGGGTGCGCCCAAATCCATGGCGGAAAGCTCCAGGTTCCGGTCCAGCCCCATCAGAACATTGGATACTACCAGATAAGCAATGCTGGCGTTTCCGATCATCTGAAGCACAACAATCATTTGAGGACCTACCAGCGAGACGCTTAATCCCAGTAGCTGGTTTGTTATAAGACCGCGCCTTCCAAAAAGCATAATAAAGACAATGGCACTGACAAATGGTGGTGAAATCATATTAAGAATAGCGGTGTAATGAAAAAGCCGCCGCAAAGGAAATCGGCTTCGATACACGGCAAGGGAAAGAATGGTGCCCAGCATGACTGCCAGAATCGTTGAAGAAAAAGTAATCATCAGGGTATTTCGAAGCAGATGAAGATGACGCCCCCCCAATAATTGAATAAAATAGGAAAAATCAAAGGCTCCCTGCCTGTAAACACTGGTAATTAGGACACTGGCCAGGGGGTAGAGAACAAAAATTACCAAAAATGCAGGAATCGCTACAGCGACTCCTGCAAATAGAATTCGATGAAACTGAGTTTTAGTTTCCGAAACGCTCTGTCCATTCATCAACAATTCGATCCCTCTCTTCAGCAGCCCAGGCAAAATCATAATCCACCAGGTTCAATTCTTCCAGTGAAGGAATATCATCCGGAAGTGGAACATTGGGGCGGGTGCTGGGGCGTGGGCTGACTTCCGCAAGGAAAGCCTGGCCTTCCTCCGTCAATGTCCAGTCTACAAATTTTTGGGCAGCTTCCAGGTTATCCGTGCCCTCGATGATGGCTACAGGTGAATGCCACCAGGGAGTGCCATCTTCCGGATAAACCACCTCCACCGGGTATCCTTCCCGCTGAGAGTTAACGCCATCCGGGCTGATTCCTACCAGCACTTCTCCCAATGATGCCTGCTGTGGCGGCTCGCTGCCACGCTCAGCATAGTAGGGAATATTGGCATCCAAAGCGTCCAGATAAGCCCATCCATCCTCTTCGCCAAGTATTTGGAGCATGGAGGCAATGGCTGTGTATGCTGTGCCGGAAATACCCGGGTTTGGCATGGAAATTTCTCCTTCATACATAGGATCCGTCAGTTCTTCCCATGTCATAGGAATGGGAACATCCAAATCTTCCGCTAAAGGCTGATTGACAACGTAGGTTACCAAAACGATGGAAACACCGGTCCAGTAGCCCTCCGGATCTTTAAAGCGGTCTTCGATGGCTTCAGCCTCCGGAGACTGATATGGATGCAACAGCCCTTCTTCAGCAGCAACCATAAAGCTGTCGATTCCACCGCCAAACCACACATCACCCAAGGCTCTGCCTTCCTCCGCTCTCATGCGGGACAGCACTTCGCCGGAAGACATACTGAGCATTTCCACAGGAATGCCGGTTTCCTCTTCGAATTTCTGAGCAATCTCATCCAAACCTCCATAGGCGGCATAAATCTGCAGAGGTTCTCCATCATAGCCCTCGGAGACTTCTTCGGAATCTTCCGGTTCGCTTACTTCTGCCGTATCCTCTTCCGGAGCTGGTTCAGGTTCATCTGAAGGCTGACATCCGGCTAAGGTCAAGACCATCAGCACAGCCATCAGCAACACTAAAAATCGCTTATTCAATATCATAATAAAATCCTCCCTCTACTTTGAAATAGTTTAGGTAATGGTTTGTTTTATGCGATTTCATTCTAGCAAACTTCTTCAAAAAACAACAATAGAAAATTTCGATCAAAAGCCCAAAATGCATTGATGAATTCTATGGGACAATCGCGGGAATCTGTTAGTGCGATGATAAAGCATTGAAAACACAAATACACAGATTAAAAAAACTCATAGGTCAACTTTGTTTAGAACGTTTACCCAATATGGCGCAGGGTAATTATGAGAAAGATTATCAATAATCTAAATTAAAAGGAGGATGCATAATGGAAAAGGTCAACAAAATGCCACTACTGGGGGATTCTTTCCCGGAAATGACGGTTAAGACCACTCATGGGCAGAAAAACTTACCCCAGGATTACAGCGGGAAATGGTTCATTCTTTTTAGTCACCCGGGAGATTTTACGCCTGTTTGCACCACGGAGTTTGTTGGATTTGCCAAAAAGGCAGAAGAATTTAAAAAGCTGAATACCGAATTGATAGGACTGTCCGTTGATCAGGTTTTTTCTCATATTAAATGGGTTGAGTGGATCAACGAAAATATGGATGTTAAAATACCTTTCCCGGTAATTGCTGATGAATTGGGAAGCGTATCAACAGAACTGGGAATGCTTCATGAAAGCAAGGGAACCAATACCGTCAGAGCGGTTTTTATCGTTGATGACAAAGGAAAACTCCGATTAATGATGTATTATCCCCAGGAGATCGGTCGAAGCGTTGATGAGGTGCTTCGGGTTGTTAAAGCACTTCAGACTTCGGACAGCAATGGAGTTGCCATGCCGGAAAACTGGCCTGCCAATGAGGACTATCAGGATCAGGTGATTATTCCACCGGCTGCTACGGAAGACGAAGTGGAAAAACGAAAGCAACAGGCAGAAGCTGGAGAATGCACTTGCCTTGACTGGTGGTTCTGCTACAAAAACCTCTAAACAAAAGCTGTTATTCAAGCTAACACTATAACAGTAAAAACAAAACCGAAACCATAGCTTTTTATGCCATAAAGGCCGAGGTTTCGGTTTTTGTTTATTTGAACTTAATTATCCGTGACCAATCATCCATTCTCAATTTAATGGGCTTTTTCCACATTGACAGCGGACACTTTTAAACCAGGAATCTTGCAGAAGGGATCCAATACTTCGCCATTGGTGAGGACGTTGGCACCGTTGCCCCAATGGAAAGGCACGAAAATAACGCCTTCATCCACTCGCTCTGTCACCTTGGCTATTACCGTAATCCGACCTCTTGGAGAGGTGATATTAACCTCATCACCGTCTTTAATGCCCTTGGAAGCCGCCAAAGTCGGATGAATCTCCACGAAATTATGCGGTGCAATATGGTTAATGCCTTCGGACTTATCTGTCATGGTCCGGGTATGGAAATGATAGAGAATCCGGCCGGTGGTCATTACCTGCTCGTAATCTTCAAGGCCCAACTCCGGTGATGCTTTCCATTCCACGGCTTTGAACAAACCGGCTCCCCGGGCAATTTTGCCCTGATGCAAAATTGGTGTTCCGGGGTGATCCGTGGTTGGGCATGGCCAGGAAAGACCTTCCGCTTCAATACGAGGATAAGAGATGCCGGCGTAAGAAGGAGTAACCTGGCGGATTTCTTCAAAAACAGCTTCCGCTCCGCTGTAATCGGCTTCCAGTCCGAAACCCTTCAGCAACTGGGATAAACTCCACCAGTCCGGCTTTGCTTCTCCTGGCGGGTTTACTGCTTTACGGACCCGTTGCACCCGACGCTCGGTGTTGGTAAAGGTTCCTTCTTTTTCCGCAAAAGCAGCCGCTGGTAATACTACATCTGCCAGCTCAGCAGTTTCTGTCAGAAAGATATCCTGCACCACCAGGAAGGCTTTTTTCAGCCCTACCTTCACGTGATGAGTATCCGGATCTGAAATCATGGGATTTTCGCCGGTGATATAAAGCATTTTCACCTTATCTTCTGCTGCTGCAGGAATGGCCTCCGTTACCGTTAAGCCCTTATTATCCGGAAGCTGAACACCCCAGGCTTCCTGGAATTTGTTACGGGTATCTGCCGTATCAATTTTCTGATAACCGGTCATGACGATGGGAAGGGCTCCCATATCACAGGCACCCTGTACGTTATTCTGGCCTCTCAGTGGGTTTACGCCGGTGCCGGGCTTACCAATGTTTCCTGTTACCAGGGCAAGATTGGAAAGGCTCATAACGTTTTCTGTTCCGTTAACATGCTGAGTAATACCCATGGAATAAATAATACTGGAAGCGCCGGAAGCAGCATACATCCGGGCGGCTTTTCTTATATCCTCCGCCGGAACCTGGCAGACTTGGGCGGCCCATTCCGGGGTACAGTCTTTCACGGATGCCTTCAGTGCTTCAACGTCTTCCGTTTGTTGCTGAATAAAGGTTCTGTCTTCCAGTCCTTCTTGGAGGATAGCATGAACCATGGCATTGGAAAGTGCAACGCTGGATCCCGGTTGAATCTGTAAGAACAGATCTGCATCTTCTGCCAGTTCAATGGCCCGTGGATCGGCAACAATGATTTTGCTTCCTTGCTTTTGTGCCTGACGAACATAGGCTCCCATTACCGGATGGGCCTCCGTGGTATTGGAACCGGTGATAAAGATCACTTCTGCATTACGAACATCGGCCATGGGGTTGGTCATAGCACCGCTTCCCAACGTCGTCGCCAGACCGGCAACAGTGGAGGCATGGCATAGGCGGGCGCAGTGATCAATATTATTGGTACCGATGGCACCACGCATCAGTTTGTTCATAAGATAGTTCTCTTCGTTTGTAATCCGGGCAGAGGAAAATCCGGCGATGGATTCAGCGCCGTAGGTTTCTTTTATTTCCTTTGCTTTATTAATAATCACCGAAAAAGCTTCATCCCACTCTACGGGAACCAGCTCTCCGTCTTTTCGAACCAAAGGCTGGGTAAGCCGATCCGGATGGTTTATAAAATCATGTGCGAAGCGGCCTTTTACACAAAGCAGGCCCTCGTTGGCAGCTCCTTTAGCCGGCTGAACCTCTACCACCCGATTGTCCTTCACCAGCAAGTTCATCTGACAACCAACACCGCAATAAGCGCAGGTGGTTTTTACTTCTTTGGTTTCCCAGTAGCGGTATTTTATCGGTCTTTTTGGTTCCAGAGCTCCTACCGGGCAATAAGAAACACAGTTACCACAGGAAACGCAGGTAGATTCTTCCAGAGGAACTTCGAAGGGAGGAGCGATATGGGTGTGGAAACCACGGTCAATAAAACTCAGGGTGTGAGAGCATTGCAGCTGATTACAGACATGAACACAAAGTCCGCAGTTGATGCACTTGTTTTGGTCACTGACATAAAAAGGATTGCTTTCGTCCAGTGGAAAGCTCTTTACCTGACCTTCATAGGAGGATTTTTCCACATCATACTGATAGCAAAGATCCTGCAGTTTACACTTTCCTGATTTTTCGCAGGTCATGCAGTCCAGTGGATGATTGGCAAGGATTAAATCCAGAATTTCCCTGCGAGCTTCCACAACGGCATCACTTTCTGTTTCGATGTTCATTCCCTCTGTAACCGGCGTTGAACAGGCAGCAGCCAGCTTTGGACTGCCGTTTACCTGAACACTGCAAATGCGGCAAGCTCCCTCCGGTTTTATCCTGTCATCGTGGCAGAAGGTGGGAATCACCACTCCTGCTTTTCTTGCTGCTTGGAGCATGGTACTTCCTTCTTTGATCTGGACAACCTGTCCATTAATGGTACATGTAATCATCTTTCAACCACCCTTTCATTCATTGTTTTCATTATATCCATCCTTTCTGGCATTTAAATACCGTCTGAATTGTTAATTAATTCACATTTAAGTGTAGCACAGCGTATCAGAACAAACCAATAGAATTATCTGATAGGCTTATCACGATTATCTTTCTCACTACGTTTCACATTTGTCGGGATGAACGCGGCATAAAAGATAAGATATTATTTTCATTGCCATTAAGATACTATTAAAAGAGAGGACTGGCATTGCTCCCAAAGGAAAATAAGGTTACAATAACTACTAAAGAGGCAAAGCGCTCCTTAATTGATAATTGATAATTGATAATAGACAATGCGAAAAACAATTGATAATTGACAATGCGAAAAACAATTGATAATTGACAATTGATAATGGATAATTAAGGTCAAATTCTTGTATGGGTCAGAACATAGGTAACAAAGATGGTTCAATAAAATAGAAAGAAGGATATGGAGGTTTAATATGATTCGCCATAATACACCAACAGAAGTGGTGCGGGAAACAATCGAAAAACTGCCGAAAGACACCGTTATCGGAGAATTTGCCGGTCGGGATAGTGTGGCCGCCATCATGGAAGCCCTAAAAAATCCGGCGGTTAAACATATATTACCAGTGGTGACCTTTGCGCCAACGGAATATGGCAGCGAAAAGGAGCTGGAAGTGAATTACCACCGAATGGTGGAAGTGGTGAAGGAGCGGTATGGAAGGGAAAAGCAGATTTATCCCTTGCTTTACTACAGTTCCTTGCCGCTGTGGCGGCTCCTCAACGGCCGTTACGTCATGCAGCTGCAACGGGAATTTGAATTTTATACCCCCTGCATTGGCTGTCATGTCTATTTCCACCTGGCAAGAATTCCCCTGGCGAAACAGCTGGGAAAAAAAATCATTGCCGGTGAACGGGAAAGCCATGGGGGAAAAATCAAGGTAAACCAGATGAAGGACTGCCTTGACAGCTATCAGCGAATCCTTCAGGCGCTGGATGTCGAACTGATGCTGCCCATACGAAGGGTGGAAAGCGGCGAAGAAGTGGAGGAGCTCATCGGATGGAACTGGGCGGCAGAGGAAGAACAACCGGTCTGCCTCTTTAGCGGCAATTACCGGGATCATGAAGGCAATGCCATCTATGACCGCCAGAACATCCAACGCTTTCTGACAGCGTTTCTGGAACCTTTGTCCACCTATATTGGAAAATATTATCAGGAAAACCCGGCCATTACAGAAAAAGAACTGGAAGCCCTATTTTCAGCCTGGGAGGCACAACGATGAAAACCATACTGGTACTACTGGACGGACTATCCGACCGGCCGCAAAAGGCATTAAACGGGAGAACACCCTTGCAGGCAGCCAATACTCCTAATATGGACGCCCTGGCAGCTATCTCAGAAACCGGCACCATGATTCCCTGGAAGCCGGGCATTCCCTTGGGTACGGAAGCGGCTCATTTCGGTCTGATGGGATACCCGATGGAAGCCTTTCCCGGAAGAGGCATCATTAGCGCCTTAACCCTGGAAGAGGAACTGGAGGAAGAAACCCTTTATTTGATGAAAACCTGGGCCTGCCTGGATAAAACCGAAGAAGGATACCAGGTGCTTGAACGGGATTTGAATGATCTGACAAGGGAAGAAGTGCAGGCCCTCAGCCAGTGTCTGCCAAAAGAAATGGAGGGTATTTCCATCCGATGGCGGCAACAGGAAGGACCTCACAGCCTTCTACTGCTGAATGGAGAAAACCTGGATCACCGGGTATCCGACAGCGACCCCTTTTATCCGGAGGGCTGGCTGCATCGGGTCATGCCTTTTGAAACACAGGATGCACCAGCGGTGAAAACGGCCGCATTTTTGAATCGATACATTTTATCAGTAATGGAATCCCTGGAAAACCATCCGGTAAACCTGGCCCGAAAGACAAGAGGGCAACAACCAGCCAATGGCATCCTGACCAAATGGGCCGGCAGAAAAACCACCATGGAGCCTTTTCCGGAGCGATACGGCATGAAAGGCGTTATGGTAGCAGGCACCAAGCTGCTGAAAGGCGTGGCGAAGCTGATTGGCATGGACTATGTGCGCTATTCCACTTTTCAGGAAGGCATCCGATGGGCGCTGCAGGATAAGGAGTATGATTACATTCATCTGCACAACAAAAAGCCGGACGATGCCTCTCATACTATGGGGCCGGTTGCTAAAATGAAAATCATCGAGGAAATCGACCAACAACTGGGAGAATTGATAGAAGCAGTAAAAAAAAGAGACATCCTGCTGGTGATTACCAGTGACCATACCACCGCCAGTGATGGCACCATGATTCACACCGGCGATCCGGTACCCATTCTGTTTCACGGAAAAACCGTGCGACCTGATGAAGTCACTCAATTTGATGAAACCAGCTGTACCGGTGGCAGCATTCGGATGACCGGCACGGATTTAATTTCCCTGATTATGAACTATACGGAACGCAGCATCTTTTTCAGTTATCGGATGGGCAGTCGGGAAGTGCGGTATGTTCCTTCTGGCGTGCCCAAATTACAGTAACTATTATTGTGCAGGAACCAGCCAATATCCTGTAAACTAACTCGGGGAGGTGTAACAAGTGAACAAAACAATAAATGCAGTTACGTTAAAAAAATACGATAAACTTATTGAGATATTAAAAGAACTGAATTCTGTCGCCGTTGCTTTTTCCGGCGGAGTGGACAGCAGCTTTCTGCTTCATACGGCAAAGGAAGCTTTGGGGGAAAAGGTAATGGCTATCACCGTTATTGCCTCCATGGTGCCTGAGCAGGAACAGCAGCGAGCCGTGCAAATGGCGAAAGAAACCGGTGTCTATCATCGCTTGATGCCGGGCAACGAAGAAGCAGAACCAAGGATTGCAGAAAACTCTCCCGAAAGGTGCTATTATTGCAAAAGACATCTCTTTACCATGATGAAAGCCATGACAGAGGAAGAAGGCTTTGCCTACCTGGTGGATGGAACCAATGCAGATGATGCCAGCGATTATCGTCCTGGGCGTAAAGCACTTAAGGAACTCCAAATCAGAAGTCCTCTTGAGGAAGCCGGTCTGACAAAAGACGAAATACGTCAGCTATCCAAAGAAGCTGGCCTGTCCACCTGGAATTTACCGGCCATGGCCTGCCTGGCCTCCCGAATTCCCTATGGAACGCAAATTACAGCAGAAAAGCTTCGGCGTATCGAATCCTGCGAAGCCTTTCTGCTGGAACTTGGCTATCGGGAATTCCGGGTGCGGGACCATGGTGAAGTAGCCCGGATAGAACTAGGTTATTCAGAGATGCCGGGATTCTTACGATCCGGCGGGCATCAGGAAGAAATCATCCGGCACTTTAAAGTCGCCGGCTTCAAATATATCTCCCTGGATCTGGAAGGATATCGGACGGGAAGCATGAATGAAGGAAAGTGGAAAGTGGAAAGTGGAAAGTGGAAAGTAGAAAGCTGAAAGCCTGTGCCCGGAACGGGTATTGAAAGTTCCCTCTCCCCTGGCGGGAGAGGGTCAGGGTGAGGGGGACAAAAAACAGATCCTTGTCCTTCACCACTACTAGGGTGCAGAGAACAGGTTAATAAAAGACAGGCACCGTGGGTTAGCTCCGTCCCCATTGTGCCTGCTAACAAGCCGCTTCCGGCGGTATTGATGGAAAGGAAAAACACCAATGAAAGAAAAAGAATTGACGCAATTATTGGAACAATACAAGAAAGATGAAGTGCCCCTGAGTGATGTGATGATGGAACTGAAAAAAGCGCCTTTTGCCAATCTGGAATATGCCCGGATTGATCATCACCGAAGCCTCCGAAACGGTGCCAGTGAAGTGATTTATTGCCAGGGAAAATCTCTGGAGCATATTAAAGGCATCGTCATGCATATGCTGGAAAAGGGCGGTATCAATATTCTGGGAACCCGTGCAACCCGTGAGATGGCGGATGCAGTAAGTCAGGTAACGGAAGATGTGGAATACTATGAAGATTCTCGCTTATTTGTCGTAAATCGAAAAACTGAAGCCATAACCAGCAACAATATCCTGGTGGTGACTGGCGGCACAGCGGATATTCCGGTGGCAGAAGAGGCTGCCATAACTGCAGAAGTACTGGGAAATAAGGTGGAGCGGCTTTATGACGTCGGAGTAGCCGGACTCCACCGTCTTACGTCTAACCTGGACATACTTTTGAAGGCCAATGTGGTCATCGCAGTTGCCGGCATGGAAGGAGCCCTGGCCAGTGTGGTGGGAGGTCTTGTGGACAAGCCGGTGATTGCGGTCCCCACCAGTGTTGGATACGGTGCCAGTTTTGGCGGTGTATCTGCGCTTCTTACCATGTTAAACTCCTGCGCCTCCGGCGTCAGTGTTGTTAATATTGATAACGGCTTTGGTGCTGCCTATCTGGCCAGTATGATCAACCATATGACAGAGGAGAAGTCATAACGCCTCAGCGGCAATTTGAAATAAAGGAGGAAAACTATGAAAATACTATACCTGGACTGCTTTGCCGGTATCAGCGGGGATATGACCTTGGGGGCTTTTCTGGATTTGGGTGTCAGTGAAAAGGCCCTGCGGGATGGATTTTCCCAGCTGAAAGAGGTTGACGGCTATCAACTGAAGATCGAAAAAACCATAAAAAGCGGCATTAGCGGAACAAAAGTCGATATTATCCTGGATGAGGAAACGGATCATCACCATGAAAAAGATCATGAACAACCTCATGGACATCATCACGATCATAAACATGATCATACTCATGATCACAATCACGACCACAGCCACGACCATGATCACTCCGAAGAGCATGCCCATTCCTGCCACCATGATCACCCTCACGAACACAGCCATGATGTGAATCTGGCAGCGGTGGAGAAAATAATTGATAACAGCGGACTGGCGGAGGATGTGAAAGCACTGAGTAAAAAAATCTTTCGCTATGTGGCAGCAGCGGAAGCGAAAGTCCATGGTAAACTCATAGAAGAAGTTCATTTCCATGAAGTGGGTGCGGTGGACTCCATTCTGGATATTGTTGGAACGGCTATCTGTCTTCATGAATTGAAGGTGGACAAAATCCTTGCCTCTCCCATACACACCGGAACAGGTTTTGTGAACTGCCAGCATGGCATGATTCCGGTACCGGTACCGGCAACCCTGGAAATACTGAAAGAAAATAAGATTCCATTTTACAGCACGGGTATTCGCCGGGAACTGGTGACGCCTACTGGAGCCGCCATTATAGCCGGCCTGGCAGATGAATTTGGTTCCATGCCGGAAATGGAAGCGGAAGCCATCGGCTATGGAGCAGGAACAAGGGACTTGGAAATTCCCAACATGCTGCGGATGGTAATGGGCGAAAAAAAAAAGACCATGACCAGGTCCTGATCATGGAAGCCAATATAGATGATATGTCAGGTGAGCTTCTGGGGCATGCCATGCAGCTTCTTCTGGAAGCCGGTGCCCGGGATGTGTTCTTTACACCCATTTATATGAAAAAAAACCGGCCGGCCACCAAGCTGGAAGTAATCTGCGACGAAGTACACAAAGAATCATTGCAGGAAATACTATTAAAAGATACTTCTACTATAGGCATCCGTATGCATAAAGCAGACCGCTTGGTTATGCAGCGGGAAAGCATGATCGTAAAAACCCGGTACGGAATCCTAAGGGTGAAAAAAGCCACCTGGCACCATATTGTTAAATATGCTCCTGAATATGAGGATTGCCGCAAGGCAGCATTAAAGCACGGAGTTTCACTGGCGGAAGTATACCGGATTGCTCAGGAAGCCTGTCAGACAACTAAGGAGGTTAAAGAATGACAATTGAACTGGTTCATGCTTCACGAAACAGCTACGTTGAAAACATCTACCGCGGTGACGTGGTGGTGGTCAATCGGGAAGGAAGTATTCTCTTTGAACTGGGAGATGGAAAAAAACGATCCTATTGGCGTTCCTCTGCAAAGCCTTTTCAGATTTTACCTTTTGTCGAGGCCGGAGGAATAGAAAAATATAATATATCCGGGGAAGAGCTGGCATTGATGTGTGCATCCCACGGTGGTGAGCCGGAGCACGTGCAGGCAGTGGAAAAGCTGTTGCGGAAAATTGGGTTTTCGGAAGATGACCTTCGCTGTGGTGCTGCTGTTCCCATGTATCAGCCGGCAGCCAATGAAGTTCTGAGACAGCAGAAAAAATGGACTCAGCTGCATAACTGTTGCTCTGGAAAACATGCCGGAATGCTGGCTATGGCAGATCTAAAAGGTTATTCCACGGAAAACTATGAGCGAATAGAGCATCCGGTGCAGCAGGAAGCGCTGCAGGTTACTTCTGAGTTTACAGATATACCAATGGAGGATATAGGCATTGGCGTTGATGGTTGTGGTGCTCCAATTTTTTATCTGCCTTTGGATAAAATGGCAAAAACCTATGCATTGCTGTCAGAACCGGAAATTCTATCAGACAAAAAAAGGTCTGATGCGTTGGTTGTAATTGGTAAAGCCATGACAGAGTACCCCTGGTATGTTGCAGGAACAGGACGTCTGGATACCATCCTGATGGAAGTCAGTAAAGGACGGCTGCTGGCGAAGCTGGGAGCTGACGGGGTATACTGCGTCAGCGTGATGGGCGAAGGCATTGGCATTGCCTTAAAAATAGAATGTGGTGTTATTCGGGCTATAGAACCGGTAATTGTTGAACTGCTTCGCCGCCTGGAATATATCAGCGATGCGGAAGCCCAGGAAATGTGTCGACAGCTGGACTTTGGCATTTACAATCATCGGAAGGAAGTTATTGGGATTTTGAAAACTATTTATTAAGGTATAGGAAATGGTACGAGTGCCCTGTGGGTACGAGTGCCCCGTGGGTACGAGTGCCCTGTGGGTATTTGAATTTAATTATCCATTATCAATCATCAATTATCAATTACAATAGACGCGAAGCGTCTTTGTACAATGATGGAGGCGACTTGTTTGCGACCGGAATGGAGAAAGCTAATCTACTGTATCATTGCTGTTTCTTTTGTGTTTTCCTCTCAGCTGCTAACAACACCGGCCGGACTGTCCCAGCAGGGATTAACAATGTTGTTCATTGCTTTGGCTGCCGCTTTTCTGTGGATGACAGAAGCCATTGCTATTGGGGTAACCGGACTGGTGATCATTTTTCTCCAAGCCGTATTCGGAATCCTGCCCATTGGCGAAGGCCTTGCCTATATTGCCAGTCCGGTTAATGCGGTTGTATTGGTAGGATACCTTCTGGCGGGAACCCTTGTAAATTCAGGAATGGACAAAAGACTGAGTCTGACGATTATCTCAAAAATGGGTGAAAAAACCAGTTATTTAATGCTGGGGATTATGTTTGCCACTGCCTTTTTATCCATGTGGATGTCCAATACGGCAACGGTGGCCATTATGGTGCCAATTGGTACAGGCATACTGAAAATGGCTGGATGTGAGCCGCTAAAAAGCAATTATGGAAAAGCACTGTTTATTGGAGTGGCCTTTTCTGCAAATATAGGAGGAATGGGAACACCCACAGGAACACCGGCTAACCCGGTAGCAATAGCTCTACTCAGCAATTTGGCCGGCATTGAATTGTCATTTCTGGATTGGACGGCCCGGGCATTGCCAGTGGTGATTTTGCTGCTTCCCTTATCATGGATCCTTTTACGAAAAATATATCCGCCGGAGATTGATATAGTGGAGGGCGGACTGGAAGCTGTTGAAAAACAGCTGAAGGAAATGGGTCCGGTAAGCAGGGAAGAAAAGAGAGTCATCTTTCTGTTTGGAACGGCCGTTACTCTCTGGCTTGCTGACTCCTTTCTGGCATTTTTGCCTAGTGGATGGCTTTATATTGTAGCAGTCTTTCTGACAATCTGGATTGTCATGCCGAAGATTGGATACTTAAGCTGGAAGGAATCGCAGAAGCTTATAGGATGGGACGTGTTATTTCTGGTGGGAGGAGGGCTTGCCATGGGAGCCGGCCTTCAGGAAACCGGCGCTATCGGGTGGATAGCAGGCATCCTGGAAGCCAGCTTTGGCAGCATGCCCCAGGCATTGGCGGTTCTGACCATGTCGGCCATAACAGCTCTTGGAATAACAATTTTCTGCAGTCTTTCCGGCACGGCGACTACCTTTGTGCCCATAGC
Source organism: Tindallia sp. MSAO_Bac2 (assembly GCA_003838145.1). GTDB lineage: Bacteria > Bacillota > Clostridia > Peptostreptococcales > Tindalliaceae > Tindallia. The sequence goes on from QYZZ01000029.1 coordinate 41,751, forward strand.
CATCGGACTGGCCCTCAGCTTCGGCTGGGATCCTATCCTTTTTGCAGTCACCGCCGGTCTTTCCAGCTCCTTTGCATACCTGCTGCCGGCCAACGCAGCACCTAATGCCGTCTCTTACGGATCCGGATATTTCAGAACGTCAGATATGGTAAAAGCAGGCGTGTTTATGATGGTGATCGGAGTCCTGGTTATGGGGTTTGTGGGAGCCTTTGTACTACCGCTGCTGTTTTAAAGAAAACACCTCTCAATTAAGAGAGGTGTTAGTCTTTTGAACTTAATTGTTCATTATCAACTGTCAATCATCAATTACAAAGTCGCTTTGCGTCTTTGCAAAGTTCCTATCTTCCGAATTGGTTCCCGGCACCCTGCATATGTCCTCTTTCACTGGTTCGGCCAAAACCGACAGCCAAAGGCTCGTAATCCTCCTGGCCTGAAGCGTCACCGGTACAGTTTTCCATTCTTTCCTGAATAATTGCCTTAAACTCGGTACCTTGCTCTGATGTTAGTCGGTTGAGACCAACCAGCTCATCAATACGAAGAATCTTGAACTCCAACCTGTCTTCTACAGAACCTGACATGTTTTTCAGCTGCTCACCATTGGCATTACCTCTGCCGGGGGTATCTGCAAAAGCCATGGAAGCGCTAAGACCTACAACTAACAAACTGACAGCAGCTACTTTTAATACTTTTTTCATTTAAAACATCTCCTTTTAATCTAATTTTTATAATAGTTTTCTGGCAAAACAAGCACTATTTTTCCAAACCAAATTACCTGATTCTTCACCTCCTCAACTCCGTTGAAGTTCATAACTTCTGAACTCAGCTTTTGAACTCAATTATCCATTATCAATCATCAATTCTCAATTACAATAGACGCGCAGCGTCTTTGTTGGGTGCTATGAATTCATTATAGAGCTGTTATGTGACAGCTTTGTGAAAATGAGATGAAGAAATGAAGAAAAAACGAATAAGAAGTTGAATAAAAGAAAGAGGTTGAGGTAAGTATTAATGTAACTGGTTTATTGCAAAGCAGTTGCATTAAGAGAGAATGACTAATAATTGGAGGTGGAGGTCATTGGAAAGTTTGCTATATAGTTTTCTGGCCGGATCATCAACGGCTATCGGAGCCATTGCACTATTATTTTTCGGAGCACCGGGTAAAAAGGCCATGTCGGTGCTGTTGGGCTTTGCCGGAGGTATTATGCTGGCACTGTCTGTTTTTGAGCTGATGCCGGAAGCGCTTGAGCTGGGAAGCTTAACGGCGGTGATTATTGGATTTTTAATTGGCTGTGGAATGATGTTTGGCGTTGACCATGCTTTGCCCCACGCGCATATGTCGGAGAGCGATAACCTGGAAATCGAAAACCCGGAAAAATTACCAAATAAAGAGGCATCCGTATTGCGTACCGGATACCTGATCTTTTTTGGAATAGCTTTGCATAATGTGCCTGAAGGTCTGGCCATTGGTGCCGGAATGGAAGCCAGTCCGGAATTGGGATTATTCATTGCTGTTGCCATTGCTCTGCACAATATACCGGAAGGCCTGGCCGTAGCAGGGCCTTTAAGGGCCGGTGGCATGCCTGGTGGAAAAGTGGTACTCTTTACCCTGGGGGCTGGTCTGATGACGGTGGTGGGGACAGCCATTGGCCTGCTGATTTTTAACATTTCTCCGGTGCTGGTTTCCGGTTCGTTAGCCTTTGCAGCTGGCGCTATGGTTTATATCGTCAATGATGAACTGATCCCTCAGGCAAATAGTATGCACAGCCATTTAGCTAACGCTGGACTGATTGTAGGCCTGCTGCTGGGCTTTGCTATCCTGTAGTATATTCATTTAGTATATTTATTTATTCAATACAAAGATCGCCTACCAGAACCCCTTCGATATCTCCGGAGGGGTTTTTGATTGGAACAGCCAGAGAAACACAGTAATGGAAGCTTACGTTGGATATATAGGGTTCCGAAACATAGTCCCGGTCGGAGAGGGCTTCGGCGAAATACGGTCGGTGACTGTAATCCGGCCCATCTTCTGTTAATTCAACTGTTGCGGCTACCATACGGCCGCTTTTTCGGATCAGGCCTATGTTTTCAAACTGAGAGTACTTTTTGGCTGTTTCTACCAGAAAATCAGAGGCCCCCTCCAAAGGAATTTCTTTTTCATAAAGCTGGGCTGCTGTCTGCTTCAGAATATCAAAGTCTTTTTTCATTTCAGCCTGTTGTTTTTCGGAAAGCTGAACGGTTCCGATGAAGTTTTTCAGATAGTCATCAATACCGCCGGCGTTTTGGTCAACGGTGCTGATGCCGTTCATTACTTCATTCATCAGAGCCGACTGCTGCTGAGCAGCGGCTGAGACCTGCTGAGTAAAAGCAGCTGAGTTTTCCGTGGACTCAGAGATTCGGTCCATCAGCCGGTTGGTTTCTTCTGCCAGAGAAGTGGTGTCTCCAGCCAGGCTCCGTATTTCTTCTATGGATTTAAAGGTGGTTTCCGTTGATTCCAGCACCTGCTGAAAAGAAAGGACGGATTCGTCTGCAAAAGCAATATCCTTCTTAGTTTTTTCGGATTCTTCTTCTGTTGATTTGGAGATCCCCTTAATGGAGTCCGTGATGGTATCGATAAGCTCCTGAATTTCTGTAGTGGAAGAAGCTGTCTGTTCCGCCAGTTTCCGCACTTCGTCGGCGACCACAGCAAAGCCGCGGCCCTGCTCGCCGGCCCGGGCAGCTTCGATAGCAGCATTCAGGGCCAGCAAATTTGTTTTTTCGCTTATATCTGAAACAACAGAAGTGATTTCATATACTTTTTTAGCTTCTTCCTCCAAATGGCTGATTTTGTCAGTAAACTCCTGATGAGAAGAAGCACTGGCTTTCATTTTATCAATTAATGTTTCAAACACCTGCCGGCTTTGCTCCACTACTGTCATCATTTCTTCTGCATTCTTTAATGATGTATCGGCATAATCAGAGATGTGAACCATATGCTCTTTCATCTTTTCCGATGTCCGACGAGCTTCATCTGCGGCTTCGGACTGATGCGTGGCTCCCTCTGCCACTTCACTGATGGAATTGGCAATTTCTTCGGAAGACTGACGGGTCTGATTAACGTTTTGCTTCAGTTCGGAAGCCAGCGCCACAAATTTTTGTGACATTTCTGCCATTTCAGAGAGAATTTTTTTGGTGTTAAGTGCCATTTGATTCACATCATCACTAACGCTCTTTAAACTTCCGCCAGCCTCCGCTTTCCCGGAAAGCCTGCCCTGCACCAGAGGCTCCATGGATTTCTGAAGCCGGCTGGCAGCAATGTTTTGTTGCTGAATGGTGATGAAGAGCAGCAAAATGGCGATAACAGAACTGGCTGTACTGACGGGACTGCCGGGCATAATCACCATGGTGACGGCAAAAACAAGTGTTGCAAGTAGTGCCAGAAGAAATAACGGGTGAAATCGGTTGGCATTCATTGTGAAACCTCCTGTCATTAAAAAATCTGCATGTTATCCTGCTTACTATTTAATATTCGATGAAAAAGAAAGAAATCCTCTTTTATATTCACATATTTCATACCCTACCCATTTTGGGTAGGGGTATTTTTTGTAAAACCACCCCTTTTGTGTGTGTTATTAATCCAAAAAGACTTCTATAATAAACTGAAAGTAGTATGGCGCAGGCTGGTTTAACCAATGGGGAAGAAGGTGAAAGCGATGGATCAGTTTATGGTGGGAATTTTGCTGGTTCTAATTGTATTGGGCGCTGGCTGGTTATTGACGGTATATAATCGAATGATGAACTTGGTTAGTCTGGCGGCAGAACAGCACCGTTCGCTAGAAAAGCACTGTCGTATTCGTCACCAGTATGAATCCTTAAAAGCGAAGGAAGATGCTGATTTGGATCAGATGGAAGACAAGCTGGGAGATTTGGACCGGAAAATTGAAGAAATCAGAGCTAAGCATAAAGATACCATAGAGGAATTTCAGCATTTCTGTCGATCCCTTTGGGTAAGGCCGGCGCTCTTTTTAATGGGAATGAAGAATGCGGAAAATCGAGTTATGGAACAAAATTCCCTGATTACAGGAAAAAAATAATAAAAAACAATGGAAAAGTTAGGCCATTTGTCTTATGATATAAGGTAAGCATTAAACCGAATTCTTGTGCGGTGTTAGTCATCGGACAAATGGATTGCTGGGAGGGACGCCCTATGGCGCAGCAGCAAAAGTTTTCCATTGTCAGCATTTCTCTTTTTGCAGGCTGGCTGTTAACCTTTTTGTTTGAAGGAGAAGTACTTCACCATATAATATATGCTTCGGAAGCGAAAGGTGAGCTCGTTGGTCAACTGGCCATTGCTCTTCATTTTGCCGGTCTTTTCAGCTGTGGATTTTTAATTAAGAGGACCAGCTCTGCCAAGATGGTGATGCTGGCCGGCATTGTGGTCTGCTTTGCCGGGAGTCTGATTTTTCTGATGCCCTATTCCATACTATGGTATCTTTCGATTGTTGCCATGGCCTATTACTCCGGCCTGGTTATTGCTTCCTGGGGATACTTTTTTAAATGGTCCACTCCCCGGAATCGGCGGCTGCAGACTGCGGCAGACGTGCTTATCTTTGCCAATCTCCTGATGATTATCATTAACGTGATTACCAATCATTTTTCAGTATATCTGGGATATGGACTATCCTCTGCTCTGCTATTGCTTTCCATTCCTTTTATATACCGCCTGGAGACAGAAGTGGATATCGATCAATCCGAATCGGAAGTACTGGAAAACCCTGTAGTTAAAGACACCATGATGAAGCCCTTTGCATACCTGTGCCTTTTTATTGTCATCATTACCATTAATTCCGGAATTATGTACCAGGTGGTGCGGCCGGCATTTTCCCATTTGCAGCTGCTCACTACATATTACTGGGCGGTTCCTTATGTACTGGCACTTATTATCCTTCGAAGCCTGCCCCGCGGATTCAACCGGGCTTATGCGCTGTACGTGGCCCTGGCCATGATGGGGGTCAGCTATCTGCTGTTTATGGCAATGGATACCACTGTTACAACGTATCTGATGGTTAACACATTAATGCTGGGAGCCTTTGGGGTTTTTGATCTCTTCTGGTGGAGCCTCATCGGTGACTTTTTGGACAGCAGCAAAGAAGCGGCAAAAGTCATGGGGATAGGGCTATCCATGAACGTGCTGGGAATACTGCTGGGAGGCATGGCTGGAAGCCTTATGAATACGGCTGCCCGACAGCCCCATGAAGTCTCATTGATTGCCCTGGGTGTTGTTTTTGTGGTTATTGTCATGATGCCGGTATTGAATAGCCAGCTAAACCGGTTTTTTGAAGACCATGCCTTTGTCATGAAACTGGCCCGGGAAATTGAATCCGATGAGTCCATTGATCCGCTGGAAACCTTTAAGAATACGTATCAGTTGACGGAAAGAGAAGGAGAAATCATAGACCTTCTGGTACAGGGATACACCTATAAAGGAATTTCAGAAAAGCTGGTGGTCAGTGAAAACACCATTAAGTTCCATTCCCGGAATATCTACCAGAAACTGCAGATCAACAATAAGATGGAACTGATTAAGCTTATAAACCAGCAACTGAAGTAAGGATAAGCATTAGCATAATGAACACCAATACAATAGCATAAATGAGAGCATCACCGAAAATGATGGGGGTCTCATACTTGCGCACACAAAACTGGGAAAAACGATCACAAAAAGTCATGATGGGATGATAAAGAAATTTTTCGGCGCTGGCCCATCGAGGTGGATTCATCCGGAATAAATGAAATCGAAGACCAGCAGCCAAAAGCAGAAGTCCGGCAACATAAAGCAGCAGGGAACCGCTTATATCCTTCCACTGCCAAAAATGCATGCCGGCTATTTTTGTGTTTACAATTTCCGGGTCAAAATGGAAAGAAAGAGTAGCCGGAACCATTAGATAATCCACCATTAAATGAGGAAAGAGGCCAATAACCATTATAAATGCTGAAAGAACAGCCATGGAAAAATTCATAAACTGGGGATATTTTGGTTCTTCCGTTAACGAGGTTGAAAACGACTTCAGAAAAACATGATAAAGAAACTTTGCTGCATACGCAATGGTCCCGACGCTGGCGGCCTTAAAAATCAGCTCAGTATACTGCAGAGAAAAATGACCGCTTTCTGCCGCCTGCACCAGCGCATGATGCAGGATGGTTTTGCTGGCATAGCCGTTAAAACCGGGCATGCCGGTAATACCCAGAAAGGCAATTAAAGCAAAAACAAAGGTCAGCGGCATTTTTTTGTAAAGACTGCCCAGCCGATACATATTGGTCTCTTTAGTAGAAAAATAAACCGTGGCGGCCACCAGAATCCAGAGAACCTTAAACAGGGAATGGTTAATAATATGATAAAAACTTCCGGCGAAACCGGAGGCACCTTCATATCCCAGGTAAGCGGCAACACCAATGCCGGTAATAATATACCCAATCTGGCTGATACTGCTATAGGCCAGCAGGCGCTTCATCTGACTTTGCATCAAAGCAGCCAGTGCACCAAAAGACATGGAAATCAGCCCCATCCAGATCATTGCCATACCCATCCGCTGGGATACCAGACAGGAAGTAAGGGCTCCGGACACCTGGGCTGCACCGGGTACAGGGGAAAAGGTGACCATCAGGACTTTCAGCATCCCGAAGGCACCTACCTTGATCAGAAGTCCTGAGGACAGAGCAATCACGGCGTAAGGAGCTTCCTCATAAACCCGGGGCATCCAGAAATGAAAGGGCATCACGGCTGCTTTAACAGCAAAGCCGGTCAGAAGGAAAGCGGCAATGAGATACTTCACAAAACCCATTTCACTGATGGTTTCTGCCAGGTGAGTCCATTGAAGACTGCCGGTATAGGTAACCAGAAGCAACAGCCCTGCCAGCACCAGCAATCCGCCGATAACACCCATATATATGTATACGGAACCAGCCTCCAACTGCTCTTCTCCCCGGTGGTATACCATAAGAGCATAAGAGGTAAAGGTCATGATTTCAAAAAACAGGAAAAAACTCAGCAGATCACCAGCCATTAAAGTGCCAATAGTGGAAAGATAAAGGACTGTATAAAAAAGATAATGAATATCTTCCCGGCTGAAATAACCCACCAGCAGCCAAAGGATACCAGCCAGAATCAGCAGCGGAAAGTTCAGCAAATCCACCTGAAAAAACATACCCTGACCAAAAACACCTCTGATCTGATAGGTAAGCGGCTCGGAAACTACCTCCGGATAGGTGGTCAACAGCATCAGAGTAACAGTGAATACATAAAGCTTGGCTGCATTACGACGTACCTGTCCCCTGGGCCGGTGCTTCAATATTAAAGGAATAATCAGCTCAAAAAAAAGAAACAATATAGTAATGCCGGGTATTCCAAACTGGATCATTAAGCGTGGTATGTTCAAGTCGGATCTCCTCTCAGGGTGTTACTTCGTATTCTTCGTGCTTCTTTGTGTTCTTAGTATTTAACTATCTTGAACTTAATTCTTTTGAACTATAATTCATCATTCATAATTCTTAACTCATAATTTTCTTTTTATTCTTATACCACAGAAGTCGGAAAAATCATCAGGACTTTTTCTTGTAGCCTTAAAGTCCTTCTGATATAATAGCGTCAATAACTGAATATTTTTCAGGTGTTTTATAACCTAATTGGGAAAGGGGTGAAAATCCCCTGCAGCCCCCGCTACTGTAAGTGCGGATGAAAACGGCATCAGCCACCGATCCTTTCGGGAAGGCGCCGTGAGTAAGACGAAGCACAAGCCAGGAGACCAGCCTGAAAAAGTTGCACCAAACCCTTCGGAGGGAAGGGCCCATGCGGTGAGAATCTATTCAAACACATGGCGTCTTTTCTGACGGTATGTTTTTTTGATTTTGATCAAAAGATTAAACCGCCAGATCAAAAGACTAAAGATATTAACCGCAAAGCACGTTTCCCTTGATGGTGATCCCATCTCTACCTGTTTCGCCGTGCCGGGCAGTGCGGGCTGTGCAGATACTCGCTCAGACGCCTGTCCCCCGCCGGGATGAACTCGGCTCCAAAGGCGTATCGAGCTCGACTCAGGCCAGGGAGTCCCTGAACTCGCAGAGGGGCGCTCAAACAGCAGGGACTCCATTTCTGTCCTTCGTCTCGCTCTTTTGATCACAATGGGACAGGCATTGTCTTCGCAAGTTCTGCGACAGCCCTTCTGCCCTACTGAGTTTCAATATCCTTTGACCTGATAGGTGCTGTGATGGGAAACACCATCTTCGGGAACCAATGAACAGCTTCTTCGGAATCGATAGCGCCTGCTGACGGCAGTTCACAGCGAGGGCCAGAAGAGGAGCTGAACCAGTGCTTTAGCAGACAATGGGTAAAGGCGAATTGATAGTTGATAATGGATAATTGACAATTAAGTTCAAATGCTTATAGAAACCGTTGTGCCGACGGAAGCTCCTGAGTTCTATCCTCTGGATAACGCATTCTAACCTTCCGATAGAGTTGAAACTCTACCAGAAGCTAAGAATCCTGTTAACGTGGAAGCCTATGACCGTGCTGTC
>QYZZ01000030.1 GCA_003838145.1 Tindallia sp. MSAO_Bac2
GGGTAGCTATTACCTTGTCCAGCCTGTCGATTCCTAAACCATTTAGATATGCTACCAGATCATCTCCTGCACCGCTCGGTCCACCATCAATAAGGACATAGGAATCACAAGTAGTCTCTATAAGTATGGAATCCCCCTGCCCAACATCAATAAAATGCAGGATCATTTCCCCTGGCTCAATTACTAATTCTTCATCTTTTAGCTGCAGCTCAACCGTATCTGAAACTGCTCCGGTACCGCCCAGGATAATGAAATTGATAATCCCCTTCTCTTCAATTATATCATTAGTAGAACTGGGCACCGCATTCTGTCTAACCAAAAGCATGGAAGCATTATCTTTAGCAGCTAAAGCTGATCCAGTGAGGGCATCGGCAAAGTTCATGCCGGTGGCTACATAAGCTTTATCTACAGGAAGATCCAGCTGGCTTACAATTTTTGCAGCTGTATCAAACCTGTCATCGCCAGCTATTCTTGTTGGGTTGGGTGCCTGTTCAAAAACAGTATTACCAATTACTGCCGTCCCGCCTACTATGATAGTATCGTTTATCCCCGTAAGGATTTCTTCGGTTGTACTGGGGATACTTTCGGTCCGGGTAAGTAATATGGGATAGCCATTTTGGGCAGCATAAGGGCCTACAGCTAAAGCGTCAGGGAAGTTTCCCCCATAAGCAATTATGGCCTGGTCCGTCTCGGGGAGGTATTCTGCAATTAATGAGGCGGTTTCATACCTGTTATCTCCTCCAATTCTTTCTACCTCAAGGCCCATAGCTAATAACTCAATCTCTACCGTATCGGATACTGCAGCAGCACCTCCCAGGATAATAGCTTTATCCGCATCAAGCCTTTCGATTTCAGTTATGGTTGTGGAGCTTAAACTTTCTGTAGGTGTAAGCAATATTGGTGCATCCTCCTGGTAAGCTAAGGGCGTTCCTGCCAAGGCATCGGGGAAGTCGTCGGAACGGGCCAGGATAACCGTGTCTGAGCTTGTCCATCCTTCTTTGGATATTTCTACAGCCGTTTCAAATCTGTCAGCACCAAAAATCCTTTCCACAGTTATATCTTGGGCCTCTACACCACCGTTAGGAACAATAAACATCAAGCTTAATACAAAAACTATGACAACTAACAAGGAAAGGTTTTTCGAATTATTAAAATGACTCACGATATGACCTCCTTTAAAATAAGATTTAATTGAAAATTCTTCTTTTCTCGTCCCGTCTTAACAATTGTTACACTGTCACCTCCCCTCTCTCCAGCATTATAGAAGGCCAATGCAAATTTTTTTGAA
>QYZZ01000004.1 GCA_003838145.1 Tindallia sp. MSAO_Bac2
GAGCTGCATTTGGGTTTAAAGATTTGGATTACTTCATTTTGAAAATCCGACAATGTTGTGGGTTCAAACAGTTTGTTTGAGAACAGAACAGAGCAAGGTATCTCGTGGTTATGGAGAGATCGTAAATACGCCTTGATAGAGCCGGAATCTGAAGGAAGTAAGCGGAGGGGGTGCCATTATCCTGTACAGCCCCGTCCCCGGCCCCGTCCGCATGTGCTTCGCATGCACGTTGTTAAGGCTGTCCGCACATGCAGCGCGGGAGGGGCGGGAACGCTTCGGGGCTGCCAGAGGAGATAATCCCCGATTCTTTCGTGCGACAAGTAAAGCTGTATTGAGGATTGCAGGTCAAAATGCCTTCCTATCCGTTTGGGATGTCTCTACCATGGCATGCGCTCCTGGTAACGGGGGGGTGTGAAGCCCATGGGACAACGTGGGAAAGGGCAGAACCTCGATCTGCTCCAACTGCAAGGGAAATGATGTCATGGAGAAGCAAACGCTGAATCATCAAAAGGATCGTCACGGATGGAAAAAGTGAAAGCGAGGTGTTACACTTTGGCTAAAAAGCATGGAACCAGGTCATCTCTGCTGTTAGAACAGGATGACAAACGGACAACACGGTTCCCGGTCTATAGATGGCTCCTAAAACATCAACAATTATCCTTGATACGGAACTTGGAAACCCGTATACACCCCTCACCTGAGGTATGGAGGTTGTGAAACTGACAAACGGTGTAGACGGAACAGGATGTCCCAAAAAGCGAATGCCTGCCTGTAATGGGTGGGATAAAGGTTTATACCTTGACCTGAAAGGGTGCAGACGTGGGACAGGTATTTCACAGCATAAAAGGAGGTAAACCCGTGAAAGTATGTTATTCAACGACGCTGTATGGCGAGAAGCATACTGACAAGGATCTTACCCAGCAATGGAACTCCATCGACTGGAACAAAGTTAGATCCGACGTTAACAGGCTACAAACCCGAATTGCAAAGGCTACCAAAGCAGGAAAATGGAATTTGGTGAAACGGCTCAGCTACCTGCTGACACACTCCAAGTCTGCCAAATTATTGGCAGTGCGAATCGTCACCCAAAACAAAGGGAAACGCACCCCTGGCATTGATGGAGAACTCTGGAACACCGCATCAGATAAGATGCGGGCAACCTTGAACCTCACCGACAAACAGTATCGAGCGCAACCACTTCGACGTATCTACATCCCAAAACCTGGGAAGGATACCAAACGTCCTCTCTCCATCCCGACCATGTATGATAGGGCAATGCAGGCACTCTATGGTCTGGCACTCCAGCCGATCGCAGAAACTGCCGCAGATCCTAGATCATTTGGGTTCAGACTCTTCCGCTGTGCTCAGGATGCATCAGTGTATGCATTTTTGTGTCTATCGAAGAAAGGGTCTAATCAATGGATTCTGGAAGGAGACATAAAAGGCTGTTTCGATACTATTGCCCATGACTGGCTGAAAGAACACATACCAATGGATAAATCGATCCTTGGTCAGTTCCTAAAAGCCGGATATGTTTTTGATCTAACACTTTATCCAACAGAGAGAGGAACACCACAGGGCGGCCTCATCTCTCCGATTCTCGCCAATATGGTGCTAGATGGGATAGAAGCAACCCTTAAATTGAGGTTTCCAAAAACGAGAGTCTACCTCGTCCGCTATGCTGATGACTTCCTGGTCATCACCCCAACAAAAGAAATAGCAGAGGAGGCAAGAACAGTCATTCAGGATTTCCTCTCACATCGAGGGCTGGAACTATCAATGGAGAAGACCCAGATCACCCACATCGATGAAGGATTCGATTTCCTCGGATGGAATTTCCGGAAATACGACGGAAAACTTCTGATTAAACCATCTCTCAAATCGATCAAGTCAATCAGGGAAAAGATCAAGACAACCGCGCAAAAGGCACAAGCGTGGACACAAGATGAACTGATTAGGACACTCAATCCTATCATAAGAGGTTGGGTGAACTATCACAGACATATCGTTGCCTCTAAAACATTTGGAGACATCGATAAGTACATCTGGAATACCACATGGAAATGGGCCAAGCGGAGACATACGAATAAAGGACAAAAATGGATTGCTCAAAAATACTGGAAATCAAAAGGCGCAAGGAATTGGAATTTTCAGACCGGTAAGAATGAACTTCTTAAGTGCTCTGACGCAAAAATCCGAAATCATTCTAACCCTAAATTTGAAAAGAATCCCTATCTGGACAGAATATACTTCATCGACAGGAAAAATCGCATCAAAAAACAGACGCCATGGATTCAAACCACCTTTTCATTTTTCGCATTAGGTAGCCGCCCATAAAATGGGTAGTGAAATGCATGAGCCGGATGCGGTGAAAGTCGCACGTCCGGTTCGTGAGACAAGAAGCTAATCGGAGGATTGCGAGAAAATCGCCACTTTATCCATTCAAAGTGTCCCTATCCCAACATGCATCGCTGGTAACGGCTTTGTGTGAATCTTGGGAGACAACGTGGAGAAGCACTAAACCTGTATGTGACAATCTGCCAGGGAAATGAGACTATGGAGAATCGAAAGGTGAATCACCGCTTGAGGGATCATGACGTGCAAGTGCGAAATCAGGTTGATACGCATGGCCAAAACGGCACGAGACATGGTTTGGACGGCCGAACCGACGTTCAAACGAATGGACACAGATGTCTCTGGTCTAAAGGTGGCTCCTAAGGTCTCAGTAA
>QYZZ01000031.1 GCA_003838145.1 Tindallia sp. MSAO_Bac2
ACCCCCCCCTAAAGTACTGCTTACTTCTTTACTTATACCCAGGATTTCAAGGAAATGAAAAAAAATCTATATACAAAGAAATCATATGGGTATAAATCTCACTAATATATATTCTCGAAGGGGTGAACAAATCCTTCTTATGTATAAAAAAAATTACAGCTTTTTTTCAGCTGCATTAAAATTGTTAAGATATTTTAACATTCTTAACATCTTACCCTGTATAGTTTTCCTTTTCCCTTTGCATATTTTTGGCCTTTTCCAGGTAATCCTTTACCTGTTCTGGAGAAGTCCCTCCCCGGGCTTTTCTTGCCTCTACTACTTTCAAAGGCACCAGGCAGGTCAAAGCATCCTTTTCAAAAAGAGGAGAAAATTCCTGGAGTTCTTCCAGGGAAACTTCCTTTAATAGCTTTCCTTCATCCAGGCAGTAAGCTACCAGTTCCCCGACAACCCGGTGGGATTCCCGAAAAGGAAGCCCTTTATTAACCAGGTAATCGGCCAGGTCTGTAGCAGCAGAAAAATCCTCTTCTACAGCCCTTTTCATTTTATCCTTTTTAACGGTTATATTTTCCACCAGGGGAGCCATTACTTCCAGGCAGGCCTGGATAGTGTCCACTGTATCAAAAAGAGGCTCTTTGTCCTCCTGCATGTCCCGGTTATAGGTTAAGGGTAAGGATTTCATTACCGTAAGGAGGTTAAAAAGACTGCCGTAGACCCTACCTGTTTTTCCCCGGACCAGTTCAGCCACATCCGGGTTTTTCTTTTGGGGCATAATACTGCTGCCCGTACAAAAGGCATCGTCAATTTCAATAAAGTCAAACTCGGAGCTGGACCAGAGAATTAGGTCTTCGCAAAAGCGACTTAAATGCATCATTAATATGGAAGAGTTACTCAGGTATTCCAGGACAAAGTCCCTGTCGCTTACGGCATCCATGCTGTTTTCATAGATGCTGGCAAAACCCAAAAGCTCTGCTGTATACTCCCGGTCAATGGGAAAGGTGGTACCCGCCAGAGCCCCCGCCCCCAGGGGCATAATATCTGCCCTTTTATAATTATCTTTAAAACGAAGGGCATCCCGTTCCAGCATGGAAAAATAGGCCATAAGATGGTGGCTGAAAAGGATAGGCTGGGCCCTCTGTAAATGGGTATAGCCGGGCATAACCACCAGTAAATTTTTTTCAGCTAACAGGATTAAAGATTTTTGCAGACCTGCTATTAGCCTTACCGTATTGACGATTTCTCTTTTCAAATAAAGGTGCATATCCAGGGCTATCTGGTCGTTACGGCTCCGGGCTGTATGAAGCTTGCCTCCCAGGGGCCCTATTTTTTCAATAAGGCGTTTTTCTATATGCATATGAATGTCTTCCAGTTCTGCCTTAAGCTCCAGCTTTCCCTGACGGATTTCCTGCCTTATCTCTTCCAGCCCCTTAATAATATCCGAAGATTCCCGGGCAGTAAGGACCCCTACCCGGGCCAACATCTGGCAATGGGCTATACTGCCCCTGATATCTTCTTCCGCCAGGCGGGAGTCATAAAAGACGGAAGCCGTGAATTCTTCCACTTTTTTTTCTGTACCCTTGCTGAATCTTCCTCCCCAAAGCTTCATTATTAATCCCCCTTGCTCTTTCTCTCCAGGAGGCCCTGTACCATCAGGGGAAGGCCAAAACAGTTTATGAAACCTCCCGCATCCTTCTGGTCGTAAAGTTCTCCCTTCTCAAAGGTAGCCAGGTCTTCCCGGTAAAGGGAATACTCGGATTTTCTTCCTACCACAAAGCAATTACCCTTGAAGAGCTTAACCCTGACTGTACCGGTAACTTTCTCCTGGGTCCTTTCTACAAAGGCATCCAGGGCCCTGCGAAGGGGGGCAAACCATTGACCGTAGTAAAGAATTAGAGCGTACTGGGAGGCCACCATTTCTTTAAAATGCATGGTATCCCTGTCCAGGGTTATAGACTCCAGCTCCTGGTGGGCCAAAAAAAGGACCGTCCCTCCTGGAGTTTCATAAATGCCCCGGGATTTCATGCCCACCAGTCGATTTTCCACCAGGTCAACCCTTCCCACTCCATGAAGTCCAGCCAGTTTATTAAGTTTTCTTAATAATTCCACGGGAGAATATTCCTTCCCGTTAATATTTAGGGGAATCCCTTTTTCAAAATAAATCTCCAGGTACAGGGGTTCATCGGGAGCCGACCCAGGAGAATTAGTTAATAAAAACATGTCCTCATCAGGCTCCCAACTGGTGTCCTCCAAAGCTCCTCCTTCATAGCTCATATGCCACAGGTTGCGGTCAATGCTGAAGGGTTTTTCCTTAGTTGCAGAAACGGGAATATTATGCCTTTTAGCATAATCTATGGCTTCTTCCCGGGAAGTTATATTCCACTCTCTCCAGGGAGCAATTATTTTCAACCTGGGGTTTAAGGCCTTAACTGCAAGCTCAAAACGCACCTGGTCGTTTCCCTTACCTGTACAACCGTGGGCAATAGCCTCTGCTCCCTCTTCTTCGGCTATTTCCACCATTCTTTTAGCAATAAGGGGTCGGGCAATGGCAGTTCCCAGGAGGTATTTTTTTTCATAAATAGCCCCGGCCTTCAGGGTAGGAAAAATAAAATCCCTCACAAATTCTTCTTGCAGGTTTTCAACATAAAGCTTGGAGGCTCCAGTTTCCAGGGCTTTTTCCTCCAGGTTGTCCAGTTCCTCCTCCTGTCCCAGGTCAGCGGTCACGGCAATGACTTCACAGTTGTAGTTTTCCTTCAACCATTTTATTATGACGGAGGTATCTAATCCTCCGGAATACGCCAGCACAACTTTCATTTAATTTCTACCCCTTTTTTTCAGTTTTTTACCCCTGGCATTTTTATGAATTCTGAGCGTTACCACGGGGAGGGTTCCAGTAGCCCCGGAGTAAAGCGGAGGGCCACCAGGGAAGACACTGGAGCCGCCCCCTGTGGCTATCGTCTTTCTGATTTAGCTTTATAGTCAGGTTTTATAGTTTTATAATTGATGTTTTTTAATAAAGTCCTTTATTGTTTCATCAAGATTTTGGGTGCCCACCTCGTTTAGCTCATAATATACCCGGGCACAGGGTTTGTTAACATTGATAATTCGGGTTAAATCAATAGGTGTACCTATAACAACCGAATCACAGTCCGTCATATTAATCGTTTCTTCCAGGTCCTTTAGCTGCTGTTCCCCGTAGCCCATGGCAGGGAGCAGAGTACCAATGTCTTTATAAGTATTATAAGTCTCTACTAGTTTACCTACAATGAAGGGACGGGGATCTACAAGTTCCTTTGCTTCAAAACGCTGAGCGGCAATAGTTCCTGCACCCAACTTCATTTCTCCATGAGTAAGGGTAGGTCCATCTTCTACCACTAGAACTCTTTTTCCTTTTATTACCTCCGGGTTGTCCACAGTAATCTTGGATTCGGCTTTAATAACTGCCGCCCGGGAGTTTGCCATTTTAATGTTTTCTTCAACTTTTTGTATGGAATCCTTATCAGCGCTGTCTATTTTATTTATGACTGCCACATCGGCAATCCTTAAGTTCACTTCTCCAGGATAATACTCCAGTTCGTGGCCAGGTCGATGGGGGTCTAAAACGGTAACGGTCAAGTCTGACTTATAAAAGGAAAAATCATTGTTTCCACCATCCCATACAATCACATCACACCCGTCAGGATCATCTTCCGCTGCCCGTAAAATAGCTTCATAATCAACTCCGGCATAAATAATATTACCCCGGGTGACATGAGGTTCGTATTCTTCCATTTCCTCAATAGTACATTTGTGCTTTTTTAAATCCTCCAGGGTGGCAAACCTTTGAACTTTTTGAGCCGTAAGATCACCATAGGGCATGGGATGCCTGATGGCAACTACTTTAAGGTTATGGGCCATTAAAAGTTCAATAATCTTACGGGAGGTCTGGCTTTTTCCACAGCCCGTTCTTACCGCGCATACAGATATCAGGGGTTTACTGCTTTCAATCATGGTGCTCTCTGGTCCTAACAGCTTAAAATCAGCACCAGAAGCATTAACAATGGCGCTTACGCCCATTACTTCCTTGTAGCTTACATCGCTGTAAGAAAAAACACATTCATCTACTTCCAAATCCTTAATCAAATCACCCAGCCGGTCCTGAGAATAAATGGGAATTCCTTCAGGGTACAAATTGCCCGCCAGCTCCGGGGGATATTTTCGATCATCTATATCAGGTATTTGGGCAGCAGTAAAAGCAACTACCCTGTAATCTTCATTATCCCGGTAGTATGTATTAAAATTATGAAAATCTCGACCCGCTGCTCCTATAATAATGACCTTTTTAAAATTCATTCCACATTCTCCTTTACATTTATTAGTAAATCTACCTTTTCTATCCCTGAGCATAATTAATAGCCAGGTAAAAGAAATTATACTCAGTCCATATTATTACCCATCACCAGAGACAACACTGCCTTTTGGGCATGTAACCGGTTTTCCGCCTGGTCCCACACTGCAGACTGGGAAGATTCCATTACTTCCCCGGTTAATTCCTCTCCCCGGTGGGCAGGCAGACAGTGGAGAACAATAGCTTCCCCTTTTGCTTCTTTTAACATTTCCATGGTAAGCTGGTAAGGTTGAAAAACTTTAAGCCTTTCCTCCTGCTCCCCCTCCTGGCCCATACTGGCCCAAACATCTGTATAAACCGCATCAGCGCCCTCCAGGGCCTTTTTGGGATCATTGGTTACAACAACCTGACTTAGAGGATCCAGCCTGTCCTGGAGGGCCTTTTCCACCACTTCCCTTTGGGGTTCATAACCGGGAGGAGAAGCCACAACCACATTAATCCCCGTTTTAGCACAGGCTAGCATTAAAGAATGGGCCACATTATTGCCATCCCCCAGGTATACCACCTTCAGGCCCTTTAAATCCCTTTTATATTCCCTTATGGTTTGAATATCCGCCAGGGCCTGGCAGGGATGAAAAGAATCGGTAAGACCGTTAATTACGGGCACATCACTGTAAAAGGCCAGTTCCTCCACCTCCTGGTGGGAAAAAGTCCGTATCATTATTCCCTCCAGGTAGCGAGAAAGGACCCGGGCCGTATCTTTGATAGGTTCTCCCCTTCCCATTTGCAGATCCTGGGGATTTAAAAAAAGGGCATACCCTCCCAGCTGCCACATGGCAACCTCAAAGGAAATCCTGGTCCTGGTGGAGGCTTTTTGAAAAATCATGCCTAAAGTCTTACCTTTTAAAAGGTAGTGATCCCTGCCTTCTTTCCTTTCTTTCTTTAGTTTTTCCGCCAGGCTTAAAACTTCAAATATTTCCTCTGAAGTCCAATCTATTAAAGTAAGTAAGTCTTTTCCTTTCAAGGACAACACCAATACCTCCTTTTTAAAAAAGCTTTTTTCTACATCAACTTTAATATTTCTTCTTCTAATGCCCCTGGCTTGAAGTCCTCGAAAAATCTTCCAGGTATTCTCCCAAAGTCTTTACGGGGAAATCCCTGCCCTCCCCGTATACCCTTTCCAGGACCTGGAGGAAGGCTTCAGCGGTGTCAGAAGCCGTAAGACAGGGTATTTTAAGCTCCACACATGCTCTTCTCATCTGGTGCCCTGTGGAGCTAAGCTTTTGTCCATAAGTTGGGGTATTTATAACCAGTTCATACTCCCCTTCCTGGATAAGGTCCAGAACATTAGGCTTTCCTTCACCAATCTTTTTAACTTCTTCTACCCCCTGAATGCCATATTCCTTCAGGCTTGCTCCGGTGCCTCCCGTAGCAGCCAGGCTAAAACCCAGGCGGGCAAATCTCCTGACCAGGGGCAGAA
>QYZZ01000032.1 GCA_003838145.1 Tindallia sp. MSAO_Bac2
ATTTCATTTAAATTCCTCCTTATATTAAATACAATATTAAGCAATTAAAGCAAAATAAGTATAACACTTTCTGTCATTTTTGCCAATAAGTAAATAGTAATATATAGCAATAAAATCAAATAAAGGGTAATAAATAACAAGAAATAACAGTTTGCTCCTTATGGTTTAAGGATTGGTTGCTAATTAGTTCTAGCTTTATGAAGATTTTTATACCAAATATTTGCGTATCGACAAAACATTACAAATATTAACAAGGTAATTTTTGAGAAAATGTAGAATTGATTCTTGACAGATTATTATAAAAGGTAAATTTCAGGGTTATATGAAGCAAGAAATAGTTAAAGAGAGGGAAGTAGATTCTTTATTAAACACTAAAAGGCTAAAAATAAATGAAATATAAAAAGGAGGCGTATTATGAAGTATTTTAGGTTATCTAAGTCATTTTCTTTATTATTGGTGATAGCTTTATTGTTCAGTTTAATGCTGATAGTTCCTAACAGTGTAAAAGCCCAAGAGATAAATGTAGAAAGGATTTTTGGCGCTGACAGATTTGAAACAGCTGTAGAAATATCGAAAGAAGGATGGACAAGCTCAGATACGGTTATCTTGGCTCGTTCCGACGATTTCCCCGATGCCCTGGCAGGAACGCCCTTAGCTTACCAAGAGGATGCACCAATATTGCTTACACCTACAGAAAGTTTAAGTTCCACTACCATAACTGAAATCGAAAGGCTTGATGCGGATAAAGCTATCATTCTGGGAGGCACTGCTGCAGTATCAGATACAGTAGAGATTGAGTTATTAGCTATGGGCCTTGAGGTAGAAAGAATTGGAGGAGATAACAGGTATGAAACCGCCTCATTAATTGCAGAATACCTCCCCGAGGCAGACCAGGCCATAATTGCTTATGGGGGAAATTTCCCTGACGCTTTAGCTATAGGTCCTTATGCTGCACAAAATGGCTATCCTATATTACTTACCAGGACCGATAGTATCCCCAGTGCAACCGAAGAAATCCTTACTGAGATAAATAATACTATTATTGTAGGCGGAACAGCTGTAATTGGTAATACTGTTTTTGAACAGGCTCCTAATTCCACAAGAATAGCTGGTGATGATAGGTTCGACACTGCTTCAAAAATAGTAAGTAAGCTGGATCTTCCTTTAAATAAGGCTTATGTAGCCACCGGCATGAACTTTGCCGATGCACTCACTGGATCAGCTTTAGCTGCTAAAGA
Source organism: Tindallia sp. MSAO_Bac2 (assembly GCA_003838145.1). Lineage (GTDB taxonomy): Bacteria > Bacillota > Clostridia > Peptostreptococcales > Tindalliaceae > Tindallia. Next base: position 1,239 of record QYZZ01000032.1, read on the forward strand.
CAATGCTTCCATGCTTTTGGTTAGGCATAATGCGGTGCCAAGCTGTACTAAGGATTTAATTGAAGAGAAGGGGATTATCAATTTTATTATCCTTGGCGGTACAGGAGCCGTTTCAGATACTGTTGAGCTGCAGCTAAAGGGTGAAGAAGAAATAGTAGACCCAGGGGAAATGGTTATGCATTTCATAGATGTGGGCCAGGGAGACTCAGTACTGATTGAGACAGTGTGTGAATCCTATGTCCTTATTGATGGCGGGCCGAGCGGTGCAGGAGACGATCTGGTGGCATATCTAAATGGTTTAGGAATTGACAGGCTGGACAAGGTAATAGCTACTCATGAACATGCGGACCATGTCGGAGGGCTGGTCTCTGTCTATGAAAGTCCTATAGAAGTTGAAACTACTTATGGAAGTGAATATGAACATGATACTATTACGGCTGAAAATTTTAGAAGCCTGGCGGAGGAACACAGTGTTTATAAAACTGCCACTGCTTTTGATACCCTTAATCTAGACTGTGAATATACGGAAATGAGCTTCATTCACCCCTATGAGGGAGCTTCAGGGGATATTCACTATATGAATCTCGCACTCAACGTGGAATTTAACGAATTTTCTGCCCTAATTACTGGCGA
>QYZZ01000033.1 GCA_003838145.1 Tindallia sp. MSAO_Bac2
CCATGCTCTTTTTGAGGGCTGACGTTAGATGTTTTTGGGTTGCTTCCTTTTCTTTCCTTTTTCGAGGTGTTACGGGCCTATGGACCCATGGTTTTTGGGTTTGATTTCCGAGAGGCTACTGTACTTAAACTTAATCTGCAGCGTTTGCTGCAATTTGAACAATATCCCATACAGTTGCAAAGGGAGGAGCATAGCAGAAGTCTGTCATGCCAAGCTCTTCCGGCGTCATCTTCTGATGAATTGCCAGCGCCAGCACATCCAGTCTTTTTCCACTTTCTACCGGTCCAATCAGCTGTGCTCCTAAAATCACCCGATTCTCCTTATGATAGATCAGTTTGATGGTAACAGGTGAAGCACCAGGGTATGATTTTGCATGGCTGTACCCTTTTACTGTAACTGTGCTGACTGGTATATTTTCATTTTCAGCTTCCTTTTCTGTTATTCCAGTTTTTCCAAAAGCTAAATCCATCACCTTAACAATGGAAGTTCCCAGTATTCCCTGCATTTCTTCGGCCTTTCCAGCGATGACGCTGCCGGCAATTTTCCCCTGTTTATTAGCAGTTGTACCCAGCGGCATGTAAACGTTTTTTTCGAGTACTCTATGAAAAACCGTGGCACAGTCTCCAGCGGCAAATACATCTTTCAGGTTTGTTCGGCTTTGATCATCCGTTATAATGGCTCCCTTTTCCGTCATGGATATACCGGAATTTTTAAGCCATTCCGTGTTAGGCCTTATGCCCAAAGCAAAAATCACCATTTCCGCCTTATATCGCTGCCAGTCCGTCACCACATGCTGGGCCTTCATACTTCCCTCTACTCTTCTCACCGTTTCTTCGAGTCGAATGGCAGCGCCATGTTTTTTAAGCTCTTCAGTCGCTGCTGCTCCAAATTCCGAATCCATGTTGTTTAACAGTTGAGTCGGTCTTTGAATCATGGTGACTTTCATCCCTCTTTTCAGCATAGCTTCTGCCACTTCCACATTAATGTATCCGCCACCCACCAGGGCTACATGTTTTACATTCTGATCCTTTATGTACCGGTTAATCCTTTCCGCATCCGGAATTGTCTTCAGTAAAAACACACCATCCAGTTGTGTCCCCTCCATATCAGGGCATACAGGATCTGCACCTGTAGCAATTACCAGATAGTCGTAGGATACCTTTTTCGTTTCTCCGTTTTGACAGTTTTTAACAGTCACTTTTTTCGAGTGGTGGTCCAGTTCAAGGGCTTCATGATTCAGCTGAATGCGGATGCCTTTTTCCAGGAATTGCTCCGGCGTCCTGACCACCAACGCTTCAGCATCTTTTAAATGCCCCGCCAGATAGTATGGTAGTCCACATTGACCATAAGCCACATGTTTTCCCCGTTCATAAACAATTACATCCAATTCCGGGTTTTCCCGTTTTGCTTTGGATGCGGCACTCATTCCTGCTGCTACACCACCAATAACGATCAGCCTTTTATTTGCCACGGTACATCACTCCTTTGAGATCCTTAAAATTTTTTTTATTATGTTGCATACAAATTGAAACTTTTTTTATTTTTTTTAGTAGTTAGTATTAGTAGCTAATACATGAAGGCATTGTTATTTACAAAATATGTACCCTACTTAACCCTAACCATTCAGGGATAAACAGGATAAAATGAAATCTATAGAGAAACTGCCAGGTGATTTTCATGCTCATAGTACTTTTTCAATTGTTGCTTATTTTGTTAGCGATCTTGCTGTTGTTGCTTTTACTGGCAATTATGGTTCCCTTTGGATATCATGTAACCGCCAGTTATCTCAACGGTGGCTACGATGTTTTTCTTTGCGGCAAATGGTTTTGGGGGTTCATCAGGTTTAGCGCCAGCTTCAAAGACTCAGACAAACCTGAATTAAATTTTAAATTGTTGGGCTGTCATCTGCCGACACCTCAGGAATTGGATAAAACCAACACTGCAAAGCCCAGGAAGACCAAAGCAGCAGACACAACTGATACAACAACAAAAGAAAAAAGGGAGCTGTTGAATATCAACCTGCTTCGAGATGTTACAAAGTTTTTGAAGCAACTCTTCCGGTACATGACTCCAAAAAAATTGTCATTGGTTATTTATTCCGGTTTTGATGATCCATATTATATAGCAATTTTGAATTGCTGGATTCAGGCCTTATCCGGCATCAAAACTTCCGGTTCCAGAAAAATCAGTTTGCACCCTGTTTTCCATGAAGAAACCATTAGAGCTTATTTTAAAATAAAAGGCACACTGGTTCCATTCGTATTGCTGTACTATTTACTGCAACTGGTATTTTGCCAGTCAGTAAGAAAAATATGGGTGTCTGCGATTAAGCATGCACTTAAAAATAAATGAAGGAGGAAAGAAAATGTCAATGAATCTTAACGAAAACATGTCCGTAATGTTTGAAAAGCTGGAAAAATTTTTCACATCAAAAACGGTGGTGGGGGAAGCTGTTCAAGTAGCAGATGTCACCATCATTCCTCTGCTGAATATCTCTTTTGGCCTTGGACTGGGTGGTGGAGACGGAGTAGACGAAAAGGGAAACAAGGGAGTAGGCAGCGGAAGTGGACTGGGAGCAAAAGCTGTGCCAACTGCCGTTTTGGTAGTTAAAGGCGGAGATGTGCAGGTGCTCTCCATAAATCAGCGAAGCGGGTTGGAGAAGCTAGTTGACCTTGTACCAGACATTCTGGAAAAAGTGGATTTTCCGCATTGTTGCGAAGGAGAAGAGAAAGAAGCCTCTGATACTAATCAGGAATGATCAAAAAAAGCCGCAATCAGCGGCTTTTTTTACTCAGTACTTCCATGGCGCGCGCAGCATTATAAGAGCTGCGAATGAAAGGACCGCTTTCCACAAAGGAAATACCTTTTTTCAGGCCCTGCTCCCTGTATAGTTCAAACTGTTCAGGGGTTACAAATTCCTCAACCGGCAGATGCTCTGAGGAAGGTTGCAAGTATTGTCCAATGGTCAGAATATCACAGTTTATTTCTGCCAGGATCTCCATGACTTCTTCCATTTCTTCCGGTGTTTCACCCAGGCCGACCATGATCCCGGTTTTCGATAAAATAGAAGTATCCTTTTCCTTCACTCTCTTAAGCAACTGAACCGAGCGTTGAAAATCCGCACCAGGTCTCACTTTTTCATAAAGCGAAGGGACGGTTTCAATATTATGGTTTAGTATTTCCGGTTTTTCCTCCAGGATGGTATCCAATGCAGCTTCATCACCTTTAAGATCAGGAATTAGTACTTCTATGCTGGTACCCGGATTCATTTTCCGAACAGTTTTGATGGTTTTAGCAAAGTGAGCTGCTCCTCCATCCGACAAATCATCCCTGGTTACTGAAGTGATAACAGCATGCTTAAGCTGTAGTTCCCTGACTGCTTCAGCCACATGCCGCGGTTCTTCCTGATCCAGTACGGGTACTTCTCCTTTTCCAACTGCACAGAATCGGCATCCTCTGGTGCAAACATCACCCATAATCATGAAGGTAGCCGTTCGATTTTCAAAGCATTCGCCAACATTGGGACAGTTGGCTTCCTGGCAAACAGTATGCAAAGACAAGTCTTTTACCATTGCCTGCATCCGGTCCAGACTTTTTTTGTCCGGCATTTTTTTTCTAAGCCATTCCGGCTTGCGTTTCACTGGCAATTTGTTTCACCTCTTCCAGAGATATTGGTTCTAATTCCGCTTTATATAATTGTTCAAAGGTTCTTTCCATAATTCGTATTATTTCCTCACGCTTATAGGCTTTACCGATCTTATCCAGGGAAGTTACTCCATATTCAGTAATACCACATGGATTTATTAATCTGAAATGGTCCAGATTCGTCTGGTGATTCAGTGCAAATCCATGCATTGTCGACCATCGTTTAATCGCCACTCCCAAAGCACAGATTTTTTCGTCACCTACCCAAATACCCCGGTATTTTTCTTTTCGACCGCTGTCTACACCGACGGATTGCAGTGTCTGAATAATCCATTCTTCCATCTGCCACACAAACCATTGAACATCCTTCCTGAAATGTTCCATGTTCACCAGCAAATATCCAACAATCTGCCCCGGCCCATGATACGTTACATTGCCACCCCGATTACTTTCAAACACTTGAAATCCCTGATTCTTTACTGCTTCCAAAGGAAACAGAAAATCTTCTTCCTTCCGGTTTCTTCCCAGTGTAAACACAGGCGGGTGTTCAACAAAAAACAAAAAACCAGGTATTTGACGGTGCTGTTGCAGGTAACGATTTATCTGCATTTGCAGATTGAATGCTTCTTCATAATCCATTTTCCCAAAATCAACCGTCTTTATTTCCACTAATCTTTCACCTTCTTTTCAGTCTTCTCTGTTCAGCAAGACAGCCATCGTCGTACCCAAACCCGGCTGGCTTTCAATAATCATTTCTGCTCCTGTCTGTTCAATCAGTTCCCTGGAAATAAGCAGACCCATTCCGGTACCTTTTTCATCAGCTGTTCCTGGCTGGCTTTCCCCTTTATCCGTCATAATTTTTTTTGCCTGTTCCTTCGTCATGCCAACACCCGTGTCTTTAACTCCTATCTTAAGTCCGGATTTATTTTCTTCAGCGAAGAGTAGTACAGTTCCTCCAGGCTTGGTGTATTTAAGGGCATTGCTGATATAATTCCGAAGCACGGTTTTAAGTACATTGTAGTCATATTGTATTTCCAGATCCACATTCATTGTCTTATCAATGGTCAGTTCAATCTTCTTTTGATCTGCCTGTTGTTTAAAAAAATTCTTCATTTCCCTAAAAACTGGCAGCACAGCAAAACGTTCCGGCTCTTTATCAGTTCCATCCTGCTGCGTTTTTGCCCATTGCAGGATATTTTCCAGTAGTGAATAACTATTTTTGGAAGCATCAAACAATTCTTTAATAATCATATCTTTCTCTTCTTCTGAAAAGGATTCAGGCTCTTCCAGCATAATGCCAAAAAGATTTACCACGTTACCAATGGAATTTTTCAAGTCATGGGCCATAATACGCATCATTCGATTCATGATTTTATTGGATTTTTTAAGTGCCTGTTCCGACTCAAAAAGTTGCTTTTCCGCCAGTTTTCTTTCGGTTATATCAAAAACGATTCCACGTATGCGGTAGGGCTTTCCCTTATCCGTCCATTCAATTATTTTACCCCGATCATAAAACCATTTGACTTTTCCGGTTCGGGTTAAAATTCGATACTCGGTTTCATAAACCGGCTTATCTCCCTGCAAATGATCCCGCATATCTTTGTTGGCTTTATCACGGTCTTCCGGGTGAATCATCGCTACAAAATCATCAATACTGAAGGAATCTTTTTCCGGGTTATACTCCAGGGCTTCAAGCTTTAAAGGGTTAGCGTGCACTTTTCTCGTTACATAATCCATTTCCCAGTGACCCAAGTTGCCTGCCCAGGCAAATTCCAGTTTTTCATCCTGCGCTCTTTCCCTTAGCAACTCCAGCTCTCTCTTTTTTAGCAGCTCTATTTCAGCTTCGCTCTCTTTCAGTTTTTTGCTCAGTTCTTCGATGTAACCATCTTTATCCTTCAAGCTTATCCCTCCCCGTCGACGCTGCAATACGCTAATTTATCCTCAATGGCTTCCTCAATGAGGCAGGTAATGAGTTTTTTATAGGACAATCCGGATGCCTCCCACATTTTGGGATACATGCTGATTTTTGTAAATCCGGGCATGGTATTTATTTCATTTACCAGCAGTTGGCCTGTTTTCCTGTCCAGGAAAAAGTCAACCCGTGCCAGGCCTTTGCACTCCAGCAACTGATAAACCCGGATTGAAAGTTCTTTTGCTTTTTCAGTATCCTGCTCAGACAGTTCTGCCGGTATTTTATAATGGCTTTTGCCCGCCAAATACTTATCTTCGTAATCATAAAACTCCCGCGATGGAATGATTTCCGCCGGAGCTGCCACTATTGGGTCCTGGTAATGGCCCAATACAGCACATTCAATTTCCCGGCCTTCAACAAAAGCTTCTACCACCACTTTTGAATCATGAACCAAGGCTTTCTTCAAAGCTTCTTCCAGTTCCTTCGGGTGAGAAGCTTTGCTGATTCCAACACTGGAGCCCATCCTGGCCGGTTTGACGAACATCGGGAAATTCAAATCTCTTTCCAGCTCATTTATCAGACTATCGTTAATTGTTCCTGATCTTATCAGATCAACAACCCGGTAGGGTGCCTGGTCTATTTTTTCATTTTCCAGCAGTTTTTTAGTAAATGCCTTATCCATGGCCAATGCAGATGTCATTACTCCGGCACCGGCATAAGGGATGTTGCAAGCCTGCAGAAGTCCCTGCAATGTTCCATCTTCACCGTAAGGTCCATGAAGAATCGGCAGGGCCATATCAACCTGGATTTTTTCCCAGGAATGATTGTCACATGCTATCAATACCGACTCTCCGGGAATCAGCTGTATGTTCTTCCGATATTCTTCATATTCAAATCGGGCTTCTTCAAACCCCTCCCATTTTTCTTTCTGAATATCAAACTGCCTTTCATACAACTGAAATACACCTTCCGGTGTAATGCCAACGGGGATGATTTCAAAAATTTCCTTATCCATATTTTTCAGAACCGATGCCGCAGACATCAGAGAAACTTCATGTTCTGATGAGGGGCCTCCAAACAATACCAGTACTTTTGTCAATTTCATATCCTCTGCCTTTCCGGGCCTTCTATCCCCTTCCGTCACAAGTTTAATTTGAATGTCGTTATGTTTTATCTTTTGGTTAATAGTTTTTTGAATTTAATTATCCATTATCAATCATCAATTCTCAATTGCAATTACCGCACGGCATCTTTGTTCTCACCTAACCATATATGCTAAATGGGTATCCCGGTAGATCCGCTTAAGTTTTTCATAAGCAGCTTCAGCTCGCTGTCTGGTTTTGTATAAGCCAAAAACCGTTGGCCCGCTTCCGCTCATCATCGCAGCAAAGGCGTTGAATTCAATTAGTTTTTTGCGGATTTGTTCTATTTCAGGTATCATGGCTGTTGTTACTGGTTGCAGGACATTCCCCATACTTTCGGACATCATGGCCAGATTTCCTTTTTCCAGAGCATGAATCAATTTTTGATTATCAGGTCGCTCAGAAATTTCTTCAATGCGAAACGCCCGATAAACATCTGCTGTCGAAGCCGAATAGAGGGGCTTTACAAGCACCAGCCAAAGTGGAGATTTCAGCTTCAGTGATGTTAATTGTTCACCAATACCTTCCGCCAGCGCTGTTCCGCCCATTAAGCAATATGGGATATCTGCACCCAGGCCTTCTCCAAGCTCCATCAGACGACGGAGCGGTACCTGTTTCTTCCAGTATCGGCCCAAAGCCCAAAAAGTTGCCGCTGCGTCCGCACTGCCTCCAGCCAGACCGGCAGCCACGGGTATTTGTTTTTCGACATGAATTCTGAGGGATTCCTTCATCAGGTTAATGCCATGATATTCTGCCAGCAACTCCGCCGCACGATATACCAAGTTGTTTCTGTTCAATGGTAGCTTCGACTTATTGGAAGTCAGAGTAATTCCAGGCTTATCCCCATTATGAATTTCAATTAAATCATGAAGCGATATCTGCTGCATAACCATAGATACTTCGTGATAACCATCCGGTCGTTTCCCAAGAATATCCAATGATAAATTAATTTTTGCGTATGCTTTCTGTCGTATTGGCTCCAATACATTCCACTCCATTTATGATTATTAGCTGCCGCTTAATCGTTTCAAAATTCCCGGCCGATAAATCCATATAGCTTTTTCCGGACACACTTCCTGACAGCAGTAGCAGCGTATGCACTTATCGTAAATAAATTCCGGACGACGATGGATCATGCATATAGCATTGGCCGGACATATAGTATCGCACTCATAACAGCTGATACATCTTTCTTTCTGTAAAACAGGCTTGGGTCTGAGGTGCTTTCGGCTGATCCTGCGAAAAACATTGCCTATTACCGGCCATTTGCTGTACCTTTCCAAAAAATCAGGTTCTTGGGTGTCCGGAAGTTTAAAGGGTGTCGACCCATTCATTTCCACTCCCTGTATTTCCAGCTCATCCTCTGAAAGGCTGCATAAATTTCTTTTTTCAGCTACCCGCAGTGTTGGTACCTGCAGCGGATCCACACCCATATATTTTGCCGCCACAGCATCCAGTGCGTGAGGATTTTTCGAAACCAGCAATACTCCTGCTTTTTTGATATCACCGGCAGAAGGTCCAGCACCCTCCATAGCATCTATGCCATCCATAACTGACAATGTTGGTTGGGCATATTCACAAATATCCACCATGGCATGTGCAAAATCTTCTGGTTCTGTAAATCTGAAGTGAAGCTCTGCCTTTTTTAAGCCAGGCATGATGCCAAACATATTTTTTACCGCTCCGGTCATTAACGTCATGCTGTGGGTCTTCATTTTACAAATATTTATGATATGATCCGTTTCTAAAACTGCCTGAAGTACAGCAAAACTTTTTAGTCTGTATCCTTCTGAATAATGAATTTCCTGGGATTCCAGGTTCCAGTTAAGCTTGGCTCCCGTTTCCGATTCTATTCTTTCCATACCAGTTAACCGGTATACTTTTTTTAAGCGTCCTTTCGAGAAAGGACCTGCAGGACTGTCCGCAATGCTAACACTGGCACCAGCTTCCATCAGCAAGTCCGCTAAAGCAATAACCACCTGAGGGTGAGTTGTTACAGCTTCCTCCGGAATTTTTCCCGTTAAAAGATTTACTTTAAGAAGCACCCGGTCTCCGGGTTTAATCCATTGACGGAGGCCGCCCAGCGCTTCCATGGCTGCTTCCAGTTTTATTTTAACGGCTTCAGGGTCATATTCCCGGCACCGCATGGCTACTACTTTTTTCACCGGTGTTCCTCCTGTTCAGCCAAATTATCATACTCTTTATTGTACAATAAAGCATATCGAATTACCAGTTCTCATAGGAAAAGCTGCGAATGGTTTCGCAGCTTTGATATTACATGGATAAATATTCTTTCAGCGGCCGATAATGAATCTCTGCTCCTGCCTGCTTGCGTTTGACCACACGAAGGAAAGCTTCTGCTGTTTCGAGAGAGGTGAAGGTTGGGATTTTATACAAAATTCCCATTTTCCGAAGTTTATGTCCCGGGGAATCCATGCCCTGACCACGGGTTGGGGTATTGATAATCATATTGATTTCTTCTTCCCGAACCATTTTCAGAAGCGAATCCCCTTCCACTTCAAGACACTGAACACCATGCTCCCTAAGGTATCTGGCAGTCCCGTTGGCGCTATAGCATTGAAAACCCATTTGTTCATAGATTTTCGCCAGTTCCAGACCTTCTTTTTTATCCGGATCTTTTAAGGAAAAATAAATACCGCCTTTTTTCGGAAGGTTTATACCGGAAGCAATAAATCCTTTCATCAGTGCTATTTCATAGTCTTCATCCAGACCCAATACTTCGCCGGTGGATTTCATTTCCGGACCAAGAGCCATATCAACATCCGAAAGCTTCTCGGCAGAAAAAACAGGTACTTTCACCGCAAAATAAGGCTTGGAAGGCATAATTCCGGTTCCAAAGCCAAGGGTTTCCAGTTTTTCTCCCAGCATGGCCTGAACGGCAAGCTTAACCATTGGAACACCGGTTACTTTGCTTAGAATGGGTACTGTCCGTGACGCCCTTGGGTTTATTTCAATCACATACACCTCATCCTCCTGAATTACATATTGAATATTGACCAGGCCTACCACCTTCAGTTCATTCACAATTCTGGTGGTAATTTTCTCCAGCTGGTCCAGCACTTCTTCTTTCAGATTTGTAGCTGGATATACAGAGATACTGTCTCCAGAATGCACGCCGGTCTTTTCAATGTGCTCCATTATTCCAGGGATTAAAACCTTCGAACCATCTGCCACAGCATCTACTTCCACTTCTATGCCGCTGATATATTGGTCAACAAACAATGGATATTGCATAGCCAGCCTTTTCATTTCATCCAGATACTCCTGCATTTGCGCAGCACTTCGGATAATTTGCATTCCTCTTCCACCTATGACGTAAGAAGGTCTTACAATAACGGGGTATCCCAGAGCAACTGCTTTTTCCATCGCCTCTTCCGCCGAGTTTGCAGTCATTCCACTGGGTGTTGCAATGTCATTTTTCAGCAAAAATTCATTGCATTTCATGCGGTCTTCCGCCAGATCCATTGATGGAAAGCCAGTTCCCAGAATGTTAACGCCTCGCTGGTAAAGCTCCGGAGCCAGGTTAACAGAAGTCTGGCCACCCAACTGGACTATAACACCTTCCGGATTTTCCTGACGTATGACATTCATCACATCGTCAATATGAAGGGTTTCAAAATACAGTTTATCCGACGTGTCAAAGTCCGTACTGACAGTTTCCGGATTGTTGTTCATCATAATCGACTCATAACCGGCTTCTTTCAGCGCCCAGACTCCATGAACACAGGAATAGTCAAACTCAATGCCCTGCCCAATCCGAATAGGCCCCGAACCAATTACAAGCACTTTTTTCTCAGAACTGATTCGGTTTTCATTTTCCGCTTCATAACAGGAATAATAATAAGGTGTTGCCGCTTCGAACTCACCACTGCAGGTATCGACCATTTTGTAAACAGGAAATATCCCGTGCTCTTTTCTTAATTGATGCAGCTGTTCATGATCTGTTCCAGACAGAGCAATAATCTCCTCGTCAATAAATCCCATGGCTTCTGCTTCATACAGGAGTCCTTCATTCATCTTTTCCTCTGTCAGTCTTTCTTCCATCTCTACAATATTCTTGATTCCCTGCAGAAACCAAAGATCCATCCGTGTCATTTCAAATAACTCCTGCAGCTGATAACCACGGCGTATTGCATCCGCAAGGGCAAATACCCGTTCATCATCACAGGCCATAATTTTTTCTTCCAGCGCTTCCCTGGATAGCGAAGACATTTGCTTCATTCGAAGGCCGGTAAAGTTTCCTTCCAGGGAGGTAATCGCTTTCAGAAGCGCTCCTTCGAAACTTCGGGCTATGGCCATAACTTCCCCAGTGGCTTTCATCTGAGTACCTAAACTTCGATTAATATTCTTGAATTTTTCAAAAGGCCATTTAGGGTATTTGATAACAACGTAATCCAGTGCCGGTTCAAAAAAAGCACTTGATTTCTGTGTAACTGCGTTTTTCAGTTCGTTCAGGCTGTACCCTATTGCTATTTTTGCAGCTATTTTTGCAATGGGATATCCTACAGCTTTTGAGGCCAGTGCGCTGGAGCGGCTCACTCTTGGGTTCACTTCAATGACTACATATTCACTGCTTTCAGGATTCATGGCAAATTGAATATTGCAGCCGCCGGCAACTTTAAGACTGCGAATAATTTTTATTGAAGCCTGGCGAAGCATCTGGTACTCCCGGTCTCTCAAAGTCTGAGAGGGAGCAATAACTATGCTGTCCCCAGTATGAACCCCTACCGGATCCATGTTTTCCATATTGCAGACTATAATGCAGTTGTCTTTATGGTCACGTATAACTTCATACTCGATTTCTTTCCATCCGGCAACGCTTTGCTCCAGAAGGATCTGTCCAATGGGGCTGGCTTTCATACCCCTTTCGCAAATTTCAGTTAATTCATCCTGATTACTGGCTATCCCTCCGCCAGAACCTCCAAGCGTGTAGGCAGGCCTGATAATCACCGGATATCCGGCCTCTTCCACAAAATCTTCGCATTGCTTCAGTGTAGTGGCGATAATGCTGAGCGCCACCGGTTCATCTATTTCTTCCATCAACTCTTTAAAAGCCTCCCGATCCTCCGCCTTCCGGATTGTCTCACTTTCAGCACCCAGAAGTTGCACTCCAAGATCTTCCAGAGTCCCTTTTTCCTGCAAATTCATGGCAATATTTAAAGCCGTCTGGCCTCCGAACCCTGCTAATATGCCATCTGGCTTTTCCTGTTTTAGTATTTGCAGGATGCTTTCCTGCGTCATTGGCTCCAAGTATACTTTATCAGCAATATGAGTATCTGTCATAATCGTGGCCGGGTTACTGTTCACCAGCACAGTTTCTATTCCTTCTTCTTTTATGGCTTTGCAGGCTTGTGTTCCTGAGTAATCAAACTCGGCTGCCTGCCCGATAACAATAGGGCCGGACCCGAGAATCATTATTTTTTTCAGTTTGGAATTTAACGGCATTGATTTCGCTCCTTCATGTATTGGATAAACTGATCAAATAAATATTCAGAGTCTCTTGGTCCCGGTGAACCTTCGGGATGAAACTGCACCGAAAATACCGGAAGATCTTTATGCTGCATACCCTCCACCGTATCATCATTAAGGTTTGAATGCGTGATGACCATTCCCTTTGTGGTTACACTATCAGCTTCAACGGCATATCCATGGTTTTGGGAAGTAATGTAAGCTTTATCCTTCAGATGGTCATATACACCGTGGTTGCCACCACGATGCCCGTACTTCATTTTATAGGTTTTTCCTTCAATGGCATGTGCAAGCAGCTGATGTCCCATACAGATGCCAAAAATCGGAATTTCTTTCAGCCATTCTTTTATCAGGCTTATCCCTTCAGTAGCTTCTGCCGGATTTCCTGGTCCATTGCTTACAAGGAGACCATCCGGTTGATATTCCTTTACTGTTTTAAAGGATGTTCCATACGGAAACATCATGATATCACAGTTTCTTTTCTTAAGTTCTTCTACAATATTGGTTTTAACACCAAGATCCAGCAGTGCCACCCGAAACCCGGATCCAGGAATATGCTTTGCTTTATTGATTCCAACCACTTTCATCCAGTCTTCTTTAAGATCTGTCCCTTTCAGCAATTGTTCCAATGCCTCTTCACTAACATTTTCGTTGGAAATAGCGGCTTTTAAGGCACCACTGGTTCGAATTTTTCTGGTTATGCTGCGGGTATCCACTTCAGCAATTCCCGGCAAACCCATTTTTTGCATCATAAAGTCCAGCGTGGATTCACTGAGATAGTTGGATGGATGCTGTGATATGGACCTGACAACAACCCCACGGGCGTATATACTGTCTGACTCCGATTCTTCAGTGGACACTCCGTAGTTACCTATAAGCGGATATGTCATCGTTACAATTTGCCCCGCATAGGACGGATCTGTCAGAATTTCCTGATATCCGGTAATGGAAGTATTAAATACCATTTCTCCCACTGCAGTCCCTATTCTTCCAAAACCTTTACCTTTATAAATGGTCCCGTCTTCAAAATATAATGTTCCGTTCATGTTTATGCTCCTTTTAAGTTAAGGTATCTCTAAAAATTGCCGGAGGGTCCCATCGTTGCAATTAACATTGCTTTTATGGTATGCATCCGGTTTTCCGCTTCATCAAACACCACAGATTTTGAACTTCTGAAAACATCATCAGTGACTTCCAGCTCTGAAATACCGTACTTATCAAATACTTCTTTGCCAATAATAGTTTCTGTATCGTGAAACGCCGGTAGACAGTGCATAAAAATAGTGTCCGGATTGCCGGTTTTACTCATCAAAAATTCGTTCACCTGATATGGTTTCAACAGTTTAATCCGTTCTTCAAACTGATCTTCTTCTCCCATGGATACCCAGACATCTGTGTAAATGACGTCTGCACCTTTTACGCCCTCCGAAGGATTTTCAAACCACTCAACAGTAGCACCAGTTTCAGCTGCAACAGTTTTCATTTCTTTTACCAGATCTTTGTCCGGCGCCAGGCTGGCAGGCGACACAGCACGAAACTTCATTCCCATTTTTGCAGCCCCTATCATAAGTGAATGAGCCATGTTGTTCCGCGCATCACCTACATATGCAAAAGTAACATCTTCCAGCGGCTTATCCACTTTTTCAATAATAGTCATCCAGTCTGCCAAAATCTGGGTCGGATGATATTCATCCGTCAGTCCGTTCCAAACCGGAACTCCTGCGTGTTGCGCCAGTGTTTCCACCGTGTTTTGGCTGTATCCTCTAAATTCTATTCCTTCATAAAATCGTCCCAGCACTTTGGCTGTATCTTCAACGGATTCTTTTTTGCCCATCTGAGAGTCTTTCATATCAAGAAATGTGGCGTTTCCACCTTCCTGCATCATTGCCACTTCAAAGGCGCAGCGAGTCCGCGTAGATGTTTTTTCAAACAAAAGTACAATGTTTTTTCCTTTAAGCAAATCATTATTGCGTCCTAATTGGCGCTGATTTTTCAGTTCCATCGCCAGTTTCAACAGGCTTTTCAATTCATCGGGTGTATGATTCTTCAGTGTTAATAGATTTTTTCCTCTCCAGGATCTTGTTTCTTTTAATGCATCGATTAATTTATTGTCACTGTCAGCCGCTAAAGAACCGCCTTTATGAGCCCAGAATTGTTTTTTCATATAGCATCACTCCATCATTTTGATTTTCATAATTATACATTATTTATTATATTTATTCAACCCATTTAACTGTTTTTTATTGAAAAGAAGACAAAAAGCCCTTTTTCAGCAGTATTATGGTACATACACCGCTGAAAAAGGGCTTCTCTCTGACAGTCAAAAAGTCGTCCGGGGACGACTTTAGCTGACTTTGATTGGTCTGTTGTTGTCGCAGACAGTAATCTCCACAGTTTCTGTGAGTACATCACAATAACTGTACGATACTTTTCTGACTGTGTCAAAATCTCCGAAAACTTTGACGATAAAGATGCTCGGATAAGTATCTTCCAAAATACCTTCCCGAACGACAATTCTTTTCCTGCCTTTGTTAGCCTTTAATGTCACTCTTTTGCCCAGATACCCTTCAATGGTTTTCTTGATTTCGCCCAGCGTATTTCGATCAGCCAAATCATCACCTCTTTCACCCATTCCTGATGCTAGTTTACCATAAATGAAAGAGGTTGTCAATTAATTTAATTTATCATTATACAATTCTTGCTTATCCTTGTCAAATGTTATTTTTTTTATATTTTCCGCGTGTTATTTTCCGCAGGGAATTAAGAGCACTGGCCGCTTGGAATGTCGTGATACCGCATCAGATGTACTTCCCAGCAGCAAGGACTTAAGAAGCCCGGCACCTCTGGTAGCCATAACGATTAATGTTGCATTTTCCTGTTCCGCTGTAGTGGTAATTATTTTAGACGGCAAACCTACATCTACTTTTACCTGAACTTCGATCCCCTGTTCCCTGAACTCTTTTGCAATTTCTTCCAGCTTTGTCCGATAATCTTCCAGAATGCGTTCCACCTCTTCACGGGTTTCTCCATGCTCCGCAACGGCCATCAGGATCATTTCATTAATCCCGTACTGCATTTGTTTGATTTCATCCAGCACCAATTGAGAGCATTTGGAAAAGTCCACCGGCACTACTATTTTCTTAAATTTGCTTATGCATACATTCTGGATTTTATCATCTTCGTCTTTTCTGTATTTTTCTATCAAAACAGGGGTTGTTGTCATTCGAATCAAATCAAAGGTGGTGCTTCCCAAAAATATTTCGCGTAAAATACTTTTTCCGATGGAACCAATAAGAATCATCGAAGCCTGCTCTTTTTCTGCAATATGAGCTATCTCCGAAGCAGCAAAACCTCCCAGGACACTAATTTTTGCTACGATTCCTTTTTCCTTCAGATCATTTGCAATTTCCTGCAGCCTCTCCTCAGTTTCTCTTTGGATAGAAACAATAGAACGCTCTTCTCCAATTCTCAAATCGATAACATGGACCAGCACTACTTCCTCCAGTCCGTTGTCAATCAATTCCTGCACACAATTAAGTAATTTGTTTGAAGCAGGCGAAAAGTCCATCGCAATAACCACTTTTTTTACCAACATAAGCAATCCCTCTCTTTCTGCATTTCTTTAAATGATTTTTCATATGGTCATCTGTCTATTATAGTATTACCCTTATAACTTAAAAAATTGCACAGAAAAAAGCGGTTTTCACCGCTTTTTTCATAAACTTCGCATTTTTTTCGTTTTTAGCAGCTTCCAACAGTACTTCCGCCAGCATAGTTTACCATAAAGCGCTTGCCCAAAAAGCCAGAACTAAAATCTACAACCACGGCACCAAATTGATTGAAAGTGTTTTCATCCACCACGAATTCAATACCATCTACAACTTGCTCCATGTCACCCTCTTTTGTCTCATCCAGAGACAAAGCAAATCTTGGACCTGCTCAACCGATTCCGGAAACGTAGATTCTGACTTTTTTTCCATCCTGATTCTGCTTTGCAATCTCTTGTTTAGCTGCTTCAGTTACACTTATTTGCATTCGATTACCTCCCTCTCCCCCAGGGTCGGGGTTAGTTATTAGTATACAGATATTTTATGCTTTTGTCAACTCGTCTGAATGGCTGTCACTAAAATCAGAAACTGCCTGAACTAATGTGGCTACAGCCGCTCCTGTAGCTCCTTTCTGCTGGGTGGATGCAGGTTTCGAAGTTCTTGCCGTTCCGGCAATATCCAGGTGAACCCAGGGCCGTTCATCGACAAAGGCTTCCAGGAACATCCCGGCAGTTATAGCTCCTGCCGGCCGACCACCAACATTAGCAAGATCTGCCACATCGCTTTTCAACTGATCTTTGTACACTTCATCCAATGGTAATGGCCATAGCCTTTCACCAGCAGCTTCTCCGGCTTCAAGAACCGTCTTCCTCCAGGATGAATTGTTTGATAAAACGCCTGTATAGTGATTTCCAAGCGCTATGACGCAGGCACCTGTCAATGTGGCTGCATCGATCAGGTGTGTTGCTCCAAGACGCCCGGCAAAGGTCAGGCAATCAGCCAGAACCAGCCTTCCTTCTGCATCGGTATTTAGAACTTCCACTGTTTTACCGTTCATAGCTTTAAGGATATCACCCGGCCGATAAGCCCGATGCGATGGCATATTTTCACAAATACCCAGAATAGCAATTACATTAACAGGAGGTCTTATGTCCGCTATGGCAGACATGGCTCCCATTACAGCAGCAGCACCAGCCATGTCGGTTTTCATCTCTTCCATACCAGCAGCGGGTTTAAGCGAAATACCACCAGTGTCAAAAGTAAGCCCTTTTCCGATTAATCCAATAACCTGATCCGGGTCTTTTGAAGCACCTTCATAACGAAGCACTACCATTTTGGGCTCATGAATGCTTCCCTGAGCAACTCCCAGGAAACAGCCCATTTCCAGCTTTTCCAGTTCTTCCCTGTCCATAATTTCCACTTTTAAATCTTTCCTTCTTGCCATGGCTTCGGCTTCCAGGGCCAGATTTTCAGGTGTCATTTTGTTTGCAGGCTCGTTTACCAGGTCTCTGCTAAAGCATATTCCTTCTGCTATGCTTTTTCCATCTTTTATTCCTTTTGTAAAGTCGTCATTATCAGTCTCCGGATCCATGACAATTTTTACAGCTGTAATTTGAATGTCTTCTTCCTCTTCTTCCTTTGCCTTGTACTGTTTGAATTCATAAAGACCCAGCACCAGTCCTTCCTTGATGAACCTAGCTGCCGAATACTCTTTCAGAGGAAGTTTTTCACCCTCTTTCTGAAATGGCCAGAATCCAATTTTCAGGCACTTTTCTTTCTTAGCCTTTTTTGTCAGCAAAGCTGCTATATCCCTCAATACGGTTTTATCAAACTTTTCTTTTTTTCCCAGTCCCATCAATAGAATTTTTCTGGCAGGAATTCTTCTAAAAGTATGCAGCAATGCTGTTTCCTCTTTCTTCCCTTTGAAGATCTTATCTTCAAGAACTGCAGAAATCTGACCCTCCAGGGCATCATCCAGAACTTTTAATGAACTGCCTGGCGTCAGATCGTCCTCAAACATTCCAACAGCCAACAAATCCACTTCAAGGGTTTCCGGTTTGCGTGTAATCATTTCAGTTTTCATCATATCCCTCCAAAACAGGCTCCGTCTTTATGCCTGTGAATTTGTGAATTAATGGTTCTATTCTTTCTGCTTTCCGGCAATGGCCTGTCTTTCTTGTTCCTCTTCCTCTTTTTGTCTGATTAAAAAGGTGAAAACCTTTCGGAAGAAAAGCCTGATCACACTGAAGACTGGTACTCCAAGAAACATACCCAGAACTCCAAATAATTTACCACCAATTATAATGGCAAAAATAACCCAGAAAGGCGGCATTCCTACACTGCTTCCTAAAATTTTCGGTCCAAGATAGAGTCCGTCAAACTGCTGTAATGCCAACAGGAATACTACCACCCAAAAGGCTTTAATGGGGCTGTCAATCAATGTCAGCAATCCTGCTGGAATCATTCCGATAATCGGACCGAAATATGGAATCATATTGGCTACGCCCACAAAAACACTAAGTAACAGGGCATACCGGACGTCCATAATGATCAGACCAATATAGCAAAGTATGCCAATGATTAGTGAATCGATGGATTTTCCAACTATAAATCGCGAAAACAAATAGTCTGCTTCCCGACCAAAATCTTTGATTTTTTCCACCCTGTCTTTACGGATAAAAGCCCGCAGGGTTGACTCGGTGCCATTTTTAAAGGATTCTTTGTCCGCCAGCGCGTAAACCGAAATTACCAGTCCTAAAACAAAGTTGAGAAACCCGGAAGTGATGGCCATGGCACGATTAATGAGCAAGGCAACTGAAATTTCCATAATTTCACCAGCCCTATCCAGATACCGATCCAGATTTTCTTCAATTGGTTCGGCAAAGTCATAAAGATCGATATTCACATTGTAAATTTGTATGCTCCTGAGCTCATTGGACCAACGGTCAATAAAGCTTTCGATAAAATTCACGTATTCAGGAGCTCTTTTTGCAATTTCTCTGACATTTGCAATGATTTGCGGTGCGATAATCATGATCAGCGCCGTCAAAGCGCCGGCAAAAATCAGGTAGACGCTAAAAATACTGATATTTCGGCGCATTTTTGCATTTTTTTCTTTCCCGAATATCCGGCGGTAAAAGCGGGTTTCAAACCATCGCACCCCAGGATTAAGGAGGTAGGCAATAAACCCGGCAATGATAAATGGGCTTAAGAGTTTGCGCAACCATTTAAATGTAATCCTGATACTGTCTGCAAAAACAGATAAATTATCAATTACATGATAAAAAACAATGGCAATTACAATGGTTAAGGATGCATAAAAAGTGTATTTTAAATATTGACGGTCCCATTTAATGCGCAATCAAAACCCTCCTGCCTCTCATTTCGTCATTGCTGTCACTGTGACTATTATAACGCATTATAGCATTTTCTTCCATCAGTCAGCTAAAAGTTCATCATTAAATCTGAATTATCTTTCATCTGACATAATCGATTTGGTTAATTCCATCGGTAAAAAGGGTATACAGCCACTATATAATCAAGGATTCACTACATAGCTATCTATTGCCTGACGGTTTTCCTTCCGGTCCCCGATCTCTTTTTATTCATCTGAGAAGGAGCATCTATTTCATACATAAACGAAGGAGTGAAGGGAAATGACGGAAAAAATATTTTATAGGGCTCTCTTTGATAATTCAAGAGATGCCATTGCTTTAATCGATCTGAATTTAAAAATTTTAAAGATTAATCCCCGCTTTACGGAATTGTTTGGTTATAGCTCGCAGGAAAGCACAGGCCAGTATATAGATTCTTTGCTTTTACCAGCCAGCCAGCAGGAAAGCGGTCACCAGCTGAATCACCAAATTCTATCCGGCGAAGTTATCGAAAGTGAGGAAGTCCGCCACACAAAAAACGACCAGCTGATTGATGTGCTTATTAAAGGGATACCTGTAATGAAATCAAATAAAATCGACCAGGCTTTTGTGCTTTATACTGATATCCGCAAGCGAAAAACCGCCGAAAGCTCAATTCATTATCTGAGTTTTCATGATAATATGACCGGCCTGTATAACCGGGCCTATTTTGAAGAAGAGCTAAACCGGCTTGATAATCCCAGACGATATCCTCTCTCGCTGATCATGGCGGATGCAAACAACCTGAAGCTGACCAACGACGCTTTTGGTCATGCAGCCGGAGACAAACTGTTAATTACCATTGCCGACATTTTAAAGCAGGTATGCCGTCAGGACGACGTGGTCGCAAGGGTGGGTGGCGACGAATTTGTATTATTGCTGCCCAACACCGGAGAATCAGAGGCTCAAAAAGTCATTGATCGTATTCGAAATTCCTGTGAAGAAATTGATGCTGATCCTATCCCGGTTAGCGTTGCATTGGGTGCCGCTACAAAATTTGACCAGGACCAGACTCTTCACAGCATCTACCAGAAAGCAGAGGACCGCATGTATGAGGATAAGCTGCTTCGACACCACAAAGACCAGTCTTCCCTGGTGCATAAACTGGTTCAGTTGCTAGAGTCTAGAACCTGGCTCAGCACGGAAAAACGACTCCAGGTTAAAGACCTAGTTTTAAGGTTGGGAAAACAAATGGATCTGCCGGACGACGAACTCTACGAACTGTTTTTGCTGGCTATGTTTCATGATGTGGGAAAAGTAGGCGTTCCTGTGGATATACTTAAAAAGCCAGGGCCGTTATCGCCGGCAGAGTATGAAATAGTAAAAAAATACTGCGAAATTGGTTTTCGGATATCCTTAAGCGCACCGCAAATTGCCATCGTTGCTCATGATATCCTGTCTCAACAGGAAAAATGGGACGGTCACGGCTATCCCCAGCAACTTAAAGGTACTGAAATTCCTTTTTTTGCCCGGATGATCTCCGTGGTTACCAGCTATATCGCCATGACCACTCCGCGTCCCTACGCAAAGGCTCTGAGCCAGGAAGAAGCCATTGATGAATTATTAAAAAGCTCAGGCTCTCAGTTTGACCCGGAAATTGTAAAGGTTTTTATCAACGAAATTCTCCAAACCGAATAAATTTTTATTATTTATTCGGTTTCCCTGATTTTGTATGCAGGAACCGTGTAGCATTCTACGACAGATCCTATGATACTCTTTCTTCCTGTTCTGATATATGGACCCTGGAAATTTTCATTATAGAGAAAGCAACCCATCAGATACTGTTGTTCTTCAAAAATCGGCCGGCCATTTTGAAACATAAGCATAGGCATTCGGAGAACCTGGCAATATTTTTGTATCAGGTAGTCTTTTTCAGCTGCTTCAGCCAACAGTTTCTCCCATTCATCCGGATGATAGTCCCTGCCGGCACATACACCGGAGGATGCATACAGGTCCTCCGGCTTTATAATGTACTGATCCTTATTTTCAGCCCACTCCTTCCAACGGTCTGGGTTGTTTCTATTTAGAATTGCCGTGTATGGTATGTGTTCTTTAATGAACCTTCTATCCTCCGTACTCAGAAAATCCGTTGCAGATTCCTGGTGCAGCACGGCGAAAAATCGTTTGTTATGAGGAATCTGTGATCGCAAGGGACCAATAACACATACATCACCAGCCAGGTAGGCATCTACAAGAGCCCGGGTTTCAGGATATCGCTCAACCACTTCCCAACTCACCAATCGACGATATACCGCATCTACACAAAAGTCACCTGCCTGCAAACGACCCTCCCGGTAAGTCAGGTCCCTGACATCAACAATTTTTGTCCGGCAATCAGCTTTTTGAAATGCTTTTTGAAATTCCATAAATTCCGAAGGAACCTCAGCTTGAAACCAGTCGACAATCGCTATGTTAGGCGTTTCATTACCGTTTGAATACTCCCTGTAATTACTGAGAAAGGCTTGGACCCAGCTGTCAAAAAATTCTCCTTCCTCAATGGCTTCATCATTAAGGGGTAGAGCGGTCAAAGCCGGAGAACTTCGAATAATTTGCTGCAGTTCGCGGCATTCTGTCATCCCGGAGGATCCATCTGTATTGATTTCACAAAACTGAAAAAATCCATCAAAGTGATAAAATACGTCTATCCGCGTCATCGGTATCCAATAAGAATAACCAGGTTCCTTGAGGATCAATTTTTCCATTAAGGGATCGAAACCAAAATAGCGTCTGAATTCAGGGAATTCCAGATAGTGATCAATCACTTTTTTTGTCAGTTCCAGCATTTTTCCCGTAATGGTTTCTAAATCTTTCCACTGTGCTTCTGTCAGAAAAAAAGGCTGATACAGAAATTCCACAGGTTTTCCTTTATATTTGGCAGGGGAATTTTCAATTTCCCTGAGAGTGTTTAAATATCCATCCCATAACAATTCCGGTTTTTTTGTCGCCAGTTGCCGGTATGACCGGAACATTTCACTGGGTAAGCCCTTCATGCCTGTTCCCCCTTAAAACCGAAGTCAGCAGTTAAGTACTTCATCCATTCCGGATCTTCTTCCGCTCTTTCTCTGTATATTTCCGCCAGGGTTTTTTGTTGTATCGCCAAGTCTTCAAGGCTTGAAATCCAGTGCTGCTCCTGCTCATTTAAATCTCTTTTCGCCAAATCAAACAGTGTCATCAACATCTCCCGACATGTGTGTCCCACAAATTTTCCATCGTAACCTTTATCCATTATCTGCCTTCGATAGTAATGCAGTTTTTCATCAGTTGTGTTCAGAGACAGGCGATACAAATAATCCAATGCTTCTTCCTGATAAAAAATTCCCTTGATCAAAGCAACAAAGCCAAAGTTATACGGATAAGGAATAGAATCTGCCATTCGTATTTCAATATATTGCCTCAGTCTGATATCCGGAAACACCATGGAAAGAATATGATCCACTTCATCATCCGACAACAGCTCAAATCCTTCCATTTCAACAACTTTTTTGTCATTTATTCCCAAAAATGCGTCGCCTTTTTTAATCATAATCGGACAAATCTGAAGAATGTACCGGGCATAATCATGGTAATCAAAGGACTTATCCATCACGCCGGGTACCAATCCACACCTGGCAGGATCCGTTTCATCCCAGATAGCAGTTCTGATGCTGTGATGCGGAGCTCTGACTCCCTCAAAATAAGGTGCGTTATCTGTCAGCAGTGCAAACATAGGCATAAGAAAATGAGCCACCCTAAACTTTCGGATAAAATCCTCCTGACTATAGTAGTCAATCACCACCTGTAACGAGGCTGTTCCCTTCATCATATTATGAGCGAAGCATCCGTGTTTTATCAGATACTCGGACATATATGCGTAACGTTTTTTGGGATTAAAGGGGATATCAGCAATAGATGATTTTGGATGATACCCAACGCAAAGTAACCATTGTCCCTGATCAGTGATGATGGGGATAATTCTGTCAAGAAACTCACGGTATATTTTTAGCATCACTGCGGTATCATCACAGGGTCTGATGCTTATTTCAATCTGTCCGCCGGGCTCCAGAGTAACCTGATAGTCAGGATGTGACAGTCCAATCAAATGATCTTCTTCCATTACCGGTCTGTTCTTTTCATCTGCCATTTTGCGTAAAATCTCTTTAATTCCGTTTTGCTGACCGTAAGAAATACTCTGTCCGGTTTTTTGATCCACTGCAATATGCTCCAATTCCATTCCCAGCTGCATATTGCCCCGTGTTTTTTCACCCTTTTGAATCAGTTCAACCATCCTGTTTTCTTTTTTCATGCATATATCCATGAACTACACCTGCTTTCCTTGATGTCATTCCTTTCACTTACCAGTTTATTGCTACCCCCATTCCTTTCCTTTAAGCAAATTCAATTGTTTCTATATAAAAAACCCTCCCCGCACATGGCAGGAAGGGAAAGAAAAGGGCTCCAGAGGGGGCCCTGGAGCAACGCATTAAGCTTCAGTAGCTGTTGTTGTTCCCGGCTGTTTCACACTTTCTTTCTGTTTTTTTGACTTTGTGTATTGCAATCCCAGTATCACTGCTATTATAACAAATCCAACGGCATCCTGCATCATATTGGCACTAATTAGCATTAAGGATGCACCCAGCAACACAATACGCTGGATAACAGGAATCGGAGACATAAAATACCCCTCAGCCGCACTGGCAAGCATTGTTACACCGATGATGGCTGTCGTGGCAACCATAGCTCCCTGAACAAAACCGGTTCCTCTCAGCAGGAGTGCACTGTTGTAAACAAACATGTACGGAACGATGAACCCAGCAATGGACAATTTAAGGGATTCTACTCCGGTTTTCATCGCATTACCTCCAGATATACCTGCTGCCGCAAAGGATGCAAGGGCTACAGGAGGCGTAATATTTGCAAACATGGCAAAGTAGAAAACAAACAGATGCGCTACAATCGGTTCGATATCCAGCTGGATTAATGCCGGAGCTGCCATGGTGGCCGTGATCAGGTAAGCTGGAATGCTCGGCAGTCCCATTCCCAGAATAATACAGGTAAGCATGGTGAAAATCAGCGTAAACATAAGGCTGGTACCACCTAAAGATACGATGGTATAGGCCATACTTAGCCCAAAACCGGTTATGCTGGCAACGCCAACAATAGGTCCGACGGCTGCACAGGCAACAGCAACCGGCACAACGGATCTGGCACCTGTGTCCAGTGCTTCCAGAATTTCTCTGAAATTCATTCTGGTTGCCGGACGCAGCATACTGATAAAAATCGTTACCAAAATTGTTAAAAATGCAGAGAATATAATGGTTCTGCCACTAAAAAAGAGCATGTATATCAAAAACAATAATGGCAGTACCAGGTGGCCTCTTTCTTTCATAACTTCTTTTACGGTTGGCAGTTCTTCCTTTGGAATTCCTTCCAGCCCATTTTTTGAAGCTCTCATTTGTACCTGAACCATAATGCCAAGGTAATAAAGCAGAGCCGGCAGAATAGCTGCCATTACAATCACACGATATTGAACCCCCAGTACTTCTGCCATGATAAAGGCTGCAGCACCCATAATTGGCGGCAATAGCTGTCCACCAACAGATGCGGATGCTTCTACGGCTCCGGAGAAGTCTTCACTGTATCCGGTTCTTTTCATCAATGGTATGGTAAAGGCACCGGTTGTAACAACATTAGCTATGGCAGCACCATTAATACTTCCCAGAAAACCACTGGCAATAACAGCCACTTTCGCAGGGCCGCCCTTTGTATGGCCAGCTGCCGCCATGGCAATATCATTAAAAAACTGACCCATCCCCGACTTGTTCATAATGGCGCCAAAAAGAATAAAGAGGAATATATAGGTGGAAGCAACCCCTACAGCTGTTCCGTAAATACCGTCTGTTGTCACAAACAAATGGTTAACAATCTGTTGCCACTGATATCCCCTATGACCAAAAAAGCCTGGCATATTACTTCCAAACAGAGAGTATGCAATAAAGATAACGCCCAGTGTCGGCAGTGCCCACCCGGTTACTCTTCGTGCTGCTTCCAATACCAGCAGAACTAATACAGCACCGAAAAACAGATCTGTCTGGTTTGGAATTCCTGCACGGTGAACGATTCCAAGATAATCGTAAAAAATATAGACAGTTACCGAAATCGCCAGTAACGCACAGACACCATCGTACCAGGCCAGTTTTTTGCGGCTGGACTTTTTGTATGCCGGATAAAGCAGATAAGCCAGCGCTAAAATCATTGCTACATGCAACGACCTGTGTTTTAATGTTACCAGTGTGCCAAAATACGCTGTATATAAATGATAAAGCGAAATTGCAATAGCCAGAATTGATACAAACAGAGACATTCCTTTACTTTGATAAGTTCTTGTCCTTGATTCTGCATCATATTTTTCCAGCAATTCCTGCTGTTTTTTCTCATCCAGTTCCTCTTCAATTAATGAGTTTTTGTTTTTTTCATCCATTTGGCTCTCACCCCTCTTCAATTACCATTCTCAACGATTGATGGTGCGGCAAATCTCCACCTTTTAAAAGGACATTTCCGTTCAATGTGATTTTGGGAAGTGCCGTGCGAGAATGAATCCAATCATAATACGGAACTACATGGTCTTTCGGTTCAAAAATCATCATCCCGTTCTCTACTCGATAACCATCCTGGTGGTCGTGAGGAATACCGGCACCAAAACCGGCAAACCGACTCTCAACAAGATATAGTTTCCCGTCACTGTTCAGTTGAAAGGTTTCAGTCCATTCAATATGTTCAACAGAGTGAATCCAGTGAAAACACAGCTGATCTTCTGCTTCCACATTTACTGAGTAAAGGATAGTGTCCTCAGGCAATGCAAGAATTTTCATTTCCCATCCTGGCTCATCTTTTGTTGAACACCCATATCCTAAAAATACAACAATAATCAATATAATGCCGATGGATAGAAAGGAGGAGGTTTCCCTCCTCCTGAACTGCAAGTGTTTCAGAATAAACTTCACAATTAATCAATCGCTCCCTCTTCCTGGAAAAACCGCTCAGCTCCAGGATGCAGTGGTACAATCATACCATCCATTACACTTTCCATGTTAATGTGACGCTCTGCTGCATTGTGGGCACTGTGAATCGTGCTGATGTGTTCAAAAATTCCTTTTGTAATTTCATAAACAGCATCTTCCGGTACTTCGTGGTGAATCAGCATAAGATTCATAATCGTTGCTGTATTAATGTCTTCATCATTTTCATAGGTACCTGCTGGAATGATGGAAGGTACAAAGAAAGGATAATTTTCTTCCAGGTATGCCATTCCGTCTCCTTCGATTGGTATAATTCGAATGTCATTGGTGGTTCCAAGATCCATCACTGTTGCATTTGGAATACCGCTGGTTACAAATGCAGCATCAATCATACCATTACGCATTTGATCTACTGCTTCACCGTAGTTCAAATAATCCTCATTGATATCATCATAGCTCATTCCGTGAGCTTCAAACATCAGTCTTGCGTTCAGCTCAACACCAGAGTTAGGTGCACCGATTCCTACACGTTTACCTTCCAGGTCATAAAAGCTCTCAATGCCTGAATCTGCCATGGCAACTAACTGAACATAATTAGGATATAAGCTCATTAAACCTCTTAATTCCTCTTTCGGCTCCTCGTCTTCAAATGCACCAAATGCTTCGTATGCCTGAGTTACTGCATCCGCCATGGCGATTGCCATTTCAGCCTGTCCGTTAAGCAGCAGGTTAATGTTTTCTACTGAAGCACCTGTTGATTGTGCAGAGGATCTAAACCCAAGATCGTTCTGAATAACACTTGAAAAAGCACCACCAATTGGGTAGTAGATACCACTGGTTGGTCCGGTTGCCACTGTGATAAATAAATCTGTATCTACAGTTGTTGCTGTTTCTTCTCCGTTTTCATCAGCAGGCTCTGCTGGTGCCGGATCGTCAGCCCCACCGCCGCAGGCGGCCAGTACCATTGTTAAAGCTAATAGAATTACGAGCAATTTCTTCATTTAAATCTCCCCTTTTTTTAGAATTTAGATTTACACCCTTTTATTAATGCAATCACTGTGCCACTTCTTTCGATAACCTCAATTTTTTTAACAAATCAACCTAAAGCTTTTAATTTGCAATTGTATTAAGCGGTACTCTTTTTCACTGCTTATTAAACATGGTAATATTAAGCTACAAATAAAGCGGCATATATTTCCTAAAATATGCCGCTGAGAAAATAAAGGGTATTTACTTTTCACTGGGGTTCCGCCTCCGAAGGGCTATCTTTTATCTATCCGGGAATCCAAAACGGAATATTCTTCCTGACCGGCATTTTTTGCCGCTTTGTTTTTTACTGTTAATCCAATTTGTATCGGCTAATTTTGTTTCTAAGTCCTCTTTCGCTGATACCCAGAACATCCGCTGTTTTCTGACGGTGGCCATTCTGAGCCTGAAGTGTTTCATTAATTACCCGCTTTTCGATTTCTTCCAGCGATAATCCTACCAGTTGTTTGAAAGGATTATTGCCTGCTACGGAAGGAATCTCACATCCCTGCATCCTTAAGTTTTCCGGAAGGTCCTGCCACTCAATGGTTTCTCCTTCTGCCATCACACAGGCAGCTTCCAGTATATTGCTAAGCTCCCGAATGTTTCCAGGGTAATCGTAATTTAATAAGCACTTCATGGCCTCCTCAGAAATCCTCCGCACCCGATGGCCGTCCTTGTTAAAGCTATTGATAAAGTGCCTGAAAAACAAAGGAAGGTCCTGTCGGATTTCTCTCAACGGAGGCAACATAATGCGGACAACATTCAGTCGATAGTATAAATCCTCTCGAAAATTTCCGCTTTCAACATCCTCTGAAAGATTGTGGTTGGTCGCCGCTAAAACTCTCGCCCGAAGGGTTATAGGTTTATTGGATCCCAAAGGGGTTACTTCTTTTTCCTGCAGGACTCGCAGGAGTTTAGCCTGTAGTCCCATTGGCATATCTCCGATTTCGTCCAGAAACAAGGTGCCTCTGTCTGCATACTCAAACTTTCCCGATTTGTCTGACACTGCACCGGAAAATGCACCTTTAACGTGCCCGAACAACTCGCTTTCCAGCAGGTTTTCTGGTATTGCGGCACAATTCAATGCAACAAAGGGGTATTTTTTTCGATTGCCGGAATAATGCAGCGCCTTCGCCACCAGTTCCTTTCCCGTTCCGCTTTCTCCATGAATTAATACATTGGTATCGAGATCTTTCAGCTTGTCAATTTTTTCAAATACTTTTTTCATTTGAGGGCTTTTTCCAACAATTCCTTCATAACTGTATTTGCCTTCCAGTTCCTGACTCAGGTATTCCACCCTCTGATTTAATCGCTGGTATTCCAACGCCTGGTCAATAATAGAAAATAATCCTTCCATCTGAAGCGGCTTCGTCAGGTAGGTATAGGCTCCTTTTTTGATGGCTTCCACAGAAGTGGAAATGGAACCATAGGCAGTCATCATAATTACCACAAGGTCTTTCTGGATATTTTTTATTTCTTGTAATACATCAATTCCACTGGTTCCATCAATTCTCAGATCCAGCAGGCAAAGATGAAAATTTTCTTCACGTATCCACTGAATAGCCTGCCAGGGTTCAGTTGTTGCTTTAACCTCGTAATGATCTTCCAGCGCAAACTCCAGAGAGGTGCAAATAGATATTTCGTCGTCCAGTACCAGAATTTTTTCCATTATTGCTTCATCCTTTCAAACTGCAAGTGTACAGAGGTTCCTTCACCCTTTGTACTTTCAAAATATACATGCCCTTCGTTTTCTTCGATATATTTTTTTGACAGGGTAAGTCCCAGACCTGTCCCGCCTTTTTTGGTTGTATAAAAAGGATCCAGCATCATGTTAATTTCCGACTGACTTAACCCAATGCCTTCATCTTTTATAACAATCTCTGCCAGTCCGTCTTTGGAATAACCCAAAATTTGCATGGTCAGCACTCTTTCTGACTCTTCCTGTTCTCTTCTGGCTTCCATGGCTTCCATACCGTTGAGCATAAAGTTAACCAACGCCTGTTTTATCTGGTCACGATCTGCATGAATAGCCAATGAACCATTTATTTCATAAACAAGATTCATCTTCTTTTTTTCAAAGGTTGGTTTAAACAGCATAACGCAGGATTCAACAACTTTTTCCAGCTTCAGCTCCTGCTTGCTGGTTTTTTGAGGTTTTGCATAATCAATCAAGCTTTCTATCAGCTGACTGACCCTGTCAATTTCTCTTGGAACCAATCTAACCATATCCTCCTGAAATTTTGGATTAGTAATTTTTGCCGGCATCACTTCCACAAAGGTTTTGATAGAAGTCAGCGGGTTTCTTATTTCATGTGCTATTCCTGCCACCACCTGGTTTAATGCACGGCTCTTCTCCTTTTCAAAACCCTGATCCCTAAGTTTTTTTTCTTCAGTAATATCTTCAAAGGATGTGATTGCTCCAATAATTCTTTTTTCATAGTTTCTTAATGGATATACAGTATACCTGATATCCATTTTCTGCCGATCCTTGTCTTTCCAGTTCATTTCACCACCAATAAATTGAGTGCCTTTATTAAGTACATCATCCATCTTTCCCTTTAGCATTACCCTAAGCATATCCACTTCTTGATACGGACAGTTTAGCAGGTTTTCCGGTATTTTTAAAATCCGGATTGCACGGGGATTAATGGAAGTAATGGATCCTTCCCGATCCATTGTTACCAAACCCCTTGGGCTGTTTTCCAGAATCTGGTTTTTCAGTTCACTCATGTTTAAGGTTTCCTGAATCTGCCGACTTAAATCCTCATTAGCAGTTTTCAGTTCACCGGTTTTTTTCTGAACTTCTTTCTTAAGTAATCGATTCCACCACAGAATGGCTAAAAATACTAAAACCGCAATTCCGCTCAGGGTGGCAAAGGTCCTGAGCATAGCTTCCAAACGCTGCTGAATATCTTCACTTCCAAACCATTTATCATGAATAGTTTGATATGCACTTTGTCCCCTGGCTTGCTGAATTCCTCTGTTAAGCAAATTCAGGGTCGCAAAATTTTCTGCTTTTACGGCCATGGAATACTCCACTGGCATAATAAAGCTGCTGGTAACAATGTATTCATCCATCACATTTTCTTTTTCCAAATAATACTGAAGAACCAGCCTGTCTCCGACCAGTGCATCTGCACGACCCATCATCAGCAAATCAAAAGCTTTTTTCTGAGTGGTTGTACTGTTAAAATCAATTCGGCGGACATTCTGAAGAAATTCATAGGCAACAGAATCTCGTTGAACCGCCACCAGTTTTTCTGCCAGGTCTGCAATGTTCTCAACTTCATCAGCAGACTCTTTTGGAACAGCCAAGGCAATACTGGAAGAAAAATACGGTTCCGTAAATTCCATTTCCTGAGCATAACGAGCCTGATATGTCATGCCAAGGATCATGTCAATGCGATTGTCTCTAAGCTGTGTCGCAGCCTCTTCATTGGACATGGGCAGCCAATGAATGGTGAAAAAGTTCCTTTCAGCAATGTGCTCCAGCAGATTAACTGCAAAACCATCGTATCCGTCTCCATCACTGCTTTCAAGCTGAAAAGGAGGCATTTCCGGGTCAAAGGCAACACGAAAAACCGGTTGCTGTCGCCGGTCATAGAGGCTTCCCATACCTGCTTCAGCTTCATGGAAAGGTGTATAAATAAAAAGAAGTGTTATAGCCGCTAAAATCCACACAGCCAGCAGCCTTTCAACAAATTTCCTCACATAATTCACTCCCGGTCTGTTTTTTCCTCTCAATTATTATATATCAACCAAATCTCCGTGAACAGTCATCCTTCACAGAGATATTTATCACCATAATTAGAAAAACCGGTTTTCATTAGCCCTTTTTCGGGTAAATGCATGATGATGGTGTACCCATATTGATGTTATTGTTTCTTTTTTTCGTCTAAATAAAGGATTTTTACGCTCTGCAACGAATATATCATTGAGAGGAGGTTGTGTACAGCATGCCGCCGGAAAAAATGATAAACAACCAGTATTTAATTAAAGAGACCCTTCACCATGATGCCTTCCAAAAAATCTACCTGGCATCCGACGAGTTTACCGAATCCAAAACACCGGTATATATAACCGTTTTCAAAGATATGGATGCCGGCTCTCCTATCACCAATGCCTTTCTGGAGTATGAAAATGAGCTTAAAGAAATATTTGCCGATTTCTTTCTGCTGGAGGACGTTTTGTATACCGTTTCCCGTTGCTGTCCCGGAAAACCATTGACCAATTTTATTACCAATACTTATCTCAATACCTACGAAAAAGGGATGATCGTCAGCAGCTTTTTGAATCAGATCAACACACTTGAAACCTTACCTCTGATGCTGCGCTATGTTCTTTGCTCCTTTGGCAATATTTCTATCGTTGATCGCAGAATGGTATGCTTCAACCATATACCATTCTTCTCACCTCAGGATTTAATTGTGACACACAAAGATTACCTGGAACGAATTGGCGATTTCATTCTGACGGTTTACGGAAATTCCATCACTGCGGAACTGACTGCGGAAATATATGAGATGGAACCAGCCGTCGATTCCATTATCCGCAATTGCTACGACGGATCCTATGAATCTGTTGAAGATATTCAGAAAGATTTTAATCCGGTATACTTTCGGTCCCGCATGAGCCAGGATGAAGCGAGGCCATCAAAACAAGTCGGCCCCGTTGATGACACACCGCTAAAAATGCCGGATCATCCTGATGCTCCCAGACGTTCCTTTTTATATTCCCGGGAAAAGAAAGAAGGCCGAAGATCGAGAAAGGCCAGAAAGATTCAGCGCCTCGCCATATCCCTGGCCCTTATTCTCGTAGTCTTTTTTGTCGGTGTCTTTGGCATCAGCCGAATACTGACCCGTCCTCCAGCAGATCCTGATCTACTGGGAGAAGAAGAGGTAACTCATGAGGAAAACGGAGATACGGATACGCCGGGAGATGCGGATGAAGAGTGGACTGATGAGTTGACTGAGGATCCCTCCGATCCGGATGAAATGCCGGATACCGTGCCGACAGAAGATCCTGTCTCCGAAGAGGAAGTTTCTGACCCGCCGGCTGCAGACGATCCGCCGGACCAATATACCGTCCAGTCAGGAGATACTCTTTATAGCATCAGCCAGCGTATGTACGGTGACGGAAATCGCTATCCTGAAATCATGGAAGCCAACAACATCACTGACCCAGCCAGCTTACGAGTGGGACAGGTGCTGCAAATACCCTAGAGACTGCAAGACCCTTTGCACTTTAAAAAACCGCCGAATATAATCCTTCGGCGGTTTTGTTTCAGACCTCTATTTCAGCAATTCAAGTGCTGTCTGTGTTACTTTATCTACCGTAAGCCCAAATTTTTCGAATAAGACATTTCCCGGAGCTGAAGCACCGAAGTGGTCCAGTCCAATAATTTTCCCATCCAGTCCTGTATACTTATACCACCCAAGAGTTGCACCTGCTTCCACAGCAACTCTTTTTCGAAGCTCCGGCGGCATTATTTTTTCCTTATATTCCTGCGGTTGTTTTTCAAACAGTTCCCAGGAGGGCATACTGATGACACGCGGATTGTATCCTTTATTCCTCAGCTCTTCAGCTGCACCCACAATCAGCTCCACTTCTGATCCGGTCGCCATCAGCAGGATATCCGGAGTACCACTTTCTGCCTCTTCAAGAATATATGCACCTTTCAAAGCTTCTTCACCAGTGTTTTCAAAAAGAGGTAATTTTTGCCTGGTCAGCACCAACGAAACCGGTGTTTCCTGGCTGCTCAGAGCCAGTTTCCAGCCCATGGCGGTTTCCTTGCCGTCGGCAGGTCGGAAAACGATCATATTCGGCACACTTCTAAGGGCCATCAAATGCTCTATTGGCTGATGAGTAGGTCCATCCTCCCCTACTCCAATACTGTCATGGGTCAAAACATAGGTGAGGGGCACTCTCATTAATGAAGACAGACGCATTGCCGCCTTCATGTAGTCCGTAAAAACAAAGAAGGTCGCCACATAAGGCACCAGACCGCCATGGAGAGCCATACCATTACCTATTGCTGCCATAGCATGTTCACGGACACCAAATCGAAGATTGGATCCCTGTCGGTTTTCAGGCTGATAATCCTTCCGTTCCTTCATCAGAGTTTTATTAGAAGGAGCCAGATCTGCCGATCCACCCATCAGATTAGGAATTACTGCAGCCAACCGGTTAATGATTTCGCCGGATGCGCTGCGGGTTGCGTCCGGCTTGTCAAAGGTCCAGATGCTGTCATCTTCTAGAGCCTCAGCCACACCGGTATTTCCAAACCACTGATCCCACTCTTTTTCTTTGTCGGGATATTTGGAGAAGTACTCTTCCAGCATTATTTCCCAGGCAGCTTCACTTCTCAGACCTTTTGTTTCAGCAGCTTCCCTTATTTGCTCCATTTCAGGCGGCAGTACAAAGGGCTCTTCCTGCCAGTTGAGGAATTGTTTTGCTTCTGCCAGATTTTCAGCACCCAGTGGTTCACCGTGGGCAGATGCGGTTCCCTGCTTTGCCGGAGATCCGTAGCCGATTTCTGTCACCACTTCTATAAGAGAAGGTCGATTTTGATCATCCTTTGCTGTTTCCAGAGCTTCCTGAACGGCTCCGATGTCATTGCCATCTTTCACCTGAATTACCTGCCATCCATAGGCTTCATATCTTTTCTTTACATCTTCCCGAAAGGCCAGAGACGTATTACCTTCGATGGATATCTCATTGGAATCATAAAGGACAATCAGCTTTCCAAGACCCAGTGTCCCCGCAAGGGAAGAAGCTTCTGCAGATATACCTTCCATCATGCAGCCATCCCCAGCAAGAACGTAGGTATAATGATCCACTACCGGATAGTTTTCTTTGTTGAACTGTTCAGCAAGTCTGGATTCTGCTATTGCCATACCAACTCCATTGGCTATCCCCTGTCCAAGAGGTCCGGTGGTGGTTTCTACTCCTGTGGTATGACCATACTCCGGATGACCCGGGGTTTGGCTGTCCCATTGCCGAAACTGTTTTATTTCTTCAATGTTCAGGCTGTATCCGAAAAGATGAAGCAATGAATACAGCAACATACTGCCATGACCGGCAGACAGAATAAATCGGTCTCTGTTTTTCCATACCGGATTTTTGGGGTTATGCTTCATTACCCGGCTCCACAGCGTATAGGCCATTGGAGCAGCACCCATTGGCAGTCCGGGATGCCCGGACTTTGCTTTCTCAACGGCTTCAGCCGACAACATTCTGATTGAGTTTACCGCCAGCTGATCCATATTTTTTTCCATTGAATAATGCCTCCTCTGTTTTCCCTGTCCTCGATCCTGTTACGTCGCTTCATTGTACCATGTTTTAGCAGATCATAAAAGTCCGTCCACTATATCACTGTAACCTGGAATTCCTGCCAAACCCTCAGAATGCGCTATCGCATTCATGATGGCTTTTTCCACTGCCTGCATCCCCAGCAATCCAACCAGATTTATATCGGCTTCAACTTCATTTGAACACATTGCAAAAATTGTATCCCCGTCCACCATGGTGTGACTCGGTCTGATGACCCGTGCCAGTCCGTCCTGAGCCATAGAGGCAATTTTAGTGGCCTGGTTTTTATTAAGGTCAGCATTGGTCATCACAACACCAATAGTAGTATTACCATCAAAAGATATTTTACCTTGTATGCCATCTTTTATCATTGTCGCCTCAGTTCCGACGCAGGATTTTCCATCCTCTGAACGCAATCCGGCCATTATTTTTCCGGTCTCCGGATTAACAACATCGCCCATTGCATTAACAACCATCAGAGCACTCACCTTAAGCTCTCCTACTTCGATTGTGCAATAGCCTGCTCCACCCTTCATCGCACGGTCATATCCTTTAAGCTTGCCTACAGTAGCTCCGGCACCGGCACCCACGCTGCCTGTGATCAGGTTAACCTTCTTTGCATTTATGCACGCATTATATCCCATTTCTGCATCAGGTCTGATATCAGCACTTCCCACAGGGAGGTCAAACAACACGGCACTGCTTACGATTGGCACCCTGGCAACTTTTACATCAAATCCAAATCCTTTTTCTTCCAGGTATTTCATCACGCCGCCAGCTGCATCCAGCCCAAAAGCACTTCCGCCAGCCAGGATCACTGCATGGGCTTTTTCCACCAGATTAACCGGATTCAGCAAGTCAGTTTCACGGGTTCCAGGAGCACCTCCCCGAACATCCACCCCGGTGACGGCACCTTCCGGAAACATGACTACGGTGCAACCCGTCGCTGCATGAACATCTTCACAATGACCAATTTGAAATCCGTCAATAATTTTCATAGATATTTCTCTCATAGCAGACCCTCTTTTTTATGGTATAGGAAATAGCAAGAACTTCGTTATCTGTTATCAGTCATCAATTCTTACTTACAATAGACGCGTAGCGTCTTTGTTCATATCGTGGTACAATGATTCTTTAGAAGCTAAATTAAACGATAGAACAATGCAGTGGAGGGGTTTAAATTGAAAACAATTCACAGTCTGAAGGAAATGCAGGAATATACCGCACTTCAACGGGCCGAAGGCAAAACCGTGGGGCTGGTGCCAACTATGGGTGCATTGCACGAAGGTCACCTGTCTTTAATCCACGCCGCCCGTAAAGAAAACGACCGGGTCGTTGTCAGTATCTTTGTTAATCCCACTCAGTTTGGTGTCAACGAAGATTTTGATCAATATCCAAGAGACCTGGAAACCGATTCAAAGTTGGCTGAAAAAGCGGGGGCAGATATAATATTTAATCCTGAAGCCAAGGATATGTATCCTACTGATATAAGTACTTCCATAAAGATGGGATCCATTGCCGAAGGTTTGTGCGGCCGTTACCGGCCCGGACACTTTGATGGCGTGGCCATTGTGGTGAACAAGTTGTTTAACCTGGTCAATCCCCACCGTGCCTACTTTGGCCAGAAGGATGCACAGCAGGTTCAGGTGATCCGACAAATGGTTCAAGACCTTAATATGGAAGTCGAGATTGTTTCCTGCCCTATCATCCGTGAGTCAGACGGTCTTGCCATGAGCTCCAGAAATATATATCTCAGCGAAGATGAACGAGATTCCGCCAGACTGCTGAACCAGGCTCTGGAGGAGGGAAGAACTTTTATTGAAAAAGGTCACCGGGATCCTGAGGAGCTTCGTCAGCTTATTCAAAAACTGCTCCAGTCTGATCCAAGGCTTCAGGTTCAATATATCGAGATTGTTCACCCCTCCACACTTCAGCCACTTCAGTTTCTGCAAAAGCCGGTAATGATCGCCCTGGCTGTTCATATTGGCAAAACACGGTTAATTGATAACATTATCATTGAAGAATAAAGCCGCTCTTTACCTCAGACCGATATCCCTGCGGTAGGTTTTACCTTCAAAGCGGATCCGATCCACTACTGCGTAGGCTTTGTCACGTGCTTCGTGGACGTCTTTTCCCATGGCTGTAACGCCCAGAACCCGGCCGCCGGCCGTCACTGTTTCATTATTTTTCTTAGCTGTGCCGGCATGAAAAACAATAACTCCTTCAGGAATTCCTTCCAGCCCATGGATAGGGATTCCTTTTTCGTAAGAACCGGGGTAACCACCGGATGCCAGCACTACGCACACAACGGTTTCTTCTTTCCATTCCAGTTTCAGCTTTGCCAGATTTCTATTCAACAGATGGTTAAAAACCATGCACAAATCGTTCTTCATTCGAGGCAATACCACCTGGGTTTCCGGGTCCCCAAAGCGTACATTGTATTCCAGTACCTTAGCGCTCTCTTCCGTAATCATCAGTCCGATAAAAAGAATCCCGCGAAAGTCCATTTTTTCTTTCTGAATACCCCTTAAGGTTGGCTGCAGGATTTTTTTCTCGACTTCCTTCGCCATGGACTCCGTGTAAACCCTGTTGGGAGAGTAGGTTCCCATGCCACCTGTATTGGGCCCGGTGTCATTATCGCCAATCTGCTTATGGTCCTGAGAGCTTGCCATCGGCAAAATTGTTTCGCCATCCACAAAGCAAAGCACAGAGGTTTCTGTTCCTTCCAGAAACTCTTCCAATACCAGATGATTTCCGGCATCACCAAACACTTTATGCTCCAGAATATCGTCAATGGCCTGTAATGCTTCTTCTTCCTTCTGACATATCAATACGCCTTTTCCAGCTGCCAGACCATCTGCCTTTATCACCACCGGATAGGAAAAATCCTTCAACTTTTCCCTGGCTTCCTCTCCGTCGTAAGCAACCTCGTATCGTCCGGTTGGAATCTCATATTTTTCCATAAATGCCTTGGCAAAGGATTTGCTGCCTTCCAGGCGTGCAGCGGCTTTATCCGGTCCTACAATTTGCAGCCCCGCTTCCCGGAACTCATCAACAATTCCTGCTACCAATGGCACTTCCGGGCCCACTATTGTTAGTTCTATCTGCTTGTCCAGGGCAAAATCTTTTAGCTTTCCGATTTCATCCGGCTGAATATGAACGCATTCCGCCAGCTCTCCAATGCCCGGATTTCCCGGAGCGCAGTAAATTCGGCCTGCTGCAGAACATTGCTTCAGTTTCCAGACAAGGGTATGTTCCCGGCCGCCATTTCCTATTACCAGTATTTTCATCCCAATCAGCTCCTAATGTTTGAAATGTCTCATTCCTGTAAAAACCATACTGACACCGGCCTGGTTGCAAGCGTCTACTGAATCCTGATCCCGATTGGATCCTCCGGGCTGAATAATAGCGGTAATTCCCGCTTTATAAGCTTCTTCAACGCAGTCAGGAAACGGGAAGAAAGCATCGGATGCCATAACGGCTCCTTCTACATTATGAGAGGTGTTTTTCAACGCATTTTGCAATGCCCAGATTCGGCTTGTCTGACCAGGTCCCACTGCCAGGGATTGCTGGTCTTTAACAATAACGATGGCGTTGGACTTTACATGCTTTACAATTTTCCAGGCAAACAAAAGATCCTTTTCTTCTCTATCAGTAGGTTTTTTATCTGTCTTAACTTCCATTTTATCCAGTAGTTTTTCATCCGAATCCTGAATAAGCAGTCCACCGGCAACCCGTTTCATATCCATGGACTCTTTTGGCAAGTCTTCGATTTCCGGAATTTCAAGCAATCGGATGTTCGGTTTTTGAGCCAGTATTTCCAGCGCCTCCGGTGAAAATGAAGGTGCGATAATGACTTCCAGAAATATTTCTGCCATTTTCGCCGCCGCAGCCCCGTTCAGGCAACGGTTTACCGCCACTATTCCACCAAAAATCGATAATGGGTCTGATTCAAAGGCTTTTTGATATGCCTCATCAATGGTTTCTGCCGATGCTACTCCACAGGGGTTTGTGTGCTTCACCGCTACTGCTGTTGGCGCTTCAAATTCCTGTAATAAACTCAGGGTTTCCGCAGCATCATTGATATTGTTAAAAGACAACTCTTTTCCCTGCAGCTGTCTGGATGCCGGTAATGTTCCTGCTGCCGGGTCAACTTCCCGGTAAAAAGCAGCCTGCTGATGCGGGTTTTCTCCATAACGAAGGTCCTGCACTTTTTCAAAGGTCATTGTCCTGGTTTTTGCGAATTTTTCAGGATCATCCTTTGACAGATATCCGGCAATCAACGTATCATAATGGCTTGTCAGTTGAAAAACCTTGGCTGCCAGCTTTTTTCGCGTGTTCAGTGTGGTGTTCCCTGTTTCATTAATTTCTGCAAGGATTTTTTCGTAATCTTCCGGATCCACTACAACCGTAACATCTTCATGGTTTTTAGCTGCTGAACGCAGCATGGCAGGGCCACCAATGTCAATTTGCTCCACTACATCCTGAAAGGATGTGTCTTTCTTAAGCATGGTTTCTTTGAATGGGTAAAGATTGATGATCACCAGATCTATGGCTTCAATTTTCTGTTCCTCCAAAGTCTGCATATGTTCAGGTATGGCTCTCCTTGCCAGCAGCCCTCCATGAATGGAAGGATGCAGGGTTTTAACCCGGCCATCAAGACACTCGGGAAAGCCTGTTATTTCCGATACTTCTTTTACAGGAATTCCATGGTCCGCCAGGATTTTTGCTGTTCCACCTGTGGAAACAATTTCTATTCCCAGCTGGTGAAGTTCCAACCCCAGCTCTTTAATTCCATTTTTATCTGAAACACTAATCAGCGCTCTCTTTATCATTTTACATCACCTCTTCCTTTATGATTACCCGTCCATTTTCAACGGAAAGCTGGCGGCGGACAAATAGGTCCACTGCCTTCGGCAGTATTTGATGCTCGATTTTTAAAACTTTTTTGCTTATTTCCTCCGGGCTTTCTTTACCCGTCAGTTTAACTGCCTCCTGCATAATGATGGGCCCTTCATCCATCCCTTCGTTAACAAAATGAACCGTCGCACCCGTCAGTTTAACGCCCCGCCGATATACAGCCTGATGCACTTTTTCACCGTAATAACCAGCGCCGGCAAAAGCCGGAATCAAAGAAGGATGCACGTTAATAATCCTGTTTTCATAAGCTTTTACAACAGCTTCGGGTATTTTTCTGATGAAACCGGCCAATACGACCAAAGATATTTTTTCCTCAGCCAGCCATTCCAGCATTATTTCTTCCTCCGATTTTTTCTGTCCATGAATTTCTGAAAGACATTTTACCGGGATCCCGGCATTTTCAGCTCTTTTAATGCCATAAGCATCCTTTCGGCTTGAAATCACCAGGCATATATCAATTTTAAGTTTGTCAGCATCAACCGCATCCATTAATGCCTGAAGATTAGTGCCGCCTCCTGAAATCAATACTGCTACTCTGACAGGCTGCATAGCTTCACCTGTCCATTTCCTTCTGTAACTTCACCAATTTCCCAGGCTGACTGTTGATGATCCGAAAGTATCTTTAATGCTTTTTCCTTTTCATCCGGCGATACGATCATCATCATACCAATTCCCATGTTAAAGGTTCCAAATAAAACATCTTCTTCCAAGGGTCCTTCTTCTTCCAACAACTTAAAAATCGGCGGAACAGTCCAGCTCTCCAGCCAGATGGATGCAGCGGTACCTTCAGGCAGTGTTCTGGGAAGATTTTCATAAAATCCGCCACCGGTTATATGCGCCAATCCTTTGATGGTAACCTGATTCATCAGATCCATCACCGGTTTTACGTAGAGTGCTGTCGGTGTCAGCAATTCTTCTCCCAGGCTTTTTCCATCATCGCCAAAGGCTTCCTGAAGATCCATCTTTTCTTTTTCCAGTAAAATTTTCCGAACCAGAGAAAATCCGTTGCTGTGCAATCCGGAAGAAGCCATACCGATGATCGCATCCCCGGGTTTTATAGCATCTCCGTTTATTAACTTTTTCCGGTCTACCATTCCCACTGCAAAACCAGCCAAATCATATTCACCTTCACTGTAAAAACCTGGCATTTCTGCTGTTTCACCACCTACCAGGGCACAACCGGAAGCCTGGCAGGCCCGGGCAATACCTTCCACAATATTGGCAGCTTTTTCCGCTTCAAGCTTACCCGTTGCCAGATAATCAAGGAAAAAAAGCGGCTTTGCACCATGACAGAGTATATCGTTGATGCACATGGCTACACAATCCTGTCCGATGGTATCATGACGGTCCATCAGAAAAGCCAGTTTTAGTTTTGTACCAACTCCATCTGTTCCGGAAACCAGAACTGGTTGGTCTACATTGGTTAAGTCCGGCTGAACCATGGACCCAAAGCTGCCAAGTCCCTGCAGCACTTCCGGCGTCATGGTTTTTTGCACCGCCTTTTTCATCAGCTCCACGCTGCGCTGTCCTTCCTGAACATCCACACCCGCGGATTCATAGGTCATTTTTTCCATCAGGAACCCTCCTCATCCAGTCGTTGAAATACTCGATGGCCATTTTGCTTTTGTGCTTTTTCCGGAAGATCCATGGGGTATTCACCATCAAAGCATGCCAGACAAAACTGTCGGCGAGGCTTTCCAACAGCCTTTACCAGTCCTTCAGGACTCAGGTAATTGAGACTGTCCGCTCCAATTACCTTTCGGATCTGTTCCACGGTTTTAACGGCACCAATTAACTGATTCCGGTCCGGGGTGTCAATGCCAAAGTAGCAGCTATAAGCTACCGGCGGTGAGCTGACCCTTACATGTACCTCTTTGGCTCCAGCCTGTTTCAGGGTTTCCACAATTCGTTTACTGGTGGTTCCACGGACGATGGAATCATCGATCAGTATCAACCTTTTCCCTTCAATATTAGCTGCCATAGGGGAAAGCTTAAGCTTAACAGCCAGTTCCCTTATAGCCTGCGTCGGCTGAATAAAGGTTCTGCCGATATATCGGTTTTTAATCAACCCTTCTCCGTAAGGAATTCCGGATTCCTCTGCGTAACCCAAAGCTACAGGAATGGAAGAATCCGGTACCGCCATAACCATATCTGCATCAACAGGGCTTTCTTTAGACAGGATCCGTCCTGAATTTTTCCTTGCCTGATAAACATTGATACCATCAATCACGCTGTCTGGTCTGGCAAAATAGATATATTCAAATATGCAACTGGCTCTCCTGGGTGATGACATGAAAAATTCAGATTCGATTCCTTCCGGCGTTATGGTCACCATTTCACCTGGCTCAACATCCCGTACCATGGTTGCACCCATCACATCAAAGGCGCTGCTTTCCGATGACAACACATAGCCTTTTTCCGTTTTTCCGATGCAAAGCGGTCTTAATCCCAAAGGATCCCTCACACCTATGAGGCATTCTTCATTCATAATCACCAGAGCATAGGCTCCCTTTATTAATTCCATGGACCGGCGGATGGCACCGTGAATGCCTTCGTTGCTGTAACGGGCAATTAGATTAACAATCACTTCCGAATCAATGGTGGTTTGAAAAACAACACCTGAATCCTCCAGCCGATCCCTTAATAGTTTGGCGTTTACCAGATTTCCATTATGTGCCAGAGCAATGGTTCCGCCTCTGTACCGCACCACCAGCGGTTGCGCATTTTCCACATCGGATTCTCCGGAGGTGGAGTAACGAACATGACCTACCCCTATGTGCCCCTTCAGCTTTTCCAGATCAGCATTGGAAAAAACTTCGGAAACCAGGCCCATGTCTTTATGCCATCTTGTTTTTTCTCCGTCATTAACTGCAATACCAGCGCTTTCCTGACCTCTGTGCTGCAAGGCATACAACCCAAAATAAAGCAGTTCCGACGTATGGTCGTCCTCTGTCTGGATAAGACCGGCAACACCACACTCTTCCCTTAAATCATCCCACATCATTTCATTCGACACAGCAAACCCTCCATTTTCAGGCATTAAGCGCCTTTTTAACCCGATCCAGTACTTCCTGATAGTGTTCTGCCACTTGTCCAAGATCTTTCCGAAACCTGTCTTTATCCATGACTTCACCTGTTTTGATGTCCCATAACCGGCAGGTATCCGGTGATATTTCATCCGCCAGCAGTACTTCAGCTTCTTTCAGTCCAAATTCAAGTTTAAAATCCACTAGGGTAAGTCCGGCTTTTTCCATCAGCTCCACCAGCACCTGGTTCACTTTCAGGGCAGCTGCTCTTATACTGGATACCTGTTCCTCCGTGGCCCACTCCAAAGCAATGATATGATCTTCACTAACCATCGGATCTCCCAGTTCATCCTTTTTAAATGAATATTCCACAATTGGCTTTTTCATTATCTTTCCTTCTTCAATTCCCATATTTCGGGCCATTGATCCGGCAGCAACGTTACGCACAATCACTTCCAACGGTATGATATCCACAGCATAAACCAGCATTTCCCTATCGGATAACTGCCTCAGAAAGTGAGTTTTTACTCCCTTTTCTTCCAGATACGGATAAAGTAGTGATGACAACGTATTATTAATAATTCCTTTGCCGTGGATCTGACTTTTCTTTTTGCCATTGAAGGCGGTGGCATCATCCTTAAAGTACACGATCACAGTCGATGGGTCCTGAGTTGCATATACCTGCTTTGCCTTTCCTTCATAAAGCATTTCTTTTTTTTCCGGCGTTAACATGTCTGTCATCCCCCTATCTCCCTTCTAAAAAACCATCAATTCCTGTTTTTTCAAGGGTTTCTGCTTTTTTTAGCACCTGATCACTTTGCTGATTGCGAAAAGCTTCCAGCTTTTCTGTTATATCCGGGTTAGAAATACTTAAAATCTGCGCTGCCAGCAGCCCGGCATTTTTTGCGCCATTAATGGCAACCGTGGCCACAGGAATTCCTGCCGGCATCTGAACGATGGATAAAAGAGAATCCCAGCCACTTAAAGATCTGCTTTTTACCGGCACTCCTATTACCGGAAGAGTGGTCATGGATGCCACCATACCCGGTAAGTGGGCAGCACCACCTGCTCCGGCAATAATAACTCTAATTCCCCGTTCCCTGGCTTTTTGTGCGTAATCAACCATCCGCTCCGGTGTTCTGTGAGCCGACACAATCGTTGTTTCACACGCAATGTCCAAGTCCTCCAGTGCCTGTGCAGCCTCTTTCATCACCGGCAGATCAGAATCACTGCCCATAATGATGCCAACTTCCGGTCTATTCATAAAATCAGCCTCCTCTATTACATCAATTTTTCTTCAGCCACTTTTACCTTTAAAATCCGGCGTACTTCCTCAACTTTTTCCAGGGCTTCCTCCCTGCTCTCTCCCAAAATGGTTACATGCCCCATTTTCCTGCCAGGCCTGCTTTCTGTTTTCCCATATAGATGCGGGTAAACATCTCCCAGTTGCATTGCTTCCGAAATACCTTCCAGAACCGGTGCTCCTGTGTTGGCAGGATCACCCAGTAAATTCAGCATCACTGCCGGCTTAAACAGCTTCGGCTTTTCCAGGGGCCAGCCCATAATGGCCCGGATTTGCTGACCGAATTGCGAAATATTACATGCTTCTATGGTGTAATGTCCGGAATTATGAGTTCTGGGGGCAATTTCATTAATTAACAGATTTTCAGCTTCATCCACAAACATTTCTATGCAAAAAATCCCAATGCCTTTCAGCTGTTTCATAGCATCACTTGCCAGATCCTGAGCCTGCCTAAGCACTGTATCCGGAAGCGGTGCCGGCACTATGCTCATATCCAGGATATTTTCTTTATGAAT
Organism: Tindallia sp. MSAO_Bac2; assembly: GCA_003838145.1. Taxonomy (GTDB): domain Bacteria; phylum Bacillota; class Clostridia; order Peptostreptococcales; family Tindalliaceae; genus Tindallia. The sequence continues at coordinate 44,250 of QYZZ01000033.1, forward strand.
GTTCTGACCCACCGGGAATGTTTCCGTGTTTCCGTTGTGGTCTCTTGCCACAATAACTGAAATCTCCATCTGATAATTCACAAATTTTTCTGCCATCAGCGATGCTCCATCTCCTCCAAGAGCAAAAAAGGCGTCTTTCAGATCTTCCGGTCCATCAACTTTGGCATTTCCTTTCCCATCATAACCACCCTTGCGGGATTTCAGAAGAAAGGGGTATCCGAACAGATCCGCTGCTCTGTTCATATCAGCGGGTTCCAGAATTTTTATGTATGGAGACACAGGTAATCCACAGGCATCCAATCTTTGATTCTGACGATATTTATCCTGAATCATGTAGAGGGTTTCCGCAGAAGGCATAACCTTACAGCCACCTTCTTCCAGTTTCATCAGGGTTTCTGCATTGATATGTTCAAACTCATAGGTAAGTCGAAGACTTTTTTCAGCCAGCCTATTAATACTTGCCTCATCAAAAAAACGGCCATGAATCATTTCATGAGCCATTACTCCTGCCGGGCAATTGTCTGAAGGGTCCAAAACGGCAAAAGTCAAGCCCATTCGGTGTCCTTCCATCAGCAGCATTTTTCCTAATTGTCCTCCGCCAACGACTCCAATGTCACAGCGTTTCACTGGTTGTGCCTCCTTTAAATAAAGATGAACTAAAAGTGTTTATCCTAAAAAGCAACGGCAGAAAGATCTGTAAGTCTTCCTGCCGTCATGTTTTTTTTATTAATGCGGCAGTATGGTGAATCGCAGGATAAATAGTAAAGCCAACACATATATTGCCGGATGAACGTCTTTTCCTTCTCCTACAGCCACTTTAGTAATTGGGTAAAAGATCAGGCCGGCAGCAATGCCATTTGCAATACTGAAAGTAAAGGGCATTATAGCAATAGTCAGGAATGCCGGCATTGCTTCGGTAAAGTTGTCAAAATTGATATTTTTCACTGTGCTCATCATAAGAACGCCCACAACAATCAAAGCCGGAGCCGTTGCCTGAGGCGGAACAACCAGGGCAATAGGCGCCAGTGCTATGGCGAACAAAAACAACACACCCGTTGTCACAGCAGTAAGTCCTGTCTTGCCGCCTTCCGAAACCCCTGCAGCAGACTCTACATAAGTGGTTACCGTAGATGTACCCAGAACCGCACCGGCAGAAGTGGCAATTGCATCTGACCACAGCGCCTGCTTCATATTGGGAAGTTTTCCCTCTTCATCCAGCATACCAGCTTTATTACCGGTCCCGATAAGGGTTCCGATGGTATCAAACATATCCACCAAACTGAAGGATACCACTACAAAAAGTACGCTGGTCAGTGCACCTGTAATTCCAGCTTCGCCAATGGCAAGCAGCCCAGCCAGATCCATCTTCATAAAGGTTGGGGATATATCAGGTCTTGCAAAAGCAGCAATATCAGTGCTGGTAACACCCATGGGAATTCCGATGGCTGTTGTCAGCAAAATACCAATCAAAATAGCGCCCTTCATTCCCTTTGCCATTAAAATTCCTGTAATAACAAGGCCGATTACTGATAAAATAACTTTAGGATCAGTAAAACTGCCAAAATCCACCAAAGTGGCTTCATAAGGTATGACAATGCCTCCATTTTTCAGACCAATCAGTGCAATAAAAAGACCAATACCACCGCCAATAGCATGTTTTAGCGAGTTGGGAATAGCGTTCACAATCGCTTCTCTGGTGCCCGTTGCAGTTAACAGCATAAATACAAGTCCTGAAATAAAAACAGCTGCCAATGCCTGTTCCCAGGTGTAATTCATACCCAGTACGACACTAAAAGCAAAAAACGCGTTCAGTCCCATGCCCGGTGCCTGCGCAAAAGGCAGATTGGCATAAAATCCCATGATAAAGGTTCCAATGGCCGCCGAAATACAGGTAGCCAGAAAAACTGCGTTAAAATCCATTCCGGCTGCGGATAATATATCCGGATTAACAAAAAGTATGTACGCCATTGTGATAAAAGTAGTGAACCCCGCCAAAATTTCTGTTTTGACATTTGTGCCCCGTTCCGTTAACTTAAAATAACTGTCCATGATCAAAATGCCTCCTTAGTATAATTCGTTTTTTTGAAAGCGATGCAGAAATAAGAAAAGTCCTGTTGCCGATTCCATAGAGTGAATCAAGCCCAGGACTTTCATTGATCAGTAAACCCTTCTCATTAAGAAGAGCCAACATCGCCTTTCGGCACAGGCCTCACTCGTAGTAGAGCCATTTACGGTGACTCTGTAGAAACTGCCGAACCATATTATCGGCATTATAAGGTTGAGTTCTTTCTTTATCATAGCAAAAACGAAACAAAAAGCAAAGCATTTTTCGAATCTTTTTATCCATTATTTTGCAAATAAACCTTCTCACCCTGAACATTTATCCATTCACCCTGTTAAATGTTCGGATTTTCTGCCTCCAGCTGAAATCCATCCTCCCGAAACAAACTTAAGCAGGCATCCGCCACCGCTTCATCATACCAGTAACCCCGGTATACTTCTATTTCCTTGAGGGCATAGTCCAATCCCAATGCCGGTCGTTGAGGGCGGTGCGAAGAGATGGCCTCCACCACATCTGATACCATTAAAATTTTTGCTCCCAGCAGAATTTCTTCCCTTTTCAGTCCATTAGGGTAGCCGGAACCATCTATTTTTTCATGATGCTGTAAAATCATGTCAGCAACAGGCCAGTCAAAATCAATATCTGCCAGTACATCATAAGCATTCTGAGGGTGGGTTTTAATGAACTCGAATTCCAGCGGTGTCAGCCGGGAAGGCTTGCTGAGAATTTCCGAAGGAATGATGATCTTCCCTATGTCATGCAAGGCAGCCGCAATCCAAAGGCCCTGGATCTGACTTTCGTGCATGTTCATTTTCCTCCCAATAGCTACAGCTAACTGAGCTACTCGCTGCTGGTGTCCAAAAATATATAAGTCCCGCTTTTCCGATAGTTTAGCAAAACTGTTAACGGTTTCTGTCAATGCTCTTTTCAATTGCTCTTCTATCCGTTTTTGACCGGAAATATCAGTGTAAGTAGCCTGATGACCGGCAATTTTGCCGTCCACCATAATTGGGCCTCCACGAATGATCACTGGTATCTCTTTACCGTGTTTGGAGTATCTCAGGGTTTCAACCTCCAGGTTCTGAAGGCGGCCGGCGAGTCTTTCGATTCTTTTGGCTTCCTCCAGCTGATGAGGTGCCACTATTAAATCGTCAATTCTTTGACCCCGACACTCTTTAGCAGTATATTCAAAAGTATCTGCAAATTTCCGATTCACATTTTTAATGATCATGTCTTTCGTCATATGAACAATGGCGTCAGGTGATTGCTGGAAAAATGAAGACAAAATCTGTTCCTGATAGCTCATGGCTTTTTCCAGTTCTTTTTCTTCTGAAATATCAGTAATGATTCCGCTGAATTGTTGTAATTTGCCATTGTCATTCCAACGCACCGGCCTGCCGCTGATTCTTGCCCAGAAAGAGCCGCCGTCTTTACGTCGCATCAGAATCTCTTTCTGATAGTTTTTTTCTTCCCGTATTGTTTCTTCATCACTTTTCAGTACTTCTGACCGAACAGAAGGGTCGATTCGCTCATTCCATTCTTCCGTCGTAATGATTTCATCTGAGAGCCCCAATATTCTTCGACTTCCCGCATCAAGGTAGATGGTTTTATTTTCCAGATCCCATTCCCATATCCCGGAACCGCTGCCTTCCAGCACAAAAGTAAGCTGTCGCCTGTTCTCTATCAGACGGTTCATTTTTTCACGCCATCCGCTTATGTCTGTGTGGGTTCCGGTGATTCGGAGAGGTTGCCCATTTTCATCCCACGCCACCACCTTCCCCCTTGAGAGTATCCAGCAGTAACTGCCGTCTTTTTTTCTCATTCGGAACTCATAACGATGAAAAAGATACTCCCCGTTACGAAACTGTTGAAGGATTTTATGTATTCGCTGATGGTCCTCCGGATGAATATGGTCAGCGAAAAAATCAATGCTGTTTTCAATTTCTTCCTTCGTATATCCCAGCATACCGGCCCACTGTTCCGTTATTGTGTTTTTGCCTTCCGTCAGATCCCAGTCCCACACTCCGTCCTGGCTACCTTCTATGGCAAAGCTCCAGCGCTCCTTGCTGCTTTTAATCTGGCTTTCCTGCCGCTTCAATTGCTTATAGTGCTCCTGAAGTTCCTGTTCAGTGGCCCGAAGCTGTTGAATGGAAACTTCCCGCTGCTGATTTACTGCACTCAACTCAGCACGAACAGACTGCCGATCCTGAGTTCCCTGTATCATTTCAGCAAAATACTCCGTCAGCATTTGCAAAAACGATAAGTGCTGATTCAGTTCCATAATAGACAGTACCGGAACTTCCTGTAGGCTTTTAAGATAATTTTCTTCATCAAATCCGAATTTTTTTGCCTGTTGGCGGAACCTTTCCTGATTAGGAGGTTCAAGGAAAAATTCTCCAAGAATCAATGTGGCTACTTTCCTCTCTCCAGCCATAATGGGCACCGCAACATTTATCAGACCATTTGCGCAGGTTTGCCGGTAACTCGTCTGACTGGACTTATCCGTGATCAGACGAACCATTTTTTTATTGCTAAATCGGCAGCATTCTTTTGCCTCCGGATTTTTTTGATGAAACTCCCTGCAGAGCCTTTGATGAGACGCCTCTGTCACCGAGTTTCCTTCCATATCCATCAACAAAGCAGTTAAACCTGTAGATTTTTGAAAGTCTGTTAGTATTTCCCTGAATCGTTGAAATTCATCATTTTTTTCCAGCTGCAACGGTTTTTCGAGAGACACAGTTCTCATCTCCTTTCCCTGGACTCTCAACAATTACTCAAAGTCGAAAGACCCATCTTGAAATAATGCAAGACATATTTCAGCCATTTCATCATCATACCAGCTGTCTTTTCTATTCTGAATTTCTTTCAAAGCCACATCAATACCCAGAGCCGGCCGGTAGGGACGATGAGAAGAGATAGCTTCTACCACATCAGCAATAATTAAAATTCTGGCCTCAGGAAGTATATCATTTTTTTGCAATCCCTGCGGGTAGCCACTGCCATCAATACGTTCATGGTGTTGCAGAACCATATCTGCTACCGGCCATTCAAACTCAATGTTTTTCAGGATATCATACGCATTCTGCGGGTGGGTTTTAATGTATTCAAACTCCAGTTTTGTCAGACGGGATGGCTTGCTAAGAATCTCTGACGGGATCATTATTTTTCCTATATCATGAAGCAAAGCTGCAGTTCTCAGTCCTTCGACGCGGTGTTCTCCCCATCCAAGGGCCTTACCAATAGCCGACGCCAAACCAGCCACTCTTTTCTGGTGATCAGCGGTATATAAATCTCTTTTTTCTGATATTCTGGAAAGACTCCGGACTGTATCCTTCAGGGTTTTTCTCAGTTGATTTTCCGTTTGGATCAATTTGCTGATATCTGTATAGCTACCCTGGGCACCAACTACCTTTTTATCCACCACGGCAGGTCCTACCCGGATAATAACCGGCACTGTTTCCCCATTCTTTTTCTTTCGAAGACCACGGCCTTCGAAGTGCTGATTATGATAGGGAGCAGCCGATATCTGGCGTCCTTCAGTCATGTTCTTTTCCGGCACAACCAGCTGATCGAGGTCCTTTCCATATGCTTCTTCTTCCGAATAACCAAAAATTTCTTCAAAACGACGGTTAATCATTCTAATTATATTTTTTCCATTCTGAAAGGAAGAATATACCAACGCATCCGGCGAATAATCAAACAGGGCTTCCAGTTCTTTTTGCTGCCTTTCAAATTCTGAACTTTTTTTAATTTTTTCCGTTATATCTGTCAGCATCCCACTGACACGAAGAATGTTCCCGTCATCGTCATAATCGACAGCTCTTCCTCTATCCAGTACCCATCGGATGGTTCCGTCCGGTCTCAGAATCCGATATTGATGATTGAAGCTCTGTTTTTTACTGAATTTTTCTTTTTCTTCCTCAACAATTCTATCCCGGTCTTCTGGATGAATTAGCTGCTTCCAGGTATCTGGCGATACATTGTTGCTTTCTATTCCCCATATTTCCTTTGTATTGTCCGATATAACCGCCTTACCAGTCTCATAGTTGGTGTCCCACCATCCGTCACCACTGGCATCCAGTGCCACTTCTATTCGACGCTGGCTTTCTTCCAGCTTTTGTTCCAATTGCCTGTTTTCCGTCACATCTGTCTGAGTTCCCACAACTCTCTGAGGCTTTCCGTCAGCATCCCATTCAAATACTTTTCCACGACTTCGAATCCAACGGTAGCTTCCATTCGCAGCTTTCATCCGAAATTCATATTCCCATTGTTCGTACTCTCCATTCATAAACCCATCCAGTGTTTTGTCCACCAGGCTTATGTCCTCCGGATGAATGAGTGACTTAAAGAAGCTGAAAGTGTTTTTAGCCTGGGAAGGCTCATAACCCAACATTTCCGACCAACGGTGAGAGACGTAATTTTTGCCCGTAGGAATATGCCAGTCCCAGACACCATCCCGGCTGCCTTCCACAGCGAAAGCATATCGCTCCTCTGTCTCGCGCAACATCCTCTCTTTGACCAGCAGTTCTTCATATTGATTCCTCAGTTGTTGCTCAGAATCCTGTAGCAACTGAAAAGTTTTTTCCAGTTCCTCATTGGACTTTATCAGTTCTTGTTCTTCTTCAGCCTGAAGATCTTTAGTTAATTCCACAGAGATGGCAAAGGCAGCCAGCCGGTGAACCATTCGCAGATGTAATAAAAGTTTTTCCTTGCTGATGACCGGCACTTTTTTGATTTTTTCAAGGTATATTTTTTTATCAAAACCGTACAACTCTGCCTGTTTCGCAAAAAAATCCAGATCCGGCGGCTCCAGAAAGAACTGGCCACCAAAAACACAGCCAATTTTCTGCCCGTTTTGAGTTATATTCATCACTGCATTCCCAATCCCCAAAGGACAGGTATACAGAACGTATTCTTCCTGATCCTGATGCTTCATTCTACAGTGGGTCTTTTCACTCTCAACACATTGCCGGTATGTATCTTCATTGACTCGATGAAATTCCCGGCAAACAGGCTGGGGGTCCGAAGAAGCAAGAAGCTGGCCACTTTGATCCATTAAGGCTGCCGTTAATCCGGTCATTATCTTAAGACTTTCAAAGAGTCGGGTAATTTTTTCCTGGGATTCAAGCGCTAAAGTCATCATTCGTCACCCTTTTTTCTGTCTCGGAAACTCAAGTCCGGTTGAGCTATTGCTCTTATATATAGTATACGACATTGAAGCCAAATTTCCTTTCCTTTTTTACAAAATTCAACACAGAAAAAGCGAGTCCCGCCCAGAGACTCACTTTTTTCTAAGGTGTTTCTATTTAATTCCGTTCCAGAAAAATTCCCAGGATGCTTCCGCATGCTTTTCCGAAAGCTCCAGTTGTCCGCTGATTAGCTGCAAAACATATCCTGTCACAAATCGGTGAAATGCTTCCAAAATATCTTTTATATCAGATTTTGGCATTTTCTTTTTCTGGCTTCCTGCAACAAATTCACTTATTTTTTCTGCATACTGCTTGCGCCACGTCATGTGCATTTCCTGAATTCTCTCCCTCATAGAGGCCACCGGAAAAAGGACATTTCTCAGTAAAAAAGTGTATTCTTCCTTCTGATTTCGATAATAATCCAGCAATGCTTTATAAATATATTGCAGACGTTCTTCAGCAATCTGGCTGGGGCAGCTTTCTATAGCTTCATCAATAACTTGCTGGTGAAGCGCTTCCGACTCTTTGATCATTTGCATGTACAGGAGTTCTTTGGAATCGAAATAGTAATAAAAGGATGGTGCGGTGATACCAATTTCGTTACAGATGTCGCGGATAGTCGTAGCTTCATATCCTTTTTCATTGAAGAGTCTCATAGAGATTCTCTTAATTCTCTCTGCTGATTCGTGTTCTCTCACGTTTTACACCTCTTTCTACCTATCGTTAGTTGATTCCATTGTATACGTTATAATGAAAGAAATCAAGTAATTTTCATTCAAATTGACCGATATAAATTCATTTCTACTCCCACTCCACTGTTGCCGGCGGCTTCGAGGTTATATCGTATACAATTCGGTTAACATGATCCACCTCATTAACAATGCGGTTTGAGATTATTTCCAGCACATCATGAGGTATCCTTGCCCAGTCAGCTGTCATGGCATCGGAACTGGTGATGGCCCGGACGGCTACAGTATGGGCATAAGTACGCTCATCACCCATAACGCCAACAGTCTGTACATCAGGAAGAACAGCGAAATATTGCCAGATACTGCGGTCCATTCCGGCTTTTTTGATTTCTTCTCTGACAATGGCATCGGCTTCACGGACAATTTCCAGTTTCTCTGCAGTGATCTCTCCCAGCACACGAACAGCTAAACCCGGTCCGGGGAATGGCTGTCGCCATACTATTTCGTCCGGCAGACCCAGGGCTGTTCCAACAGCTCTCACTTCGTCTTTAAACAGATATTTAAAAGGTTCAATCAGTTGGAATGTCATATCTTCCGGCAAGCCACCCACATTGTGATGGCTTTTTATAACAGAAGCTGTTTCCGTTCCGCTTTCAATAATATCCGGATACAACGTCCCCTGCACCAGAAAATCCATTTGTCCCAATTTTCCAGCCTCTTCTTCAAAAAGGCGGATAAAGGATTCTCCAATAAATTTACGTTTCATTTCCGGATCCGTAACACCTGACAACCCTTTCAGAAAACGTTCCTGACCGTTTACTCGAATGAAGTTCATCTTAAACTGCTTTCGGAAAAGATTTTCAACCTGCTCCGGTTCATCCTTTCGCAGGAGTCCATGATCCACGAAAACGCAGGTCAGCTGATCACCCACAGCCTGATGAACCAATACCGCCGCAACAGAAGAATCCACTCCGCCGGAAAGAGCACATAGTACTTTCTTGTCCCCGACCTGCCGTCGGATTTCTTCAATGGTTTCTTCAATAAAATTACCGGTGGTCCATTGACCTTCACAGCCGCAACCCTCATAGAGGAAGTTACGAAGGATTTCCGTGCCCAGCTCCGTGTGTTCCACTTCCGGATGAAACTGAAGCGCATAACATTTTTTCGCTGTGTTTTCCATAGCTGCCACCGGACAGTCTTTTGTGGAAGCCGTTACACGAAAACCTTCCGGTTCCTGTTGAATCGAATCCGTATGACTCATCCAGCATACCAGTTCACTGCCAATGTTAGAAAACAGAATCGAATCATTTTCCAGTGACAATTTTGTCTTCCCATACTCACGTTTATCCGCTCTGGCCACAGCACCGCCAAAATGTGCTGCCATCAGCTGACCTCCATAGCAAATTCCCAGTATCGGAATGTCCAGATCGAAAAGACCCGGGTCACATTTCGGCGCATTCTCCTGATAAACACTGGCCGGTCCACCCGTCAGAATGATGCCCGTTGGTTGTTTTTTCCTGACTTCTTCCACACTGATGCGATATGGCACCACTTCACAATATACCTGGCATTCTCTTACCCGGCGGGCAATCAGCTGATTATACTGGCCGCCAAAATCAAGTATGAGAATATTTTCTTTCGCTAGCTCCATTTTCCGACTCCCTTTCATTCCCATTAGCTGGTTTCTTTAACGCTGTAATTTGGTGCTTCCTGAGTAATAAAAATATCATGCGGATGGCCTTCAACCAGTGATGCACCAGTTATCTTGGTGAACCGCGCATCTTTTCTCAGAGATTCGATATCCGGCGTTCCACAATATCCCATTCCGGAACGCAGACCTCCCATCATCTGGTATACTGTATCTTTAAGATATCCTCTGTAAGGAACCATCCCTTCCACACCTTCCGGAACCAGTTTCTTATCATCTTCCTGGAAATAGCGGTCTTTACTTCCTTTTTTCATAGCGCCCATAGAACCCATTCCACGGTAGGTTTTAAAGTTCCTGCCCTTATAAATCACTGTTTCACCGGGACTTTCTTCCGTGCCTGCAAACAGAGACCCGATCATAACTGTGCTGGCACCAGCAGCCAGAGCCTTAACAATATCTCCGGAGTACTTGATGCCACCATCTGCAATAACCGGAATACCAAAGGCATCTGCCGCCTCAGCACAGTCGGCTATAGCTGATATCTGCGGCACACCGACTCCCGTAACAACTCTGGTGGTACATATAGAACCCGGCCCAATTCCTACCTTAACTGCGTCAGCCCCAGCTTCTATCAGATCCCGGGTGGCTTCAGCCGTCGCAACATTACCGGCAATAATTTGCAGTTCCGGATATGCATCTTTGATTTTGCTCACGGATTCCAGAACTCCTTTTGAGTGCCCATGTGCCGTATCTACAACCACCACGTCGACTTTTGAGCTCATTAGTGCTTTTATCCGCTCCATTACGTCATCTGTAACACCAACTGCTGCGCCTGCCAGCAGACGGCCGCCTTCATCTTTGGCAGAATTAGGATATTTAATGGACTTTTCAATATCTTTTATAGTGATAAGCCCTTTCAGGTTATCCTCCGCATCTACAATAGGGAGTTTTTCTATTTTATGAACCATGAGGATGTTTTGGGCTTCATCCATGGTTACGCCTTCTTTGGCCGTTATAAGATTTTCCGAGGTCATAACCTGAGATATTGGAAGGCTATAATTCTGTACAAACCGGATGTCACGATTTGTAATAATTCCCACCAGTTTCCCTTTAACGGTAATTGGTACTCCGGAAATATGATAACGCTCCATCAGCTCCAGAGCATCAGCCACAATATGATCCGGAGAAAGGAAAAACGGGTCGACAATAACGCCGTGCTCACTTCTTTTTACTTTGTCCACTTCCAGCGCCTGTTCCTCAATGGTCATGTTTTTGTGAATGATACCCACGCCGCCTTCTCTTGCCATTGATATTGCCATTTTACCTTCCGTAACCGTATCCATACCCGCACTCAACAGCGGTATATTAAGATTAATAGACGGTGTCAGCCGAGTTTTAAGCGCTACCTGTCCGGGCAGCACTTCAGATTTTCCGGGGATTAACAGTACATCATCAAAGGTTAATCCTTCTTTCATAATTTTTTCCATTCCACAAAGTCCTCCTTTTAGAATTATGACAAAGCCCCAACCTCAGACGCCGCAAAATTTCTGTCGGATCATTACCGGCAGAAAAATGCGACGGACTGAATTTGGGGATTAGGTTTGTCTCTCTTTTTTTTCTTCAGTTTTCTTCATAAACGATTCTTTGTTGACAATAAATCGTTCATGAATTCCTTCACCGATTCGTTCTTCATCATCATAGGCTGCCACTTCAAAAACAAGGCGCTTCCCTTTTGTTTCAACCAGCCTGGCCTCCGCATAAACACGCATGCCCTTTGGGGTTGCCGCCATATGCCGCACATCCAGCCGGGTTCCAACAGTACTCCACCCTGCAGGCAAGTGAGCATCAACAGCCGTCAAAGCAGCATTTTCCATCAGACCAATCATAGCTGGTGTGGCGAATACCTCAATTCCACCACTGCCGTAAGCTACAGCTGTTTTATCCTCAGCCACAGTCACCGCCGCTCTTCCAATCAAACCTTGTTCCAGATTAAATTCCATGCCTCACCCTCCATTCTTCGGTTTTGTTGTTCCGTTATTTTATAAACCAGTAGACATAGCCACAGTAATCACACACGTAATTTTGAGCCGGTTTATTGGCCCAGTCAAAGCCAAGAAAAGTTGCACCAGCTGTGTTCATTAGTGTTTCCCTTTCCCAGAATTCTTCTCTTTCACAAACAGGGCAAATCAATTGATTTCCCCTGATCTCTATTTTGCTCGCTTTTCTTTTCATTCAGACCACCACCTTCGATTCGCCATCATGCTGTTCATTTCCTGCAGGCGGTCAATAATGGGCAGTTTTTGTGTGCATAGTGACTCACAGATACCACAGGCCGTACAGTCACCGGGCAGCAAGTCTTTTTCTTTCAAGTCCTTTTTGTCCCGGTACCACTGCAACTGCTGAAACATTTCTTCTTCACCCATTAAAAGATAAAGGTTGTAGGCTTCCATATAATAATTCATCTTTATTTTTAAGGGGCATTTACGGCAATATTGACAGTTGGTACAAAGTTGATCCATAAATGAGGTTACTTTCCCCCTGATTTCTTCAACTTTTGCATCCGATACCTGGAGGGGCCGGTCAATCACCTTAATGTTTTCATCCACTTCCTCCAGACTGCCCATCCCTGCCAGGGCTACGGTTATTCCTTCCTGTGCAGCATTAAAGCGAAGGGCTGCCTGGGGAACGGTTTCATCCCAGTGCTCACGGATAAAGTCAAAGTAATCCTGATGCCTGGGGATCAGGCCACCGCCCAGAGGGTTCATCGTTACAACACCGATCTGGTGTCTGCGGGCTGCGTCCACTCCCTGCTGCCTAAAGGGATGGTTAATTACATTATAACCCAGCAAAACACCTTCAAAAACATCGTCCTTTATAATGGCTTCAATGTCTTCCCCTTTGCAATGGGTCGAAAAGCAAAGATGTTCGATGAGTCCTTCTTCCTTTGCCTTCAGCGCTCCTTCGTAGGGTCCTCCGGGAACCATTATGCGCTGATATTGGTCCAAGTCCATAATGCACCACATATGATAAAAGTTTATTTTCTCCAGATTCATTCGCTTAAGAGAGGTTTCAATTCGATGCCGCACATCAGCGGCTGTTTCATCACTGTTAATACTGCTTTTTGTGGAAACATAAAAGGGTGCCGGCATTTTCTGAAAGGCCTTACCAAAAATATCTTCGCTTCTATCGTCATTATAGAAAGGAGCCGTATCAAAATAGTTGATGCCATTGCTGCTGGCATACCTCACCACTTCAGCGCCATAATCGTCGTCCTCGCCGAAACGCATTCCTCCCATACCGATGACAGAAACATGCTTTCCAGTTTTTCCATAAGGTCTGTAAATCAATTATCTCACCTCGGGCCTGCTGAATTTTATGGATTGTAAAATTTGTTCATAATATACCAATTATACTGTATTTCATTCTTTACGTCCACACCGATATTTAAGCAAAATAATAACCGGACCTCTCAATTACCGCTTAAGAAAGGTCCGGTTATACAAAATAGAATCCTCTTACTTCAGACAGACTATGCAGTTCTTTCACTCCTTCGGTACTTACTTGCATTGCATTCCTTCTTTCGCTGGTCTAATTGTCGTAACATCAACGACAACTGTTCCTTCGATGTGAGAAACAAACCATTTTTACTTCTTTACTTCTTTACTTCTTTACTTCTTTACTTCTTTACTTCTTTACTTCTTTACTTCTTTACTTCTTTACTTCTTTACTTCTTTACTTCTTTACTTCTTTACTTCTTTACTTCTTTTAAAGCTATATTTCAGGTGTTGCTGTACTACTGGTACTGCCTTTCTGCTTTTGAAGCGGTCTTACTTTTTGGAAATCCTTCTCTTCCAAACTTTTCATTCACACTTCCAAACTCAGTTCCCTGCATAATCTTTGCGTCTTACAGAGGATTCAAGGAAGGAGTTTCTCTTCCTGTAACCATATTATAGCAAAAGTGTGAATATTATGCAAGTTTATTTTGAAATTTTTTTCAAAAAAATAACAGGCAGCCACTTGTATGGCTGCCTGCCTGTATCACATTTACTGATTTTTACATCATGGGCATGCCGCCACCCATGCCGCCGCCCATACCGCCGCCGGCAGCAGGTTCTTCTTCTTTAATGTCCACAACGGCACTTTCGGTGGTCAGAATCATTGCAGAGATGGATCCTGCGTTTTGCAATGCACTTCTGGTAACTTTCTTCGGATCTACAATACCAGCCTTAATCATGTCTACATATTGCTCATTTAAAGCGTCAAAACCGTGATTTTTATCGGAGTTCATCACTCGCTCGACAATGACAGATCCTTCAAGACCTGCATTTTCAGCAATCTGACGAAGAGGCTCTTCCAGTGCTCTTTTAACAATCGCAGCACCGGTTTTTTCATCTCCCTGCAAGGTGCTAACCATTTCAGCCAGCACAGGCACTACATTAACCAGAGCCGTTCCACCACCGGCAACAATTCCTTCTTCAACAGCTGCACGGGTAGCGTTCAATGCATCTTCAATACGAAGCTTTCTTTCTTTAAGCTCTGTTTCAGTCGCTGCACCAACCTGGATAACCGCAACTCCACCTGATAATTTCGCCAGTCTTTCCTGGAGTTTTTCTTTGTCGAAGTCAGAAGTTGTATCTTCGATTTGTGTTTTAATCTGAGAAATTCGCTCCTGAATCTTAGCCTGATCGCCATTACCTTCAACGACAGTAGTGTTTTCTTTGTCTACCTTAACTGTTCTAGCCGAACCAAGCATATCAATGTCAGCGTTTTTCAGCTCAAATCCAAGTTCTTCAGAAATAACCTGTCCACCTGTAAGGGCTGCAATATCTTCCAGCATGGCTTTTCTTCTGTCGCCAAAGCCCGGTGCTTTTACAGCCACGCACTCAAAGGTTCCTCTCAGCTTGTTTACAACCAGTGTTGCCAGCGCTTCACCTTCAATGTCCTCTGCAATAATAACAAGCTTTCGTCCCTGCTGAACAATTTTTTCCAGCAGTGGCAGGATTTCCTGAACATTGGAGATTTTTTTGTCTGTGATCAGAATATATGGATCACTATATACAGCTTCCATTTTTTCAGAATCAGTCACCATGTATGGAGAAAGATATCCACGGTCAAACTGCATACCCTCTACCATATCCAGCGTCGTTCCCATGGACTTGGATTCTTCTACAGTGATAACACCGTCTTTTCCAACTTTATCCATGGCATCAGCAATTAAGGAACCAATTTCTTCATCTGCAGCTGAGATAGCACCAACCTGAGCAATAGCTTCCTTGCTTTCTACCGGCAGAGAAATGTTTTGAAGCTCTTCAACAGCTTTTTCAACCGCTTTATAAATACCTTTTTTCAGGATCATAGGATTCGCACCAGCTGCAACGTTTTTAAGACCTTCCCGAACAATTGCCTGAGCCAGCAGTGTAGCGGTGGTCGTTCCGTCACCGGCAACGTCATTTGTTTTGGTTGCTACTTCTTTTACCAGCTGGGCACCCATGTTTTCAAAAGGGTCTTCCAGTTCGATTTCTCTGGCAATGGTTACACCGTCGTTGGTGATTAACGGAGAACCGAATTTTTTATCAATAACAACGTTTCTTCCTTTAGGACCCAATGTGATTTTAATAGTGTTGGCCAACTGGTTAACGCCGCTTTCCAGGGCTCTTCGTGCATTTTCACTGAATTTAATGTCTTTTGCCATTCTATAATACCCTCCTTGATGATTGTTTTCCGTATTTTAGTTTTCTATAATTACTCTACAATTGCCAGTACTTCACTTTGACGAAGAATGGTTACTTCTTCTCCATCCAGCTTAACTTCAGTACCGGAATATTTGGAAAAGATTACTTTGTCGCCTTTTTTCAGCTCCATTTTAACTTCTTTACCGTCTACCATGCCGCCTGGTCCCACCGCCAGCACTTCTGCCATTTGCGGTTGTTCCTTAGCAGTTCCCGGCAAAACAATCCCACTCTTTGTTTTTTCTTCTGCTTCCAACTTTTTGATTACTACTCGGTCACCCAATGGTTTGATTTCCATACCTTATACTTCCTCCTTTTCCTATCTTAATAATATTATTAGCTTTTCATTTTGTTAGCACTCACCTTAGTCGAGTGCTAACACACTAATATCATATAGAAAAGCGAATGATGATGCAAGGTTATTTATGAGGAAATAGGTCGTTATTGTGGTTGTTTATTAAAATTGTGTTTTGTTTTCTTTGTTTTACTTCTAATTACTCCTATTTTCATCTTTTTTCGTTATTCAGACGTGTAGCAAGAATTTTAGACATAAAAAAACCTCTTATTCTGTACTGATTCCGTCAGATAAGAGGTTCCGGATATATTACATAAAAGCTTGAAGCACTCGGGCCACTTGCTGTACTAAGGGTTCAACAACGGGATAAAAAGCCGGTAAAAATACTGCAGGCAACAGATTACCCACCGGTACCTTCTTAATTTCAAGGATGTTCATAGAAATCCCCACAATCAATAGACCTCCAATAGCGGACATTTCCAGAACCACCGCCTCCGTCAACAGCATTGCCAGACTTCCCGCCGCCATAGCAATCAGGCCCTGATATACAAAAACTGTAAAGGCAGATAGCAGCACTCCAACACCCAGAGTGGAGGCAAAAATGACAGAAGAAACCCCATCCAGTAAAGATTTTGCGTATAGTGTCTGATGATTCCCTGTCAGGCCACTTTCCAAAGCCCCAACAATAGCCATAGCACCAACGCAGTAAATAAGACTGGTGGTAACAAATCCCTTGGCTACCAATCCTTCACCCTGTCCCATTCTACCTTCAAGCCATTTTCCGAGAGATGCCAGTTTTTCTTCTATTTCCAGAGCTTCACCAATAATCCCTCCCAGAACAATGGAAAAAATCATCAGCAGCACATTTTCCGTTTTCAGTGCGCCTGAAAGGCCTATAACAAAAACAGCCAGGCCCAATCCCTGCATCACAGTCTGTTTAAACCGGTCAGATATCCCTTTCCTCAGCAGTAGCCCCATGGTGCCTCCAATAATAATGGCTATACTGTTTATAATCGTCCCCAGCATCTATGTCTGTCCCCTTTCAGCAATGTCTTTTCGTAACGGTGAGGACAGCTTTTTTCCCCCTCACCCTGACCCTCTCCCGCCAGGGGAGAGGGGGTTGTTGCCTTCCATCTGTCTTTAAAGTATTGGTTCATAAATATGAAATGCTTCGTGAATCAGGTTACCCGTCGTGACATCAAAATATACCATTGTCTGCTGCCCACTTTTCATAATACGAAAGCTATGGACCAGTTTTGGTTCATAGTGGGTATCAAAGGATCTTACCACACTAAGGCCATTATACGTCATGCTTCCCAGTTCGTCCCTCCATTGACGCATTATGTCCTGGCGGGAGTAAACAACCGGCGAGTCCGGAACTTCCGTACTGCAGTAACCATTTTGCAGCTGCAGCAGCCTGCCGTCGACAGCGGATATTTGTACCCGGTATGCATCACTGACAATTTCTATTTCCGAATTCATTGGCGCAAATAAAAAGGCATAAAACGGCTCTTCCGTTGCTCCGTTAATCGGTTGAAAAAAGACTTCCTTTTTCATATTGTTATTTTCATCAATATGGCGGAGCGCCTTTTTCAGGGCCTCCTCCATGGTCAGTTGCACTTCCCCCGGATTAGAGCTCAGCGCCTGATATTCCCGAATTCTGCCATTCTGAGCATCCACTTCAATTCGACTTTCAGATTCATCCTGCAGTACAACTCGCATAGAATAAGTATGGATCCCATTACGAATTCTGACCCTTTCCATTTCCGGCTCTATTTGCTTCGGATCCAAAAATCCCATTTTTTCCCAGGCAATGGCTTCACTCTCATCAATACTCAAGTATTCCGGGTGTTCGTTGGGTATTGAACTGTGGCGGTATAACAGGGCAATCTCCTGAATTTGATCCGAAACCTGCCCTAAACCTCCATCTGAATTCTCAGGGTCGATTAGTTCATCCAAACGGCCCTCAATGTTATGATAAATCAGAAGAAACCGCTCCATCTGGTCATGCATTTTCAGAAGCATTTCCCGGTCGTATTCGCTTAATTGCTTTTCCTGATTTTCATACTGCCGCCCCAGATGGTTTACAATAACGTTCCGAAGGGTTTCCATTCCCGTTAACCCATCCTGCAGTCTTTTATTGGGCTGCTCTTCGGTTTCGTTAAGCATTACCCACTGCTGAAATACGGATGCCAGTTCCTCCAGGGACCACTGAAGGCGCATCAAAGCTTCCTGGGATTCAGTTTCCAGCAACAGGTTCATTTGTCTGATACTGTGCCTGGTATTTCGTTCAATACCCTCAGACACCATTTGACGCACCGTATTCAGGTGCTGATCATGCTGTTGTATTTCACGATATAAAAATCCATTTACCAGCATACTGGCAAACAGTACTACTGCAATTATTGCTGTTATTTTGTTTGGCTTCAAGTGATTTTCCCTCCTTTTTTAAGCCTGCATTTTTATTATATGAGAATTTGCCGCAACTGACAACTTTATTTCTTTTTCAGCTACTATAACAGTCCAAATAGTCCATTTGCGCCCTTATGATATAATGTATTAAAAGATTTTTGACGAAGCAACAATTCCAATCTAACATTATTATTTAAGGAGGTTCTTTTGATGGATCTGATCATCAGGAACGGAACAATTGTAACTGCCAAAGACACTTATGAAGCTGATGTGGGTGTTAAGGATGGCAAAGTGGTTCTTATTGGCAAAGAACTGAACCATCCGGATGCCAGGGTTGTCGATGCCACCAACCACCTGGTTTTGCCGGGTGCTATTGATGCCAACACCCATCTGGGTATGCCGCTGAACAACATTCAGTCCGCTGACGACTATGAGTCCGGTACCCGGGCAGCTGCCTGCGGTGGCACCACCACTATATTTGACTATGTGATCCAGCGGCCCGGCGAAAAAATCATGGACACCGTTCGCAAAAGGAAGGATCTTTGTGAAAAGGAAGCCTGCATTGATTATTCCTTCCATGCAACGCTGACAGACGTCACACCTGAAATTCTGAAAGAATTTGAAGAAGCCGTGGATTTCGGCATCAATCAGTTTAAGGTTTTCATGATTTACAGCAAGGAAAACATGATGACCGATGACGGAACCCTGGTAAAAGCCATGATCCGTGCCAAGGAGCTGGGAGCGCGCATGGCGGTTCATGCCGAAAATCCGTATATTATTAATATGCATACCGAGGCATTTCTTGCAGAAGGCAAAGGCCATCCCTGGTATCATTACCAAAGCCGGCAGGAATACGTGGAAACGGAAGCTGTTAAACGGGCGGTATATTGGGCCACATCCTTCAACACTCCACTCTACGTTACCCACCTGGCCTGCAAGGAAGGTCTTGACGAAATATCAAGAGCCCGTAACGAAGGCTATGATATTCTGGCAGAAACCTGCCCTCATTACCTGTATTTCACCAACGAAGTCTATAAATACGAAGGTGCTCAGAACTATGTATGCTCACCACCCATTAAGGCTCCGGAAAGTCAGGACGCTTTATGGGACGGAATTAAGCGGGGAGACGTATCCATTGTATCCACAGATCACTGTCCTTTCCAGTCTCATGAAAAAGAAGCAGGCCTGGAGAATTATACCAAAATCCCCAATGGTGTCATGGGTATTGAAAATATGTATCCTTACATGTTAAGTGAAGCCAACAAAGGCCGCCTGTCCTTCAACAAAGTGGTTGAGGTCTGCTCCAGTAACCCGGCCCAGCTCTTTGGGTGTTCACCGCAAAAGGGAACCATAGCCATCGGCAGCGATGCGGATCTGGTTATATACGACCCGGAAAAAACCTTTGTTGTCCGACAGGAAAATATGCATTCCAATGTGGATCACACAATCTGGGATGGTGTGGAATTCTCCGGGTACCCGGTTAAAACCTTTTCACGCGGTAAGCTGGTTTATGACAACGAAACATTCCTGGGCGAAAAAGGCTGGGGCCGATTCATTAAGCGTAATGCCCTGGGTTAAATAACATTGATCATTCGGGGGTAAGCCATGAAACGAATCAATTGCCTGAACTGTCGATATTTTAAAATCACCTGGAACCCAAAGCACCCCAGAGCCTGCACCTTTTTTGGCTTTAAAACTGCTAAAATGCCGTCTCAGCTTGTTTTTGAATCAACAGGTGAACCCTGCCAGCAGTTTACCCCTCGAAAAAAAGTGCAGTCAGGGCCATAAACTTAGCGGAATTTACGAACCTGTATCTGTACTTCTTCCACATGGAGAGAGGTCATTTTCTCCACTTCATCTACGATGTTTTTCTGCAGCTTTTGAAGTGTTTTGGGGATAGATACGCCATACTGTATCCGGACCTCCAGTTGAATCTGCAACCCGGCGGTCGTATTTTGAACAAAGGTTCTGCCAACCGGGGTAGCCTCCGGGTATTTTTGAAAACTATAATGCACCAGACTTCTGATAACACCATCAGATATGGTGTAATGACCTTTATAGCTGAAGGTGGGCCTGACAACAGATTTATCGTGTTCCGCAAAGCCTTTATCTTTCCCAAGACTTCGGAGGGCTTTAAGCGGGTTCAGAAAATATCCTGAAAAATCTTTCTTCAACTGCAGGGCAGGAACAGGGATAACATGCTTCCCTTCCTGCCTTCTTATTCTTTGTGCCAGCTTCAGGTCATCGCCACTTACCAGATCCTGAATCCACAGAACCTCAGCCGGTTCCCCCAAAGCCAGGTTTTCACTGATGGTGTCCACCATCTTTCTGGAAGTACCCAGCACCATAAGAGCCTCCGGTTTTTCTTTTTCCAGAATTTCCATCACTTCTTTCCGGTGTGTGGAGTACATAAATAGTGCCCGCCGAACAGCTCCTAACCTGGAAGCTTCTCTTTTAGCCGACTTTCCGCCAAGAATTCTATTCTCCTTTATTAAAAGACCATCATCGATAAGGTATCGGATACCACGCTGACTGGCCAGATTCATAGCCTGATAACTTTTCCCGGTACCACTGGTTCCAATTAAAAAAATAACCTTCATATCAAACCTCCATTAAAAATGATTCTCATTATATAACGTTGCTTTTGCGTGAAAATATGGCCTTTCGACTTGCTCTGAGAAAAATAACACTGCTATAATGCTTATAGACACAAAATATAATTAAATAAGGAGGAACCACCTATGGCTTATGTAATTCATGATTCCTGTATCAATTGCGGAGCTTGTGAACCAGAGTGCCCGGTTGATTGCATTACAGCCGGTGACGATATTTATGTAATTGATGGTGAAGCCTGCATTGACTGTGGTGCCTGCGCTAACGTTTGCCCGGTAGACGCACCTCAGCCTGAATAAGATTGACCGGCCGTGTACAGATTACTCTGTACACGGTTTTTTTATTGCTTGCCGGCTTCACGGTATTTCATCTCTATTTTGACGAGAAACTTTAAAATAGCTTTTTCTTCATTAAATGTAAATTCATTCAGCAATTCAAAGAGTCTGTTCTGCTCCTCTTCTCTGAATTGCAGCAAAATATTCTTTCCCCGTTCTGTCAGACTTAGTTCCTTCACCCTTCTGTCAGTGCCGTCGTTTTCTTTGTGAAGCATTTTTTTTGCTGTCAATCGATTCACCATGGAAGAAATATCATTTCGTTTTAAACCGGTTTCAGCAACCAGCTTTTGTATACTTATTTCCTTTTCGCTGTCAATAAGCCTCAACAACAGCAGATCCATTAACTGAAGGGATTCACCAAAGGAAAAGCCACCTCTTTTATCCTCTGCAATAAGCATATAGGTCAGTTTTTCTATATAATCATATATCTGATGATAGTAATTTCTCATTTCTAACGCTCCCATTAAAATCATTCCACCAATCATTATACCACGAAAAAAAGGCCGCGCCTTTATAAAAGTTGATAATTGAAGATTGACAATTGATAATTAAGATCAAATGCTGAATAGGGCAGAACATAACGACCTTCAATTTCAACCAAAAGAAAAACCCGAATACAGTGATAGTATCCGGGAGTGAAAAAGTATAGCTTATGATTCTTCAGCTTCTTCTTTCTGAAGCTTAAGCAGGTAGGAAATAACAAAAAGGCTGTCACTCAGGTGGACATTTTCCTGGATAATATGTTCCGGCAGTTGAATATCCACCGGCGCAAAGTTCCAAATTGCCCTGACAGGCAGCTTAACCAGCAGATCCGCCACGTCCTGAGCATTTTCGGAATTGGTACAGATGACGCCAATTTCTATGTCTTTGTCCTTGGCGAAATCTTCCAGTTCATCAATGTCCAGGACCGGAATATCTCTGATCTTCAGCCCGATCAGTCTTGGGTTTTTCTCAAACAATGCCATGACATGAAATCCTTTTTTCTCGAAGTTTGAGTAGTTGGCAATCGCCTGACCCAAGTTTCCCGCACCGACAATCACCGTGTTGTAATGTTCTGTCAAACCCAGTATCCGGCTTATTTCCGTATACAGCTCTGCCACATCATAACCATAACCCTGCTGCCCGAATCCACCAAAACAGTTGAGATCCTGACGGATCTGGGAAGCCGTAAAGCCAATCATGACACTGAGCTCCTTAGATGAGATTCTCGTTACATCTTTTTCCATGAGTTCTTTCAGACGCCTGTGATACTTCGGCAGTCTTCGAATTACGGCCATTGATACGTTTTTCTGATCTTTTTTCAATGTTTTCACCTCATTATCTCGGGATGACAGGATGTTCATTGTACATTATAATATAAAATGACGAATAAAAAAACGTTTTTTATTTAACAAATACAAAAAAATGCGTTTTTTGCAAATTTCGAGTCCCTGAAGGAGCATATACATGATTGTCTTATCTGTCAGTAACCTTAGCAAAAGTTTTGGTACCGATATACTCTTGGAGCAAATTTCCTTTTCTGTCCGGCACAAAGAAAAAGTCGGATTAGTGGGCGCCAATGGTGCTGGAAAATCAACACTTTTTCAGATCATCGCCGGCCAGCTCCCCTTTGACAGCGGTTCCATTCAAATCCCAAACAATATTAAGCTGGGCCGTCAGGATCAGCTGCTTCATTTTGATCCTGAAGAAACAGTATACGATCATTTAATGTCTATTTTCACTCCCTTAATCAGAATGGAGGAAAAACTTCGGAAAATGGAGTCCCTTATGAGTGAGCTGGGATCCCAGACTGGCCAGGAAGAAGAACTCCAGAAACTGATGCAGGAATACAGCCTGCTGACAGAACAGTTTGAAAGCCAGAACGGCTATGGATTCCGAAGCGAAGTTCGCGGTGTTTTAAACGGGCTTGGATTTTACGGCGAAGATTTTCATCGACAGGCATCCGTATTGAGCGGTGGCCAAAAAACCCGTCTGGCTCTGGCCCGCCTTCTTCTTAGCAAACCGGATTTGATCCTTTTAGACGAACCCACCAACCACTTGGACATCAGCTCAGTAGAATGGCTGGAAGGCTTTCTAAAGAGTTATCCCTCAACATTGTTAATCATTTCACACGATCGCTTCTTTCTGGACCAGGTGACAGACCGCACTTTGGAACTGGATCAAACACGGCTAATGGACTTTGCCGGCAGCTACAGCACGGCTTTGAAAAAAAAGGAGGCTCTGCTGGAGGCACGGGAACGCAGCCGAGTCCGGCAGGAAAAGGAAATTCGTCAACAGGAAGATCTTGTCCGGCGCTTCAAACAGCACGGGACTGAAAAACTGGCCAAACGGGCAGCCAGCCGGGAAAAAAAACTGGCTAAAATGGATGCGGGAGAAAAAAGACGTAAAACGCCGGTCCTTTCATCTTTACAGTTTCAGATTCAAAACACCAGCGGCCGCCATGTGCTGACTGCAGAGAATCTAAGCAAGCAATGGCCTCATCAGCCGCCGCTTTTTCAAAATATCAGTTTTACCCTGGAACGGGGAGACAGGATGGCCCTGGTGGGTCCCAATGGTATTGGTAAGACAACACTGTTTAAAATAGCCATGGGCCTATTGGATGCAGAACAAGGCTCCATCCAGATGGGACATCAGGTGGCACCGGCATATTATCATCAGGAGCTGACACAGCTTAATGAAAAGCTAACGGTTTTAGAGGAACTGCAGGAAAATTTTCCTCAAAAGAAAGATTCCTTCCTGCGTACCTGTCTGGGGTCCTTCCTCTTTTTCGGAGATGAGGTTTTCAAGTCCGTCAGTCTGCTCAGCGGGGGTGAAAAGGCCCGCCTGTCACTGCTGAAAATCATGCTGTCGCCACATAATCTGCTTCTGCTGGATGAACCCACTAACCACTTGGATATCCCCGCCAGAGAAAACCTGGAAGCCTCCCTGCAGGAGTATGACGGTACCATCTTCTTTATTTCACACGACCGTTATTTTATTAACCGAATTGCCAATAAAGTGTTGGAACTGTCTCCGGAGGGCACAACCACCTATCTTGGTAATTACAGTGATTATATCGCCAAGAAAAAAATGTTGGAGCTGGAAAGTGAACCAGAGACAACAACCACTGTCACAAAAACCCAGTCAAAGCTGGACCGCAAAAAAGAACGGGAACTGCGATTGCAGGAAAAGGCTCAGCGAAAAGCCATCGAAGAGCTGGAGCAGGAGCTGGAAAGAACGGAATTGCTGATTCAGGAGGCGGAAGAAAACATGTGCCTGCCGGAGGTTTTTCTGGATCCGGTCAAAAGTAAAGAACTGCATCAGAAAACCCAGGAATTAAAAAACAGGCTGGACAGCCTGTTTGAAAAGTGGGAAGAACTGATGGAAAATGAAGAATCTTAAGGCCGCTGACCTATGGGAACACTGGCCGCTGCATTTAGATTCCAGCCGGAGCGGTAACCCAGGCAGTAATCGTAGTATCCTGCACAGGCAATCATGGCTGCATTGTCTGTGCACAAATACATTTCCGGAACAAAGAAAGAAATCTCTTCTTTCCGGCAGGCTTCTTCCAACCGTTTTCTCAGCAGTGAATTAGCTGCCACCCCACCGGATAGAACCACCTGTGAAAGCTGATGATCCCGGGCGCAGGACACGGTTTTTTCCACCAGCACTTCCACTACTGCCTGCTGAAAGCTGGCAGCAACATCCGGTACAGAGATGTTTTCTCCTTTCATCCGGCTGCTGTTCAGGTAGTTCAGCACTGCAGATTTTAAACCACTGAAGCTGAAATCATAATGGTCCACTTCCATAAAAGCCCGCGGGAAACTGACGGCTTCCGGATTTCCCATCCGTGCCTGTTCGTCAATCAAGGGGCCTCCCGGATATCCCAGTCCCAGTGCCCGGGCAATTTTATCAAAGGCCTCTCCCGCCGCATCATCCCGGGTTTTTCCAAGAATCTCATATTTACCATAATCCGCCATCTTCACCAGATGGGTATGTCCGCCGGAGACGATTAAAGCCAGCAGTGGCGGCTCCAGCTCCGGATACTGAATAAAGTTAGCCTGTAAATGGCCTTCAATATGATGCACTCCGTTCAGTGGTACGTCCATGGCATAGGCCATGGCTTTTCCATAGGCAACACCCACCAGCAAAGCACCCACCAGGCCCGGTCCATAGGTAACAGCAATCTGATTAACATCTTCCAGGTCTTTGCCTGCCTGCTGCAATGCTTCTTCCACTACCTGATGAATACACTCCAAATGCTGCCTCGATGCCACTTCCGGTACAACACCTCCAAATTTTCGGTGCTCCGGTATTTGCGAGGCAATAATGCTGGATAAAACCTTTCGGCCATCTTCCATCAGGCTTACTGCCGTTTCATCACAGCTGGTTTCAATCCCCATGGTAATCCATCCCCCGGGAGGATATGTCAATGATTTTTCTTCAGTTAGACTCTGCATAGTTTCCTCCTCCGGATTCAGTCAGGGTCATATCACCGAATCTTGAATCCACGATCTGACCAAGTCCCATCAGCTTAAACAGAAAGGTAAATACTTTTCCTACAACGGTTATTTCCAACAGAATAAACAGCATGGTTCCAAGAAAAAGTTCAACGATGCTGCCCCAGTTTCTTCCAAAACCGCTGGCTATTTTACGGCCAAAGGCCATTTTTATGGTGGTATTGGCTCCGAATTCCAACAGCATATAGGTGGGAATCAGTACAGAAATCAGCGGCGCTCCCACGACAGACACCGCCAGTATGATCAGCAGAATCCAGGCGCCTCCGTTTACCAGCAGACCAATCAGGGTTTTTCTTCCAACGTCTTCAAAAGATGCTTTTGCCATGCGTTCAAATCGTTCCGGAAAAACAACGATGGCAATAACACCCAAAACAAAGGCCAGAATCTGCTTCAGAACAAAGAATACTGCCAACAGTGCAGCCAGGAGTCCAAAGCCACTAAGGTTAAAGGGAATGCCTCCCAGCACATCGATGTGACTGCCCATCACCACGGTCTGATCCAGGTTGAGTCCCTGACCCATAATGCCTACTGCGTCTCCGTCAATTCTGGAGTCGCCGCTGCCGTAAACACCACCCAGCACAGAAATCACATCACCCTGTATGCGCGAATTATGGATGGACGCAGTCTGCAGTATTGTGACAACATCCCCCTGAACGTGAGCCTCCTGAACATCCACAGAGCTTAAAATCCCAATCACATCACCATTGATTTCCCCTTCGATATGGGCACTGCCAAAAAAGGAAACCACATCACCGTTGACGGTTTCATTGGCTTCTACTCTGACAGGACTGAAAAACTGAACCTGCTGACCTCTGATGATATGCTCTCCGGTAGCACCGGCAGGTACAGTCAATAGGATTAAAAATATGAAAATCATTATAAACTTAAATGCTCTGCTCATATTTTTCATTGTTCTCCCCTCCTGGAACTGCGGATGATCCGTCTGACTGAAAAATGTACCAGTAAAAGAAGCAGTAGCAAATTAATAATACTTATAGCATACCATAACTGGTTACCCTGACTCATTCGTACAGATATATCCACCAGCAGCCGATAAGGAACGAAAACGTAGTATACCATTCGGTATACTACCGCATGATAGAGAGTGTTCATGGATTCCAGCAGGGGAATACGTGCCAGCAGTTCAACCGTACTGCCTAAAAGCCACTGCAAAATGCCAGTCATTAAATAATGAATCATCGCCAGTACACCGAAAAACACCAGCATATGACCGGCATAGTGTTTCCGGATACTCTTTTCAGGGTTGCCATAGAGGCCGGCATCAATCCTGCTCATTACCTTATGATTAAAATCTGTTGAAGGCTCCAGTAATGGAAGCTGACGGATCAGTTCATCCAGCTCTTCCCATGATTCATTTATGGTGTTTTTCCGGGGCTTTTGGCTGTCCATAGCATTTCCTCCTTCAGGTTTTTAAGTTCTGCTTTCAGAATTTTTCTCGCTCTGAACAAGCGGTTCTTTACCATTGAAAGCGGTATTTCAAGAATGTCAGCTATATCCTGGTAAGATTTTCCCTGTTGATGGTATAGCAAAACCACCATCCGGTATTCCTGCGGAAGCCTGCCAATGGCGGTTTCAATTTCCTGCCTGGCTTCTTCCTGCAAAAATGATTTTTCCGCACTGACATCTTCCCGGTGAGTCTCAATCTCTTCTTCCAGTGGCATGGTGTCCAGTTTCTTTTTACGCAAGGCATCGATGGTGGTGTTGGTGGCAATCTTTAAAATCCAGGAGGAAAATTTATGCTCCGGATTAAACTGCCTAAGGTTTCTGTATGCCTTGATAAAAACCTCCTGTGCCAGATCCTCCGCTTCCTCCCGTTGCCTTATCATGCGGTAACAGATGGAAAAAACCGGTTTTCGATACCGTGACACCAATTCTTCGAAGAAATCCGTTTCACCCTGTATGATTTTTTTTACCAACTGATCATCTGGCAGTGTCACAGGGATACACCTCAACTTCGCTCTTATCTTCTTTTACGCAGTTTAGATAAAAAAGTCTGATCCAATTAAGTTTTTCCACATAATGATGGCATCTTCTCCATTATCATGATAATATCCGGGCCGGATACCAGATACAAGAAAATCCATGCTTTTATATAAACCAAGGGCTGTCTCGTTGCTTTTCCTGACCTCCAGGGTCATGCGCTGCATATGACGCTGACGGGCCTCTTCCATCAGGGCTTCCATAATTTTTCGTCCCAGTCCCTGTCCCTGAAATTTCGGATGTACCGCAACATTCGTGATATGCGCTTCATCCATAATCAGCCACATACCACCATAGGCTGCTATTTTCTTATTTATATCCGCTACCTGATACACTGCCAGCTTATTTCTCAGTTCCATCCGAAAAGCATGGTGGGTCCAGGGGGTGGGAAAACACTGTACTTCAATATCAATAATCCCGGGAATATCCTCCACCTTCATTGGCCGGATGACAGCTTCCTCATTTTTCATGAATGAGTTCCTTCCTTTTCCATTTGTTTTTGTTTCCAGGCTCTTTCTGCCTGTGAAGTCCGCAGGTATAGGGGAATCATTTCTTCCGGAGAAATCAGCTCCTGTTTTTTTGCTTTTTGTATTCCACACATGGCAACAGCAGAGGCAGAAGGCATCCGATGCAGGACATCTGCAAAAATAGCCTGCTCTCCCAGAAATTCTTTGATCCGCTGCTGATGCATTTCCGCCGCATCCCCGGAAAACAGCACCGGCTTATCAATTTTTTTCAGCTTTTCCAGCCATTCCAGTATATGAAAAACATCCGGTGACTGACGAACAATCATTTCACCATGATGCATCTCGTAAGCGGCTGTGTAAATCAGATTTTTCTGCGCATCAATAATTGGACTGCACCAGCCCTTAAAACTTTGGTTTTGTATCGCCAATGCCTCCAGACTGTTTACCGATACAACCGGTTTTTTAAGGGCATGAGCCAGCCCTTTTACGGTTCCTGTGCCAATTCTCACCCCTGTAAAAGATCCGGGCCCCACGTTGGCAGCAAAAAAATCAACCTCCTTAAGCTTGCATTCGCAGGAGGTTAACAGTTGATCCATCATCGGTAAGAGTCTTTCAGAGTGATTTTTTTTGTAATGGGTACGGATTTCTCCCACCAACCGATTTTCTTCCATAAGTGCAGCTCCAGCAACCATTGAGCTGCTTTCCAATGCCAGGCATTTCATCCTTCCGCCAGCTCCTTTAATAATGTATCGTCAAAATCGCCCTTTGCCGTCAGGCAAATCCTTCTTTTTTCTGTATCCAGCCATTTAATCTCAATCCACAGGTGGCTGTCCGGCAGATAATCTTCCACCAGGTTAGCCCATTCCACTATGGATATACCTTCGCTGTAAAAGTACTCCTCCGCTCCCAAATCATTAAATTCCCCAGGGTGGTTAATGCGGTACACATCGAAATGATATACCGGAAAATTCCCTTCATATTCCTGGACCAGTGTAAAAGTGGGGCTGGATATATCTTCCTTCACTCCCAGACCTGCTCCAAGCGCTTTCGTAAAGGTAGTCTTGCCGGCGCCCAGATCCCCGGTCAGACAAAGGATATCGCCTGACTTCAGTCTGGATGCCAGTTTTTTGGCAAGCGCTTCTGTTTCTTTCTGATTGTTTACTTCAATGCATATCATCAGAAGATTTTCTTCCTTTCATGATGGGATGTTTCTATGGTTTCAGTAATGGTGATATTTTTTTGTAAAGCAGTAGCGTCAATACGGCAATCATCGTTCCTTTAAAAAGATTAAAAGGAGTAACGCCATATATTACCAGAGTTCGGACGTCTACGATTCGGCTGTTTGCTACATTGCCCATTTCAACAATAGCGTCAATAGGCATAAACTGGGAATACATGGGAATCAAAACAAAGTAGTTGGCTACCGCTCCCAGCACAGCCATAATAACAGTTCCAACAGCCACACCAATAATGGCATGCTTTCTGTCTTTTCGGTAATGGTAAATGAGAGCTGCCGGAACCACATAAAATACGCCGATAATGAAGTTGGCCAGCTCCCCTACCCCGCCGGACCAGCTTTTCGTAATAAAGTGGAGCGCCGCTTTAACAAACTGGATCATCACCCCCGCCATGGGTCCCATGGCAAAAGCACCGATCAGTGCTGGCAGATCACTAAAATCCAGCATTAAAAAACCGGGAAATATGGGCAGGCCAAACTCCAGAAACATGAGTATATAAGCAATCACTGACAGAATCGCAATCCGGGTCAGATGCTTTGTGGTCATTCGTTTTTTGGTTCTTTGGCTGCTGCTACCCACAATTTCAATTGTTTTATCCATAAAATACCTCCAAATGATAATTGATAGTTGATAATTGATGATGGATAATTGATAAATGATAATGGATAATTAAGATCAAGGTCTTAAGTTCAAGTTCATTAAGATCTGCTGAATGAACGGGCATAAAAATGCGCCTGAATTTCTTCAGGCGCAGGCTTACTACGTAAAGCAAGAACCTTCTCTCATCCAGACTGTACTGTCGGTTCCGGATTTGCACCGGATCCATCGGCTAAAACCGATTCGCGGACTGTCACCGCCGGTCGGGAATTTCACCCTGCCCTGAAGATTACATTTTTATTATACGGTATTCACAACAAATTGACAAGGATTAATCCTGGGAGACGCCCTTCATGGTAAGACCAATACGCTGCTTTTTAACGTCAACATTCAGTACCTTTACCCGTACCACGTCTCCGACGGAAACCACGTCCAGGGGATGCTTTACAAATCCGTTTCGAAGCTGGGAAATGTGTACCAGCCCGTCTTGTTTTACGCCAATATCTACAAAGGCTCCGAAGTCTATAACGTTTCGAACCGTACCCGTTAATTCCATATCCGGCTCCAAATCCTCCATTTTCATTACATCCGTTCGAAAAACAGGCTTTGGTAGTTCTTCCCTGGGGTCTCTGCCCGGCTTTTTCAGTTCCTTCACCATGTCCTGCAGTGTCGGAAGACCAATCTCCAGTTCATCAGACAAAGATTTAAGATTAAGACCGGTAAGTTTTTCTTCCAGAAGTGTGTGCCCTTCCCCGGTAAGGTCTTTCAGTGACAACCCGGTTTTTTCCAGCAGGCTCCCGGCAGCTTCATAAGACTCAGGATGAACGCCGGTCTGCTCCAAGGGATTTTTCCCGTCACGAATCCGCATAAAACCGGCACATTGCTGGTACGCCGCCGGACCCAGCCTGGGAACCTTAAGGAGCTGTTTTCGCTGCTGAAAGCCGCCAATTTCATTTCGGTAAGCCACCATATTTTCAGCCACAGCCTTACTGATGCCCGCTACATACTGCAGCAAGGAAGGCGAAGCCGTATTCACATCCACCCCTACCCGGTTTACGCAATCCTCCACAACGCCGGATAAGCGTTCCCCCAGCTGCTTCTGATTCACGTCATGCTGATACTGGCCCACACCTATGGCCTTCGGTTCTATTTTCACCAGTTCCGCCAGAGGATCCTGCAGCCTCC
Organism: Tindallia sp. MSAO_Bac2; assembly: GCA_003838145.1. Taxonomy (GTDB): domain Bacteria; phylum Bacillota; class Clostridia; order Peptostreptococcales; family Tindalliaceae; genus Tindallia. Next base: position 75,209 of record QYZZ01000033.1, read on the forward strand.
TGGCAATGGAAACCGCTCCCCGGAGAGACACATCCAGCTCCGGAAATTCTTTTGTTGCCAGTTTGGAAGCAGAGTAAACGGAAGCTCCGGCTTCACTGACGATCACATAAGCCACCTGGTGAGGAAAGTCCGGTATCAGAGAGGCTATAAACTGCTCTGTTTCCCGGGATCCGGTGCCATTTCCAATAGCTACCGCTGTTACATGATGTTTTTTTACAAATTCCCTGATAACCTCTGCAGATTTAACAAATTCATTTTGTGGCGGTACCGGAAAAATAGTGGCTGTATCCAGCAGTTTTCCGGTTTCGTCCACCACCGCCAGCTTGCAACCGGTCCGGTAAGCCGGATCGATCCCCAGCACCCGCTGGCCTGTCACCGGAGGCTGCATCAGGAGGCCATTTAAGTTCTTCCCAAAAAGCTGAATAGCGGCCGTTTCTGCCCGTTCCGTCAGTTCAGATCTTATTTCCCGCTCCAGAGACGGCTGCAAAAGTCGTTTCCAGGTATCGGAGGCAATGGCTTCAAAAGTCGCATTTCTTGGATCCTTTTCTGAATGATGGAGGCTTTTTTCCAGTTGGACCACCATTTCCTGCTCCGGTGCTGTCAACTGCACCTTTAAGATTTCTTCTTTTTCTCCCCGGTTGGCGGCCAGAATCCGATGATCCGGAATCTTTTTAGCCGGTTCCGAATAATCATAGTACATTTCGTAAACCGTTTCCGCCTCCGGATCTTTGGCCTTGGTTACAAAGTCAGCATTCTGCCAGAGCAGGCGCCGCAATTTTTTCCTAAGATCCGCATCGTCAGATAAATCTTCTGCCACAATATCCATAGCACCCTGCAGGGCTTCTTCTGCTGTATTTATTTCCTGCTCCGGATTCAGATGCTTCTCCGCTTCCTCCAAGGGTGCAATGCCAGGAATAGTTTCCGACACCAGCCATTCCGCCAAAGGTTCCAGTCCTTTTTCCCGGGCAACGGTAGCTCTGGTTCTCCTTTTAGGCCGGAAAGGCCGGTAAATATCCTCGATATCCTGAAGGGTTTTAGCCTTTGCCAGTTTTTCTTCCAGCTCCGGCGTCATTTCCTCCAGTCCGGTAATCAGCCGGTGAACCTCTTCCCGACGCTGTTCCAGATTCTGCAGGTAGGTCAGTCGTTCATAAAAATCCCTTAGTACCTCATCACTGAGGCCTCCCGTCATTTCCTTCCGGTAACGGGCAATAAAGGGAATGGTATTCCCTTCCTCCAATAACGCCAGGATCTGAGAAACCTGACCCGTTTTAAGATTAAATTCTCCTGATAATTGTTTTGTTAAATCCATGGAAAAACCCCTTTGTCTTTGAAGTCGGTATGTATCTACTTCCCTTAGTATACCATGAAACTCTGGAGTCACGGTGCGAAAATCACGGAGTAAATTACCTCCCCCCCAAGTGCCTCATCTATGCCAGCCATCGATCATTAACCATGGAGTCAATCTCTTTGGTCTTTTAATCCACAGGGTCAGTCCCTGCGGTAACGTAAAAAGGAGCAGCAGTCTCTCCGCCACTCCTTTTAGCTCAGTCACGGTGGGGACGGAGCTAATTTCCCCCCAAAATCACGGAGTAAATTACCTCGCATCCCCCCAGTGCCTTTTCCCTGTACCCTATAACCTATTCCCTATACCCTGCTCTTCTAGCCTTTCCCCAAACGCTCATCGCCATCCATCACGCTTTCATTCAGGGTTCCTTTTCCGTAAGTCATCCCGGCCACCACAGATGGTCCTTTCTGGGCTGCCGGCGCATCTGCAAGAGAAGGATTGTTTGCAAGATGCTGCCAACCTTCCAGTACCGGCTTCAGCACCTGTTTGGCTTCTTCAAGAGGCTCTTTTACACTGCGGTTTCCGGCATCCGTTACCAGTTTGTTGATATAGATATACAACTGCCGGGAAGAAATAGCCACCTCTGAGTCTCCCCAAAGAGTTGCCAATAATTCCGTCAGAATAGCCCTGGCTTTATCAACAGCCGCCTTAAGAGTTTCTTCATCCTTGGCTTCCACTGCCTTCATGCCCCGGTCAAACTCACCCTCCAGCCCTTCCAGCATCATCGCTACCAATTCAGCTGCACTTGCATTTTCAACTTTTTCCGCTAATACTTCCTGTTCCGTCATACGCAACCCCCTATAAAAATCAATTATGAATGATGGATTATGAATTAAGAATTATTTTCCCAACTGAAGCTTCAATGATATCGCGGCACAGTGGGGACGGAGCTGATTTGCCCCGAAAATCCTGGGGCAAATCACCTCACGTCCCCCCAAGTGCCTCCCAACCTTCTTCTATCACCTATTCACTTTTAACTTATAACCTGCTTTTCTATAACCTGTTCACCTATAACCTATTACCTGCTTTTCAACTCTTAACTCTTAACTTTTAGCACCCTATAGGGTGCAGGCTGCCTTTCCAACTGCTTCTCCAACTGTTTTTAACCCTATCCTTGCAACAACTGCAGCACCATCTGCGGCTGCTGATTCGCCTGTGCCAGCATGGATGTGCCAGCCTGAAGCATAATATTCATCTTCGTGAATTCGCTCATTTCCAGCGCCATATCTGCGTCTTCAATTCTGGATAATGCCGCTGTCATATTTTCCTGAGTGTTGTCAAGATTCGCCGATGTATATTCCAGGCGATTCTGAATCGCTCCCAACTCACCACGCATCTGAGCTACCTGAACAATGGCATTATTATACACGGTGATGGCTGCTGTTGCTCTTTCTTCATTGGAAACATCCACTGCATACTGGATCTTCTGTTCTGACATCCCATCCGTTACTTCCATATACTGACTGAACGCTGCTCCAGTTACACCTGTATTTCCATCAGGAGAAGTAGAGCTGATCATCAATCGATCCGCACGGATATCTCCAACTGACAATCGGAAACCCTGCCCCTGATTCGGACCAATTTGCAAGTTAGCAACAAACTGCTTGGGCGTTCCTTCGATATATACAGCCTGTCCTGCAAAGCCTTCAGCCTCTGCTGTAAATCTTATCCTGTTAACTAATGAATTTCCATCTACTGTTGGATGATCAATGGTGTCACCCGTCACGATTGCTTCTGTTAGGGTAATGTTTCCATCACCATCAACCTCTATCGAACCACTTTCAAACTGGTCATCATAACTGGCTATAGCAGCTGCGAGATTTTGAGCCTGTACGTTGATGGTATCTCCACTAAAATCCGTACCGAACTCATAAGTCACTCCATTAAAGACAATCGTATCACCAGATTCAAAAAGTTGTGTGATTGATAATTGATATACTCCCGCTGAAGTTTCTACTCCAGCTGTCAGCTCTTCTACTTCTCCTATAACACCATCACCACTAACGTTTGCAACCAATACCTCTGCTGAAGCCTGACCTGTTCTTTCAATAAATGTCAATTTGTTCGTGCCAGAATCATAGCTGGCCTCATATTTTTCCCCTATCTGCCCACTCGCACCTAAATTATCGTTTATGTGGGTCGCAATGGCACTTCCTTGAGCATCAATTCCTGATTCAACTATGTTCTGACCACTTCCAAAGGTTATTCCTGAAAATCCGTCAATCGTTAGAACATCACCGCTGACAAATTCCTCATCGATTGAAAATGAGTACTCCCCTGGAACCTCTAAGACACTGGGCGAGCTCTGTTGAAAAATAACAGCGCCAGCCCCTGTTGTATCCTGAACTATACTTTCGATTCCCGGAAACTCCATATCTGTAATCGTGTCGATAATGTCTTGCTCACTAATATAGTCTCCAGTCGCCTGATCAAAGATATCTATTGGTCTGTTTGATCCAGTATAAGGCGCAACACTGCTATCATAAAATTCTATTTTAGTATTTCCGATAGTAATCGTTGAACCCCTTTCAGGAAGACCATCGAAATAAACTGTTCCCTCTGCATTGCCGGCATCTACTTCAGCTTTTCCAGTAATTATTCCCTGGTAGAGTCCATATGCCTGCAATGCCGCAGAAGACCCTTCTATAGTTATATTACTCAGACCTCCAATACTTTCCGTTCTAATTTCAAACTTATTTCCAGTTAAGCTTACAGCAGTTCCCAGGTCTCCAAGTGCACTGCTGATAACATCAAGTCGAGATTCCAAGCTAGCATTTTCATCAATGCTATTTAGCCGCACTGTTCTTTCATTTCCATCTACTGTAATTGTCAGGAATTCAGACCTCAAATCAACATCCGTATCAATGACACCCTCTACAACAGCTGGAGCTCCTGTGCTTAAGCGATGAACAACCGTGTTGCTGTTCGGTGCTTCATTTCCTCTTAGCAACTGCCGTGTATTAAATTCGGTTCCATTGGCTATTCTGTTAACTTCTGAAGTCAGCTGATTAACTTCTTCCTGAATGGCAAAGCGGTCATCGTCCGTGGTGGTTCCATTGGCTGACTGCACAGCAAGCTCGCGCATCCGCTGCAACATGGAATGCACTTCGTTCATGGCTCCTTCTGCTGTCTGGATTAATGAAATACCATCCAGCGTATTCTGGCTGGCTTTTCTGAGGCCGCGAATCTGGGTTTTCATTTTTTCACTGATGGCCATACCGGCTGCATCGTCTTTTGCTCGGTTAATCCGTCGTCCAGATGACAATCTTTCCATTACTCCACTTGACTTTACATTGTTTCGGTTCAAAATTCGATGGGCATTTAATGCCGGGATATTGTGGTTAATTCTCATGGGTGATTCCCTCCACTCTCGTATTTTTTATTGTCCGAACCCTCCATGGTTTTGACTGCGGCACAATGCCCTCCCTGGCTTGTTGCCGATTTTTTCTGCTTCACTTTGATGTTTTGTCTTTCATGATTGTTATCGTCTGTTTAGGGGTTATACTTTAGAGGTTTTTGAGTCACAGTGGGGACGGAGCTCATTTTCCCCAAAAACCACGGAGTAAATGACCTCACGTCCCCCCAGTGCCTCTGTCAGCTATTCCCCCCTCAGCCTGGTCTCTCCCTTCGAGGGTGAGGGAAATTTTCTGTAACCTGTTCACTTATTCCCTGTAACCTGCCTTTAATGTTTTCTTCGCGCCCCTTCGCGTCCTTTGCGGTTCATGCTTTATTCTTTTGAACTTGTGTTTTGTCTGTTTCTTACTTTTTCAGGTCGCTGAATTTCCCTTTTTCCTGATCCACCGACTCAACAAACACCAGCACCTGAGCCACAATTTCATACAGTTCCTCCGGTATCTCCGTACCTATTTCAAACTGAAGCAATTCCTTCACCAGCCTTTCATCCTCATACACTACCACATCATGGTCCTGGGCCTTTTTCACCATAGTTTCCGCTACCAGGCCCTGGCCTTTCGCCATAATTTTTGGAGCAAAATCTTTTTGAAGGTCATAGCCCAGGGCTACGGCTCGTTTTCGTTTTATTTTTTCATCCAAGGCTATTCCCCCTTTTTTTGAATTATGAATTGAGAATTATGAATTATGAATTAGAAGACCACAAACCATTCGCCTTCAGTGTCTCCGCGTCCATTTCTGGTTTAATCTTTTGAACTTAATTATCCATTATCAATTATCCACTATCAATTGCCTTAATGTTTTCCTTCGTGTCCTTCGCGGTTAATAGCTTTTCACTTTCTCTTTTGAACTTACTCTTTTGAACTAAGTTATCCATTATCAATTATCCACTATCAATTGCTCTCTAGATTTGCAAATCCAAAATTCCGCTTCTTAGTCCCCGGAATTTCTGCACTTCCTCTGCTAACGTCAGGGTATGCTGCTCTTCCTCCACACGGAAGGAAAAATCTTTGATCTCATATCCCAGCTCTTCCATGGTATCGTGCAACTGTTCCGTGAATCGTTCCATCCATTGCCGGTCGTCTTCTCTTTCCACGCCCATCTTCATTACTATCTTCCTATACTTGACGCCAACAAATATGTTCAGATTTCCCAGATTAGACGTTTCAAAGTTAAAGAGTACAGACATATCATCCGGATCGATCTTCTTTCCTTTTTGGTCATTCATAAAAAACATTTGCAGATTTTTAGCTTCACCATTCATCATAAAAGGAAGCTGGTAAACAGCATCTTCCCGGTTCAGCTGACTTTGCAGCTGCAGAGCGTTCATCAGCTGTTCTGCAGATCTGCCAAAGCTTTCCCGATCACCGGAGCTCATTTGAGCCATTTCTTGTTCCGCTCCCTGCAGTACGGTCCCTATCTGCCGATATAGATCCGGCGCCGGCGGCTGTCCTTTCCGGATAGCGTCACCTGCCTGTTGCATTAACTCCTGCAGCTGAACAGCTGCCTGTCTCACCGGGTTCTCCGGCTTATCCGAATACTGCAACAGTCTTTCTGTTAATTCTCCCAGCAGCTGGCCAATTTGATCCCTGTTTTGCAGGAATAAGCCTGTTTGTCTCACTTCTTCCAAATTTACCGGCATGGCATTCTTTACCATTAGCGACAATATACTGTCCTGTCGGCTCTCATCCGATGCCAGGGCTTTCATGACTGCCATATTCTGGTTAAGCCGTTCCATTTGTTCCGGTGAAATATTCTTAGACAAAGCTTCAGTACTCTGCATATTATTTTGCATGTCGTTGCTGATTACGGGACTTCCGCTTGTCTTTGGTTCGGCTTGTGTTGGAATCTGACGGATCATCTGCATCAACTGGTTCATACTTGTCTGCCGGGTGATTTCTTCCGGTGCTTCCCTGGTCAGTTGCTGGCTGCTGGTCTGTATTGCTTCCTGCTGTTTCATTATTTGCATCATCTGCTGAATGTTTTCGCGGTTCAGTGGCATTTCGTTAGCTGCCAAAGCCCGGGCTGCCTGTTTTGCCAGGACCATTTCTTCGCTGTCACGACCCAACTGCGGCATCATCTCCTGCAGGTGCCGGCTTATGAGCAGATCCATCCCTGCCGGTACTTCCCGGGGCTTGGAGATCCCTTCCGGCAGCTTGTCAGGCATTTGTTCCGTTTTCTGATTCACAGTTGTCAGAATCTCGTTCATTTCTTTCCTATAGGTTTCTTCCGTTAATTCTCCAGCAATCCATTTCTGGGTCAATTCCAGAGCTTCGGCGGTCATAGGCAGGTTCTGCTTTTCATGAAAGGCCAGGGTTTCCGGCTGGATCTGCTGCAGGGTATTCATGATTTCCATTCGCTCCATTACCTGCCCCAAAGTTGTCGGAGCTTCACCGCTGGTTTCTTGAGAAACTGCCTGATTTAGAATGACCTGATTCAGAGCTAGCGGGTCCATTCGTCGAACATCTTCCACCGTCATATTTTGCTGCAAATTTTCCACCGCGCCCCGAAGTTCGTAAAGCTGGGTGATCCGTTCTTCCGTCAGAGGCAGCTGCTGCATACTCAGGGCACGGGCTGCATCAAACTCAGCATGCTGCTGTAATGCATGGGAACTGGCACCCCGTTGCACCAGGTAAGCCTCCATGGCTTGTCGGGCGGTTTCCACACCTTCCGGTGTTCGGCTTTCCGGCGGCAGGGCCTTCTCCGGATTTTCCGTAACCAGCTGCTGACTCTGCGCCAGGCTTTCCAGCGTCATAGGCGCCTGCTGCCGCTGATGATGAGCTGCCGCTTCCAGACTGAAGTCACTGAGCCTGCTGAGAATTTCCGCCATTTTCAGCACCTGCTGATCTTCCTGGCTTAAATTGGTGATGGTCACCTTTTCCGCCATCGGAGCCAACTGGCTTAGTTTCAAATCCCCGCCCTGTCGAACCAGTTTCAGGAGTTGCTTTTCATCAAGTTTACCCAGTTTTTCCATCTGCTGTTGCAAACTTCGTAAAATGGCTTCCTTTTCTTTTCCTGACAGTTCACTTTCTTTACCAGCTGTCTCACGGGATATTTCTTCACTCTGAAGTGTTTCCCGGTTTTCATATTCCTGCAACCATCTGGCTATTTCTGTTACATCGGTCTTTTCTGCGTTAATACCGGCTTTTTGCATGGCAGCCACTTTCTCCGGATCCAGTTTGTCAGCCACAATCTTAACGGCTTCCTTCAGCGCTTCCATTCGCTGAACATTTTCCGCCGTCACTGGAATATTGTTTTTAATAAAGGTTTTTGCTGTATCCATGCGTTCTTCTGTAACCTTCAGTCCTTCGGATTTCAGCTGCTGTGCAATGTTTTCCTCCATCCGCTTCAGGTCAGCCTCCGACAAAGGCGCTGATCCTGCGTTGTCCTGCTGATAATGGCCGTAGGAAGCAGCTGCAGTTTTTGTCTCTCCTGCTCCAGTCTCCGCATCCACCTTTCCTGATACCACGGACCGGTTCAGCTTGTATATATTATCCAGCGTAGGGTCTATTTTTCCTTTCATCGGCTCCAGCAGGGCTTCCTCCCGGACATTTCGAAGCTCATGTGCTTTGTTCAGCACCTGCTGCACCGCTTCAATATTTTTTTTTGTGGGCTTTATGTCCATACGATCCAGGGCTTTAATGGTATCAGTTATATCCTTTCCCATTTTACTTCCGTAAATCTTTTCAGCCAGTTTTTCTGCCTGCTCAGTGGTCATTTCCTTTTTTAGCCCAATCCACCTTAAAAAAGAAAAGTCCTCAGACTTTTCCGGAGCTTCCTTTAACATCTGAGCCAGTTCCTGCAATGATGTACGCTCCAGATCCACATTTTTTTCCATCAATGCCAGAGCCTTTTGAGGATTAAGGTCTTCAACCACCTGGTTTAAGAGGTTTCGGGAAGTGATAAAAGTCATTATGTTTCCCCGGTTAATTTCCACACCATGTTTTTGTAACGTTTCCAGGGCTTCCCTGGATTCTTTGCCTGGTGTTATCTGAAGCCGTTCCAGCAATTTATCCACGTCCTGCTTTCCCTGTTGTCGATCCGATTCCAGGGTTTGCTGTCCTGAGAACTTTTTCACTTCCATTTTCTCAATATTTTTGCGGTCTATACTGACGGTTTCGCCGGGTTTTTCGGGAATTTCATGTCGCAACATGGCATTAACTACCCGGCTGTCAGAAATTCGCACCTGCACCTCTCTGCCATGTTTTTGTAAAAGCTCACCGGTTACATTTTGATGGGTTTGAGGTTTTTCGTATGTCAGGCTTTTTACTGGAACTGAAATTTTATCATAAAAGGATGAAATCATCTTTTAAGTACTCCTTCCTGTGCATCATAGCTTTCTGATATAATTATCGACTTAAAAGCCTTAATGCTTTAGGAGTCACAGCAGAAAGCGACGGATTGCTCCGCCGCTTCATTCAGTTTTGACCGTTAGCGATAGTTTGCAATGTAATCCTTCAAGCCTTTTTTCAGATTTTGCAGTATAACTTCAAGATCTTTCCATAAATGCCGATATTAATACTAGGGAAGGCATGTAGATGAATATCCCCCTCTCCCTAACCCTCTCCCGCCAGGGGAGAGGGAAGTAAATAACTGCTACCGGAGTGATGATAATGGTTAACCGAGTTGAAGGAGCTTTGTCTCCAGAACCGGCACAAAAACAAAAACCCGCCTCCCAGGCGTTAAAACCTGAGCAGGCGAATTTTATGGAAAAACTTAATAATGTAAAGTCTGATGAAGTTCGCGAACATCTTCAGGGGCTTTATGGAAAAATAGCTGAGCAGGCGGAAAAAATCTCCGAACGGCTGTACCTTGATGATGTGCTGCATTATAAAAGGCTGGTTCGGGAATTTTTAGATGTTGCCGCCAAAAATTCCCATCATTTCTCCAAGCAGAATTTTCTGGACCGCAGAGGACGCCACCGGGTTTATGCCATTGTCAAAAATGTAGACCGGGAGCTGGACCACCTGACAAAGGAGTTTATCAATCAGGAAGCGGACCGGATTTCCGTTCTGAAGCGCCTGGATGATATACGGGGAATGTTGATGGATATCATGATGTGATAACCAAGACGCGAAGGCCTTGGTTAATTGATAATTGAAAATGGATAATGGATAATTAAGTTCAAAACATCACCTCATAAAAAGGGTGCTGATGATTTGTTAGTCATCAGCACCCTTTTTCACTTTCCAACTATTACTTTTTAACTTTTAACTTTCACCTGCTTTTCATCTGTTTTTCAACGCTTTTTGCTGTAAATATCCATAGATAAAGGGATCCAAATCTCCGTCCATGACACCCTGCACATTTCCCACTTCCACATTCGTTCGATGATCCTTCACCATATTATAAGGGTGAAATACATAGGAGCGAATCTGGCTGCCCCAGGCGATCTGGTTGTATTCGCCCTGCAATTCATCAATTTTCTCCTTGTTTTCCTCTCTTTTCAGCTCCAGCAGCTTTCCCTTAAGCACTTTCATAGCCGTCTCCCGATTACTGTGCTGAGAACGCTGGTTCTGGCACTGCACCACAACTCCTGTGGGGAGGTGTGTGATACGCACTGCCGAATCCGTTTTATTTACATGCTGTCCTCCGGCACCACTGGATCTGTAGGTGTCAATGCGAAGATCCGTTGCTTTAATATCCACTTCCACGGAATCATCTATCTCCGGTGTAACATCCACAGAAGCAAAGGAAGTATGACGTTTTCCGGAAGAATCAAAGGGAGAGATTCTTACCAGTCGGTGAACGCCTTTTTCCGCTTTTAAATATCCATAAGCATTTTCACCCTTCACCAGGAAAGTAACGCTTTTAATGCCGCCTTCCGTGTCTGCCTGCTGATCATATATTTCCAGCCCGAAGCCGTTGGATTCCGCCCAGCGGGTATACATGCGGTATAGCATTTCTGCCCAGTCCTGAGCATCCAGGCCGCCGGTTCCGGCATGAATAGCCACCACGCAGTTTAAATGATCGTATTCTTCATTCAGCAATGTGCGCAGCTCCATCATTTCCAGCTTATGCTTCACTTCTTCCAGGCTTTTGATAAAGTCCTTCTCAAATTCATTTTCGCCTTCTTCCAGAAAGTACATCATGGTGGTCAGTTCTTCATGCTGACTTTCCAGAGAGCGGTATTCCTCCACCTTATCTTTTAGCTGCTTGCTCTTTTTCAGCATTTCCTGGGCTCTTTCCTGATCATCCCAAAACCCGGGTTCGCTCATCTTAAGCTCCAGTTCTTCAATCTGGTTCTCCAGACCAGCTACGTCAAAGAGAAGTCCCCATTTCATTTATTTTTTCTTCCAGCTCCAGCACTTCCTGCCGGTAGTTGTCTAAATTAAGCATCTGTCTTTCAGCCCTTTCATATCGTCCTACGCTCCATCAGGCACAGTGGGGACGGAGCTCATTTTCCTTATCCCCCTCACCCTAACCCTCTCCCGCCAGGGGAGAGGGGACGCAACCTGTAACTTTTTCCCTTTAGGTATGCTTGCTGCTCAGAGGGGACGCAACCTGTAACTTTTTCCCTTTAGGTATGCTTGCTGCTCAGAGGGGATTCTCCACTGTGCCTTTTTCTTGTTTACCGTCCCTGCCTGTGCTTCTTTCCGTTTTTCTTCGTGCCCTTTGCGTCCTTCGCGGTTATATCATTTTATCCTTTGTTTTTACTGTCTCTGTTTACTTTGTTTTTCCTTTCCAACTTTCTACTTTCCAACTTTCTACTATTTTACGCTCCATGGCACTTCTTATATTTTTTCCCACTGCCGCAGGGGCAGGGATCATTTCGTCCAGGTGTTTTTTCGCTTTTTACCGGTTGTGGTTTTCCGCCGCCGGCAGCGCCGGGTGCGCCGGCAGGCGGGTTCACCCTGGCCACAGCCTTACGTTCTACCTGAGTGTTTTTTTCAAGAAGGAACAGGTATTTCACTGTGTCTTCCTGGATATTCTGAATCATTTCCTGGAACATGTCGAAGCCTTCCATCTGGTATGCTCTTACCGGATCCACCTGACCAATGGCTCTCAGGGAAATACCCTGCTTCAGTTGATCCATGGCGTCGATATGATCCATCCATTTGGTGTCCACTACCCGAAGCATGATGACCCGTTCCACTTCCCGCAAACGCTCTTCTCCGATTTCCGCTTCTTTTTCTGCATAGAAGGCCTTGCATTTTTCGAATATTTCTTCTTTCAGACCCTCTTTGGTGATGCTTTCGATATCATCCTTACTGAAAAAGTCTGACAGGCCAAATTTCTGCTGCAGCAACTTTTCCAGGGCCTCCAAGTCCCATTCTTCCGGGTACTGGCTGTTGGCTGTATACAGTTCGATGCTGGTATCAATAATGGTTTCCACCATGGCCATAACCTGGTCTTTCAGGTCTTCACCATCCAGCACCTTTCGACGCTCATTATAAATTACTTCACGCTGCTTATTCATAACATCGTCATACTGCAGTACATGCTTCCGGATACCAAAGTTTCGGCCTTCCACTTTTTTCTGGGCATTTTCAATGGATTTTGACAGCATGCTGTGTTCAATAGCCACGTCTTCTTCCATACCCAGCTTTTCCACCATGTTCTGCATCCGCTCGCCGCCGAAAAGCCGCATCAAATCGTCTTCCAGGGAAATAAAGAAGCGACTGGAGCCCGGATCTCCCTGACGACCGGCACGACCCCGCAGCTGGTTGTCAATCCGGCGGGATTCATGACGTTCTGTACCAATAATGTGGAGTCCTCCGGCATCAATGACCTGGCGCTGCTCTGCATCTGTCTCCTGCTTATATTTTTCATGCAGCCGCTCATATTCTCTGACGGCTTCCTGAATTTCTTCATCATCCGGAATGGTCAGTGCTGTTACCATGCTCAGCACATCGTCATCATAACCTCTGGCTTTCAGGTCTTTTTTCGCCATAAACTCCGGGTTACCACCCAGCAGGATGTCCGTTCCACGACCAGCCATATTGGTGGCAATGGTAACCGCACCTTTTCGTCCTGCCTGTGCAACAATATCCGCCTCCCGTTCATGCTGTTTGGCGTTTAGCACTTCATGAGCGATTCCTTTTTTCTTCAAAAGGCTGGAAAACAGTTCCGAGTGTTCAATGGAAATAGTACCCACCAGAATCGGTTGTCCCATCTGATGTTTTTCTTCGATTTCCTGAGCCACGGCACTGTATTTTCCGTTTACGGTTTTGTAGATGGCATCCGGATGGTCTTCCCGGATCACCGGTTCGTTGGTGGGAATTTCAACAACATCCATGCCATAAATCGCCTTAAATTCCTCTTCTTCTGTTTTGGCAGTACCCGTCATCCCGGAGATTTTTTCGTACATACGGAAATAATTCTGGAAGGTGATGGTGGCCAGGGTTTTGGATTCCCGCTGTACCTCAATGCCTTCCTTGGCTTCAATGGCCTGATGCAACCCATCGCTGTAACGGCGGCCAAACATCAGACGGCCGGTAAAGTCGTCAACAATAATGACTTCGCCGTCTTTCACCACATAGTCTTTGTCCCGTTTCATCAGGGCATTGGCTTTAAGCGCCTGGTTGATATGATGGGAAAGTTCCATGTTTTCCGGATCCGACAGGTTGTCCACGGAAAAGTGTTTTTCTGCCCGTTCCACCCCTTCTTCCGTCAGGGCCACAGAATTGGCTTTTTCATCCACACTGTAATGATCTTCGTTCTTCAGAGTTCTGACAAACTGATTTACCAGCGCATACATCTGAGTGGACTTTTCTCCCTGACCGGAAATAATCAGCGGTGTTCTGGCTTCATCAATGAGGATGGAGTCCACCTCATCCACGATGACATAGTTCAGTTCCCGCTGAACCATGTTTTCTTTTCGGATTACCATATTGTCCCGCAGGTAGTCAAAACCAAATTCATTATTGGTTCCGTAGGTTATATCTGCGGCATAAATTTCTTTTTTCTCCTCCGGCTTCAGTCCGTGTACATTAACACCGGTGGTGAGCCCCAGAAATTCGTATACTTTACCCATCCATTCCCGGTCACGCTTTGCCAGGTAATCATTGACAGTAACCACATGTACGCCTTTGCCTGACAGGGCGTTTAAGTATACCGGCAGTGTTGCCACCAGGGTTTTACCTTCCCCGGTTTTCATCTCGGCAATACGGCCCTGATGCAGTACAATACCTCCGTAAAGCTGTACCCGGTAATGCTTCATACCCAGCACCCGATAAGCCGCCTCTCGCACCGTGGCAAAGGCTTCCGGTAAAATATCATCCAGACTTTGCCCTTCTTCCAGCCGCTCCCGAAAGATCCGGGTCTGGTTTTTCAACTCTTCATTGGTCAACTTGCTGTAAGTGTCTTCCAAAGCTTCAATAGATTTTACCTGCTTGTCCAAACGTTTTATTTCACGTTCACTGTAACTTCCAAATACCTTTTCAAATAATGCTTTCAACTAAGTCACCTCATTAATTATTTACCTACGTTTTATCTTTTAAGTATTTTTCCATGATGGTCAATTCGCAGCATCCGCGCCCGCTGGTAATGACCGGTTCCCAAAAACAAAGCCTGAATCCAGAAAAATAATCCCAGAGAAATCAACAGATCTCCCGGCGAAAAAACCTGAGAAACAGGATAAAAAGACGGAGGGGTGAAGCGTTTTGCGAAGAAGGTCATCACACCCGACGCATCTTCCATCAGCAGATAATGCGGCAGGCGTCCGGCTTCGATCAGCGACAGTCGGTTTAAAAACCCGGCTTCCTGTAAAGCTTCCGCCGAAACAAGGATACTGCCGCCGTTCAAAAAAATAACCGCAAAATTCATGATGCTGCCGGCCAGTATCAGCCAGACAACTTTATGTCCCAGGTTAAAGAAAAGGGATATAAATAGCAATCCGTAGCTGATGGCATACAATAGCATACGCTGGTTAATAAACCAGGTGCTGCCAGCCAGCATCATAAACGAAAGCACTGCCTGCAGCAAAAAAGCAACAACCAGCAAAGCCGGCATCCGGATCTGAGCCAGCCTCATATTTTTCATCGTGCCTCCTCTAAAGAAAGCAACAACCGTTCCCAGCAGTAATGCTTCAATGAACACAGGATCACATCCTTACGATTAGCTACCAGTGGCTTATTTGCAAATTTTACAGCTCAAAACAAAGATGTTTCGTATTCCATGAACATCATTATATCAGAAATAACACAAAAAAAAACCGCCTCCCGCATAGTAATCCGGCGGGAGGCCATGTTTTTTTGTATTTTTATTCAAATTCCGGTTCAATTAATCCGTAATTACCGTCTTTTCGCTTATATACCACGTTAACTTCATTGGTTTCATCATTGGCATATACATAAAAGTTGTGGCCCACCAACTCCATTTGAAGCACTGCTTCTTCGTGACTCATGGGTTTAACGGCAAAACGTTTGGTTTTTACGATTTGAGCTTCTTCCTCTTCTTCAACTTTTTCATAGGTGGGAATATTTTCAAACCGGATGGTTTCATAGTTGTTGATTCGGTTCTTTTCCAGCCTGGTCTTGTGCTTTCTCAGCTGACTGTCCAGCTTGTCCACTACCCGGTCAATACTTGTGTACATATCCTTGGTAGCTTCCTCAGCCCGCAGCACTGAACCACTCAGGGGAATGGTCACCTCCATGATCTGTCTTTCCTTCTCTACTGAGAGTGTAACCTGTGCTTCAGCCTCCTTGTTGAAATACTTTTCCAGTTTGTCCAGTTTGGATTCAATGGTGTCGCGCAGAGAATCTGTTATGTTGACATTTCTGCCTGTCACGATCACTTTCATATCTCCAACCCCTTTCCCTCTTGTTTTCTTTCTGATGTCAATGTCCTTGATGCCACTTCACTGTAGTAGCTGTGAAGGTTGTATGTTTTAATATACCCTAATCTCATCAGCTAAACCAGTCAATTATTGATCGTTTTTCCCCATCAGGTGCTAATCTTTCGTCACTAACCTGTGGATAACTCTGTGAATTGTGGATAAAAAAAGGTATTTTCTGTGGATAATGTGGGTAACTCTGTTGATAACTTGGAATGAGCGGCTTTTTTTATGTGGATGAAAGAGCACCAATAAAAAAAGTTATTCACAAAATAAAAAGCCTGATGGTTTCCATCAGACTTTTGGCCTAAACAAGAATAGAAGCTGACCTGGTCTTTGCCCCCACACTCGCCTGCCGGGAGGTTCGCTCCGGGGTTGCCGTCACTACTAGTCCTCTCGGGCATTCTTGCCCGGCAGGGCTTACTCCTAAGCCGCACCATGCTCCACAGTACTTTTGACTGTGTTACGTGGGTCCCTTTGCCTGCGACTGGCATGGACTTTCAACCACAGACCTTCTATTCGGTTCTATTATAACATAGAACAATGACGCTGCGCGTCTATTGTAATTATGAATTATGATTGTCCTTTTTCTTTTTTGTCCAAAAAGATAGATGGTTGCTGCTGCTTGGTATTGGCATAGCCATGGATAGCTTTTTTACCTTTTTGAAGCTGATCTATTTCACTTTTCAGGTTTCCCATCAAAGCCTTCATTTTTTCTCTATTTTCCTGGTCCAACTGAGCTGTTTTCTTTAAAGTCTCCTGAATTTCTTCTGTCAGATTCTGAAGTGATATCACTTCTTCTTTATCGAAGGTTCCGACAGCAGCCTGATCCAATTGCTGAAAACCGGATTCCCTTTTAATCTGATCCAGTTGCTCAAGAAACTGTTTGTCCAGAGCATCTACTACTTCCAACATGCGTCCACGTTCTTCAACGCACGTCAAAAAAGCCTCCTGATTCATTTCACCGGAAGCCTCTAACATTTCTTTTTGCTTTTCTGTTAAGTCAAGGAGATCCCGCAGGATCTCCTTTTTTTCCTGAAGTAAAGCTGTAAGCGGCTTTAATGAAAGTGTTTTTTTCATATAAACCTCCTATAGCTGCATTAACTGTTGTTGCAAAGAGTCTGCCTGGCTGTTCATCTCGGCCATGGCTTTTTCCATAGCGGTAAATTGGGCCCAGAGCTGTTCTTCTCGCCGCATCAGCATTTGTTCTTGCCGGTTAATTTGCTGATCAATAGACATAATATCCCGATCAGATACACTTAATCCACTATTTCGCGTAACAAATTCCACCAGCATATTCCCCTGAACTGAACGCAACTTGTCGGCGTGCTCACCAACTCCCAGCCGTCTGACACTGTCCTGCATGCCAGAAACCATTTCATCACTCATTCGCTGGAATAATCCGCTTTCTGAACGACGCGCTGCAGGATCATCCTCGCTGGATGTTTTAAATAGAAGGTTCACAACACCTTCGGCATCTTCGTTTATGGCGTCTCTCAGCCTGTCTTCATCAATTACCAGTTTGCCGCCATCCTGATAGTTCCCAGTGGTAATACCAAGCTGAGTAATCTGATTAAATGCTCCGGTAGCACCTTCCACCTTTTCGTACATACCTACACGGAGGTTTTGAAGCATGCGAGACAAGGAGTCATCGTTTCTAAGGAGCCCGCTTTTTGCTCTTTCCTCCCACATTTCTACTTCATTGTCACTCATTGCCTGTCTTTGTTCATCCGTTAAAGGTTTATAGTCCCGGTATTCCTCCGCCTTTAGTTGCTCGTTGACATCGTCAATCAGCTTGTTGTAATCTTCTACAAAGCCACGAATTTTTTCTACCATACCATCTGTGTCCGTGGCAACGTTTATATTAATCACATCTTCAGCTTGAGCTCCAGCTTCGAGATTTAAATTAATTCCAAATATTGAAATATCGTTGCTGTGGTGAGTGATAGTTTCTCCGTTAAAGTCAATTGAAGCATCCTGACCGGATCTGTTAATAACGTCCATCTCGTCAGAAGTTATAGTGGTTATAACGCCATCATTTATTTCTTCATGATTTAACTCCACATCAAAAGCACCACTGCCATCTTCTTCCCGGCTCAGCATCAGCACTCCATTTCCATAGGCAGCCGTAAAGCCTTCCGTCTTGTTAATCTGATCCATTATTTCCTGTAAAGATGAATATTCTCCATCACCATTTCCAATGGTGTACTCATCTCCATTTATACGAAGCATGGTACCTTCCATCAATTTTCCATTTTCATCTATATAGTCATCCAAGCCAATGCTTGCCTGATGTACAGTAGTTAACCCCTCTACCTCATTATCATTATCGAAGCTAAACATTTCCGATCCAAGGTCAGTATTCATTACCTGAAAATGTTGCTCTTTTCCAGTTTCCCGGGTAGTAATCATCATACGGCCAAAGTTAGCATCATAGGAAGCATTCAATCCAAGACTATTACCACTATCGTCCGTTGCATTCCGTATCCGGGTGGCAAGACTCGATATGCTGCTGCCATTTTCAACCGTAAAGGTTTGCAGTGAATCGCCAACTCGAATCGTCAAGTCCCTTGTTTCGTCATCGCCAAAGTCAAAACTTCTTCCATCCTCCGATGCAATCTTTTTTTCCTTTAAGCTTTGACTGGTGATACTCCCTACATTGGCTCTTTTATTCACTTTCACTTCGTGATTTCCCTCTATAGCATTGGCGTCCGCTCTTGCTCGAATTGCAGCTTCATTGGAGGACTGAGCCGATTTAATCCAGTCAAACCGGTTCACTTCGCTTGCCCTTAGCTGACCACTGTAGCTGACCTGGTTTAATCCAAAATTCTGCCGGCTGTCCAAAATAAATTGAGCAACCCGTTTATTCATATCATGAGCTGCTTCCTGGCGCCACTGTATTGTCTGGCTGCGCTGATGAAAACGATCCACCCGCATTCGTTCCACCCGCATCATCTGATCAACCATATCATGAGTATCAATACCGGAGCTTAAGCCTCCGAATCGCATTCTATCCATCATTTTAACCTACTCCTTTCGGCTGCCATACCGCATTGCATACTAAGCGCATGTTAGCCTCTTTCGTCCACCAAAATACCGGCAACCTCCAGCATATTTGCTACCATGTCAACCAGTTTTTCCGGCGGTATTTCCCTGATCACTTCTTCCGTATTTGTATCAATTACTTTTACCATAACCCGATTCAGTTTATCATGAGGCGAAAATTCAAAATGTCGGTTTAGCGGCTCAAAGCTTTTATTTGCCTGATCCAAGGCATCCTGAAAATCCTCTACATTATTTCCTTTTTCCATCGTTCGCTGCATTCTTTCCTGCTGTGTTTTTCCACTTTCCTTATTGTCTAAAGCTTGGTTTCTTTCCATTCCCGCAACTCGGCTTCCCTGCCTTTCAGACACCCGCTCACTTGCTTGCGACGACTGTACGCGGTCCATTGTAATTCCATCCACTTTCATTCAGGCTCCCTCCTTAAATAAATATAAGCTTCTCGGAAACCCGAGAGCATTGATCACTCAACATTTGTTTGTTGGGTGATTTTTCTTTTTCCTCCCATTTTCGCCTTTTTAAAGCAGATCGAAAATTGGGACTTGACATCGTA
>QYZZ01000001.1 GCA_003838145.1 Tindallia sp. MSAO_Bac2
ATTATATTCTCCAGAAAAACTTATGTGAAAAACAAAGAAAAGATTTTTAAAATAGAATAGTCCACAAAAAAATGGTACGCAAAAAATACGGTGAATACTCACCGTATTTTTTGCATATCTAAATATAAACATATTTCCAAAAGCTGATATGGAACAAAATAGTTTAATTAAATGTTGCTTAATATCCGTCGGGATGGGGGTCGGGTAAATTACCGTGACATTCGGTGCAGGTTTCTTTACCCCGGGTGTCTGCAAACCCTTCTCCACCGTGACATGCCATACATTCACCAACCACAGCCGCGGGACTATGGGCTGCTTCAAAGGCATTATCTGCATAGGCATTGAGCATTT
Source organism: Tindallia sp. MSAO_Bac2 (assembly GCA_003838145.1). GTDB lineage: Bacteria > Bacillota > Clostridia > Peptostreptococcales > Tindalliaceae > Tindallia. Next base: position 352 of record QYZZ01000001.1, read on the forward strand.
CTACCGTAAACTTAGCCACATCAGCACTGGCACCCCCGCAGCGGTCACTCCGCTCAGGGCCATCCTGTCTATATCCTGTTTCGGCAAGCCACTTTGAAACCTGTACATGACATAAGGTTGAATCACCAGCAACTTTGGCATAATCCTCCCCATGGGGCTGATACTCGGGGAAGGGATGAGCAATAAACCAGGCAAAAAGCTCGTCCACCAGCTGCATGGCGGTATCTGTATCCACTACCAGGCCTATGGCAGCCATAGCCGGGGGTAAGGTTCCACAAATGGAAGACCATCCCGCTCCTCCGCCCCGGGCTGTCCAAAACATTTCCGTGGGAAGCTGATCAAAGGGATAACCTACTTCTTCTTTCAACTGGCCGATGATCCCATCGGCAACAGCTGTACCTCAACCGTTACCATCTTTATAAGAGTTATAGGCTATTTCTTCCGCTTTATCAGGATCTAATTTCACATAATTAAATGGAAATGAAGGTGCTCCTACATCGTTATTATTGTTAGTAGGAGTAGCGACTTCCTCTTCACATCCACCCAGCATGGTCAGTCCCCCTAAAAGGGTAACACCGGCTAAGGAAGCTCCTGCTCCCTTTAAAAACTGCTGCCTGGTTAATAATCTTTTCTTTTCTTCACTCATTTACTCTTTCACCTCCGAATTTTAACTGCTGTAAATCCTTCTACATTTCCTGCCCGCAAAACTTTCTTTGTGAAAGTTATCTCATGTCCTGCCGGCATTC
>QYZZ01000034.1 GCA_003838145.1 Tindallia sp. MSAO_Bac2
TAAAGTGTACCAAAAACGCTAAAGTAAAGTGTGCCACTAAAAAAAGTCAGTATTAGAAAATATTATGACTTTTCATGGTAAAATCTTTATTGGGTGTACCCCAATAAAGTAAAATCATGGGAGGTTGTAAAATGACAAAGAGGTGGCTCATGTACAGTAGAATTCAGGCAATGAAAAGTGAAGGCTTTAAACAGCGAAAGGTAGCTAAACTATTAAAAATTCATCGAAGTACCGTTAAGAAATACTGGGATATGACGCCGGAAGAGTTCCAAGAAAGAATACTTGAACCGGCTAAAAAATCCAGCCTTGAACAGCACAAAGGACTGATGCTGATTTGGTTAAGAACTTACCCAAAAGTAACAGCAGCCCAGATTTACGACTGGCTGAAAGATAAATACAGCCTGACACTGGCAGAAAACAGTGTCAGAAGATATGTGAGAATGTTACGAAAAGAATATGATATTAAAGTTGAAGCTAGTACCCGGGTTTATGAGGCTATTACAGACCCGCCCATGGGACTACAGATGCAGATTGATATAGGAATTGTATCCGTTGAAAATATCTGGACAAGACGTTATCAGAGGCTTTACTGTATAGGATTTGTACTTTCCAATTCCAGGTACAAATATGGGGTATGGTTTTCCAAACCACCAGAGGCAAAGGACATGGTAGCTGCCATTCAACAATGCTTTGATTGGATGGGCGGTAAGCCCAAAGAACTGGTATTTGACCAGGACAGGCTCATAGCAGTAGATGAAAACTACGGTGATATCATCTTCACCAGGGAATTTGAATCCTTCAGACAAATGGAAAAACTGGACATTTACTTATGCCGAAAGGGAGATCCGGAGAGCAAGGGTAAAGCCGAGGCTGTGGTAAAATTTTTTAAGAACAATTTTGCCAAGTACAGGCCGTATACCGAATTATGGGTGTGGGAAGAAGAATTTGAAAGTTGGCTACACCGAACCGGAAATGCTAAGAAAAACTCAATTACAAAAAAAATACCGGCAGAGGTGTTTGAAATAGAATGTGGTTACCTCACACCAGTATCATACATAAAAGAAACCTTTGATGGCAATATCATACTACGAAATGTAAGAAAAGACAATACCGTCATGTATGAAGGAAACAGATATACGGTGCCCAGCGGCAGTTTTAGTTTTCATGAAAAGGTCCAGTTGGAGATACAGGGGGATGAGCTGCTAATTTATGATATCTTCTGTGATGTGCTGCTGGCCAGGCATAAAGTATCTTTTGAGAAGGGCAAACTAATTCAAAACAATAACCACCTGAGAAATAAGGGCATAAAGATTGATAAAATAAAGAACACCTTGATACCCAAATTTAACAGCCAGGAAGCTGCTTTAGATTTTCTTGAACGAATCCATACTGAAAAGACCAGATATGCCAGAGACCAGTTTCTGTTAATTGAAAAGATCCTCAATGAATATGACATAGAGTCTGTAGAAACAGCGTTGCAGTACTGCATGTGTAACGAGCTATTTAGTGCAGTGGATTTTAGAGATGCTGTCATACACTTTAGCCAGGGCATAAAAAAAGACGATAGCACTGACACTGCTGCTGTGCCTAAAGGCAGTGTTCCCGATGTTAAAGTTGCAAAAAGAGATTTAAAAGATATGATAGACCGCTTGAAGGGAGGTGATGACAGATGGCTGAATTAGCTGTTGTCGCCTCTATGTTGAAGCAGCTAAACCTTGGAGAGGCATCCCTGGGGCTTGAGTCTATCATTAGTGAAGCAGCGTTAGCTAACGAGACGCCCCTGGATGTGCTGGAAAAGATATTACTCCTGGAGATAGATGGTAGAAATGCCAAGGGCAAAGCCAAAAGGCTGAAAGCAGCTTGTTTCCCTTATGTCGAAGAGTTGGAGAGGTTTGATTTTGAGCGTAAGGGTTTTAAAGGGATAAATAGAGCACATATCAGGCAGCTAACTGATTTGGCATGGCTGGAAAAAGCCTATAACATCATGTTTTTAGGGCCCACAGGATTGGGTAAGACAAGGTTATCGATTGGCCTTGGGTTAAAAGCAATTGAAAAAGGTTACAGCGTAGCATTTATTACTCTGGATGAACTGATGAGGCTTTTAAAAACATCAGAAATCAGCACCAGTGCTGCCAGAAAAGTAAAAGCGATAAAGAAGAGTGAAATGGTTATTTTGGATGAGGTGGGCTTTTTGCCCATCTCCAAACAGGATGCGAATAAGTTATATGAATTTGTGAATTCACTTTATCTAAGGACTTCAATCGTGTTAACCAGCAACAAGAGCTTTGAAGAATGGAGCGAATTCATAGGAGATAGCATCATAACAGCAGCAATTCTCGACCGCCTTGCCCATCAATGTGAGATATTTTCTCTGGATGGTCCAAGCTATAGGCTAGAAAACAGAAAAACCATTATTGGGAACTAATTACATGGTAAATA
>QYZZ01000035.1 GCA_003838145.1 Tindallia sp. MSAO_Bac2
GTTTTGTCGGTAACTCAACAATACCTTATATGTGCTCGTGCTGCTATTATAAATTAAAGTATTTTTGAAGGGGTTTTGACTTTAGGTTTAAAAGCTATCGCGCAAGCGATTTTGTTCAATTGAAAAAGGTTCATTAGCTGTGAAGACCTGCAGTCTCGGAAGGGGGATAATTGTGGATATTCTCAAGGATCATGGCGGAGATTTCAATGAAACGAACACATTTAAGTATGAATGCCAGGCGTTGAGAAATGTTTTTGACAGTGTTTTAGAATGTATTGTTGTGGTGGACGCTTCTGGCTATATACAGATGATAAACAAATCATATGCTGAGTTCCTGGAAATAAATACACATGAAGCGATTGGAAAGCACGTTACAAAGGTTATCGAAAACACCAGACTGCATGAAGTGCTAAAGACGGGAAAAGCAGAAGTTGAACAAATACAAAGAATAGGCAACAATGACGCTGTAACCATGAGGGTTCCAATTAAGGAAAATGGTACGATCGTAGGTGCTATAGGAAGAGTAATATATCGTGATGTAAAAGAAGTCAGAGAATTATACCACAAACTGGAAACGGCTAAACGGGAGTTAAGCTATTATCGCAGAAGACTAAAAATTGTACAGGGAAGTCATGATGTTCTGGATACTATCGTTGGCGATAGCCCCAGAATGAAGGAACTGAAATCTATGGTAGCAAAACTGGCCCAGTCGGATTCCACGGTGCTCATAACTGGTGAAAGTGGAACAGGAAAAGAAGTGTTTGCAAATGCGATACATGAAATGAGCGAAAGACGATATGAAAACTTTGTAAAAATTAACTGCGCTGCAATTCCTGAAAACATATTGGAATCTGAATTGTTTGGCTATACGGATGGTTCCTTTACCGGTGCCAGAAAAGGTGGAAAACCGGGGAAATTTGAATTGGCCAATTCCGGAACAATCTTCCTGGATGAAATTGGTGATATGGGCTTTGACATGCAAGCCAAGATTTTACGAGTAATACAGGAAAAGTCTGTTGAGAGAATAGGGGCAGAAAAGCCTTGTAAAATTGATGTACGCATTATTGCAGCAACGAATCAAAATTTACAGGAAAAAATCCGGAAGGGTGAATTTCGAGAAGACTTATACTATAGGCTGAGTGTAGTTCCTCTTGAAATACCACCACTTCGCGGAAGAGTTGAGGATATACCATTGCTGTGTGATTTTTTTCTGAAAAAATACAATGAGAAATTAGGTATTGGCATTGATAAAATTGACAACGAAGCAATGGGATGCATTGTCAGCTACAAATGGCCAGGAAACATTCGGGAGCTTGAGAACACTATAGAGAGAATATATAATTTTATTGACAGCAATAAGATCAGCAAGAGGCATTTGCCTGACAGAATTATTAATAATACTGAAAAACTGAATTTGGGGAGCTTGAATATAATGATGGATCAGTATGAAAAAATGATTCTTCTTCGTGCTCTGGAAAACTATCGGGATAATAAAAGTAAGGCGGCAAAGGTCCTGGGCATAAATCGAACCACTCTTTATCAAAAAATGAAAAAGCATGGGATTTCCGGTTAGATTTCAGCAGGGTTCCTTCTTTCAGGGAACCCTGCTTTTTACAATCGCCACTATTCCTTTTGTCTAGTTACATTAACTATATTTTTCTGCGAGCATTAATTTATTCAAGCGTTCGGTGGTGGGGATTCCTTTTTCGTCCCAGCCTCTTAACTTATAATACTCCGGAAGCATTTCGGCTAACCGGTTAACATGACCGGCAGAAGGACCCTCAGGAATTTCTTCTTCTAACAGCCTCCTGGGTAATGTGTCATCCGCCATTGTCAGGCCGGCTCTTAGGTTGAAGATTTTTTCAACACACCATATTCGTTCGCCTGCTTCCCGCAGACTATCAACGGTATGTTCAGTTCCGCAGGCAGCATTGTACATTTGAACGTACTCATCAGCACCAATGGCAAAGGATGTGAAGACGCAGAGGCCAAGGGAGTCAATAAAGGCAACCTGATCATGGAAGAACTTAGCCCACTTGGCTTTGCCATCGACAGAGAATCGGTCTATTTTTTCCGGATTTCCAAGCACTTCAGGGGAGACCACATAGCCTCGGACGTGACATCCGCCCCGGTTGCAGGTTGCATATGCCAGCCCTTGTCCCTGGGCGCCTCTGGGATCGTAGGCGGGCAGCTCCAGCTTTTTGGATGACATAGAAAATTCCGGGACGCCATAGTGTTCGCAGAGCCGGTAAGAGCCTTCGGCCAATAAGTCACCTAAGCCTTCTCTGGATCCCATACGTTTGGTCCATTCCACAATTCCATCCGCATTTCCGAAAGCCAGGGGAGTTCCGTCCAGGTCATTATCTCTGATATAGCCTTTTTCATATAGCTCCATGGCAGCAGCTATGGTTGCTCCGGCAGAGATGGTATCGACACCTACTTCGTTGCACCAGTAGTTAGCTTTAATTATTTCTTCCAAATCATCAATTCCACAGGCTGCTCCGTAAGACCAAATTGTTTCAAACTCCGGGCCTCCTCCTTCTACTTCATCCGTTTTGCTATAACGACCGCAGGCAATGGGACAGCGGAAGCATGCTTCCTTTTTCACCAGATATTTCTCGGCAAGGGTTTCACCACTGATCTTGTCAGATCCTTCAAAAACAGAAGTCTGATAGTTTCTGGTGGGAAAGGCGCCGTTTTCATTCATGATGTTGACCAATACCGCTGTTCCAAAGGTTGGAAGACCACCACCTGTTGTATCGTTTTCTCGTATAGTTTTATTGATTGCTGACACAGTTTCCTTAAGACCTTCCCGATCGTAAAGTTCGGGTTGTTGACTACCTTTAACAGCAATGGCCTTAAGGTTTTTAGAGCCCATGACTGCACCGACACCGGAGCGTCCGGCAGCCCGGTCAATGTCGTTCATAACTGCTGCAATTTTGGAAAGATTTTCTCCAGCAGGCCCAATGACTAATACCCGGGACTTTTCTGCTGATTCGGTTTTAATGGTGTTTGTGGCTTCTGAAACTATTTTTCCCCAAAGATGAGAAGCATCCCGAAATTCAATCTGATCATCTTCAATACTGATATAAACAGGTGTATCTGATTTGCCTTCAATGATAATGGCGTCATAACCGGCAAACTTTAACTCTGCACCCCAGAAACCCCCAGAATTCGATGAGGTCGCCACATCTGAGAGGGGAGACTTGGTGGTTACCATATATCGTCCACCTGTCGGCGTGGGTGTCCCTGTTAAGGGCCCGGTGGAGATGATCATTTTATTATCTTCGCTTAAGGCGTCTATGGATGGATCAATTTCTTCCAAAAGCAAATCAGCTGCTAAGCCACGACCTCCGATGAATTTTTTAGCCCGCTCCAAATCCAGTGGTTCCACCTTGAAACTCTTGTCAGTCAGATTCGCTCTTAAGATTTTTCCCATGTATCCATACATTTATTGTTCCTCCCTATTTTGTATTCTTTAATTAGGGTCTGTTGAAAAAACCCCATATTTACACTGCTATATAACACCCTGTTAACCAAGACGACCTGTATAGAAGCCTTTTCAGACAAAAACAAGCGCGTTTTGTAAATAGGGTCAAA
>QYZZ01000036.1 GCA_003838145.1 Tindallia sp. MSAO_Bac2
TATAATATATCACAACATTTATCTACGTTTACTTTAGAAAGAATGGGGCTTTCCAAATCCTTTTCTGACAAATCCTTTGACACAAGTACGTCCTTTCTCCCTGTTTTATCTTTGATTATCTTAAACTTTTGATTTAAACCATCAGTAGGGCAAATAGCATTTTTATTGACCATCATTAAATTTGCAGATATGGTATGCTCAGGGAAAGCTTTTTCCATAACAAATTTTTGAAAAGCCACATCATAAAGGTATTCCTGCCAACTTGAAGAAATAGATCCGTTTTTATTTAAAAAACCCTCTTCCCCGTTACCATCAAAAGATTTTGCCTTTACTTCAATCAACTCAATAAAACTACCCTTTTTTACCAGAATATCTGCACGGATGAAAAAATTTCCAAAGGAAACAGCCGCTTCATAAATAATCACTTCTTCTTTTTTCAGTAATTCATTTGTTTGGGCAAGAGCTTCATCGTAACTTATAGTTTTAATATCATGGCCGCCTTTAAAATAGTATTTCGCCAGCTCACCAACTTGAAAGCCTCCATCCGCCAAAGCAAGCAGAAAAGAATCTTCATTTTTTTTATTAGCATATTCAGCTTTGCCGTCATAAAATATTTTTGTTGGACACTCCAAAGCTAATTTAAAGCGTGATTTAGTTATGTATCTTGTCTTCATATTAAAACCCCTTTCTCATAAAAATAAATTTAAAATCTAGTAAGGATTTATCAGGAGATCCCTTACTTTGGAGCCTTCAGTATATGGCCCACAAAACTTGCCTTCCTGTATACCCCAAAACTGGCATTCACGAATACTCTCCAGGGGCGCCAGGCAATCCAAAAATTCCGGGTGACAGGTGAGAACAAAAACCTGGTGAGTCTTTGACAACTCTAAAAGATATTTAATTGCTTCCCGGGCATTAAGGGGATCGAAATTAGCAAATGTATCATCCAGTATTACGGGTAATTCGGGCTGGATATCTTTTATCCTGCTTAGCCTAATGGATAAAAAAAGCTGCTCCCTGGTAGCCCGGCTGAGGTCGTTAACTTCTTGATACCCCTTATCATCACATACCGCCATAAATTCTGTTTCCTTCAATTTATCCGGCGGAAGTTCAATTCCTTTATATTCACTGCCTGTTATCCTGCAAAAAACATCATTCGCGGATTCAAGAAGGCCGTTTCTTGTTCTATCTATTAATCTCTCACTCAATTTTTCTACCATAAGGGCTGATATTCTATTAATTGTATATTCCTCTACAAGATTTCCCAATTCCCTGCGGCCGCTATCAATTATCTCTATTGCTTCAGTTAACTTTTCATCAGAAGCAAGTTCTTCGACTTCCTTCTCCAGATCTCTTTTTTCCTCTATTAAGTCCTGCAGTTCAACTTCAAGCTTTTTAACTGCCTTTATAGCTTCTTCATGTTGGCCTTTAACTTCTCCCGGGGAGCTATATTTTTCGCACCACAAACCAAAGGAGGTAATTAAATTAACTTCTCCTTCCCGGTCCTCAAAGAGGGGGCCCCATCGTTCTGTATACAGATAAGATTCAATTATTTTCTGTAATGTTTCTTTTTTCCCCTTTTTTTCCCGGAGCTCCTCGAATTTTTCCCCCAGCATAACGAAATCATCTAATAAAGATAAATAGTCAAGATTTTCAATTCTTCCTTCTTCACCCTGACCCCCTTGTTTTAATAGTTTTAATATTCTGCCCTCGATTTCTTTTTTCTTCTTTTTAATGGCTTCATATGCGAGGGCAGTTTCCAGATAATCAAAGGATTTTTCTAACTTCCTTAAAACAGTCTCTTTATTACGAAAAACACATTCATATCCCTGTTCCAAAAGGCCAATATCTATTAAAACTGGTAACACCCGGGTAAAATCTTTATCAATATCGGCTTTTAAATCATCTAAACTTTCTTCTTTAGAAACAACCTTTTCATGCTCCCGCTGCAGGTCCCTCATTTCCCTGATAAAATCAGGTAAACAAAAAATATTAATTTTGTCGGGAATATGGTATTTGCTTTTCAGGTTTGAAATACTGCTTTCTACGGCCTTGATTTTACCATTTAAGTCATCTTTAGTTAAGACCAAAGCCTGTTTTTCCCCCTTGTAATCGCTTATCTCCTTTTCTAACTCAGCTTTTTTAAAAATTATAGGTTGTTCCGTACTGTTTTGTCTTAAAAAATAAGACATTATGGCGGCGGCCCCTGCGATGCCAAAGGTTAAGGAAACTTCTGCTGGCAGAATTAAACTTAAAGAAGCAGCTGCTAATACATCCACGCCAAACATTAAAGATACTTTCGTTAGCAGATTATCCTTTAAAGGCGGTATCTTTTCCAGTTGATTAATTTTTTCACCTATAACATATTCCAAATGGGAAATTTCATTTTCCTTTCGCCTATAATCATCTGTTAAATCAACATAGCTTTTTACAATGCTTTTTAGATTATTATCATTTATCCGGCCTGCTTTCACAATATCTATAAAGGTCAAACCCTCTTTTTTATTGTCGATACCACTGATCCCTTTAATATCTGAATATAAAGCTTTTTTCCTTTTATCCAGTTCTTCGGTTTCCCTTTTATAATTATCAATGGACACTTCCCAACCTGAAACTTTAACCTTGAATTCATTAATCTCTTTTTGATGCTTTATTAATGAATCATATATTTTTGCTTCAGGTTCAAAACCAGTAATAGCGGTGAAATGGCTTCTTATCCGCTCTTCTTCTTTCAGAGTATTTTGGTATTCAATTTTTAATCTTTCAGCCTGTCCCTTTCCTGTTCCAGGATAACTTTTAAGGAGCAATTTATTGTGTTTTTCTTTTAACTCCATATTTTTGGATTTATACTCTAAATATCTGTCAAAATGCTCCTTTATCAGCTCAAGGCGCTGAGCTTCTATTCTTTCTTTCTTAATTCTTTCTTCCAGAGAAGGGATATTAACTTTCAGTTCCTTTAATCTGCCACACTTAGTTTCGTAGGTATCAATTTCTGCATTAACTTTTTCCCTGAGCTCAATACCTTCTTTCATTTTATTATAAGAATTTTTAAAATTTCCTTTGTACAGGCTGCCCTCTTTTCCTCCAATTTTATATGCTTCTTTGTTAAGATAGTCTTTTATCTCCTGCAGCCTTAAAACATCTTCCCACCCGGCGCCGAGTAATACAGTGGTAATCCTGTCCATATCCTTTTCATTAATATTGTCCGGTATTTTCCTTAACTCATCAAGGCTTATGGTATAAAGCTGTTTATATGTAAACCTATCCAGATGATTATAAAGCTCCTCAAGGGTTTTTTCATCATTATGTCCAACCGGTACTACCTTGGGCTTGCCGTGCCCCTCCAGGGATATCCTGTAATTAAGCCCTTCCCTTGCAACATCAGCTTTTACATCATATTTATATATCGGAGAAGGTACCCCGGGGCTTTTTGGCACTTTGTATCCCAGGAACCGGAGAGCAGACATAAAGGTTGTTTTACCGGCACGATTTCGCCCGCCAATTACAACAATCCCTTTGCCGATATTATCCATGCTCACATTTTGAAAAATGCCAAAGTCACCCAAGTATATGCGGGAAAATTTCACTTTTCACCACGCCCTTCCAAAATTCTTTCAGCCACCAAATAAAAGGCCTTTTCTACCATAGATTTATATAAATCATCGTTAAGAAGAAAAACTTCATCCTTAATACCTTCTGAGTTTTCCTGTGGGCTCCATTTTTTGGCTAATTTTTTATTTGCCATAATCTCTTCCCTTATTTCAGGATCTCTTTGAAACTCCTCATGAATTTGCTGCAGAGTTTTCATGACCACATCTTCCTCAGAAATTTCTTCTGTATTAACCAGGGGAGATATTGTATCAAGCCTGATATCCTCAGTCCAAAAAAATGGCTCCCTGCTTTTAAACTCTTCCTGCATCCTTTCAACAAGTACGGTTCTTATCTCGTTATCCTCTTTTAAGGAGTTATGTATCTCACCTCTGCCGGAAATATGCCAGCGTACAACATACCCCTTAATACCTAAATCCCCTTTTATACCTGAACCTATATCCCTCATTACTAAATTTTCATTTTCAGCTTCATTTAAAAACTTTTCTCCTCTTTTTACCATTGAACTTATCAAATCCTCTTGATTGCTATCATTTTCCTTAACAAAAACCTTAAGGTCAAGCCATATTACAGATGAAGTGGGTATAAACTTAACTTCCGCTGTTTTTTGAGGCTCTATAGTTACTAACAAACACCCACCTAATCCCATTTCACCCATGCTACGACCCTGGGGGATCCCTGAAAAGGCAATAACAGGATAGTCTTCATTAATGATTTTGGGTTGATGATTATGGCCCAGGGCCCAGTAATCTATATTATCCATGTCCTTTAATTCCTCGGCAGAGCAGGGTACATATTTGTTGTTTAACTGCAGTCCTGTATGAAGAAGTCCTATATTAACCACATCATGGTCAAGAGGTTTGTAAGATTTATGCATTTTTCGCGTTTCTGAGGAATTTTTGTACGATTGCCCCAGAATCCTGGCTATAGTTTCGCCTTTGTCTCCCGTAACTTCAAACACTTCTGCTTGATCTGAGGAAAAGATAAAAACATTGTCGGGATACTTAAAAAATTCCTGCTTGTTATCCATATGGTCATGATTGCCATATATGACATAAACGGGAATTGATTTTTCTTCTAACCGCTCCATTTGTTTGATGAAAAACCTTTTAGATTTGGCTGAACGCTCTGTTTGATCATATATATCGCCACAGAGAACCATGAAATTGACTTCACATTCTATAGCTGCACTTACCATTCGCTCAAAGGCAATGAATACACCTTCATTTATCCATTTTTGAAGATCCCTTGACTTTTCCCCCACCGATTTTAGCCGGCTTCCTAAATGCAAATCGGCTCCATGTAAAAAAGTAACCTTTTTTGTCACCTTTAAACCTCCTAACCTCCTTAAATAAGGAGGAATAACCCTGGTTGGTAAATCTTTCTCCTCAATACCATTTTAAATATTTTTCCATCTTTTCATTTTAAAAAACTTTTGCCTTTTCCTTGCCAGCCCTTCCTATTAAGAAGGAAGGCTGATTTTAGAAACATTAAAAATATGAGTTCCTTATCAGGTTAGTATGATACTTCTTTACTCAATATCCATTTTTTCTTTCACTTTATTTACTATATAAAGTGCCGCAAAACCGGAAATTATTATTAATAAATAGTTGGGCTCAACTATTAGCATGCCTAGATAAATAAAGGTAACCATTAGAACTGAAAGAGCCAAATTCTCTATCAAGGGATTTCACCTCCGTTAAACTCCCCGCATTCTTCCGGGAAAAATATCCCTGAAGGATTACTTGCTACCTGATCTTTCTAGATTCCATCAGTATGACTGTTGAAATAACCAAAGCTTCCATCCAGTCGGCAAGTTTATTAATCCAGTAACCGAAAGATTTCATTTTATCACCTCCGCATGTCCTTGGGGATTTGATTAAGAGGGCGAATTATTCATTCGCCAACCCCGGTACAGCTTAATATCTTATAAAACCGATCTTTCGAGTTGAAGCTGCAGGATAACTATAAGAGATTATATCCGAATCATTAAATATCTCATCAACATCCCTTGATTTAATGATAAAAATATCTTCCCAGGAAAGCTGATCCAGTTGACTCAATCGTATGGACTGTTTGGTTAAAACTCTTTCGGCAACAGTTCTGGCAAAACGACCGTTCCCAAAACTTTTGTCAGCATTGCTGCAGGCATTTTTAAACAGTTTCAAAAGTTTATCTGCAGCATTTTTTTCCAATTCATACCCCTCCCCCAGCTCTCTCGTGAAGATGGAAAGCAGTTCTTCCGGCCCATAATCCGGAAATTCTATCCTGTGGGCAATACGATGCTTTAACCCCGGGTTCACCTTTAAAAGTCCTTCCATTTCCTCTGTATAACCCGCCAGGATAACAACCATATCATCTCGATGCTCCTCCATCTCTTTGACTATAGTAGCAAGGGCTTCTCGGCCAAAGTCATATTCTTGGCCTCCGTCCAGAGAATATGCTTCGTCAATAAAAAGTATATTGCCCCGGGCTTCTTCCAATTTACTCTTAGTTTTTAAAGCTGTGTGGCCTACGTATTTTGCAACGAAATCTTCCCTCGCAGCTTCTATAAAATCACCTTTAGATATCAAGCCCAATTTTTTAAAAACCTTTCCCAAAATCTTGGCAACGGTAGTTTTGCCTGTCCCCGGGTTACCGGTAAACATCATGTGATAACTTGGTTGATGGCCTTCTACACCCATTTGGGCCTTCCGGGAACTAATCTCCAGATGGCTTGCTATTTCTTTTACCCTCTTTTTAACTTCATCAATTCCAATTAAGCTTTCAAGCTCAGAATAAAGAAAGCTATTATCCACATCTTCATTTTCTTTTTCTTCAAACCGGAGGACTTTGCTCAAATCTTTTACATTAATTATATGGTCAATGGTTTTTTGCTCCAGGTCAAAAAGCCTGTCAGCCGTTATTTTTGTTACTATCCATTCAGCCAGATGAACATTTTTTAAATCCATCCCCTCTTTACACCTATCAATAAACACATTCAAAAACTCTTCTGCCCTGGCACTTAACCGGAAACCATATTTGCCCAATATAATTTTTGTTATCTCTGTCAACTGAACACTTGAATAGTCAGGGATGTGTATATGGCGAAGACTTACCTTTGCCTCCAGTTTTTCCTTGATTGTGTTTATCTCTGTATCCTCCTGGCTGCACATGGAAAAAGCGATTACTCCTCTATCCGATGATGACAAAATCTTTTCCATAAACTTGTCCAATTCCGTGGAGTTTTCTTTGCCTAATTGGTCAATATTGCGAACTGACATGACACCTTGCACCCTTTCAAGTTTATAGAAAGGAAAAAGAGAGTCCTTGTTGTCGGAAAATTCAGTTACCTCACATCTTTTGCAAGCACCCGCATAATAAAGCATAGAAGCCATCAGTCCCAATATGGTAGTCAGACCGCTACCGGGGTTATCCATGGTAAAAAGGTAATGGTAGGGAAAACTAATATTTTCTGAAGTTTTGTCTGAAAACCGGGAGATATGCTTCACTGCCCTGTAGATCTGCTTCAATTCTTTCTTACAGTCATCCAGCCCCACCAGATTGTTAATATTTCTAATAGTTTGGATAAAAGAATATTTGGGCTTTCCTTTATGTTTTCTTTCTTCGTCTTCAGGGTTTTCTCTATCACTTATTTTATCCCTGGATAAGCCAAGGTCCTGATATTTATCTTTATCGGACTCCGCTACTATGTTTTCATTTAACAGCAATGTACAGTCGTAACTATCAAAAAGATAGGGGTCGGATCTCCTTAATCTTTCCAACAATATTTTACAGTCTTTGTGGTTAACTTTCTTACTGGATTTGACGGAAAACAATTCCCCTTTTTGACAACAGTAGGCGGACCAATCATAATCTTTCATGAGAATCCCGATAAATTCCTTAATAAGGGATAGGTTAAAATCTTGTTCCTGAGAACCTACCTTCAAAAGAAGGTTTAGCCTCTTCGGGCTTGGCTTTAACAAAACTAAACAGGAATCATTTTCGATGGAATTGTATTCATCCTTCGCGCCGCACAGGTCATCTGTGATCTTATCAAAGTTAACTCCCTCCTGGTGTTTGTCGGATTTAAAGGCCAGAGACACTTTAAAATATGAAACCGTTTTCTCCATTTATTTCAACCTCCAAATATTTTTAGGTAGCACTCATTTAACAGTTAAGTTATGAGATAAAAATGAGTGCAGCCTATTGGTATTTATAAGATAATAACGGGAGATGCTATCTTTTGATAGGACCTTTTAAAGCTGGATTTCCTGTTTAAAGTTTAACGCTTCCCTTGATAGGAATGCCATGATCAAACTTTCTCCCTGTAATTCTTTACTACTTTTTCTTCAAGCTTTGCTAACTTATTCAGCTGTGCATTTACCTCTCCTTCATTTGTTTCTTGTTTTATTTGTTGGATAACCATTTGTTGTTTATTAAGGTCAGGCAAAGGCACCTGAAGTTTTAAAAACTCCTTTTTCCCTAAATGAGCTATCGTTGTTCCCCCGGAAAGAAACTCAAGCTGCTTTCGGGCTAAAGGACTGTTTAAAAAATAAACAAGATACTCAGGATGTAATAAATCTTTATCGCCTTTTACAGTAATTAAATGCTGATTCACCAAATACTTTTTATTATCTTTTACAAGGGCAGCCCTTCCAATATCTGTTCCAACTCTTACCAGTACAACTGTGTTTTCAGGCAGTAAATGCTTTCTTTTATCCTTATCTTCCAGCTTTACGTATTTATCAAAGTCCGGGCTTATATCTCCATGTCCAATTTGTTTGGAGGAAAGTAAAGGAAAGTAATCTTCTCCCGCTGGATAGTCGACTATTTTATCAGATTTTTTAGATAACGTATAACCTACTTTACACTCAAGCACTATATCTTCCAGTGTTACAAAACCCTCACCTAGCTCGGTACCGCCCTTCAAAAATTTGACATCCCATCTTTGCTGGTCGCATAGTTTTTTAAATTCTATAAAAAAAATATTTCTTCCATCTGCAGCATCTGGAACGGGAAAAACCTCTTCCAAAGCCTCGCTCAATGATTTTTTACTTTCAATTAAAGAAAAATACTTAGAACATTCAGCTATAATTTCATCACGAAGGTCGTTACCTATTTCAGGTATCATTATTTGGTTAATATCTTTAAGGCTTAGGGCAGAAATGGGTTTATTGGCACACTTTTCTTTCATTTGCTGTAACACCTCAGGCAACCTTAAACAAAAAAACAAGTATTCCGGCTTTATAACTTCCGGCTTAATAACTGCCAACCCATTGCTTCCAATACTTCCATCATACCTTGAATGGACATATACTACCCCTTTATCTCCGGGATTTACTGTTACAATCAAAATATCACCTTTACGAAGCATCCTTTTAGCACGAGAAGGAAGCTGGCTTCCTTCAATACTTTCAGATTTTTCTATTATGCCTAGCTTACGGTTAACGGAGCTTAGGTCAACATAGTGATAACTTTTCTCAGGATTAATGCTGGGTGAGCGGGGGTTAATTTCCTTAATATATTCTTTAAGGGGAGTCCAGTTCTTCAAAAAAGGACGGGTCTTATTTAAAAGCCCGGATAATGCCTTTTCCCAAGAAGTAGAACTAGTGAAATAACTTATTGGAACCCGTAAAGTTTTCATAGTTATTGTTTTATGGCAACCTCCTTTTGGTAAGTTGAAAAAGTATCAATCATTTCTTTTATTTCTTCATCGTCGAACTTCCCTCTTCTTAAATTTTCTATTTCCCCCACAAACACTTCAAAAGGCTGTGAAATATCAGGCCTTTTACGCCTGAGAAAAAGTATGCTGCTTTTAACAGAGGCGGCTGGATAAAAAGTGCCGTTCGGCAATGAGATAATTCCTTCAAGACAACAATGTTCAAGGATTTTGTTTCGAAGGGACTGTTTTTGGGCTTGAAACAAAACCCCTTCCGGAACTGTTACAGATATAACCCCCCCGGGTTTAGCCAGTTCTACAGCAAGAGACAGCCATAAAATGTCCCCGTCAGAGGTAGTAGTTTCTTGTAATAAAGGCTTAATCTTCTTATTAAGTTGAACTCCGAAAGCTGGCACAGTAGAAACTACATCAAATCCCTCAATATAATGTGATGGTAAATCCTCCCCTAAAGAATCTTCGTTTATAATATTAATTGCTTTATTGCTTGCGATAGAGACTATGCCAGCAAACCGAGATATTTTAGGGTTAATCTCCATTCCCCAGGCTGTAGGTTTAGGATAATTACATGCAACTTCATTTAGCAAACCCGCATGACCGCAGGCGGGATCAATAATTGTCGGGTTGTTTATTGTGTTCATTGCTTTTAAAAATTCTCCTACAAGCTTACGTAAAGAATGAGGCATTGATAAATTAGCATGCCTTCTTCCCCCAAGTATTTTGTCAAATATTTCAACAACCGTGTAGCCGGTAATATTGAATATGCTCCAACTTTTCACTGTACTGTAAAGATAATCTAAATCTATATGCTCATAATGCCTGTCATCAACCCACCCGGGTAGCTGGGAAAATTCATCCTGGGCCCAGGATAATAATTGTTTAAAAGAAGCTCCTTCTAAAATATGCCGGTGCTTTTGAAGATAAAAATGAATTAAAAGAAGGTCAGCAACTACTTCTGCGATATCTTCCTCGGTAAGACCTCTGTTTCTTAAAAATTCTATAAGGGATAACAGCTTCTCGGTCTTAAAATTTGCCTTGCTTTCAGATTTAAGTGTTGGAGGTTCTTTCAGTGGGATAATTTCTTCATCCTTGATCTCATACCAAGAGACCACCTTGGGAGTAACGATGCAAAAATAATTAACCCCTACATCCTCAGCAAGCTTATAGGCTGAATTAATAGCCAGTGGGGAAAATTTCTTTTCCAGTTCTGCTATAACTGTGGGCTCAAGATTGCCCTTGTCATCAGCAGTAAATCCTATAAGATCTACTACTTTAGCTCCTTTTATTCGGTAGTCAAAACTTGTGGTCAAGACTCCTATATCTTTAAAAATACCTTCTGCTTTCTTTTGCAGGTCTTTTTCTAGCATAATATTATCTCCTTCAAAAATAATCTTTTATCAGACAGGCCTGATTACTGCAATAGATTGTATTGTTATGCAAGCAAAAAAATAAATCCCGAAGAAATTTGGTAGAGAATAACACATTTTAAGTAAATCCTTAACCCATAGCTTTATAATGATTTAACAACCTCTTTACTTCTAAAATAATTTTACCATCTGACCTATGACATGTCAATACAAAGTGATGCATTTTATTAATTTTCTGCTATAGATTGTATTTGTCGGGTGGCCTATAACCCCGTAAACTTTAAAGATAGTGTGGTAAAAGATTAGGAGTATTTCATTAGAGATGGCCCAATTCTCTAAAGGCTCTTTTAGTCTTTATTTTCTAGCCAGCGATTTAAATGTTTACAATTTCGCCTTTACCCTGTAAGGCAAGAGCCAGCCATTCATGGCAGGTGAAAAGAAATACCTGCCTCTCCTCAGACAGCTCTTTAATTATGTGCAAAACTCTTTCCCGCCTGATACTGTCACAGTTTACCAGCACCTCATCCAAGAAAAGGGGCAACCTGTCTTTGCCCTCATCAAGATGTTCCACTAACGCCAGTCGTAAAGCCAGGTATACCTGCTCCAGGGTTCCCCGGCTGAGAGGATGAATTGCTTCAACAGGAAAGTTGTAATCTTTGCTTACCAACTCCAGACCGCTTCCGTCATCCTTTACCAGTAAGCGCTCATACTTGCCTCCGGTAATGGCTGACAGGTATTGGCCGGCTTTTTGCAGTACATCGGGTTGGTTTTCTTCTCTGTATTTCCTGTCGGCGTCAGCCAGGATATTATAAAGTAATAACAGCCGGTCACTTTCCCTGGCAGCCTCATCCAGCTTATCCTGCAGGTAGTATGCCTTACCCTGCAGATCATCCAACCTCTCGCGCTGCTTCTTGCTGCTCAACTCGCTTCGCACAATGCCCATCCGTTCACTTACCCGATTTAGCTCCTGTTCAGTTTCATCCAATCCCTGCTCAACTCTAGCCTTTGCTTCATCAATTAAAACATTTCCGTCTTTCTCCGCCTCCACATCTGCAATTTCCCCTTTCAAGTCCTCCAGATTCGGGTAGTCAACTTGCAATTCACTTTGCAAAGCTTCAGCCATCCGATGTGCCTCGCGCCGCCTCATCAGTTCTTCAAATCTATTTTCCCAGCTGGCGCCGGGCAACCCGTCCAGTCCATCCTTTAATTGCTGCAGCTTACTTTTCCTCGACTCTAACTTGTTTTCTACTTCCTCTAGCTCTCCTGTAGCTTCACCTCTCTCCTTCTTTGCACTTTCAGCGCGCTGTTTTCGCTCTTCGGCATCATCCAGGCGTTGCTCCAAAAAACCGATACTGTCAAGGGGGTTTGAAGCAGGCTGCAGGCCACACTCGAGTAATATTTTTTCCAGTTCGGCCACCGTTTCATCATGTTTATTCCCACTTGTTTCAATCTCCCTCGATAAATCCTCCTGCTCCACCAATAGACTCTTTAATTCTTTTATGTCCACCAGCAGACCGGGGTCAGGCTTGTCCAGCCTTGGTTTTGCCACTTTCATACCCTGCAAGGCATTACGGACCTGCTGTCGGATAGAATCACATTTTTTTTCAAGTTCGCCATACCGTTCTTCCATTTCCTTTATCTGGCTTATGCTGCCGTTTCCCTGGACACGGCTGGCGGAAAGGTACCAAAAAACCAGCAGAATAATACCTGCAGCTCCCAACACTGCCGCACCTATGCCTAAAGGAGAGGCACCCCCCAACAGTGCGCCGGCTGTTCCGGATAGAAGCATAATCACGGCTGCCAGGGGTGTTTTTTTACTCAGCCTGAAGCCCAAATCAGCTGAAGGGGCTGATTTAAGCCCTTCCAGTCGGGCGGCAACTTCATTTTTCTTTTGGTTTGAGGAGCCAAATTCATTAATTGCAGCATTAAGTTCCACCTCGTCAACAGATTTTATTGACCAGGCCAATTCATCCTGCCATCCGCCGATCAAAATCTGGCCACCTCGGTCTTCAAGGCGATTTTTGTTAAGCTGCAGTTTTTCGCCCAGTTCCTTATGCCGATTTATATTATTTTGCAGCTGTTCCGAACTCCGGCTTAGCTTACGGATTTTACCCTCTACAGCCATCACTTTACGATCGGAATCATCATATTCCCTTTCTGCCGATTCCGCCTCACTAATCTTTTCTTTTAGTTTTTTTCTTTTCCCCTCCAGCTCCTCTATTTCATCCTTCAAATTGTTTTTGTCTTGATCCGCCTGGTCAGAAATACTATCATAGCTGCTTATATCCCCGGCTTTTGACCTCAGCTCATTTAGCCTCTTCAACTGGCGGCCTAAGGGTATCAGACGTTCGTAACGGTTTTGTAGGGCTTTTAATTTTATCTTTTCCTCTTTTATTTTTTCTTCTGAGGATCTTAAATCATACAGTTCCGATTCCAGGTTGTGTAATTCTCCCTCATTTTTTTCAGCACTACGTATTTCTTCTTTAACATCTTTTAAATTATTTCGGAGAACTTTATTAAAAGGTTTACCTCGATCATCAAAGCGCCACCATCTTGAGGCAGCATCTTCAATCTCTTTTAAAACCATCGATGCCGGACGGAGAAATGAAGCATATTGCCCTCCCAAGAGTTGGTCCTGTAGTTTTTGCCAGGCATCCATATCGGGAAAACGTAGTTGAACCAAACCCAGGGCATAAATCTCCCGGAAAACCTCCCGGGACATAAAGTCCAGCTGGGGGAGGGGTTTGTTGGATACTTTTCTACTTTTCTCCCCCTGCACAAGGTTGCCTTTGGTCTGTTCCCCCTTCAATTGGCGGCTGATTTTTAGTTCCTCACCATCATCGACAGTAATAACCCCTGAAATCTCCGCAAAATTACTCCCCCAGGGAATATATTGGTTTCCTTTAACCGGTTTCCACCCGTAAAGCAATGTCAGGATAAGGTTAAAGATGGTGCTTTTTCCCGTTTCGTTCTCGCCGCAAATAACCGTTAGCCCGGAAGAAAAAACTGGACTTTGCCAATCAACCAATCTTCCAAAAGCTGTTACATCTATATTTTTTATGATCACTTCTTTTCCTCCTCCACCATTCTGACTGCCGCCTCCACGTCCAAATCCGTCAGCAGACTGCGCAGGTAAGAAATCTTTTCTTGTTCACTGCCGCTCTTTTTCATGCCCGCAAGTTTTTCAGGGGCTAACTCAAGGAGCAGGGCTTCATCTTCTTTTAGGGTTTGAATTATATCCAGGGCAGTAGCCAGTACATGGGGGCCCTGACGATATTCATCAATATTTACCATGTGAGACAAAGAAGCATAATCTAATTCCAGGAATTCAATGTCCAGGGCAGATTTTATATCATTTACTAATTGTTCACGGCTTTCTTCTTCCTGGATCAGTTCCTTATAAAAAAAACAAGGTCCTGACAAACTCACCCTTAAATTGATTTTGCCCCTTGAATTTGCTTCTCTTATTGCTTCGAAAGCCTGTTTAACTATTTCTTCCTTCAAATCATCATAAGTAGAAACCTCGTCCAGATTAATAACATTTACGTTTAGCCAAACGTAAGGAGCCAGCGGACAAAACTGGGCCCTCACATTTTTATTGTCATCTATTTCCACAAGGTAAGCACCCCGTTCTCCACTTTCCCGGTAATGCCGGCCCACGATATTTCCCGGGTAAACTACATAAGGGTCATCAAGCAACTCACTTTTAGTGTGTACATGGCCCAAGGCCCAATAGCAATAACCGTCAATGCGCAGATCATCCAGGGTACACGGGGCATAGCTATCATGGTTGCTCTCATCCTGGCTGCCCGTTACAAGAGCATGCAGCAGGCCTATGCCGGGAGCACCGCCTTTTATGGGGGGAAAATTGCTGGCCAGGTTATCACCTTCCTTCGAGTCCTTGTGGCCGGCGCCACAGATAATTCCTTTAACCTGACCCGTAGCGTCTTTTATTTCTACGATATATGGCTTGCGAGAGTTAAAGACAGTCACATTATCGGGCCAGGGAATGTTCCCCAGACGGAAACTACCGCCCCAGGGGTCATGGTTGCCCGGGGCGTAAAAAAAGGGCACTCCCCTCTCCCTCAGCCTGTTAATCTGTTCCAGAAGAAACTTTTCTGTAGCGAAACTAAGCGTATCATTGTCAAAGAGATCACCGGCAACCAGCACTGCATCAACCTGCCTATCCAGGGCCAGATCAATAGCTTTCCGGAATGCCTGCCGAACGCCTTCCCGCAACACTTTCCTGACGCCCTTTTCCCGGTTCTTAAAAGGGGTGTCCAGGTGGACATCAGCAAGGTGCAAAAATTTAATAGCCATTCTTTACCCCCCATCTTTATCTCCCAAAGAATTCAAATTACTATTTTTCAAAAATTCATAAAAATCATCCTTTAATTTATCATAAGATTCATTAGAGAATTTATTAAGGGGAATTGTAATTTGGCAATATTCCCCTTGCGGCTTGCATTTGTTCTTAATTTTTGCCTTTTCAAATTTAAAATCACTGCCGGGAAATACATGTCCAATTGCCTTACAATTCCAAATCAGGTTGTAAGCTAATAATTGAAACCTGTCAATTCTTGCATTTATTGTTTCGCTATCATCTTTGTATTTTGCATCCAAGA
>QYZZ01000037.1 GCA_003838145.1 Tindallia sp. MSAO_Bac2
AGCCATCAAAGAAAAACTTCAGGAATTTAATACTAAACCCTTTCAAAAGAAAGAAGGTAGCAGGCATAGTGTCTTTTTTGAAGAAGAAAAACCTTTGCTTTTACCGTTACCTGCTACCCCCTTTGAGCTGGCGACATGGAAAAAAGCCACTGTCCAATTTAATTATCACATATCTATAGAAAAAATGCACTATTCAATACCCTATGAATATATCAAACATAAGGTAGATGTAAGGGTAACCCGTAACGTTATAGAAGTTTTTTATCATAATCATCGGATATGCTCCCATCCCAGGCTTTATGGT
Source organism: Tindallia sp. MSAO_Bac2 (assembly GCA_003838145.1). Lineage (GTDB taxonomy): Bacteria > Bacillota > Clostridia > Peptostreptococcales > Tindalliaceae > Tindallia. The sequence goes on from QYZZ01000037.1 coordinate 305, forward strand.
CGCCCTGGGCAGTATAGCACCAATGAAGCACATATGCCCGAGGATCACCAAAAGTATTTGCAGTGGAATGCAGAACGGTTTATCTCCTGGGCTGAAAATATTGGACCTAGTGCAGCGGTAACTGTTAAAGCAATACTTTCTTCCCATAAGGTTGAACAACAAGGTTACAAAAGCTGTATGGCGTTATTGAAACTGGCGGATAAATACTCTATCCCCCGTTTAGAAAGTGCTTGTAAAAAAGCCCTTAGTTATACGCCAAATCCCAGTTTTAAAAGTGTCAAGACCATTCTTTCAACGGGTCAGGACAAAGTAACCGATGAACAACCTGAAAAAGATACTAATGAATCTGCTCAGCATGGTTTCACCCGCGGAGCAGACTATTATGGGAGGAAATAGATTATGACAAATGAATCAACCATTAATAAACTCATTGAAATGAGGCTTACTGCTATGGCAGATGCTTATCGTTTTCAATTACAAGATCATTCCCTATCCAACCTTTCTTTTGAAGAACGGGTAGGACTTTTAGTTGATATCGAATATAATAACCGTAAGAATAACCGGTTAAAAAGATTGATTAGAAAGGCTGATTTCGAACAAGGTCATGCCTGTATAGCAGATTTAAATTATAGTGCCAACCGAAAACTAAATAAAAAAATTGTAAAACAGCTGGCAACTTGTGAGTATGTCCAAAACAAACATAACATAATTATCATGGGTGCTTCCGGGTCGGGAAAAACTTACCTGGCATGTGCTTTTGGTATTGAAGCGTGTAAACAATATTATACAGTAAAATATATTCGTCTGCCGGAACTATTGACTGAACTGGCAGTTGCAAGGGGCGAAGGTCTCTATACAAAGGTTATAAAGCAGTATCAAAAGGTTAACCTTCTCATACTGGATGAATGGATGCTGATTCCTCTTAAAGAAACGGAGGCCAGGGATTTACTTGAAATCATCCACTCACGCCATAAGAGGGCTTCTACTATTTTTTGTTCTCAGTTTTCTCCTGCTGGCTGGCATGGTAGGATTGGAGAAGCAACTATAGCAGATGCAATCTTAGATCGAATTTTCCACGATTCTTATACTATTGAAATCCATGGTGGCGATAATGAAAAATCTATGAGAGAGGTTTATGGGATTAAGAGTAAAGGTGACGAAATATAAGTTAATTCCCTGATTAAGCTATGGATATGTGGACAACTCTACTACGCTTCGCTTGAGTTGACCACATA
>QYZZ01000038.1 GCA_003838145.1 Tindallia sp. MSAO_Bac2
ATCCTGACTTTTGCAGCAAATCTACAAAAAAATAGCCGCAATCCCTTAATATAAAAGGGGTTGTGGTTATTTTTATTTGTCATATAAATGTAGTGGAAAGCCTCATTTTTTGGTTTGTGCCAAAATTTTTTTTATATCTCCAAGGCGGAGTCTTTTGTTAGTGAAATCAACTCCCAATGCTTCACCAACAGCATCGGAAACCTCACTTCTGTAATCGAATAAGTAGATATTTTCATATTCATTGGAGCAGGAGATTCTATTCAAACTCTCAACGATTTTCTCGGCAGAATAAAGTTTGCCCATTTTCTTTTGAATGAGCCGCATAATAGTTAGAGCGATGAAACAAATCAGAAAGTGGGCATTAATATGGTCCTGAAGCGATACATATACGGGCCTGGTTTCCAACACCCCCTTAGTAACGCGGAAAGTCTCTTCAATCTTCCACAAACCGCGATAAGTCTCAATAACTTCAACATCAGACATATCTAATTCACTTGTGACAATAGCATAGTACCCGTCATACTTTTCATCTTCAGCGACTTTCGCGGCATCAAAGACAGGACGCTCTTTAACATTTAAAACTTCACCGGTCTTTTTATCAAACTTCAGATTTTTTACATATTTAGCCGCACCGTAAGATGTGGCCTTAGTATATTTTTGAGGATTAACCGCCAGATCATGGGCCTTTTTTAAAACTTCTTCCCGCTCCGCCTTAGCCTTTAAAGCATACTTTCTTCCCCAGAAAATAACCTGCTTTTCATAAACAGTTTTTTTCACTACTTTCCCGCTTGGCAACGTCACATTTATATCTCGGGCGATCACCCTGCTTTTCATTTTGAAGTCTGCATCTTCATCAGCAGGTTTACCATCATTATCTACATAGCCTTCATCTGAAAGGACATAACCTTTAAAAGCCTTGGTGGCACCCCTAACCGAAAAGCTAAACACATATCCGTTAAAATTTCTCCCCTTCTCCTTGCCCTGAAGATAAAAAATATTATCTCCCGTAATAATTCCCATATCAGCCACCACTATAATTCGGCCGGTATCATAGTTTCGCCTGATTTCACCTATGACTGGCCGAAAGGTCTCCTTATCCACTGTATTGCCTGGAAAAAGCTCATAACTTAGGGGTATTCCATCCGTATCCAAAGCTAACCCCATCTGTACAATTGGATCCCGGCGCTTTTCCTTTGACATTCCCAGCTTACGAAACTCATCTCCTTCATCAATCTCAAAATAATAATTTGTGACATCGTAATAGATAGTCTTTGTGTTACGTCCATATTTCTCCTTGATCTGAGAGTTCAAGTATCTTTGGAATTTTTTAGCCACCTTAGAAAAGTGTGAAAGAGACCGGTAAACATCCGCCAAAGAGAAGTTGAAACGCTCAAAATAGCGATCTTTTTCCTCAAAAGCCTTCTTTTTGGAACCAGGACAAAGCAACCTGGATACCACAAGCAAAATCATAATGGAATTGGTATTGTACTCAAAATTCTCATGCCTGGACTTATTCTTAAAAAAAATATCCAAGCCCAGCTCGTGGTAAATTTTCAGTATTGCAGCATACCCAAAGTTTTTTCTGTTGTCGGTACCAGCAGATAACTTCTCATCCATATTGATAGACAAGGTTAATTTTTTTTGAGACTTCTCCTCTTCGGTCATCTTACGGGCTACTTCTTTAAAATGGGCGATAGGGTCATCGTATACTTTTTCCAACTCATCCAGGTAACCGAGAGATTTAACAGTTTTAGCTCTGGGCTTACCAGTAATCTTGTCCCGGTAGCTTTTTTCGATAGAAAGATAAACTCTGCCATCCTTCCTACGGGATTGCTTAAGGTTCATAGCCACCTCCA
>QYZZ01000039.1 GCA_003838145.1 Tindallia sp. MSAO_Bac2
AGATGGTAGAACCTTGGTTCCGATCCGTGCTATAGCGGAGGCTTTAGGATCAGAGGTAGAGTGGAATGGAGAGACAAGGGTTGTAGGTTTCCAGAAAGATGGCGATGTAATTTTGCTTCAAGTTGGAAGTAGAATAGTAACAGTGAATGGGGAGCAACAGCAAATTGAGGTACCAGCTGAAATTAACGAAGAACGAACTTATGTACCACTAAGGTTTGTCAGTGAACAATTAAAAGCAAGAGTCGAATGGGACGGTGAAATAAGAAGGATAAACATCTTTACGGATGATGAAGAAGTAACACCTGTGTTTGACGGGGAAGAATTGAGTTATGAAGATGGTAGAGCATTATGGGAAAAGCATGGAGATAGATTCGACGGGCGAACTTATAAAGGAGCATCTAGTATTGAAGAAGAAAAAAGAATAGAGGTAGCAAACTTTATGAGGAGTGAGTATGAAAACACAGCTATTGTTAGGCAAAACGCTGTTATTCAAACAACAAACGGACAATACGTAACATTAGGGTACGCTCAAAGAAATAACAACGGTGTAACAGAACAAGTAGAAGCAACATTCACAGTTTATGACGGTTACCATGCAGGTGAGGGGCATGCAGATTTTGTAGGTGTTCACGTTCATTATTTAACAGACTGGCAATAAAATTAAGCAAGTAAGAAAGGAGGATTTCAAATTAGATGGTTAAAAAGCGATTAAAAACAAATATATTAATACTGTTGATTATAATAAGCATGTTAGCAAGTGTTGTCAGTGTATTCGCAGGCTATGAACATACAGATCCAGACGACGATGAATACACATTCATCGAAAACATACACGCACCAGGTTACGAACATGTATATGAAATGGCCGACTCAGTTACAATAAGAAGAGCCGGCGACGGAACTTTACAAAGTATCACTTTTCAGGTGTCATCAACAGGTGGGCATAGCGCAAGAACGTATAGAACAGAAAGCTTTTACGTGGTTAATAATTGAAGGAGGTACATAAAGTGAAAAAAATCTTACTTATAACTTTATTAGCAGGAATTCTTATTATCCAAACGGGGATCACAACCATTATGGCATCAGAAGATGAGTCTATTTTAGGATCAGTAGAAGGCGGTGTATTCGTTGATGGTGAAAGGTTAGATTTCCCAGATGCAGAGCCATTCATCAGAGATGGTAGAACCTTGGTTCCGATCCGTGCTATAGCGGAGGCTTTAGGATCAGAGGTAGAGTGGAATGGAGAGACAA
>QYZZ01000040.1 GCA_003838145.1 Tindallia sp. MSAO_Bac2
ACTGTCAAGAGGCTTTCGCGGCATAAATCGCTCATAGTTGTGCTACTGAAAAAGTGAGCCACTTGAATTAAAAGATTAAACATTGTTACCGAGGAAATTACACACTATTTTGGACTTGACTGATATACCTCCTACTCCCATTAAGTTTCCTGCAAGAATAAAAAATGGAACAGCTAGCAAAGAAAAAGAATCCAACGCCGTAACAAGGCTTTGAGAAAGATATGAAACTTGCATGTTGCCACTGTAAATTATTGTACTAATACAGGCAAGTCCAAGAGCAATTCCCACAGGAGTATTGAAGACCAAAAATAGTGTAAAAGTTCCAAAGAGAACTAGTGAAGTCATTCAGATCCTCCTCCTTTCAAAATTAAAATATCGTTATAAATTGATTGAATTAGCCTAATTCCAACTAAAATAAAACCAAACAGAGGTGCCATATAAATAAACCCCATCGGAATCCCAATTGCTGGTGATTTTTGCCCTAGCGAAAGTATCCTTGCACTTACATTTACAGAATTCCAAACAATAATTCCAGCAAATATCAAAAAAATTAGATTGCCGAAAATTTTAACATATTTTCTTGTTTTTATGGGGAATGCAAACATCGCAGCATCTACTTTGATATGTCTATTGGTTTTTACTCCGTAACTTATTCCTATGTATGTAAGCCAAACAAACATATATCTAGCAATTTCTTCCGACCATGACAGTGATGCTCTCATTATATATCTCATAAATACTTGAGACCCAATTATTATGCTCATCGCTCCGAGAAGTATTATCACCAGTATTCTCTCAAGATTTTCGTTAAGATACTTAGCAATTTTCATTTTTATCCCCCTTCCTATTTCTTTGCTTCGACTAGGTCTTTTGTCTTTTGTTAACCTTTTATCTGTTTTCATGTTCTAATTCATAGAGTTTATATTAAGTGTGGGCACGTAGCCCACACTTAATATTGTGTATATTGTGTCTAGTTTATAAACGCATTGACAAGTTCTTCCCCAACAATTTCTTCCACCATTCCGACTATGGGTATCATGGCATCACGAAAAGCCTGCAACTCATCATCAGTTAATTCTATTATTTCATTTGTTTCCTGCATATTATTTTTAAATTCTGCATCATTATCTGCAGCCAATTCTCTCATGTAAGTAGTAGCATCTTCCATTGAATCTCTAATAATTTCTTTGTATTCCATAGGCAAGCTTTCGAAAAAGTCTTTATTAATGATAGGGACATATGCAGAATATATGTGTTGTGTCTCAGTTATATAATTTTGAACTTCATAAAACCGCGTCGCATAAATAAGCTCATATGGATTTTCTTGTCCGTCAACAGTGCCTTGTTGAAGAGCAGTGTATAGTTCTCCAAAAGCCATGGGTGTCGGATTTGCTCCTAGCTCACGAAAGGCAGCTAAATGAATTTCGTTCTCCATTGTTCTGATCACCATACCCTCTAAATCTGAAGGCTCTCTTACAGGAACTTCATCGTTTGTAAGGTTTCTAAAGCCATTTTCCCAATAACCAAGTCCTACAATATTATTTTCTTTCAACCTTTCCAGTAATACCTGCCCAGCTTCTCCATCAAGTTTTTCATAAACACTATCTCTGTCAGCGAACAAAAAGGGGATGTCCAAAACATAAAACGCATCATTGAAGGCAGCCAAAGGAGCAGTAGAGGGACATGCCATTGTTATATTTCCAAGCTGAACACCCTCTATCGCCTCTCTATCTCCTCCAAGTTGTTGATTTCCATAGATTTGAACATCAATGTTACCTTGTGATGCTTCTTCAACAAGTTCCTCAAATTTTAACCAGCCTTGGTGTAAAGCTGTAGTTTCTGCACCTCCATGCGCAACTTGTATAGTGTATGTTTCCATTGTTGTGTTTGTCGCTCCGTTACTCCCTGTGTTTTCAGATGCACCTTCTTCTGTTCCTCCACATCCCGCAAATAGACTCAAACATAAAACAATAACCAACAATAACACAGACTTCTTTTTCATGATCCTCATCCTCCTCAATTTTTAGTTTTTAACACTTCATTTTATTTAATGATTTCGAGTCGAAATCACTATGTTAATATTCATTTATCTATTTCAAAAAGTTATTTCATATATAATCCGCCATTTATATCAAGATTAACACCAGTTAAGTAATTAGCCATATCAGAACAAAGAAAGACAACCGAGTCAGAAACTTCTTCTGCAGTTCCTTTTCTTCCAAGGGGCACCTGGCTTACATCTTGATTCAGATCTTTCGTCATTTTAGTGTCAATATACCCGGGTGATACTGTATTGACATTTACTCCATAGGGCGCGCCATGCTTTGCTATAGATTTAGTCAGACATATTACTCCAGCTTTTGCAGCAGAATAATTTGCACCAACTACAATTCCTCCAACTTCGCCAGCAACTGAGCCAATGTTAACTATCCTGCCAAATTTATTTTTTTTCATTATCTCCAATACTGCTTGACTCATAAAGAACGTTCCCTTTAAGTCTATATCCATAACTCTGTCCCAATCATTTTCGCTAATTTCATCAATTCCTATCATTTGTGTAATTCCGGCACTATTAATTAAATAGTCAATCCTTGAATATTTCAAAACAAGCAATTCTACAATTTTTCTAACTTCGTTAACATTCGCAACATCTAACCTTAATCCTTCTGCATTTCCTCCCATCGAAATTATCTTTTCAGCAACAGCTTTTGCACCTTCTTCATTGTTGTCAAGCGCTATGACAGTAATTCCTTTTTGTGATAGCTTGAAGCAACATTCCATTCCTATTCCTGCAGCCCCTCCTGTAACTACTGCTACTTTCCCGTCAAATATCATGATTCGCATCTCCCTTCGTGTAGTATTTTAATTCTCTCTCAAGCCCGGACCATCAATATTGCAGTTAGACTAGCTTATTATTTTTTGTTTTCATGCGCGCTTCTATCTTAGTCTTGCCAGCATTCGATTTAGCAAACTATTGTTCGACTGAATAATTACACACCCCTCTATTTCAAATTTCTCTTTCTCATGAATAAACGATCGCTGCCAACTATTTCGGCGCTTTGGCACTTCGAAACACGATGGGTATGACAGCTCGGCATGTCGGTAGTATGGTTGAGTGGTTGGACCATTAGCTTTAAAAAATTAAGAGGTTTTCACCTCTATTAATACTTCGTTGTAATCGTATTGAAATACTATCACAGACTAAATTGAATTGCAAGCGTTTTCAGAATTTTATTTTTAATAAGGCCCCTCAGATATAATTAATTCGCTTTTATATGTAATAATTTCTGCCCTTATTGTTATTCGACAAAAAATAATTATCCGTTTTTAAGCTGCTTATTTTTGCTGTTTTCAAGATTTTTTCTTGCTTTGATAATGTGATCCTTCATGAGGTGCGCTGCTTTTTCCGGTTGCCTTGAACAAATAGCCTTGCATACTGCCTTATGATCAGCAATGGTCTTTTCCGGCTGCCCTGGTATGGTCAGGGTTGCTTCCATATTTTTCATCAGTGCCTCAGATATCAAAATAAAAATCATCAGAAATGCCTGATTGTGAGTTGCTTCAGCAATAGCAAGGTGAAATCCATGATCTTCATCAAGTCCTATACTCTTGTCTGCAATTTTTTTTTCAGCTTTTTCAATTACATTTTTGATTTTTTCAAAATCATCCTCCGTACCATTAAGTGCAGCCAGACGGGCTGTTTCAACTTCTATTATTTCTCGAACGTCCAAGAGGTCAAGAAGCAGTTCGTTGTCCACAGATATGGCATCAACAATCGGGTCAATCAGATCATTTATGTTAGTTTCTTTGACAAAAACCCCTTCTCCAGGTCTAATTTCCAGGTAGTTCATCATTTCAAGAGTTCGCAAAGCCTCGCGGAGAGAGTTTCGGCTTACATCCAACAATTCCGCCAGTTCTCTTTCAGAAGGCAGTTTATCACCCGGTTTTAACTGACCAGACTGAATCTGTTCGCGAATCATATTCACAATACTCTCGAAAAGCCTTGTTTTTGATAATGGTTTAAACATTGCCTTCCTCCATTTATATGCCATTTTTCTATTCTAAACCTATTTTAGTTTGAATCTTGTTGCACATTCTTATCCATAGTTTGATCGTTTATTCAATTATATCTATAATGGACGCATGTTGCAAGTTTTAGGGATCAGGGGTTGACCTGCGCCTTTTGGGAGTGGAAAGTAAAAAGTGGAAAACCCCCTGAAAGACATCACTTCAGGGGGTTCCTTTTCATCCATTCAATTCTCTGGTTTTTATTCATTCTTAGCTCTTAACACCCTATAGGGCACAGGCCTTCATTTTTCAATTCCCAATTCTCAATTCATAATTCTCAATTCATAATTCATAATTGCGATCCTATGCCGGTCCCCAGTTTATGAATACTGCAATTGCTGTGAATACCCAGCCTACCAGCACTACTTTTACCATCAGTGGAAAAACAAATTTAAACCATTTTTCAAAGGGAATTCGAGCAAGAGCTAACATAGCTAAAAGTCCACCAAGGGTCGGAATCATCAGGTTCATTATGCCATCACCGATCTGGAAGGCCAGAACCGCTGTCTGTCGGGTAATTCCCACCAGGTCACTGATAGGAACCATAATGGGCATGGTCGCCATGGCCTGGCCACTGCCGGAAGGCAAGAAGAAATTAATGACACCGTGAACAAGAGCCATCAACATACCGGAAATCAGCGGCGGAAAGTTTTCCAGCGGAGTTGCCAGGTTGTAAGCGATGGTGTCCTGAATGTTCCCCTGAGAAAGCACAATAGAAATACCCATGGCTACCCCGATGATGAGAGCTCCCTTCGTCAGGTCAGCGGCGCCCTTCAGCATGGTATTTAGAATTTCATCTGCGCTGTAGCGGGCAATTAGGCCGGCAATAATGGTTCCCACAAGGAATACTGTAGAAATTTCTGCGATGTACCAGGCGTGCTGCAGCGTTCCCCACACGATTACCAGAATTATGCCCAAAAGCACCATCAATACTGCTTTGTGAGTTCCAGTCAACTCATATTCTTCAACACTTTTGGACAGCTTCATATCAGATGTGTCTATGCCTTTTACCAGACTTTTTTCCGGGTCAGCTTTAACTTTGGCTGCGTATTTTGAAATGTGGTGCGCCAGCACCGCCATACAGGCCAGCATAAAAGCTGATCTTAGCCAAAATCCTGAAAACACCGGCAGTTCTGCTATACCGTGGGAAACGCCTACTGTATATACATTTATGGGTGAAGTAGCGAATCCCAGACCTATCCCAGCTATTGTCATTCCGGCGCCGGTCATCAGGTCAAAGCCCATGGCCAGACCCAGAATTACCCCGATGGGGATAAGGGCAATATTGTTTTCGAAGCCTACCACCGCACCCAGCAGACCGAAAATAAACGTCAGCAGCCAAATGATTTTGGTATCTGAGATGCCTTTATCCGATTTAACCTTCTTCACCAGCACACCGACGCCATTTTCAATAGCTCCTGTGGATTGAAGCGTGTGGAACATGGCTCCGGCGATAAACACGATGAATATTACATCAGCAGCTCCAACCAGCCCTTCCGGAATTGCCTTGAACATGTCAAAGGGGCCAACTGGTGTTTGTTCAATGTATTCAAATGTTCCAGCCACAACTACTGTTCTTCCGTCCACTTCTTCTCTCTCAAACTGTCCGGCAGGAATGATATAGGTCAACATAGTTGATAGTATAACAATTAGAAACAGCAGGATGTAAGGATGAGGAAGCTTTTGATACCACTTTTTGTTTTCCCGTTCCAGATTATTTGTTGTTTCCTGACTCATTCTGAGACCTCCTTTATTTTTTCCGTTAGTGTGTCCGTTTTTTCAATTCGTGCATACACTCCGTCCAGGGTTTTTATCGATGCCTGATGCAGTTCTTCCGTCAGTGCTGCACAGGCATCCTCTACCATAATTACTTCGTAACTCCGGTCCGCAGCATTTCGACAGGCGGTTTCAACACATTCGTTGGTAAGCACCCCTGTCATAATCAGTTTTTTGATGCCGAGATTACGAAGAATGTAGTCAATATTGGTTGAGTTGAAAACACCTGAGGCGGTTTTGCTTAAAACAATTTCATCTTCCAAGGGCTTTAGTGGTTCCAGGATTTCTCCTTCCCTGGAGTTCGGCTCAGCTCCGACACCAAGCATTTTATGTGGTAAACTTCTGTCTCTTCCATTTTGGGTCAGACTTTCAATTCTGGCGTAAAGTATTTCTCCTCCTTTCTGTCTGAAAAGCTGCAGCAGCTTCTGAATGTTTGGTGTTACCAGGTTTTCGACACGAGTAAAGTAATAGTCCAGTTCTTTTTCCAAACCAAATTCTTTTGCTTTTGCGCCCATTCCATGATGTCGGCATGCATCTACATACTGCATGTCAATCACAAGTAAAGCTGTGTCCTTCATGTTTAGTTTTACTTCCGGCAGCCTTTTAAATAACTTTTCCATCAGTTCTTTTTTCTTTTGATCCATTTCATCCCTCCCTTCGTGCTTTATCAGCTGTTTTGATTAATGTATGATATAGAACATCTGCACCTTTCACGCAGTCTTCCTGATGGCTCCACTCTTCCGGCGAGTGACTCATTCCATTGGGAGACCGGACGAAGATCATTCCCACAGGGCTGATTCTGGACATCTGGTTTGCATCATGGGCTGCACCGGTGGAAAGGTGGATGTAATTGAAACCCTGTTCCTTCATGGATTCCTCAATAAACTTCTGAAGTGGTTCGTCACACTCAACCGGCGGTACATTCTGCAATACTTCCATTTCCAGCTTCAGGCCGCGCCTCTCTGCTATTGCATTAGCGCCTTTGCGTATGGCTTCTTCAACCCTATCTCTGACAGATGGGCTCACATCCCGTAGATCCAAAGTGAATTCCATATACCCGGGAATAATATTAACGCCTCCAGGGCTTATCTTAAGAGTTCCAACGGTTCCAACAGTTGTGTCCGTGGCTGCTGCTTCTTTTTCTATCAACTGAATTATTTCTGCACCAGCTGCCAGTGCATCTTTTCGGCCTTTCATCGGAGTGGACCCGGCATGACCTTCTTTTCCTTCGATTTTAAATTTAATCCAAAGTGGTCCTGCAATTCCTGTTACAATTCCCACCGGAACGTTATGGGCTTCCAGGACTTTGCCCTGCTCAACATGCAGCTCCAGATAAGCTTTTATTTTTTCGTCATGTCTGGAAGCGTCGAAAACAGTCTCTGGTGAATAACCATTTTCTTCGAGGACAGTTTCCAGCGTTTTCCCCTGTGTATCTTTGAGCTTTAAGTGTTTTTCAGTCAGAGCGCCAGCTATGGCGTGACTCCCAAGCATTCCGGAACTAAACCGGGCACCTTCTTCGTCTAAAAAAGCAATCACTTCCACAGGATGCATCAGTTCCACCTGGTTCTCTTGAAGGCTGTGCATCACCTCAATGCCGGCTATCACCCCAAGCGCTCCGTCAAAGGCTCCTCCGTTATAAACCGTATCAAGGTGCGAACCCATTAGTATCGGTTCCGCATTTTTACCATTTCCTTCTTTCCGGCCGATGACATTACCGATGGGATCTTCCCGGACCTGAAGGCCTGCTTCCTGCATGAGTTCCTTCACAAAGGCCCTGGCCCGAAAGTCTTCTTTTGTAAAGCTAAAACGGGAAATTCCACCCTCCTCCGTTTTTCCAATTTCTGAGAGCTTCATCAGATTATTCCAAAGCCTGTTACCATTAACCATATATCATCATCCTTTTGAGTTATTTCTTTTTACAGATAATTTGCAATTCTCATGCCAGTTTTCCATCCAAAAGAGAAATATGCTCTGTAGCTATCTTCAAATCTTTAATAAATAGCGGATTTGACGTGTAGATTTTTTTTGCACGGACATGTAAAATTATTCTGGACATAAACAAAAACACAAGGATTCGCTTGGTCAAAACGGGATTTCGGGTGGTTAAATTGTAGTCAATCCCATTTCTTTCGGTATGCTTATGGTACAATAATGGACAAAGGCGCTGTGCATCTATTGTAATTGAAAATTGATAATCAAGTTCAAAAGACTACAGGAAAGAAAAGAGGCCACAATATGAAAAAGAAGATTACCATCCTGGCAATTAATAAAGAAATCTCCCTTTACTTCATTGAGGAACTGCACAAAATTTTTGATGATCTTTTTGAATACGAGTACAAAACACCCAATATGACTCCCATGAATATCACAACTCAAACAGATCTGATTTTGTACACAGATCCGGAGATCCTGAATCTTTTGTCTCACACCATTCAATGCGATACGCCTTACTTGATGATGAAAAGAACCATTACCAAAAAAGCGCTGCAGCGTATCCGCAATATCCCAAAAGGTTCACGGGCAGTGGTATGCAACATTAATCAGTATATGGCCAACGAAACAATGGCTCTGATTTATCAGCTGGGTATCACCGACCTGCGACTTTTTCCATATTACGAAGGAAAATCCGATCTTCCGGAAGCCGATTTCCTCATTACTCCGGAGTATTATTCTTTTCTTCCGGAAACAAAAGCCGAAGTTCTGGTGATAGGCAATCGGGTCTTTGATATATCCAATATTCTCGACATTCTTTCCATTCTTATGGTTAGTCAGGATTTATCGGATCAGATACAACGAAAATATCTTATGAAGGTCCCTACCTTCTGGCATGGAGCCAAATATGCCCTGGAAAACCGTCGTGTTCTGATGTCACAGTGGAGAATGTTGATGGATGAGCTTCAGCGTGGTATCATGGTGCTCAGCGACCAGAATGTGATCGACTTTATCAATCAAAAAATGGAGAAGAACCTGAGTCTGGAGCAGAGTCAGGCCATAGGAAAAGAACTTTCAGATATCGTTACGGAAAACTGTCAGCTTTCCAGGCTTATCAGCGGACCAGAGGAACTGGTGGATGAGCCTGTAAAATATCAGGGCAGAGAATTGATCGTCAATCTCCGCCCCATCATTATTGATAACCAGTACTACGGCAAGCTGGTGTTTATCGATCTTTTTACCGAAATTGCAGATGTACCGCACCGGGTCCAGAAAAAACTGATTCAGCAGGGTCTGTTTGCCCGCTATACCTTTGATGATTTAACAGGTTTTTCGAAGGCTTTTCTGCAGGCGAAAAAATTGGCTCAAAAAATTGCCCTGTCTCAGGAAACAGTCCTGCTGCAGGGTGAGAGCGGCGTTGGGAAAGAACTTTTTTCCGCAGCCATTCACAATGCTTCCAGCCGAAAAAAAATGCCTTTTGTGGCAATCAATTGTACTACTTTACCGGAAAACCTATTGGAATCTGAATTATTCGGCTATGAAGAAGGAGCTTTCACCGGCGCCGTAAAAGGTGGCAAGACCGGTCTTTTTGAAAAGGCCAACCAGGGAACATTATTTTTGGATGAAATCGGCGATTTGCCCCTGACGTTACAGGCAAGATTGCTTCGGGCATTGGAAGAGAGAGAAATCATGAGAGTTGGCGGCGATTCAATCATCAGCGTTGATGTGCGTATCATTGCTGCGACAAATCGAAACCTGGCGGATCTGGTGGAAAAGAAACTTTTCCGGGCGGATCTTTACTATCGGTTAAATGTGCTTCAGATTATGATTCCACCACTTCGGAACCGGAAAGAAGATATCGAGATATTCTTCAGACATTTCATGGATCTATGGAATATCCAAAAATATTATATTGACCCTCCTTTCAACGCTTTCCTTCAACGTTACTCCTGGCCGGGAAACGTGCGGGAGCTCAGAAATGTTCTAAAATATGTTGTGACCGTTTCAGACAGGTATTTTTCCACCGAGCACCTTCCTTCCTATCTGAAGACAAGGGAGTTATTGGCAGGAAACAGCGAAGATGAATCCAACCTTTTCCTTCGCTTCATCTATCAGCAACAGGAAGCAGGAGAAAACACAGGTAGAAGAAACCTGGCAGAAAGTTTCAGCCAGGTTTATTATGATATATCCGAAATGAGAGTGCGGAAAATCCTGGAAACCCTGTGTCAGAAGGGATTCCTGAGAAAAAACATCGGCCGCAAGGGCCACGAAATCACTGACGCAGGTATTACTCACCTGTCCAGACATTCATAAATAGGATTCTTAAATCAGGTTTTTCGAAGCAGTCCGATTCGCACCAACGCCGTAGTAACGATTGCCATGACAACAAGCAATACAATCATGGACGGAATCCTCTCTGCATCAGAAATATACACAGCACTAGCGCCTAAAAAAAGACCCATTCCGTAGAGAATCCACACAGTTTGCCGGTGGGAGAAACCCTGCTCCAGCAACCGATGGTGCAAGTGGCCTTTATCTGCTTCCATAATTGGCCTCTTATTAAGTAGGCGGCGGATAATAGCGCAGGTGGTATCAACGATCGGAACCCCCAGAGCCATTACCGGAATTACCACAGCTATTGTGGTTGCGCTTTTCAGCACGCCCTCCACAGATATTACCGATAAAACAAAACCGATAAATAATGAGCCGGTATCACCCATAAATATACGGGCTGGGTGACTGTTATGCGGCAAAAATCCACCAGAGGCGCCGGCCAGTATAAGGAGCATCACTGCCACTTCCGGCATTCCGTTCAAATAGGCCACCGCCGACAGGGACAGGGATGCAATGACCGAAACTCCAGCTGCCAGTCCATCCAGGCCATCGATCAGATTTACCGTGTTGGTAATGCCCACAATCCAAAATAGTGTAACAGGTATAGTCAGCCAACCAAGGGTAATAATGTTTTTAGAAGGCGACAGAAAGTTAGTAATAAATTCAATTCGAACACCTCCATAAATCACAATGAGAGCCGCAAAAATCTGACCAGCCAACTTGGCTTTTGCCGACAAAGTTCTGGAGTCATCAACAACTCCGAGAATCATCATCAGTGTTCCACCTGTCAAAAGTGCTGCTATTTCCTTATCCAAATTCAACAGCAACAGTGAACTGACAGTAAAACCAAAATATATCGCCAGCCCGCCAAGCCTTGGAATAGGATTCTTATGCATGCGGCGACTATCTTTAGGCACGTCAATAGCACCCAATTTATGAGATATTTTAAGCGCAACCGGAGTTGTTAAATAGGAAATAGCCCCCGAAAGAATCAGAGCTAATATCATTCGCTGAATCAATAGTTATTCACTCCCGGGAATCTGCCGGATCCCAGTGTTTCATCTTAATCCCGGCATCTTCCAGCATTTTTTTCGACAGTTCATCCGGATAATCGCCACTGAAAATTACAGTGCTAATACCGGCGTTAATCATCATTTTAGCACAAATCACACAGGGATGGTGCGTAATATACATAGTACTGCCACCAACCGAAATTCCATGTTGCGCCGCCTGAATAATTGCGTTTTGCTCCGCATGAAGTCCGCGACAGATTTCATGCCTCTCGCCGGAGGGAACCTGCAGCTCATCCCGAAGGCATCCGGTTTCATCACAGTGAGAAAGACCTGCCGGTGCACCATTGTAGCCACTGGTTAAAATCTGATGATTTTTCACCAACACCGCTCCCACCTGACGCCTGAGGCAGGTGGAGCGTTTTTTTGCCACGGAAGCCATCTCCATAAAGTAACTGTCCCAGTCCGGTCTCATGTCCTTCCCCCTCTCCCTAACCCTCTCCCGCCAGGGGAGAGGGAACTCAACTACATAATCCACCTCTCTACCACCAGGGGAGAGGGAACTTAATTTACTTAGTTCCGAACAGTCGGTCTCCTGCATCGCCAAGGCCCGGAACAATGTAAGCTTTTTCATTGAGTTTTTCATCCATACCGGCAATATAAATATCAACATCCGGATGGGCTTCTTTGACTGCTTCAACACCTTCAGGGGCTGCAATAAGAGAAACAAGTCGGATGTTTACGCCACCCCGGTCTTTAATAAACTGGATCGCTGCATTGGCCGAACCACCGGTAGCCAGCATTGGGTCCAGCAGAAATAACTCCCGCTCCTCAACATCTGACGGCAATTTGCAGTAGTATTCCACCGGCAACAGCGTTTCCGGGTCACGATATAAACCAATGTGACCAACCTTTGCAGCCGGCACTAACTGCAACACGCCATCCACCATTCCAAGACCTGCCCGGAGAATTGGAATAATTCCCAGTTTTTTTCCTGACAGTGACTTTGCTTTGGTCTTGCAGATAGGTGTCTCAATCTCTACCTCTGTCAGATTCAGATTCCGCGTCATTTCATAAGCCATCAGCATGGTAATTTCCTTTGTCAGATCGCGAAAATCTTTCGATCCAGTATTTTTGTCCCTCAGCATTGTCAGCTTATGTTGAATCAGCGGGTGATCCATTACAGCAACTTTTCCCATATACTTTTCCTCCCCTTTATCGATGCCGGTTTTCGATGTCTGTTATTTTATCAACTCGCCTCTGATGGCGACCAGCTTCAAATTCGTTACCAAGCCAAACATCCACAATTTCCAGTGCCAGCCCGGGACCTAACACCCTTCCACCCAGGGCCAGAATGTTGCTGTCGTTATGCAGCCGGGTCGCTCTGGCAGAAAAACAGTCGGAGACCAGCGCACACCGGATGCCTTTAACTTTATTGGCAGCTATACTCATGCCTATACCTGTTCCACATATTAATATCCCAAAATCATATTTTTCCGCCGCAACGGCTTCGGCTACACGTTCTGCATAATCCGGATAATCCACCGAATCCTCATTGTGAGTCCCGTAATCCGTTATATCCACGCCCTTATCTTTCAAATGCCGATAAATTATTTCCTTCAGCCCATATCCCCCATGATCGCTGCCAATGGCTATTTTCATTTTTACAAGTCCCCCATTTCTTCTTCCCATTTTTGAACCAGCTGCCAGATCAGTTCGTCTAATTCTTCCAGGGTTAGCCGATAAACATCTTCATTCTGGCCAAAAGGGTCCTTAACATCTTCACGCTGCCCGGCCATCAAATACTCCCTGAGCGTGTACACCTTTCCTTCCGCACGAGGTTCCATTAATAAAACCGATTCTTTATGGTTTCTTGTCATCGCCAGTATTAAATCCGATTCCTCTACAAGTTCAAGACTCAATCTTCTGCTTTTATGTGCCATCAGGTCAATTCCTTTGCCTTTCATCACCTTGATGGCCTGATAGGTGGCTCGGTCGTTTTCCGAGGCAAAGATACCTGCCGAGGTAACATGAACATTACCTTTCAACGAAGGACTCTGTTCAATATAATACTTGGCCAGAGCTTCCGCCATAGGACTTCTGCAGGTATTTCCGGTGCATACGAACAAAATTTGCTTCATCATGTCAGCTCCTCCCAGAAAGATTTTTGTCGGTTTCAATGCCTGCCATCTCACCTTTTGATGCTTTTAGAAGCCGATTCATGATGGCCTGCCCCAGAGCATCTTCCGGAATAGCTTCAGCCAAAATGACCGTAACATCCGTATCATCAAAGGAGCGAAGAGCGTCAAAGAGTCGATTAGCAATCGTTTCGGGCTTTTCTAAACTTCCGGTTAATATCAGCCGCCAGCCCTCGGATGTAATACGTTCCAGCCTCGGATTTCCATCTTTCCATAAAAGCGGCCATCCTTTTTTCAGGGTTTCTTCTGTACATAAAATTCCGACGCGATCTTTTTCAGAACAGTAATGCCGCGCCTGATTTTTAATGGCATCCACCATGTTTTCCTGCCTGGATGCTCTGATCACAAGAACAGGAGCATCCGGTGCATAGTGAGTGTATTTCATACCAGGTGAGCGCGGAGCTTTTTCATCACGCAAAGCTCTCCGGCTCTGCCCCTCAACCGGTCTTCTTTTTTCCGGCAGTTCCGTTGCAGCCATAATTTGTTCTCTGGTAATTCCACCGGGTCTTAAAATTACAGGATCTTCACCGGTAGCGTCCACAACTGTGGACTCCAATCCTACCATCGCCATACCACCGTCAATAATACCGTCCACCCGTCCGTTCAGGTCTTTTATGACGTGGCTCCCCCGGGTGGGACTTGGTTTTCCTGACAGATTCGCGCTGGGGGCTGCTACCGGCACGCCTGCCAAGGCAATTAGCCGGAGCGCCACAGGATGCGAGGGCATTCTCACAGCCACTGTATCCAACCCGGCCGTTACGGTTTCAGGAACATCTGATTTTTTTTTCTGGATAATGGTCAGTGGACCCGGCCAGAAGGTATCTGCCAGCTTTTGGGCCAGAGGAGTCATTTCCTCCACGAGAGACTCTACATCCTTTCTGCTGGCAACATGTACAATAAGCGGGTTATCCGAAGGCCTGCCCTTAGCCTGGAAAATAGCACGAACCGCCTTTGAATCAAGAGCATTGGCGCCGAGACCGTAAACAGTCTCCGTAGGGAAGGCTACCGTCTTTCCGCTTTTCAGCATTTCTGCAAAAGGCTCCAGTTCCTCGTCACTGAAATTATCGGCATCTATGGTGCTTATCAATGTATTCTTCATGTTTTCTCCTTGGGACAGCAAAAAAAGAGCAGAGATGATAATCCGCTCTTTTACGCCATTGCTTTCATTTGTTCTGCCTGTTCTTCTGTAATTAATGCATGAATCATTTGCGTAATATCTCCCTGCATAAAAGAGTCAAGTTGGTAGATCGTCATATTGATCCGATGGTCCGTCACACGTCCCTGCGGATAATTGTAGGTGCGGATGCGTTCGCTCCGGTCACCGGAGCCTACCTGGCTTCGCCGGTCTGCAGCAATTTCCTGCTGCTGTTCCTGTACCATTTTGTCATAAAGACGGGCTTTCAGAATTTTCATCGCCTTATCTTTATTCTTTAGCTGAGATTTTTCATCCTGACAACTGGACACGATACCCGTCTCAAGATGCGTTATCCGTACTGCCGAATCTGTTGTATTAACACTCTGTCCACCATGACCGGAGGCACGGAACACATCAATTCTGACATCATTTGGACTTATTTCAAATTCCACGTCATCCACTTCCGGCAAAACAGCCACTGTAGCAGCCGAAGTGTGGATACGTCCACCAGATTCTGTTGTCGGAATCCGCTGCACCCGATGGGTACCGCTTTCAAATTTCATCATGGAATAAGCGCCTTTTCCCTTTATCATAAAGATAACTTCCTTGTAACCTCCAACACCACTTTCACTGGCGCTCATCATTTCCACTTTCCAGCCCTGATCTTCAGCAAATCGGGAGTACATCCGGAAAAGATCAGCCGCAAAGAGACCGGCTTCATCACCGCCGGTACCGGCACGAATTTCCACAATTACATTTTTATCATCGTTGGGATCCTTCGGTAATAGCATCACCCGAAGTTTTTCCCGGAGGGTTTCTTCTTTTTCTTCCAGCTCTTCCAGTTCCATACGAGCCATTTCCTTCAATTCTTCATCACTATTTTTATCATACAGAATTTCTTTGGCATCTTCCAGCCCTTGCAAAGCTTCGGTATACTCACGATAGACCATCACGATTTCTTCCAGCTCCGCATGCTCTTTAACCAGCTTTCTCCATAAATCCTGCTGATTAATCACTTCCGGATCACTCAGTTTTTTTCCCAGATCTTCGTATTTGTCTTCCAAGAATGAAAGCTTGTCCAGCATTGTATTCATCACCTTTTCCTTCGATCCGTACTTAATACGGCATCACTTATCCGTTAGTGCTTAGTGCACAATTCCCATCAAATAATTATATCAAAGCCGCCTTATGATTTCCAGTTATTTTTTTATTGGCAGCTCTGTTTATATCCAGTTGTAACCCGATCTCTTCCCGAAAGATCTTTAATAATTTGAACACCTTCCAATCCCCATTCTTCCATCAGAGATTTCAAGTCTTCCCCCTGCTGCCAGCCCATCTCAAAAGCAACCAACGCTCCCGGCCGCAGCAGTTCCAGTCCTTCCGCCAGGATCTTCCGGTATGGATCAAGCCCATCCTTCCCGCCAAGCAAGGCTAGCATCGGCTCATACCCTGCGACAGATCCCGGAAGGCTTTCCGCCTCCTTTTCTGTAATGTAGGGAGGATTGGAGACCAGGGCGTCCAGTACATATTTTTTTTCAATCAGTGGTTCCATTAAATCACCGTATAAAAATTCTATTCTTGATAAAACATGATGCCGTTTTGCATTTTCTTCTGCAATTTTTAGCGCATCATGAGAAAGATCTGTTGCCACCACCTGTATTGCCGGACAATAATACGCCAAGCTGACGGCGATTGCTCCACTGCCGGTTCCTATATCTGCCAGTTGAATTTTTTCACTGCCGGCAGTATTTTTAACCCATTCCAGAACGGTTTCCGCCAGCGTTTCCGTATCCGGCCTTGGAATCAGCACCTCAGGAGTCACCATAAATTGCAATCCCATAAACTCCTGCTCTCCCGTCAGATATGCCACTGGACATTCGTCCCGGCGTTTTTTGATCAGTATTTCAAACTGTTCTCCCGCATCCTGCTCCACTTCTTTTTCCGGGTACATATGAAGCCTTATTCGTTCTATCCGCAGGACGAAGGCCAGCAACACCTCCGCATCCAGACGAGGCGTTTCAATGCCGGCGTTTTTTAATTCATTCGTTGCCCATTGGATCCATTCATTTCTTTTCATGTATTCTTTCACCCTCAACCTGGCTCTCGTCCGCTACCTTCAATCTGACTTTTTTAAGTTGTAACTCGTAACCTGTAACCTGTAACCTGTAACCTGCATTTATAATCTGATTTTACCGATTGCCTGCATAATACCTTCCGATAAAGTAGGGTGAACCATTAAGTGTTTTTCCATGTCAGATATATGCATTTTTTCCTGCACCATCATACCAAGAAAACCAACCAGTTCACCAATATCTAAACCCGTCATCCAAACCCCAAGTAATCTCCCTTTGTCATCTGCCAGCACCTTAACGTGCCCTTCGCTCCATGGCTGAACAGCTCCACGCCAAGTATCCCGCCAGTAGGCAGCACCTTTCAGATAGGATACGCCTTCTTCCGCCAATTCCTTTTCCTGCTTTCCGGCACCGGCATTTTCCGGAATGGTAAACATAGCACGGGGTAGTGCTTCGTATTCCCAGGGTATATCCGTACCAGAAGCCAGGTGCCTTCCAAGAAAAAGACCTTGCTGCCATGCGGTATGAGCCATTTCCATCCGGCCATTGATATCTCCAACAGCGTATATATGATTTTTAGATGTTTTGCACTGATGGTCCACAATAATTCGATCCAGCTCTGTGTCCAGCTGAAGTTTATCAAAACCAGCCGGGAAACAGGCTTTTCGTGACATCGCCACCAGGGCTTTGTCTGCCTGATACAGTTGGCCGGTATCCGAGTAAACTGCTACTCCATCCTCAGATAATGTGGCCTTTTCAACTTTGCATCCGCTTTTCAGAATGACCTGGTTGTCCTTCAGGCGGTTAATCAGCGGCTCTCGTAAGTCTTCATCCATGCCAGTCAAAAAATCCGGCAGCATTTCCAGTACCGTTACACGGCTTCCCATTTCCGAAAAAAGTGATGCAAATTCCAGCCCTTCCACTTCACCGCCCAGTATGATTAATGACTCAGGTACTTTATTCAATACGACGGCTTCCCGATGTGTAATAATTTTTTCACCGTCCGGCTCCAGTCCCTTCGGATATCCGGGCCTCGTTCCTGTAGCCATTACGATCCGGGACGCTTCAATACGGAATCTGTTTTTTTCATCTTCTATTTCATAGGTATGTAAATCTGTAAACGCTCCAGAACCATAGATAAGACGGACTCCGGAACGCTTTAGTTCTTCTTCCATTTTCCCGCTGTTTTCCGAAACATATGCTTTACTTCTTTCAAACAGATTGCTCCAGTTTACGTCGATATTCAATCCCGATTTTTCAGCTTTCTTGATTAGTTTCAGTTGATCCAGCAGATATTTAACCGGCAGGCAGCCAGTTCGAAATCCGGTTCCTCCGAGAGCCTCTTCTTTTTCCACCAGGGTAGTGTCCAAACCATTCTTTGCACATTCAAGAGCACAGGCAAAACCAGCCGGTCCTCCACCCAGAATCAGTACATCGGTCTTAATGACAGTCATCAGGAATCCCTCCCTACAAAATAATCAATCAGGAAAATTATATCACAAAAAATTCAAACGGGCCTCTTCACTTTTTTAAGGTGAGAAGCCCGTTATCCATAATAGATTCGGAAGTAGCTTTGCCATTCTCTTTCAGACTTTGGTGGTGCACTATGCTCTGATTTCATACATCAACGCCTTTCAAAGGTATTTGGAATTTTTTTCCATAAAGGTCATACTCGATACTTGCTATAATCATCTTCTTACTTTTCAAGCCTTTACGACTCTTTATTGTCCGATGGGTTCATCAGAACAACCTTCGGTGTCCACTGAGACTGGCAGGGAACTACCGGAATCTATTGTATTAATATGATACCACCTTTTGCTTTTCTTAAACATCATTTTAAAAACAATTAACCAAAGAGCAGAAAATCCTTCTTTTCTTCATAAAGAAAAAGCCGACAGAGTATACCTGTCGGCTTCGATTTGTGACTATACACCATATTTCTTTTTGAACTTTTCAACACGGCCACCTTTTTCCATGGTTTTTTGCTTGCCAGTGTAGAAAGGATGGCAGTCCGAACAAATTTCAACACGAATTTCGTCTTTTGTAGAACGAGTTTTAAAATCGTTTCCGCATGCACAATGTACTTGTACTTCCTTATACTCTGGATGAATTCCTTTTTTCATTTCCTTCACCTCTTTCCTGTTGGTACTTTGAAAGCCCTGCCAATTCAGGGCGGATTAGTATAAAAAGAACGCTACTATTATAGCATAGGCAGCTGCCCCATGCAAGATATCATTATAGCAGTTTTTTACCGGCCATGTCAATAAATTCTGCATTATTCCGGCTGTCTGTCATCAGTTTAATAATGGTTTCCGTTACTTCCTGAGTCGGATTATTGCCCAAAGCCCGACGGATTCGCCATATGGTTTCCAGCTCCGACTGACTAAGCAGCAGTTCTTCTCTTCTGGTGCCGGACCGGTTAATGTCCACTGCCGGGAAAATACGTTTCTCCGAAAGCTTCCGGTCCAGGTGCAGTTCCATATTGCCGGTGCCCTTGAATTCTTCGTAGATAACATCATCCATTCTGCTTCCGGTGTCAACAAGGGCCGTTGCCATTATGGTAAGACTTCCGGCTTCTTCAAGTTTACGGGCAGCTCCAAAAAACTTCTTGGGCGGATGCAAAGCCGCCGGATCCAAACCACCGGAAAGAGTCCTTCCCGAAGCGGGAACCGTCAGGTTGTAGGCTCTGGCCAAACGCGTCAGACTGTCAAGCAGTACCAGGACATCCTTGCCATGTTCAACCAGTCGCTGAGCTCTGGCCAGCACCATTTCCGCCACCTTGATATGATGGCTGGGCATTTCATCAAAGGTGGAATAAATCACTTCACCTTTAATGGACCGCTTCATATCCGTTACTTCTTCCGGACGTTCATCTATAAGCAACACAATAATATCCACTTCCGGATTATTATGCGCAACACTGTTGGCAATCTTTTGCAATAAGATGGTTTTTCCAGCTTTTGGGGGAGAAACAATGAGGCCGCGCTGGCCTTTTCCGACAGGAGCTATGAGGTCAATAAGGCGGGTTGACAGGTCATGGTTCTGATATTCAAGATTCAGCCTTTCCTGAGGGTAAATAGGTGTCAGATCCTCAAAAGAGGGTCTCTTGCTGGCCGCTTCCGGATCAAAACCGTTAATTCTGCGAACATAAAGCAAAGCTTTGTATTTTTCGCCGGATTTTGGCGGTCGGGTCACTCCGGTAATCAAATCTCCGGTTTTCATATTAAATCGTCTTATCTGAGACGGCGACATATAGATGTCTGAGTCTCCAGACAAATAGTTATCGCTTCGCAGGAATCCATATCCGTCCTGCATAATTTCCAGTATTCCCTGAGCCTGATTCGCCTCTTCACCGTCCGGAATTTCTTCCGAAAGATGCTGAGGCAAATCAGACGCAGGTTTTGTTTTTTTAATTAACGGCTCAGGTGCTGGTTCCGGTTTTTTTTCTTCGTTAGCATTCATGATTACATCAATCAGTTCCTGCTTCCGGTATCGAGCCAGGTTTTTAATCCCCATGGTTTTGGCAATTACGCGTAAATCCTGAAGTTTTTTGTCTTCGAGTCCCTTCCGGTCCAAGCCGACACCTCCTAAAACGCATAAAGCGGCTTTTTATTAAAGTTATGAATGGCATCCACGAAACGAATGGTGCCACTTTCAGATCGCATTACCACAGAATGAGTTTTTCCCATTCCATTTCCTGTAAAGTTAACACCTTTCAGAAGAGCACCGTCCGAGATGCCCGTTGCTGCAAAATACGCTTCAGGCCCTTTTACCAAGTCGTCCAGTGATAAAATTTTCGTCACGTCTATTCCCATTTTTTTACATCGCTCTTCTTCCTCTTCCTCAAAAGGCACCAGCTGGCCCTGGAAGTTGCCTCCCATACACTTGATGGCTGCTGCAGCGATAACGCCTTCAGGCGCACCGCCTATACCCAGCAGCATATCCACGCCGGTTTCCTCAAAGCAGGTGGCAAGCGCTGCATCCACATCACCATTTTCAAAGAGTTGGATGCGGGCACCAGCTTTTCGGCATTCTTCAATAATCCCTGCATGCCGATCCCTGTTCAGAATAGCCACCGTCAGATCCTGGATGCTTTTCCCCAGAGCGCCTGCAGTGGCTTTAAGGTTATCCGCCACCGGCGCCTCCAAATGAACATAAGGTGCCGCTTTCGGCCCTACCGCCAACTTATCCATATACATATCCGGCGCATTAAGCAAACATCCCCGAGGTGCCATGGCAATGACAGAAATGGCATTGGGCATTCCATTGGCCACACTGATGGTTCCTTCTACCGGATCCACTGCAATGTCCACCTTTGGAACATTCTCGCCGCCTTTTCCAACTATTTCTCCGATATATAGCATAGGAGCTTCGTCCATCTCTCCTTCCCCTATGACTACCATTCCTTCAATGTCTATGGTATCAAACATTCGGCGCATTCCATCCACGCCGGCCTGATCGGCTGCATTTTTATCGCCCCGGCCCATAAATTTCGCCGCTCTCAGAGCCGCTGTTTCAGTTACCCGGACTAAGTCTAAGGCAAGATTTCGATCCATATTGCAACACCTCCTATTAAGTACAAATTGAGAATTTATAATTGATGATTGACGATTGACGATTGAGTTCAAGTGATAGAAGCATTCACCCTCTCCCTAACCCTCTCCCGTCAAGGGAGAGGGGACTTAACTCTTAACTCTTAACTCTTAACTCTTAACTCTTAACTGGTTATTTTACCGCATTTTCCCAGTCCTTGAGAAATCTTTCGATCCCAAGGTCCGTCAGGGGATGTTTCACCATTTGTTTGAACACAGCATAAGGTATTGTGGCAATATGCGCACCCGCTGCAGCTGCTTCTGTCACATGGGTGTTTCTCCGAATGCTGGCGGCAATGATTTCGGTTTCAATCAGGTGCCGGTCAAAAATATGGTTGATTTCTGTTATTAAGTCCATTCCATTATGTCCAATATCGTCCAGCCTCCCAAGGAAAGGGCTTACAAAGGATGCGCCGGCTTTTGCAGCCAGTAATGCCTGGGATGCCGAAAATACAAGGGTCACATTGGTTCTAACACCCTGCCGGGCAAAGATACTGGTTGCTTTCAGTCCTTCTTCCGTCATGGGTACTTTAATCACAATGTTTTTGTGTATCTTCACCAGGTCCTTCGCTTCCTCTACCATTTCTTCCGATTTCAGACTGACTACTTCCGCGCTGATGGGGCCATCAACGATGGCGGCAATTTCTTTCACTGTTTCCTTGAAATCCCTCTGTTCCTTCGCAATTAATGAAGGGTTTGTGGTGACACCCTCCAGAACACCCCAGCTATTGATTTCTTTAATCTCATCCAGATTGGCTGTATCAATAAACAGTTTCATTCCATCAGCTCCTCGCTCTGATTTATCCAGTCTATTTCATACTAAGAATTGCTCTTGCTTCTTCCGGCGTGGCCACTTCTCTGCCCATTTCCCTTGAAATACGGGAAATACGTTCAACCAGTTGGGCGTTGGAGGTTGCCAGCTCGCCTTTACGATAAAAAACATTGTCTTCAAACCCAACCCGGACATGTCCACCCAAAACAATTGCCAAAACAGACATGGGCAGCTCATGACGCCCAATACCGGCTACTGTCCAGGTGGATTCTTCCGGTATGGCGTTTTTCATTGCCATTAAGTCCTCCGGAGTTGCCGGGCAGGCTCCGGGCACTCCCAGCACAAAGTCAAAATGAAGCGGTTCTTTAAGCAACCCTTTTTTTACCATCTTCATTGCATTGACTATGAATCCCCGCTCAAAGATCTCGATTTCCGGTTTCACATTTCTTTCCAGCATAGTGGTGGCAAACTGCTCCATCATACTTTCTGTATTCATAAAAACCTCAGAACCAAAATTACAGGTGCCACATGTCAGGCTGGCCATCTCAGGATTCAGTTCTACAGGCTGCAGTCTTTCCTCCGGGCTGTGCCAAACAGCTCCTCCGGTGGAAGGTTGAAAAATAACATCGCAGCAGGCTTCAATTTTTTCTTTAATCTGACGATACATTTCCCTGTCCTGGGTCGGGTTGCCTTCTGCGTCTCTGGCATGCACGTGAACAATGGCGGCACCAGCCTCACGGCAGGCTTTTGCCTCAGCAGCAATTTCCTCCGGTGTAATCGGTAATGCCGGCTGGTTTTCTCTTGTTACTTCAGCACCCGTCAGGGCCGCTGTAATGATCAGTTTTTCCACAGGATCGCTCCTTTCACAGTCTTCTTTTTTGCAGATTATAGCGAACATTATGCTGTTTCTATTATAACAGCATTCGCCGTTATTTAAAAGGAACAAAAGACAAAAGAAGCCCGACTCCAAAGGGAGGGGGGCTTCCAGATAAATATTGCGAACTTAACGCTAAGTTTTTAAGACAGTTTTGGAGAGAAAACAGCCAATACTACAATGATCGCCAAACCAAAAAGCATCAGGCTTGTCTGCTCAATATCAGTGATACCCATCACCGCAACAATAGCAACGGCAACCGGGATAACATACTTAATAAGGTTGTACCAGATATTGAACAGGCCAAATTCTTTTTCTCCACCGTTGGTCAGTTCATCATAAAGATCTTCTTTTTTAACAACCCATCCAACAAAGATGGCCAGTAACATACCTCCGATGGCCAGGAAGATCTTGTCTGTCAGGATGTCGAACATATCGAAGAATCCAACACCAAAGATGGTGAATCCGCTCATGATTCCTAGAGACAACGAAGATAAAATACCGGTTATGATCATAATGCCGCCAGAAGTGTAAACAGATTTCTTTCTTTCCATACCACGCTGGTCAATCAGGTAAGCAACAACAACTTCCAGCAGGGATACAGAGGACGTCAGGGCCGCTACTGTAAGGGCTATAAAGAAAACAGCACCAAACAAGGTACCGATTGCACCCATTTCAGCAAATATAGAAGGAACAACTACGAATACCAGTCCGGGACCAGCAGCCGGCTCCATACCAAAGGCAAAAAGCGCCGGGAAGATGGCTATACCTGCCAACAGGGCAACCCCTACGTCTAGAGCTGTTACAATAAGGGCATTATTGGGAAGGGTCTCTTTTTTGCTCAGGTAACTACCATAGGTGATCATACAACCCATTCCAAGACTCAGGGAGAAGAAAGCCTGCCCCAGAGCGGCCAGCAAAGTCTGTCCGGTAACCATGGAAAAATCAGGCCTGAAAATAAACTCAAGGCCGGCACCGGCGCCCGGAAGCGTAATGCTCCGCACTGTCAGGAAGCCAAGAAGAATCAATAGTGTAGGCATGAGAACACGCGCCGCCTTCTCAATACCACCGGCGATTCCTTTTGCAACGATCAGAATATTAAAGAAAAGAAACACGAGCATCCAGGCCAGGGGTTCCATTGGGCTTGTAATAAATCCGCCGAAAATATCCCCAATGGCTCCAGGATCTGCCATCAGGCCTGTCAGGGATTTAAACACGTATGCCAGTGCCCATCCACCAACAACCGGATAAAAGCCCATAATAAAGAATGCAGAAAGCACCCCGATGACTCCGGCAAAGGTCCACCGGTCACTGTAGCTTTTATAGGCACCTACCGCCGCCAATCCGGTTCTACGACCTACAGCAAATTCTGCAATCATAACACTGAGACCAATTACAAATACGAAAGCTAAGTAAATTAAAATAAATGCACCGCCACCATTTTCACCTGTCATGTAGGGGAAACGCCAGATGTTACCAAGACCAACAGCAGATCCTGCCGCAGCCATAACGAAACCTATGCGGGAACCCCAATTTTCTCTTTGTTTCATAAGATACCTCCTTTGTAAGATGTAAGTTAGTCATGTTGATTTTCATGAAATATGGAGCTGCCAATCACCTCCCGCTGTCAATGTTTGTGTCAGAAAAATGCGACATTTTTCCTCTAAATAATTTCACATAAAATCAAATAAATTATACCATAACAGAAGGACCACAACAAGGATTATTCGAAATTGTCTCAATTTCCACTCTATTTGTTAATTTTTTATCAATTACGTTTTTTAATTTTCTTCTTTTTTAAGCAACCTTCAATTTCTTGCAGAATTTTTTCCGGGTTGCGGCTAGAGAAGGCAAATTCACGGTACCAGTTATTCCGCACTGCCAATACCACCCTCCGAAAACCCACCACATGATAAACCAGCTTCCATCTGTTTTGACTGCTTTGAAGGCCTATACCGGGATTACTGATACCACTTTCATCAATATATACCTTTTCTATGTATTCCCAGGGAATCTTTTGACGGATCAACCCATATCCAATATCCAAACCCCATTTCTCAAAACGAATATGCAATTTTCTGAAATTTACCAGGGCAATTAACAACAGAAAAAGAAGCAACAGGGAAAAAGGTGTAAATCTCAGAATGCCCGCAGCTTCTGCAAACAGCATAATATAAAGAATCAGACCGATCATAATTAAAAGAACCATCACGTTAAAAGCTGCGAACAGGCTCTCTTCATACTGTTTTTTCCCCACGTTCCCCGCCTCCTTCCTCATCCTGTTGCCGCTGATTTTTCAGGGCTTCCAGAATTTTCGCCGTATAAACCGCATCATTCAGGGCGCTATGGAACCGTTCATCCATTTCGACGCCAAAATGAATTACCGCTTTCTTCAGCCCCACTTGCTGCCCTTTTGGTGAACCAAAGTGCTGCATACACATTTTTTGAACATCACAACGGTTGGAAGCCCAGTCCATCCCTATATCATGATATTCACAATTTCGTTTTAATTCATTGTAATCGTCAATTCCCCAGGAACACAGCATTTTTTCTTTTCGGCCCATCCAATCCAAAAATAGATTAATGGCTTCCGGGAACGGAACTCCTGTATCCAGTATTTCACTGGTAATTTTAGTCTTTTGCTTTATGGTTGGATGCATTCTCGGATAAAGTACAGGCTTAACCATAAGCTGAAATGTGTCAATAATCCGGAGTTGTTCATCCACTTTTGCCGCTCCGATTTCGATGATTTCCTGCGGACAGTCCGGGTGCGCATTCCCTTTTTTAAGCTGCCTGGTTTTGCGGTCAATTTTAAAGGCTGTGTTAAACTCTAAATCATAAACTATTCTTTCCATTACTGGCTCCTTTTCAGGTTGCGGATTTTTATTGCAGGCATAGCAAATATACTCCTTTATTGTATCTTATATGTTGGGGCTTGAAAAGAAAAAATGCCTTCTCCCTGTATATGGGGAGAAGGCATTTTTAATAAGATGTTCATACAATATTCTCTATTGCCATTTATTTTTCGACTGTGTTTTTCCTCTGTTATCACTGGTTTTGCGGCCGCTGGTGGAGTTCCATCTACCTTTTCCTCCGGATTTTCCGCCTTTGTATCCACTTTTTGAGCCACTTTTATATCCGCCTTTTGAGCCACTCTTAGAACCCTTATAACCACCGCCGGATTTACTACGGCTCCTTCTCAGAGGTTCCTGATCCGTAATTTTAACTGGCGTGGTCACCGGTTCTTTAGTGATCATTTTCAGCGCTGCAGCCACCATTAATGTGGAGTCATGCTCTTCCAGCATTTCTCTGGCCACTTCCTGATAAGGGAGGTATTCCTGATTTTCAATGATCCTCAGCAGATTATCCACAGCTGTACGCTGCTGACCTTCCAAGGCATCGGAAAGTGACGGTGCTGATTTTCGCTGAATTTTCTTCTTAATACTCTGCTCTATAATACGCAGGTGATCCATCTCTCTGGAAGTAACGAAGGTAATCGCTTCGCCGGTTTTTCCAGCACGTCCCGTTCGACCTACCCGGTGGACATAGCTTTCCGGATCCTGCGGAATATCAAAGTTATACACATGAGTTACCCCGCTGATATCAAGGCCCCGTGCCGCTACATCTGTCGCTACCAGAAGCTCTACCTGTCCCTGTTTAAAGCGGCGCATTACCTGGTCTCTTCTGGACTGTGTAAGGTCTCCATGGATAGCTTCTGCCGAGTAACCTCTTTTTTGAAGAGCTTCATATAATTCATCCACTCTTTTTTTTGTTCTTCCGAAAACAATTCCCAGTTCCGGCGACTGAATGTCCAGCAAATTGCAGAGGACATCAAATTTTTTGCGTTCCATCAGCTCGATATAGCTTTGCTCTGTCAGATCTACCGTCATTTCCTTTGCTTTTGTTCGAATAAGCTCCGGATCTTTCATAAACTGCTCACCCAGTTTTTGAATAGGTTTTGGCATGGTTGCAGAAAACAACAATGTCTGGCGTTCCGTTGGCACTTCTTTCAGAATGGTTTCAATATCTTCTATAAAGCCCATGTTCAGCATCTCATCTGCTTCATCCAGAACCACCATGGAAATTTTTTCCATTTTAATAGTTTTGCGGCGCATGTGATCCATAAGTCTTCCCGGTGTCCCCACCACAATATGGGGTTTGTTCTTCAGTGAACGAATCTGACGGCCTATTTCCTGACCACCATAAATAGGAAGTGCGCGAATTCCCTTTATTTGTCCAATCCGGTTAATTTCTTCCGCTACCTGAACTGCCAACTCTCGGGTTGGAGCTATCACAAGTCCCTGTACCATACCTTCGGCAGGGTTTAGAATTTCTATCATCGGAACACCAAAAGCTGCGGTTTTACCCGTTCCCGTCTGAGCTTGTCCAATAACATCCTTGCCTTGCAGCAAAAGAGGAATAGTTGACTCCTGAATGGGGGTCGCCTCTTCAAATCCCATGTTCTCCAATGCTTTTAATGTTTGTTCTCCTACACCTAAGTCTTTAAATAATTTCATCTAAGTCTTTCATCTCCTTTAATTGTTCCACACCTATAAATGCCAATACTACATTGC
This sequence comes from Tindallia sp. MSAO_Bac2, assembly GCA_003838145.1. Lineage (GTDB taxonomy): Bacteria > Bacillota > Clostridia > Peptostreptococcales > Tindalliaceae > Tindallia. Next base: position 27,338 of record QYZZ01000040.1, read on the forward strand.
ACGCTTAAAGCTGTAACCCAGGCCCCTATCACGCTATTCGAAATTCGAATAATGAATTAAGAACGAAGAATTAACGATATTAAACCGGAAGATCCATTATTTCATCATTCCTAATTCATCATTCTTAATTTAGCCCAAGATTTCCCGACTCATAAAAAAAGGCAATTCCGCAGAACGGATTGCCTTTTTTTCGGTCTGTTTTTTATAACTACAGCTTGGTTACGTTTGCAGCTTGAGGACCTCTGTTACCGTCCACTACTTCAAACTCAACTTCTTGACCTTCATCAAGAGTTTTGAAACCGTCGCTCTGGATAGCTGAGAAATGTACGAATACGTCGTCACCGTCTTCTCTTTCGATAAATCCAAAACCTTTTTCTGCGTTAAACCATTTTACTTTGCCAGTCATTTGATGGCCTCCTTTTTAATTCTGTTAAAAGCAAAATAACTCCAAACCTTTTGATACTGCCTTCTTACAAGAGGCCTTCAAATGCTTTTTGTTCTTTCACTTTTTAACTACAGTATTTATACTAACACAGAAGTTTTGGTTATGCAAGCTTTATTCGCAAAATATGTGGTTATTCTGTGATAATGTCATGTTAAATTTATTCTGGTAAAATGTCACCTATGCGAAAGGAGATATTTAACATGACTCAGGAAGAAATAGAAAAGCTACGAGTCATCAACCAAACCA
>QYZZ01000041.1 GCA_003838145.1 Tindallia sp. MSAO_Bac2
CTCTTCCTGCTTCCTGGCTTCTTTTGAAATGGCTTTTCGTTTAGTTCCATCAGTTTTACACGAATGGCCTGGTTCAGTTCTTCAAGACTAAAGAACTGTTGATGTCGCAGTGAGGCGATAATCCAAGTGGCGACCATGCCTACGGTGCCTTCCACAGTGGGTTTGTCCTTGGGTTTCTTTACCCGGGCCGGAATGATGGCCGTCCCATAATGCTCTGCTAATTCCTGATAGGTCCGATTAATTTTAGGAGTTGGTTTTGTCACCTTATCGATGCCGGTTTTTAAATTGTCCGGAACCAAAATACGTGGAACGCCTCCAAAATACTGAAATGCATTGACGTGAGCGGTAATCCAACTTTCCATCTGTTGATGAGAAAAGGCTTCTGCATAAGCGTACTGACTGCAGGGAAGGACCGCTACAAACAGATAAACAGGAATGGGCTCACCAGTAATGTTGTTCTGTAAAAAAGCCGTTTTACCTGCCCAATTTACTTCCATTACTTCACCAGGCTTGTGCTTAATACGCATGGTTGCTTTGGTGGTGTGGGCATACTGCCGATAGTACCGACAAAACTGAGAATACATTAAAGGGATTTCGCCACTGATCCGACAGCTTTCACAGTATTCCTGCCATAGAAGACTCAGAGTGACACCGCTTTTTGCCATTTCCTTATGCACATAGGCACAGTCCGGAATCTTTCTGTTAGACTGAATGTCTTTTTCCGGGAACAGCATCCTTTGCAAGTCGGCATCGGTGATGTCGTTTTCAAAGGGCCATGTAATACCTTTTTCCTTTGCTCGTTCCAATACTTTACTGACGGTGTTGCGGGAACACTGGCAGCTGGACGCAATGCCACGTCCACTCACTTTCTGACTGTGAAGCCTCAGAATCTCTCGATACTTGATCATTTGTTCAACCTCCTGATACATAAATTTGTACAATGCTGTACATGAGCTCATTATATATCAGGTGGCTCTCGGACATGACTATCATGGCTTTAGAGGATGAACATGGTGGCTCTATTTAGTCACACACGTGGCTCATTTGGAAAATATTACTCA
>QYZZ01000042.1 GCA_003838145.1 Tindallia sp. MSAO_Bac2
ATTGGGGTACACCCAATAAAGATTTTACCATGAAAAGTCATAATATTTTCTAATACTGACTTTTTTTAGTGGCACACTTTACTTTAGCGTTTTTGGTACACTTTATTTTAGCGTTTACAACGGGTATTGGTCTCTGGACAATGGCAGTAGATTGTGCCTTGATAGTCATACACAACATTTGGTTTGTGGTCCAAAAGCCTGGTTTCTTCACCATCTTTCCACATGTTGCGGATGTCTATCACCGGTTTAATCTCATGCTCTTCCCATAGTTTCACCAGAAGCTTGGAATCATCATAACCTCTATCGGCGGTTAATATTTCACAAGTATCTATGATATCAGGATGCTGTTTTGTGAGCTTATCCATTAGCTTATGGCCCTCGGTAATATCACTGGCGGAGCCTTTAGTTACAGTAAAAGCCACAGGCAATTCGTATACTGCATCCACGATTAGATGAAGTTTATAGCCAAACCAGGTAACGATTTTTTCCCATAGGCTGCCATCTTCCTTCTGACCCTTATAAACTTTTTTGCCAAAATCAGCATCACTGTCACGACGTCCATCAGTATTTTTGGGATCCTCTGCGTTTCGCTTTTTGCCCCGAGCAAGGCTGTTGATGGCCTTGCTGTCTATGGCCAAAACCTGCCCGAAATCCGGGAGTAGTTTACTTATTTCTTCAACCAGCTTTTCAAATATTTTGTCTACTTCTTCGGTGTTTTTCAATAATTTTCGTATAAAACGGCTGTAAACATAAGAAGGAGGTACTGCCTTTTCTCCTAAGAACGAATCAAAACCACAAAGGTCCCGCAACTGAGCGTTTCTTGAAAGCTCACGACGCAGGCTTTCTATAGAGGGATGCTGGTATACGATTCCTGCCTGCAGGCTGTTCCAGACTGCCCGTACAGGATAGTCATCCCGGCCCTTGCCCCGCTCTTGTTCCAGTTTCATCATTAATTCTTCATCGGGCAGATAGTCCACTACCAATTGTAACCTTTTTAGATCTCCTAAATTATCAATTTCCTGCCATCCAAATAGTCTTTGTTGTGGTATAATAGCCATAAGGGAAACCTCCTTCTGGTTCTTTTTTTGTGTTAAAAAAGATTTCTCCAGAAAAAGGGGGGTTTCCTTCTTTTTATTCAATTATTCTCTATATTTCTTCGCTTTTCTTGCCCGGGGTCAATTTTGCAAAAAGCCCCGTTGCTAAACCCCAATACCCGCATAATACCTGGATTAAGATGGGGTCAAAATTATTTTGATCTGCCTCTAATTACCCTATTTATCGATGACGTAGAACATCGCGAATGGCTC
>QYZZ01000043.1 GCA_003838145.1 Tindallia sp. MSAO_Bac2
CCTCATCATATTCGAAAATTGTTTGTCCGCTGTTGCCTCTTATCATAACATGATAAATGCCAGTTCGGCTACGTTTACGCATTTGTCTCGCCAATGGTGGTCAGCTCCTTGGATGCAAATTATTGTGACAGTAATATAAGTATTCGACATTGATTTTATTATTCCTTTTATGTGCATAAAAAAGAGCCAACCGAATTCTGATTGACTCCAAATTTAACAAAGACAGCTAAGGGTAAAGGCACATGTGGGACACGAGGTGATTTACTCCGTTGTTTTCGGGGTTAATCAGCTCGCATCATCCAGCTCACAAGATTTCTCCTTCTGTGATCATTTTTCTTCACCATTCGCGAAAGCTTTTTTCAAGTATTCATTTTCTAATTTTTTATGTTTACTTACTAACTCCTCATTTCCGTCTTCTTCATATATCCGTGCGAGACGATTGTGCAGTAAGGCTGCTTCAATAATGGTGATTGGCTTGCGATCATCCGGTGAACGTCTGATAGCATATTCCGTTAACTCAGCTGCCTTAAGCAACACCTCTTCTGAATCTTCCAATTCTCCATGATTATAATAAAATCTGGCTAGATCCAGTTGCCTTGAAAGAGTATAAGCACTTAATTCAGAAGCTTTCTTTAAGTACTTTTCTGCTAGTTCAAGTTCGTTTTTTTCTAGATATATTTTTCCAAGATGGTTTAGAACAGCAGCGTCATAAGGGGCAAGATTTGCTGCTCTCTGGGCAGATATCTTTGCATTTTTTAACGTATTAGCAGAATTATTTTCACTGTACTGAGCAAAATATAATTGACTTTCAATTAAATGTCCCTGGCTGTTAAAAGGAAAATAAGTGTTCGCAAAATCATAATAAGTAAGAGCTTTTTCTTGATACTCAGCCTGTTCATATTCAAGCCCCTTTTTAAGTATCTCAAAGGAACTGTACAACCAGAAAGTCAGGAGGATTACAATTAACAGCCCAGTAACTATAGTCTTGTATGAAATCCTAATTATATTACCTTTATAAGAATTGTCGTTGTCATCAAAATGCGATTGTTCTCCATATTTTTCAGTAGATTCCTGCCCTTGTGGTTCTCTAACCAGCACACCTAATATAGCAAAAAACAGCAAAGTAACTGCAGGGAAATTCCAGCTGAAGTCAACGAAAATATGCATCAGAAAAGCCAAGCTCCCTGCCAGTACAGCAGGTATATAAAAAACATACTGTTTGCTTCTGATTTTGTGGAATACTTTACTAAAGCAGCTAACCATAAAAACAGTAAATAATGAGAACCCAATAATTCCAGTTTCAACAATTATTTGAAGGTAATGATTATGGACAAACCTAGAATACCATTGATTGCCACCATATTCCAAATAATACGAAGCAAAATAAGTACCTAATCCAAAACCTTGAAATGGATGGTATCCAATTAGATTTATAGCTACATTCCAAAACTCCAAACGTCCGACCACAGACGTAGGTACCAGTGAATCAAATCTTGTCATGCTGTCAAATAATGATCTACCAATTAAGTTTTCCTGTATTAAAGGCGTTATATATGTAATCCCAGTGGCAAACAGTAAAGATGCTGCAATGCATATAAAAGAATGAAACAAGTCACCTGGGAGCTGTTTCCAACTCCTTCCAATATAAATAAAAGGCGATGCTAAAATGAAAGCAAGATATGATGCTCTTGATCCTGTTAAGATAAATGCAACCGCAATGATACAACCTACAAAAAACAACTGTTTATTACGCTTGTGAACGTAAAGACCCAGTACTACCAGAAAAAGCATAGCGAGATAAATTCCCAAGGGGTTTGGGTTTGTAAAGGTACTTTGTATTCTTCTTCCTGCCACAAAAATGTATTCCAGTATACCGAATAAAGCGATTCCTGTTCCGGTGATCAAGACGATACGTGATACGCGAAACAATTCATCTTCCTTAATCATCTTAATCAACCAAAAGACGATCGCGAAAGAAATAAGCAACAGCAATTCAATTATTGACCTAACCGAGTGAACGGTCCAAATAATACTTAAAGCAGTCCAAGCAAGAAATGCCAACAAATACAAATCATTTCCTGGAATAGACATCCTAAAGGTGCTTTTATCCTGTAAAAAATAACCTATAAGAAGAACACCTGTTATCATTAGTAGCCAATATATGATGTCGTGGTCAAAACCTGCATCAAATAATGGTGTGATTCCAAGCCAGATGAAGAGTGCAGTGGCAGGTTTCATCAATTGACGAACTATGTTTTCTTCATGACTTCGTTCTAAACGAAATGCACCCATGATGACCTCCATCAAATTATAGATTCGAAGTATAGATAACTTAATTGCGCTTAGCATTGATATAGATGAAAATATAGCGTTACTTACTCTCTTATTCGACATCATTTACTAATTACCTTTAATATACATGAAAAAAGAGCCAATCAAATTGACTGACTCTTAAATCGAAAACAAATTTTGTTCACATTTTGCAAAAAGTACGAGTTGCCTTCGTCCCGCGCCTTCCAAAGATCCAGCCCGGAGGCTGACTCCTGTGGTAGTGCTGTGTGGTAGGGAAAAGGTTACATTACCTCCGTCCCGGTCTCGGTTTGTCATGTATCTTCATGGCCTGGTCTACTCATTTACTACGTCTATTGACCAACCATTATCAGCATCATACGTTAATGAGTATTCAGTATTTCCACTATTGCTTTGAACATTAAAATTATTACCACTAACATTTGTAACATTCTCTACATAATCGCCAGGCCACGTTCCACTAGAATCATCAGCCTGATAAATTGTCCATGCGCTTTGTACGGTTCTAAGTGTTGCATCCTTTGCTGCATCTTCTGCCCTGCTGGTAAAGCCTAGTAATCTTGGTACTGCTATAACTGCCAAAATCCCCAAAATCGCAATAACCACAATCAGTTCAATCAACGTGAAGCCTTTTCTGTTTTTCATCCTTTTAGCAAAAAATTGTATCATTCCCAATTCCTCCTTTTTCCTTTTCTTTATTTTTAAATTGCTTTCAGCTACCCCCTGTTACTTATAACCTGTCACCTTTCACCTGCTCTTATGTCCTCTCTCTCCTGCCTTACTCTTTTGACTTCCAATTCTTAACTCATAACTTTTAACTCTTAACACCCTCAAGGGTGCAGGCTGCTTTTCCTACCTGCCTTTCCTACACTGTCTGCAACACATCAAACATCGGAAGCACCATACTGATAACTATAAACCCAATCACTACCCCCATGATGACAATCAGCATAGGTTCTACAAAGGTCAACATTCGCTGGATCTCGGTTTCCACCTCCTCATCAAAGAAGTTGGCAGTTTTGTCCAGAATTTCATCTAACGTTCCGGACTCTTCGCCGATTTTAATCATGTTATCCACCATAGGCGGGAAAAAACCCAGCTTTCTGATGGGGGTGGATAACGCTACACCCTTGCGGATGTCTTCCCGGGTGGAGAGGATTCCATCTGCCACCACGGTATTGCCAACGGCTCCCGCTACACTCTCCAATGATTGTAATAGGGGAATACCGCTAACCAACAAAGTTGAGAGGGTACGCGTGAAACGGGCACTAACAATCTTTCTGGTCAGTCCTTTTACCAGCGGCAATCTCAGTTTCCAACGGTCAATGGTTCTTTGTCCATCCGGTGTTGCGGCCAATCTTCTGAATCCTAACATTACTAATAAGATGATACTCAAAAATACAAACCAGAAATCTCTAAGGGCGGCACTGATGGTAAGTAAAATAACGGTAGGTATTGGTAGGGGAACGCCGCTTCCTTCAAACATGCTTAGAAAAGTTGGCATTACAACTGTTAACAAGAAAATGACTACTGCGACGGCTACAATGCTAAGGATAATAGGATATACCATGGCACTTTTTATTTTATTATTTATCTTATGCTCTTTTTCGTAGTGATCCGCCAGCCGGTTCATGACTGTATCCATAGTACCACTGGCCTCACCAGCTTCCACCATGTAAATCATCAGCTGAGGAAACACGTGTGGATGCTTTTCCAGAGCCTCGGAAAATGTATAGCCTTTTTGAACGTCTTCATATAACTCGTGAATTATTATTTTCAGCTTTTTATGATCCACCTGCTGACTTAAAATATCCAGAGTGTTAACAATAGTTACACCGGCGTTTTGCATGGTGTAAAACTGTCGGCAGAAAACGGCAATATGCTTGATACTGATTTTACCAAAGAGTTGGATATCCCGAATATCTTTTTCCACCACTTCTTCCACAGCAGTAGGATAGTACTGTTTTTCCCTCAGCCTCTGCAGTATTTCTATTTTTGAGTTGGCGGTTTCGGTTCCTTCCAGGTTTTCACCGGAGGCAGAAACTGCCTTATACTTGTAGAGCGGCATAAAGGTCCCCCTTTCTAAAGCATGCTTCCCAGTTGTCTGCGGACGTAATCAATGTCCTGAGCGTAGGTCATGGTAGTTTCTCTGGAAATATGACCTTCTTTCAACAGCTTCAGAAGGGCATTGTCCATGGTAACCATACCGAACTTGGCTCCGGTCTGAACGGAGGTCTGAATCTGGTGGGTTTTGCCTTCTCTGATCAGGTTTCGAATGGCGTTAGTGGCTATCATAACCTCAAAGGCCGCTACCCTTCCTTTATCTGATTTTTTAGCCATCAGCTGCTGGGAGATAATACCCTCCATAACGGAAGCCAGCTGTACTTTAATCTGTTCCTGCTGATAGGGGGGGAAAACGTCGATGATCCTATCCACGGTATTGGCAGCACCCAGGGTATGAAGTGTACTGAGAACCAGGTGGCCGGTTTCGGCTGCGGTTATAGCAATGGCAATGGTTTCCAGGTCTCGCATCTCTCCCACCAGAATAACATCCGGGTCCTGTCGGAGACAGGCCCTGAGACCATTTGCAAAGGTCTGGGTATCTTCTCCCACTTCCCGCTGGTTGATGACACTGCGGTTATGCCTGTGCAGATACTCGATAGGATCTTCCAGTGTAATGATATGACAGTTTCTTTCCTGATTGATCAGTTCGATCATGGATGCCAGAGTCGTTGATTTACCGGAGCCGGTGGGACCGGTAACAAGGATCAGGCCTCTTTGCTTCCGGGTCAGCTCGGCTACGGTGGGAGGCAGTCCCAGTTCTTCCAGGCTCGGAATTCGTGAGTAAACTACCCGGAAGGCCATACCATAGCTTCCCCGCTGCCGATAGGCATTTACACGGAAACGACCCATCCCGGGGTGGGAAAAGGAAATATCGATTTCGCCTTTTTCCAGCAGCACATTCAACTGTCTTTCCGTCAGCACCTGTTTAACCATGGCTGCTGTATCTTCCGGCATCAGGGCTTTGTCGTTGAGTTTTTCCAGGCTTCCATCCACCCGGATAATTGGTGGCAGACTTACGGTAACGTGTAAATCGGAGGCTCTTGCATTAACCGCTTGTTTTAGATATTCCAAAACATCCATATTTTCCCTCCTAATCCAGTGAGTAGGTCATTTTGATTAATTCATCAACGGTGGTGACTCCCTTTAAAACCAAATGCCGGCAACTTTGACGAAGGGTAATCATGCCATGTTCCATGGCCTCTTTTTTAATGTACTCGTTGCCTTTTTGCTGATCGATGGCATTCTTGATACTGTCATACATAGGCAGTATTTCATGAATGGCAGTACGGCCTTTGTAACCGGTACGGTTGCAGGCATTGCAGCCGGTTCCGTGATAGATGGTTTCGCCGTCTTCCAGTCCCAGCAGCTTTTTCTCCTTGAAGTTTGGTTCATAAGGCGATTTGCAGTTTTCACATATTTTCTTTACCAGCCGTTGTGCCATGATACCCACCACGGAGCTGGAGATCAGATATGGCTCGATTCCCATGTCCATAAGACGGGAAATGGTGGCTACCGTATCATTGGTGTGGAGGGTACTAAGCACCATGTGACCGGTAATGGCGGCCCGAACAGCTATCTGCGCCGTTTCCATATCCCGGATCTCACCGATCATGATGATGTCCGGATCCTGTCGGAGGATGGAACGGAGTCCGCTGGCAAAGGTAAGACCCGCCTTTGTATTAACCTGTGACTGGTTGATCCCGTTGATGCGATACTCTACCGGATCCTCTACAGTTATGATATTACTATGGGTTTGGTTAAGCTCCTGCAGCACTGCATATAATGTGGTGGTTTTTCCAGAGCCGGTAGGTCCGGTTACCAGAATGATTCCGTGGGGATGCTTTATAATCTGATCAAAAGTGGCCATATTTTCATCACTGAAGCCCAGTTCATGTTTGCTTAAAAGGACACTGCTTCTGTCCAAAAGTCGTATAACCACTTTCTCACCGTAAACCGTCGGCATGACGGCAATTCGCATATCAATATCCCTGCCGTCGATTTCCATTTCCACACGACCATCCTGGGGTACCCTTTTTTCGGCTATGTCCATTTTACCCATGATTTTTATACGGGTTACCACTGCACTGTGACTGGATTTTTGCGGTCGCATAATTTCCTGTAAATCGCCGTCAAGGCGGAAACGTACTCTTAATTCTCTTTCCAGGGGTTCGATGTGAATGTCGCTGGCCTTCATTTTGATGGCCTGTTTGATGACAGAGTTTAGCAATTTGACTACTGGTGCGTTTTCCACGTTAGCCAGGTTAACTTCATCAAAATCATCAAAAATATCGGTTTCATAATTTTCGTCAAATTCTTCCAGTGCTTTTTCGGCACTTTCCTTTTCGTAATAGATGCCGATGGCATTAAGGATTTCTTCTTTGGTGGAAATTACGGGTTCTACTTTTAAGCCGGTGGCTATTTTTACATCGTCCACTGCAAATATATTCAGTGGGTCCGCCATTGCCACCATCAGGACATCATCTTCCTGTTTGATGGGAATCAGTATATGACGACGAGCCAGCTTTTCTGAAATGATCCTTGGAATTTCCGGTGGTATATAGATTTTTTCCAGATCCATATGGGGAATACCCAGCTGAAACTCCAGGACTTCGGTAATTTGCTTATCATCAATAATGCCCTGATCCACCAATACTTCCCCGATTTTTTTGTTGGTGTTTTTCTGTTTTTCCAGTGCGTCACGAAGTTGGTCCTGTGTAATAACACCAACTTCCACTAAAAGGTCTCCCAGTCGTCTGTTCTTTGGTGTCTTCATAGTCATTCCTCCGGAGATATAAAATAAACCGACGAATAATTAAATTCTGCCGGTTACGCCACTGGATCCCCACAGCTTAAGCGTCCATCTATAGCTGCAGTTCCTTTCCGCTGTTTTGGTTTTTTTCTTAGTTCTATTATACCAATTTTTCATTTTTAGTAAACGGAAAAATTCAAAGTATTTCGCAAACTTTTGAGTGTTCTTCACCTGAACTTCTTTAAACGGCTTAATATCCGCTTTTCAGCACGACGAACAATGGTGGTCCACCAAAATTCTTTGCTTTTGATGGGGGTTACCAGAATAGTGTAAAGGCCGATCCGGTTTCCGCCCAGTACATCGGTAAAAATCTGATCTCCAATAATAGCTGTTTCGTGTGGTTTATGCCTCATGATTCGGAGGGCTTTTTTCAGACCGTAACCGGTGGGTTTTTTTGCCCTTGCCAGACCCCGGCAATGAAAAAAAGCCTGCATGCGCTGCACCCGTTCAGGCTTATTGTTGGAAACCAGCATGATATTGAAACCTTCCTCCTTGGCTTCTTTCATCCATTGGATGGACTCGCTGGAGGGCTGGGGAGAATCCCAGGCCACCAGGGTGTTGTCAATATCGATAATGAGTGCTTTGATGCCGACGGTTTTTAGTTCTTTGATTGGGATATGGGAAAGCTGGTCCACCCATATTCTTGGTTTTAACAGGTTCATTTTAACACCTCGTAGTTTTTTCACTTTATAATCTAAATCACCTTCGGAGTAGGCGCAGTGGGGACGGAGCTAATTTGCCCCGATAGACCTGGAGCAAATTACCTGCCGTCCCCACTGCACCTCTGGAGCAAGTTTCCAGCCGTCCCCATTGCACCTTCCTGAGTTTCTTGCAGTCCCTCTGCATTTCTGGTACGAATTACCTGCTGTCACCATTATGCCTTACTTTACGCAGAATCTCTTTGGGGTAGAGGGGAAAGGGTACTTTACAGGTAACGATTTGCTGAGGATGGGGTGCGTTGTCGATGGGTTCTCCGTCATCGTTTTTCAGATCTGTAATAGTTAAGTGCAGGGCCTTTTCCCGGTCCGGGCCAATCAGCTCTACCTGATCCTTATCGTAAAAGCGGTTCCGCTGCTGGATGGTAGCGATTTGTGTTTCCGGATTCCAGTGTTCCACCAGACCGATAAAGTCATAGCTGCGGGCTCCATAGGTTTCGTCGTAAATCTGGTCTTCTTCGGAGGGCTTGTTGAAGTAAAAACCAGTAGTGAAGGGGCGGTGACTGGCTTTTTGGAGTTCTTCCAACCATTCCGGCTTAAACTCCCAGTTGTCCGGGTCTTTCAGGTATGCATCCAGAGCCTGCCGATATACCCGAACCACCGTTGCCACATAATAGATAGTTTTCATCCGGCCCTCTATTTTCAGGCTGGTGAGGCCGGCTTCAATAAGCTGTGGGAGGTGTTTGATCATGCACAGATCCTTGGAATGAAAGATATAGGTGCCAGTTTCGTCTTCGTACACCGGCATGTATTCGCCGGGTCGCTGTTCTTCCACAATGGAGTAGCGCCAACGGCAGGGGTGGGCACAGCCTCCCCGGTTGGCATCCCGGCCAATCATGTAGTTGCTCAGCAGGCAGCGTCCTGAATAGGAGATGCACATGGCGCCGTGGATAAATCCTTCCAGCTCCAAATCTTTGGGTTTTTCATTGTGCATTTCTTTTATTTCCTTCAGGCTAAGTTCCCTTGCCATGACCACCCGTGCGGCTCCCAGCCGGTACCAGAAATTGATGGTATGGATGTTGGTGCTGTTGGCCTGAGTGCTTATGTGGATGGGAAACTGAGGCGCATATTGCTGTACCAGATCAAAGGTTCCCGGATCGGATACAATAACACCATCCAAAGGGATGTGTTGAATAGACTCCAGGTAATCCTTCAGACCCTTCATATCTTCATTATGGGGCACAATATTAAGGGTCAGATACACACTGGCATTGTGCTGGTGGGCAAAAGCCACACCTTCTGCCATTTCTTCCAGGGAAAAATTTTTGGCGGCAGCTCTTAAACCAAAAACCTGGCCGCCGATATAAACGGCATCGGCGCCGTAAAGGATTGCTATTTTCAACCGTTCCAGATCTCCGGCAGGGGCTAATAGTTCTATGTTATTCATTCTGTTTCCTCCTGAGTTTTCATACTGATGGCCAGACCGTCACCAACAGGAAGGATACTGGTTTCCAGCTGTGGATGGCTGGTGATGGTTTCCAGGTATTGACGCATACGGGTAACAATGGTTTTTTTCCGTCTTCTGACCAGATCATCGCTGGCAACCATTCCCCGAAACAAAATATTATCGGAAATAAGAAGGCCGCCGGGATTTAACAGCTGGACGCTTTTATCCAGCATTTCTCCGTAATGGCCCTTTGCTCCGTCAAGAAAGATCATATCGAAGGGTTCTTCCAGGCATGGTAGTACCTCCAGAGCATCACCATGAATGATTTTAATGTTGTCCTGAAGGCCGGCTTTTTCTATGTTTTTCATCGCTTCTTCTGTGTAGTTGGGATCCCTTTCGATGGTAGTGATCCGTGCTTTTTTTCCAGCGGCAGTTGCAAACAGAATGGCTGAATAGCCAAAGGCAGTTCCCACCTCCAGGATGGTTCTGGTGCCGGACATTTTAATAATGTTTTTCAGCAGGGCTGACACTTCCGGCTCAATAATGGGGATATGCCTTTCTTCAGCTTCTTCTTTCAGCTGCTGAAGTATTCCTTTATCCGGCGGCAGCAACTGGCGGATGTAGTCCTCCACGTACTCCCGGGTAATGGTTCCTGTCGGATCAATGATTCCTTTTATTGGTTTTTTTAGCATAGGGCATCATCCAAACGTCATTAGTAGCGGTACCAGTACCGGCACCATGGAAGATAATACAACTCCGGTGATAAAGGCTATAACGGCGATATTACCGTCGGTGGATTTGGAGATAACCGGTAATGTGACGTCCATGGTGGTGGCACCACCGGGGGCTACGCTCTCCAGTTTTCCGATGTATCGGGCTACGACCGGGATTAGCATCAGGGCCATCACTTCCCTGGATATATTGGTAATAAAGGCCAGGGTTCCCAGTTGAGCGCTGTATTTGCTCAGCTCGATGGCAGAGAGGGAATACCAGCCAAAACCGGCACCGACTGCTCCCGCCTGGTTCCAGGGGAGGGATAGCAAAGTGCCTCCTATAATGGTGCCGACAATGCTGCCAACAGCAACCATAATGGGAACGAATAGTATTTTAAAGCCCATGGATTTCAGTTTTTTAAAGAGGTCTCCCTGGTTTCCTATGTCAATGCCGACAAAAAACAAAAGGATGCAGAGTCCGATATTTATGATGGTTCCCATATAGGGAACGATGGATTGAGGAATAATGAAAAAGCCACTGGCAATGCCCAGGGCTACAGTTGCTAAAATAGCGAGGGTCATGGAATCTTTCTCCTTTCGGCTTATTTTTGCTTAATGATCCGTGAAGATACCAGCTTCACACCGATCACACTGAATACAATGGAAAAAGCTGCCAGCACAATTGCCTGGAATCCAATGGTGCCGAAGGTATAAATAACTTCCTGGTCCAGGCCGATGTTTACACCCATGATAAAGAGCAGCAGCAAAAGTGAAAGGTTTTGCAGGGTATCCAGCCGGTTCATTACCGCTGGTTTAAAAAGCCTTCTGTAACCTAAAAATCCGCCTATGGCGAGGATGATTACGTAGAGTAAGATATCCATGGTGTGTACCTCCTGTAAAGAATATGTAAGGGGTGGGGTCAGGGATAGGGGAAGGTCACAGTGGGGACGGAGCTCTCGTGCCCCAAAGTTCGTGGAGCACAAGACCTCACGTCCCCACTGTGCCGACTTGATGCTTTGCTACACTTCCATAATAATTGGAAGGATCATGGGTCTTCTTTGTGTTTTATGGTATAGGAAGTCCTTCAGGCTGTCGCGTATAGCGTTCTTAAGTTGCGACCATTCCCGTACTCCTTTTTGTTCGCATTGCTCCAGAGATTTTTGCACTTCTTCTCTGGCTTCGTCCAGCAGATCTTCAGATTCCCGAACATAGACAAATCCACGGGAAATAATGTCCGGACCTGCAATAACTTTAGCTTCCTGCTTATTAATGGTTACTACCACCACCATCAAACCGTCTTCCGCCAGATGCTTACGGTCTCGAAGCACAATACTTCCAACGTCGCCAACGCCAAGTCCGTCTACCAGTACAGGGCCCGCCTGAACTTTACCGGTAATTTTGGCGGCTTTACGATTCATTTCCAGTACCTGACCATTTTCCATGGTAAAAATGTTTTCTTCCGGCATTCCCATGCCTATGGCCAGATTTCCATGTTGTTTTAAATGACGGAATTCACCATGAACCGGGATAAAATATTTTGGTTTAACCAGCTTATGAATCAACTTAAGCTCTTCCTGACAGGCGTGTCCTGAAGTATGGACTTCTGCCATGGGATCGTAGATAACATCTGCGCCTTTTTCAAACAGCTGATTGATTACCCGGCTCACCATTTTTTCATTGCCCGGAATTGGTGAAGCTGAGAAAATGACCAAATCATCTTTTTTAATTTCCAGCTTGCGATGTTCGCTGGAGGCCATGCGTGATAAAGCGGCCATTGGCTCTCCCTGACTGCCGGTAGTCAGCAGCAAAAGCTGGTCGTCCCGGTAGTCATCCATGTCCCTGATGTCAATGAGGATATCCTTGGGTACATGCAATGCTCCAAGTTCTGCCCCTACTTCAAATACGTTTACCATGCTGCGCCCGGAAATAACAATTTTACGGTTGAATTTCTCCGCTGTATTGATGATCTGCTGCAGTCGGTGTATATGGGAGGCGAAGGTTGCCACAATAATTCTGCTTTTGGTGTTCATAAAGGCGTTTTCCAGTGCCACACCGATTTTACTTTCAGACATGGTGGTGCCGGGTCGTTCTGCATTGGTGCTGTCTGCCAGCATCAGCAGTACGCCTTTGTTACCCAGCTCTCCCAGCCGGTGGAGATCGATCATTTCACCATCAACGGTGCTGTAATCTACCCGGAAATCACCGGTATGCAGAATAACACCTTCGGATGTGTGGACCGCAATAGCGCAGGCATCTGGAATACTGTGACTTGACCGGATGTATTCCACTTTAAAGGATCCCAGCTGAAAGGTTTCCCCTGCTTTAACCCGTTGCAGGTGAACTTTTTTGTCCAGCTTGTGTTCCTTTAATTTAACTTCTAACAGACCCAGCGTCAGGCGTGTGCCGTAGATGGGGATATTTATTTTTTTCAACAGATATGGCAGGGCACCAATATGGTCTTCATGACCATGGGTCAGCACAACCCCTTTAATTCTATCTTTGTTTTTTTCCAAATAGGTAGTATCCGGGAGGACAATGTCGATTCCCAGCATTTCATCATCAGGAAAGCTTAACCCGCAATCGATGATCAGAATTTCGTTCTTGTACTCGATCAGTGTCAGGTTCTTTCCTATTTCTCGTAATCCACCAAGTGGGATTATTTTAACTTTTGGTTGGTTTTTTGCCAAAAAATTCACTCCTTTGATTTTTAAAACTTTCTTCATACGCAAATAGAGGTAGCCCTGTGAATCTGGACTACCTGCATGTGGAGCATAATCCGAAAAACTTAACTTTATGATCTGTGATGGTGAAGTCGTAATCTTTTTCGATCTGAGCTTCGATACTATCCAGCAGATCTTCATTTACTTCCATAATCTTACCGCAGTTGGTACAGATTAAATGGTGGTGTTCATGGTCGTCCTGATGTACATTGTATTCGTACCGGCTGCATCCGTCGTCGAGGTTGATCTTCATGATGAGGTCCATTTCATCAAGGATTTGCAGTGTCCGGTACACTGTCGCCAATCCTATGTCCGGGCATTGGACTTTCACCAGATCATAGATTTCCTCGGTAGTCAGATGTTTTCCTGGATTCTCCATGATAATATTTAAAACTGCCCTGCGCTGTGGGGTCAGTTTGTATCCTTTTTCTTTTAACATCACTTTTAACTCTTTTACATTGTCCAAGAGGTCACCTTCTTTATTTATCTTTTCCTGTTCTATTCTGTTCTGCTCTGCTCTTCTCATTTAATAATCTTTTTCAAATTCTTCACACCTGATTATACCGTGTTTTCAGGAAAATGTCAAAATATTAATTGATAATCTCATATAACAAAGACGCTGGACGTCTTTGTTTAATTATGAATTATGAATGATGAATTATGAATTAAAGGTCAAAACCTGGCGGCACTGTGGGGACGTCCCCTCATGTGCCTTTTCAACTGCAGAATTATTCACCCTCTCCCTAACCCTCTCCCGTCGGAGGGAGAGGGGATTAAAGAGCTTTTTCAACTGCATTTCTAACTTATAACTTGTTCCCTATAACCTGCTTTTAATGTTCTTCATTGTCCATTTCATCCATCATGGCTTCATATGCTGCTGCTACCTGATCGAATTCTTCGTCGTCTTCCACTGCTACCAGTACTACTTCTTCGTCATCTGTTGGTTCCATACGGAAGATGTATGCCTCATCATCTTCTTCTGCGTCCAGTGGTAAGAGAATAGCATATTCATTATCGCCCATTTCCATGGTCATGATAATTTCAAAGTCTTGTTCCTGTCCATCCTCATCTACTAACGTTACTACATTTTCATTTTCTTCCACGATTAAAACTCCTTTCCGATTTCTACTCTTTATGGTGTTGCTTATAATCCAGGTATCCCTGAAGTATACATACGGCTGCAACGGTATCGATGACTTTTTTGCGCTTGTCCCGACGCATGTCTCCCTCAATCAGGCTTCTTTCTGCCATCCTGGTGGAAAGTCTTTCATCCCACTCAACAATCTCCACTTCCATGGCTTCTCGGATTTGGCCAATAAATTCCTTTACCTTCTCTGACTGGGGACCATAGGTACCGTTCATATTTCTTGGAATGCCTACCACCATTATAGTGGCCTGATATTCCTCATATATTTTTTTCAGCTGTGCCAGATCCTCGGATAGACTGCTCCGTCTTATGGTCGTTACACCCTGGGCTGTCCAGCCAAAGGGGTCGCTGACGGCAACGCCTATGGTTCTGTCTCCTACATCCAGGCCCAGCTTTCTTGGTTCGATCATATTTCACTCTCTTTCAGGGATTGCCTGTTCCGGAATCCGTTTATTTATTGTTCTTAACGTAATCCCTCACCAGTTCTTCCAGTATTTCGTCCCGTTCAATTTTACGGATCAGGCTTCGGGCTCCTTCGTGGCTGGTAATATAAGAAGGATCTCCGGACAGGATGTAGCCAACAAACTGGTTAACCGGATTATAGCCTTTCCTTTCCAGTGCTTCGTATACCTGAATGATAATATCTCTGGCTTTTTCTTCTTTTTCCTGTTCTATGCTGAATTTCATGGTTGAATTCATTTTATCCGTCATGAGTTTTCCTCCTTTTCCAACCTGTATTGGTGATCCATGGCTATTGTAACACACATTTCCCGAAACTTCAGCCATAATTAAGAATTCGATTCCAGGGCTTTTCGGATGGTTGCCTGAACTGTTTCCATTGCCTCCGGCAGTTTGGAGGGATCTTTCCCGCCTGCCTGGGCCATATCCGGTCTTCCGCCGCCTCCGCCGCCGGTAATCTGTGCTGCTTCCTTAGCAATATTTCCGGCATGAAGTCCTTTATCCTTCAGATCTTTGGTCAGGGTAACCATAAACTGTACTTTTCCTTCACCAGGTGCTGCCAGGACAATCACTGCTGATGCAGAGCTGTCACGAAGCCGGTCTCCTAGCTGACGAAGTTCATCCATATTCATGCCTTCCATTACTTCCACCACGACGCTGGTTTCTGCAATTTTTTCAGCATTGGCCAGCAGATCACCCTGTTTGTCTTTCTGCTGTTCTTTTTTAAGCTGTTGGATGGTTTTTTCCTGCTCTTTCATATCCTTCATCAGGTCTTTTATTCTGGCAGGGATCCGGTCCTGTTTTGTCTTGAGCAGGGCTTCTGTTTCCTTTAAAGTTTCCTTTTGTTTCAGTACCTGATGGTATGCACCCGATCCGGTAACGGCTTCAATTCTTCGCACACCGGATGCAATGCCGCTTTCAGAAGTAATCAGCAGCATGCCGATTTCTGAACTGTTGTGGACATGGGTTCCTCCGCACAGCTCCAGACTAAAGTCACCTGTTTTAATAACACGGACTTTGTCGCCATATTTCTCGCCAAAGAGTGCTTCGGCTCCCAGTTCCTTCGCTTCCTGCATACTGGTTTCCAGTACCTGAACCTGAAGCGCATTGTGTATTTGTTCGTTAACAACACGTTCAATGGTTTCCAGCTCTTCGGCTGTTACCGGCTGAAAATGATTAAAATCAAAGCGCAGACGTTCCGGGGTCACCAGTGATCCTGCCTGATGAACGTGTTCGCCCAGGATGTTTCTCAGGGCCCGATGCAGCAGATGGGTGGCGGTATGGTTTCGGGCTGTCTGATTCCTTCGATATGAAGTAACGATGGCACTTACCTCATCGCCTTCTTTTATGCTGCCTTTTTCTCCCTGCACCAGGTGGTAGATCACATCGTTGGCTCCCTGCCGGGTGTCCAGTACCCGGCCAATAAAGTCGCCGGCACGGAGAATTCCCTGATCGCCAACCTGACCGCCGCTTTCAGAATAAAAGGGTGTTTTATCCAAAATAACAAGGAAAGGCGTATCGACGCTGACAGGTGCTTCTTTTACCTGTGCTTCGCCTTCTATTAAAGCTTTTACCGTGCTTTTAGACTGAAGGGTTTCGTAACCGATGAAACTGGTTTCCGGTATGGTTTCCAGAATGGCCAGCGGATCTTCTTTCCAGCCTTCCACACCGCTTTGGCTTCTGGCGGTACGGGCTCTTTCTTTCTGTATGTTCATCTGTTCCTTAAAGTCATCTTCGTTAACCGTCAGCCCTTCTTCTTCCAGTATTTCCTTGGTCAGATCCAAAGGAAATCCGTAGGTGTCATAGAGCCGGAAGGCCTGATCGCCTGAAAGTGTGGTTTTGTTTTCTGCTTTCAGATCACGGATCATTCCATTAAGAATTTCGGTTCCCTGATGGATGGTTTCACCAAATCTGTCTTCTTCCACCAGAATTACTTTTTTGATCATTTCTTTCTTTTCTTCCAGCTCCGGATAGCCCTGATGGAATTTATCCACGACTTTTTCCATTAATTCAAAGAGAAAGGCTTTTTCCAGTCCCAGGAGTTTTCCATGACGGGATGCCCGGCGCAAGAGTCTTCGGAGAACGTAACCACGGCCTTCGTTGCTTGGAAGAATGCCGTCGGAGATCATAAAGGTTACAGAGCGGATATGATCTGTAATGATTCGAAGGGAAATGTCCGTTTCCGAATCTTTTCCGTAGTCAACGCCTGTAACATGACTGGCTTCGTCTAAAATAACCTTCATGCCGTCTATCTCAAATATGGAATCCACATCCTGCAGAATGCAGGCTACCCGCTCCAGACCCATTCCGGTATCAATATTGGGGTTGGGCAGGGGTGTATAGTTTCCTTCTTCATCTTTATTAAACTGGGTAAATACCAGGTTCCAGTATTCTACAAAACGGTCGCAGTCGCATCCGGGTTTGCAGTCCGGATCATCACATCCAAAGCCGGCACCGCGGTCATAGTACAGCTCGGAACAGGGGCCGCAGGGACCAAGACCGATTTCCCAGAAATTGTCTTCCTTGCCCAATCGGACAATTCTTTCTTCCGGTACGCCGATATCGTCTTTCCATAAATCGTAGGCTTCGTCATCTTCCAGGTAAACAGAGGCCCATATTTTTTCCTCTGGCATCTGTAAGTACTCTCTGGAAAACTCCCAGCTCCACCGGATGGCTTCTTTTTTGAAATAATCGCCAAAGGAAAAGTTGCCCATCATTTCAAAAAAAGTGGCATGCCGTGACGTTTTTCCTACGTTTTCAATGTCACCGGTCCGGATGCACTTTTGGCTGGTAGCCATTCTTTTATGGGGTGGAACTTTTGTACCGGAAAAAAATGGTTTCAGCGGTGCCATCCCGGAGTTAATCAGCAGGAGTGAGTTGTCATCCTGTGGGATTAGCGAAAAGCTGGGTCGTACCAGGTGATCTTTCGATTCGAAAAAGTCTAAAAATGCTTTTCTTATTTCATTAATTCCTTTTTTCTCCATTTAGATCCTCCTTTTGAATGGCACTATTATATCATGGGCTATTTTTATCGTACAGCTCCAATTCAAGGTTTATTCTATCAGAGTGTTACCTATGTTCTGACCCATACATTATTTGAACTTAATTATCCATTATCAATTATCCATTATCAATTACAATGGCTTTATAATTGTTCCTCCGCCAATAACCAGATCGTCCTGATAAAACACCACGGATTGACCTGGGGTAACGGATTTTTGAGGTTCGTCAAAGATTAGTTTTAGCTGATCCGGTTCTGCCATGGAGATGGTTGCAGGGACGGCTTTGGCGTTATACCTGATTTTCGCCGTGACTTTAAGGCTTTCCTGAAGTGTGTCAAAGGGTATAAAGTTCAGATCCTTTGCCAGCAGGCCCTGGGAGAACAAATGCTGAACCGGGCCAACGTGGACCGTATTGGCCTCCGGATCGATACCGGTAACATAAACCGGGGTTCCCAGTGCCAGGTGGAGGCCCCGTCGTTGTCCGATGGTGTAGTGTATGATTCCTTTATGGGTTCCCACCACATTACCGGAAGGATCGACAAAGGGGCCTTCCCTTGCTTTTTGCTCCTGGTATTCTTCAATAAACCGGCCGTAATTGTTGTCCGGCACGAAGCATATTTCCTGGCTTTCAGGCTTGTTTGCCACCGGCAGATTCAGTTCTTCCGCCAGGTTTCGTATTTCTTCCTTGTGAAACTTACCCAGGGGCATCAACGTATGTTGCAGCTGAAACTGGGTCATATTATACAGGGCATAGGTCTGATCCTTGGTGTCTGTTACGGATTTTTTAAGTAAAAGCCGGCCGGTTTTGACGTCTTTCTCAATAAGGGCATAATGGCCTGTAGCTACATAGTCGCATTCCAGCTGAAGTGCTTTTCGCAGCAGTTCTTCAAATTTAACATAACGATTACAGGCAATACATGGATTTGGCGTTCGGCCGGAACGATATTCTTTTACAAAATAGTCTATGACTTTTTCCTGAAAATAGTCTTTGAAATTCATCACATAAAAAGGGATGTCCAAATGATTGGCCACCCTTCGTGCATCTTCCACAGCGCTTAGGGAACAGCAGCTGCTTTCCGGCTGATTGCTTTCTTCTATTTCTTCCGGCCAGATTTGCATGGTCACTCCGATTACATCGTATCCATCTTTTTTTAGCAGATAAGCTGCAACGGAGCTATCAACGCCACCGCTCATTCCCAGTAGTACTTTTTTCTTTGTCATGATTTCACCTTATTCTTCTTCCCCGTGGTCGTGGTGATCTTCATCGGCGTCAGGGTCAAAACCTTCCAGTTCTTTGTAATAAAGGTTGTGTTTCTGTGCATAATCAAAAATGGCACTTTTAATGGCCTGCTCCGCCAACAGGGAACAGTGCATTTTTGCCGGCGGCAGTCCGTCCAACTCCTTAGCCACTTCATAATTAGAAAGTGCCAGGGCTTCTTCTACGGTTTTGCCTTTTACCATCTCCGTTGCCATACTGGAGGAGGCAATGGCTGAACCGCAACCAAAGGTTTTGAATTTAACATCCACAATAACATTATCTTCGATTTTAAAATACATTTTCATTATATCGCCGCATTTGGGATTACCCACCTGCCCTACGGCATCTGCGTTTTCTATTTCACCTACGTTTCGTGGGTTGGTAAAATGGTCCATTACAATTTCGCTGTACATATTATCGGACTCCTTCCTTGATGTTTTCATATAGTGGTGACATATCCCGAAGGCGCTGTACTATTGGCGGCAGTTGTTCCAGGACATAGTCAATTTCTTCTTTTGTGTTCTGGTCTCCCAGTGTAAGCCTGAGGGAACCGTGTGCCATTTCATGAGAGAGTCCCAAAGACAGCAATACATGTGACGGATCCAGAGAACCGGAGGTGCAGGCAGAGCCACTGGAGGCGGCAATTCCTACCATGTCCAGGCTTAGGAGCATGGATTCGCCTTCAATAAATTCAAAGCTGACGTTTACGTTGTTGATAAGTCTTTTTTCTCTGTGTCCATTTAACTTGGTATATGGGATTTTGTCAAGAATTTCATCCAGCAAATAATCCCTAAGCTCTGTCAGATGCTGAACATGCTCCTCCAGGTTTTCATATGCCATTTCGGCAGCTTTCCCAAATCCGACAATCCCGGCAATGTTTTCTGTTCCGGCTCGTTTTTTACGTTCCTGGGCACCACCATGGATCAGGTTGTGAATTTTGGTGCCTTTTCGTAAATAAAGTGCGCCTACGCCTTTCGGACCATATAATTTATGGGCTGAAATGGATATCATATCCACTGGAAGCTGCTGAGTGTCGATTTTAATGTGTCCATAGGCCTGAACTGCATCGGTATGAAAAATAATTTTATTTTCCTTAGCAATTGCGGCAATTTCTTCAATTGGCTGAAGGGTTCCAATTTCATTATTGGCATACATGATGGTGATGAGGATGGTATCCTTCCGGATACTGTTCTTCAGATCTTCTACAGAGATGAGACCGTCTTCATCCACCGGCAGGTATGTTACTTCGAAGCCTTCCTTTTCCAGATACTGGCATGCATGAAGTACAGCATGATGTTCGATGTTGGTGGTAATAATATGGCGTCCCCTGGTTTTTAATGCTGCTGCAACGCCTTTGATAGCCCAGTTGTCTGACTCGGAACCGCCGCCGGTAAAAAAGATTTCTTCCGGTTTGGCATTAAAGGTTTTTGCTATTTGATCCCGGGCCGTGTCAATGGCTTTTTTATTTTCACGTCCAAAACTATGCAGGCTGGACGGGTTTCCATAGTAGTCTTTCAGGTAAGGAAGCATGGCGTCAAGAACTTCCGGTTTTACTGGTGTTGTTGCACTGTAATCTAAATATACCTTCATAACATCATCTCCTGTTCCTTTACATTCTGGTTTTCCTGCTGGTCGTTTTCCTCCGTATGGTTTATTTTCTGATGATCATCAATCATATCCTGTAAAGTCATGCCGTCGATTACATCATGGATACTGATTAATATTTTTTCCCATACGGTTCGGGTGATGCATTTTTCTGCATTGTCGCAGGAGCTGCTCTCTGACTCCAGGACGCATTCTGATGGAGCCAGGGGTCCCTCCAGTGTCAGCAGAACGTCTGCCACTGTTATGTTTTCCGGCTGTTTCATCAGCATATAACCACCCTGGGCACCGCGGACACTTCTTACAAGTCCGGCTTTCCGAAGGATTGCGATTAACTGTTCCAGATAATTCTCGGGTATTCGCTGTTTTTCTGCAATTACTTTTAACGGAACCGGACCAGTACCATGGTGCAGCCCCAGTTCAAACATAGCTTTCAGACCGTAGCGGCCTTTTGTAGATAGAATCATGTCTACCCTCCATTCTATTGCAATAACATCATTATAGAATACCCGAGTAAATTTGTCAACATTGGAAAAGCAATTAAGAATTATGGATTATGGATTATGAATTAGGGGTTAGGGATTAGGAAAATCAAGGTCAAGACATATGACAGACGCAGACTGAAAAAAGCGCACCTATTTAGGTACGCATTTGACTATTGATAAAATATAATGAAGTCAAAAGATTTGGTAAAGGGCAGCCTTGGAAATCTTGTCAGTGTTTTTTCGAAAAGATGAGAAAACTGCTAGCGCCTGCTGTTTGAGCCAAGTGACCGCAGGGCACAGGCGAGTTCAGGCGCTGTTTTCGAGACTTGCGAATAAAAACACACAAGATTGTAGTCAGCTGCCCTGGCTAAATCCTATTGACTTCAAAATAAGATACACACTAAATTTGAATTTTTTCAATCCGATCAAAGGCTTCTTTCAGCTTACTTTTGCCAACGGTGCAGGCGATCCGAAGATAGCCTTCTCCACAGCGGCCAAAAGAGTTGCCGGGGATGGTAAGAACCTTAGCCTGATCAAGAATCATTTCGCTGGCTTTTTCTGAGCTGAGGCCGCTTTCCTTAATGTTAATAAAGAGGTGGAAGGTTCCCTGCGGTTCAAGGACGCTCATCCATGGTATCTGGTTGATGCGTTCTGCCGCATAAAATACTCTTTCCTTATACTTGTCGAAGGTGGCCGGCAAAATGTCTTTGCGATTTCTCAGGGCGTAGATGGCTGCTCTTTGAGAAATGGAAGGTGCGGTAAAAACCAGATTTTCATTGATTTGCTGGCAAACCTGGATGATTTCCCGGGGTGCAATAATGTTCCCTACCCGCCATCCGGTCATAATGTAATCTTTTGAAAAGGTATTAACCACAACCAACCGGTCCCGAATATCGCTGATGGTAGCCATGGATTGGAACTTACCATTAAATACCAGTGCGCCATTTACTTCGTCTGCAATGATGAGCAGGTCTCTTTTAATGGCAATATCAGCAATAACCTGAAGGGTTTCTTCGCTATAAACTGCACCGGTGGGGTTTCTGGGTGAGTTTACGATAATGGCGCGGGTACGCTCGTTAATGCTTTCTTCCAGTCTTTTTACATCAATCTGAAAGTTTTCTTCTTCGTAGGTTTCCAGTTCCACCGGAACTCCGCCGGTCATCTCAACCTGCTGATAGTAGGGGGTGAAATATGGCGCCGGCAGGATAACCTCATCTCCGGGATCCAGCACTGACTCCAGTACCAGATACATTCCCAGGCAGGCACTGGCCGTTACCATCACTTCTGCATCATCTACCAGAGCCCGGAATTCATCCCGGTAATAATGGCAAATTTCCTGTCTCAGTTCCGGGTCGCCCCGAAAGTCGGTATAATGTGTGTGGCCATCCATGGCATCCTGAAAGGCGGCTTTAATAATGCGTTCATCCGTGTTAAGATCCGGATCGCCCAGGCTGAGGTCGATTACATTGGCGTACAGTTTTGAGCGCTGGTCCACCGCTCCCATGGGAGTTGTATGATCTTTCCAGTATCGCTTGGCAATAAATTTGTTCTTCATGTTTACCCTCCTGACACAGTTCTATTTTTCCAACAGGTAGTTGATCGTTTCGAATAAGAGCTCCGGCATTACATCAAAGGAGAATGGCCGGTGCAGTCTTTCTGTAAACTGGTGAGCATCTTTTCCAAAGGGACCGATATTGGCAACGGGGACGTTAAATTCCCGCATTTCTTCAATGGGCAGCTCATATTTTTCTGGCCAGGCTGGCATATTGGTGATTAGCTTATCAATGGTTGCCTGATTTTCCGTTACGCTGCAAAAGCTAAGATCGGAAATGTAAGGATAGAATTTTCTGACCTTCAGTGGTTCACTGATTCTTGGCTGCACTTTATCCGCACTATGCTTTAATGCATCCAGCAGCTTTTGTTCCTGTTCATTTTTCCCGTTAATGTACATATGCGGATAGTAAGGCGGAGCAAAATAAACAACGATCATGGGGTCCGGATCCGGATTCATTTTGCAGACTTCCTCCACAATAGCCAGGCTGTATGCCCGGTCGTCCATGGTGTTTGGATCCAGACGACGCTGCAGGGCGGCAATTCGCTGGTGAAGCTTGTAACCCAGCTCTTCTGCTACTTTTCGGTAAAGTTTATCGAAGGTATACACCTTTGTTTTCCACGGAAGTGGTGTATGGGGAATTTCACTCATTTCACAATAGTTTTTGTAGTTATCGTTAAGACGCTTCACCACCGTATCAAAGGCTGTTTCCGCCTTTGCCACCAGTTTTGTCATTACTTCGTCCGGTTCGCTGCCATGGGTTGCATAATTAAAGTATAAATGGGCTGATTTAGCTATCTGAACAGAGTAATCCATTTTTAAGTCCCGTTGCTTCAGGGTGATGGGCGGAACGGTAACTTCTCCGTCGGCTACATCGCACAGGTCATGACTCAGGTTTATTTCCCGCACCAGTTCTGCAGAAAGTTCATTGGGATCCAGGCCGTCAAAGCTTTGTCCGACATGAGATTCTTTTCCAACGATGTAGAAGGATGGCAGGAGCTTGCCAATGGTACCCACATAGATATATCGGTTGTCATCTCCTTCGTATCGGGATGTCATATAATCTGTATCCAGTACGGCATTATACTCCAGACCGTCTCTGTGTTTGATTTCGTTAAGCAGCTTCAGGGCGCTGAGCATGCCGGCAGAATTTCCTTCTTCGTCGGGTACTGCAAGAAAAATAATATTGCCTTTAAAAAGTTCAGGGTTTCTGGCTGCCTGCAGCATATGGGAAAGATTTGCAGCAACGCCGCACTTCATATCAAATATACCCCGTCCGAAAAGCCATTCACCTGAATCAAGGTCTTTTTTTGCTTCCTCCGGCAGTGTCATGTCTTTTAGTGCCTCTGCCAACGCCATTGGGTCTGTGGCTATATGTTTAAGGTCACGATAATCTTCAATCCCTACGGTGTCGATATGACCCAGTAGAATAACCGTGTTTTTATGCTGACCTTCTCCTCCTTTTACGTAAGCGATCACGTTGTGTCGCTCATCCTGTCCTTCACATTTCTGAAAATGGAGTTTATCCGGATTTTCCAGAAAATAGGGTTCTTCTTTAAGCGTATTGTAAATGTGCCAGGCAATATCCAATTCTCCGCTTGTTTCAACAGCACTTGGAATCTTTGTCAGCTCAATGGTGTATTTTTCAGTGTTTTGCTTGATTTCTTCAAGATGTGAATGGTGCTTGTTTTTATTTTCCAACTGAGTACCCTCCTCAACATATTTTTCAAAGTGCAAAATAATGAGCACTTGTTCATCTTGTCTATCTTTTTTTTAACCTTTGCCTATATGTTTGTTTATGCAACGATGTATAAACATGTTTTTTATTGTTATGTCTTTTTAGGTCTTACAATTATTTTTACATGGCAAACATTTGTTAATATGTGAACAGGTGTATCTTTATACACTTTCCCTCTGCGAGCCCTTTTCTTTCGAAAATTAATTTGCACCGAAGCGCAAATTAATTTGCTATTTATCCTTCAGCAGTTCATCGATGGCATAGGCCAGTAATTGGGGATAAATGCGGAAGGAGTAATCAACATGAAGTCTCTCTGTGTTTTTGTGAGCATCTTTCCCATAAGGTCCGATATTCATTACCGGTAAGTCCAGCTTTTTAATGGTTTCTACCGGCAGTTCATAGCTAAAACCCCAATTAGGCATATTTGGCATGATATTGGTAATAACATCCTCTGCATTTTGGAGGGATACAAAGCTAAGATCGCATAGTCCTGTAAAGAAGTTCTCAACGCCAACATCTTCATTAAATTCGCTCTTGGCATATTCGGATACCATTTCCACCACTTTATTTGCTTTGGCTTTTTCCGGTGTTTCTGTGGTGGGCTTGATGTGCGGATAGTATGGCGGCACATATATTAAAACAATTTTGGGGTCTTTATCAGGGCAGAAGGAATAAACTTCTTCCATCATTTTTGTGGCCAGGATTCGCTGGTCCATCTCAGGTTGTTTCTTCCATTCCTCCATGCACTTTTTCATATGATCTTCAAATTTCTGACCACCATGTTTTTTAGCCATTTCAACCAGTTCGCTGTATGATAAAACCTGAGGCTTCCAGTCATAAAAGCTTCCCTGAGACTTGGACATCTTAAAGAATCTTTCTGTTTCTCTGCGCTGTTTGTCCAGAGAGTCTTTCATTGCCTCCATGGCCAGTTCCCGAACTTTATCGAAAAAGTATTTCGGAGATTGGTCTGCTGTTAGAAAATTGTAATAAGCGTAGGCTGACTCCGGTGTTTTCACATTATAGTGCTGCTTGGTATCTGTTTGTTTTAAGGAAGTTGGCGGCGAAAACACTTCATCTTCATAGGAGTCGGATAAATCCATGTTCAGTTCTATTCTCCGGGTCAGTTCGGAGATAATCAGATTGGCGTTCAGTCCAGTCAGCGAGTCGCCTCCATGGGTCTCTTTGCCAATGGCATAAGCCATCAGTACAAATTTACCCAGGGTTCCCTGGTAGATATACTTGTTGTTATCTCCCGGATAATAAGGGAACTGGGATTCACCATCCACGCAGGCAATATAGTCCAAATCATGTTTTTGGGATAGTTCCAATAGATTCTCTGAGGCTGCAATCATACCAAGGGAATTATTCTCCTCGTCCGGCACACCAACAAAGAGTAAATTTCCGTTCAGTTCTTCCTGATTTCTGGAGGCTGCTTCCAACATGGCCATCGAGACCGAAACTCCGCACCGCATGTCCATCACGCCACGGCCAAAAATCCACTCGCCGGATTCGTAATCTTTTCTGGCATTTTCGTTCATGGAAGATGGATCCAGTCTTTTCATCAGTTTTTCCGGCTCATAGGCCACGTCCTGGTTCTTGCCATAATCACTGACATCTACGATATCTGTATGTCCCATTAAGATAACGGTTTTGTTGGATTTGCCGTTTCCTCTCACCAGGGCAGTGATAACCTTGCGGTCAAAACCATCTTTCGGTATAGGATGACATTGAACGTATTCTGGGTTTTCCTGAAAATAAGGCATTGCTTCAAACTGTTTAACGATAGTTTCTGTCGACAGATTCTCGTCGGCAGTTCCTGATGTTCCGGGTGTCTTTACTAATTCATAAAACATGCTTTCCAAAAGTTCTCTGTTAACGGTAAGCATTTAACCCCTCCTTAATTTTATCTGCATTATATTTGATGCAAGCTTTGTACCAAAATCAGAGTTGTTATTATATATTTTTTATTTTTAAAAAAATGACAATTGACCTTGTTAAGTTTTGCAATCTCTATGGTATAATTACCATGTAGAACAAACGCAGAGCGTCTGTTCTAATTGAGAATTGAAAATTAAGTTCAAATACCCATAGGGCACTCGTACCCACAGGGCACAAAAGCTCACAATTAAAAGATAATCAGCCCAAAATTTAACAAAAAAAGGAGTGAAGTGATGAGTAACGGTAAAGTAATGTATCATAATGCTAATCTGATTAATTTCCCTGACATGCCTGATGGAGATGCTTTTATCGTAGAAAACGGGAAGTTTGAAAAGGTTGGTGCGACTGAAGTATTAAAAAAAGAAATAAATGATTCAGATGAGTTGATAGATCTTCAGAATAAAACGGTTATCCCCGGATTAACAGACTCACATATTCACCTGCTGGCTTACGGCTCCACCAAGGAACAGGTGGTTAGTCTGAAAGAAGTACGATCCATGGAAGAACTAAAGAGCAAAGTAGCTCAGCATATAGACCGCAAGGCTTTGACCTCCGGACAATGGGTTAAGGGTTCCGGCTGGAACCACGATACCTTCCCGGACAGAAAAGTTCCAGACCGGCAGGATCTTGACAGCATATCCAGAGAGCATCCCATTATGCTGCTTCGTATGTGCTACCATATCTGTTCTGTTAATACGAAAGCGCTGGAAATGGCCGGCATTACCAGGGATACTCCTGATCCGGAGGGCGGTAAAATTGACCGGGATGCCAATGGAAATCCAACTGGTGTGCTGAGAGAAACAGCTATGGAGCTGGTAAAACAGGCAATCCCACCAATTGTTGATAAAGACGAGATTAAGGATCTGATTCTTTCTGCAACTGAAGATCTGGTGAGTCTTGGATTTACTACAGTTCACACAGATGATTTTGGCTTTGTAGGTGACCGGCAGGCACTGCTGGATGCTTATAAGGAACTGAATGAACAGAAAAAACTGCCACTTCAGATTGTCATGCAGATGATTATTCACAATCCTGAAGATATTGATTTTTACATCGAAAATAATCTGCAGTCCTGGAATTCTATGGGAAGATTGATGCCCGGACCCATAAAGATCCTGGGTGACGGTTCTCTTGGTTCCAGAACTGCTGCATTGCATGAGCCTTATTCTGACGATCCTGAAACTTCCGGCTTTATGCTTATGTCTGAGGAGCGGCTGGATGCGATGATTAAGAAATCTTTTGAGAATGGCTTTGACGTAGCAGCTCATGGTATTGGCGATAAAACCACCGAGACTATGCTTGATCTGTTTAAGAAATATGAGCATATATATAAACCGAAAAACTTACGCCCTTCTGTTATTCACAGCCAGATTGGCAGCGATTCCATTTTACGGAAATACAGAGATCAGCAGGTTATCGCCAATGTACAGCCTATCTTCACCCATTCTGATCTTCATATAGCGGAAGACCGGATCGGATCTAAACGGCTTAAATACAGTTATTGCTGGAAAACCTATCTGGATATGGGAATACCGACTGTCGGAAGCTCCGACTCGCCGGTGGAAAGCTTTAATCCTTTCTGGAACATTTATACAGCAGTTGCAAGAAAAGACCTGGAAGGCAATCCGAAGGATGGATGGATTATGGAAGAAGCACTGAGCCTGCAGGAAGCCATGGAACTGTTTACGTTGAAACCTCCCATGCTCTCTGATGAATGCGATACAAAAGGACAGTTAAAAGAAGGATATGAGGCTAATTTTACAGTATTAGATAAGGATCCTTTTAAAGTGGATATTGAAGAACTGAAGGATTTTAAGGCGCATGCCACTTATTTTAGGGGAGAAAAAGTTTATGAATAGGGGTTAGGGACTAACCCCTTTTTTTTAGCTTTTGCATGTATTCCTTATGCTTCTTTTCCTCGCCCTGGTCGGTCATTTCATAATAAACTTTTCCCAATAAGGCGTCGGGCATATACTGCTGCTCTACGTAGTGGTCCGGGTAGCTGTGGGCATATCGGTAATCTTTGCCATGGCCTAATTTGGCGGCGCCTTTGTAATGACTGTCTCTCAGGTGTTCAGGCACGTCGGCACTGATGTTTTCTATGTCTGCCATCGCCTTGTTAATGGCTGTATAAGCTGCATTGCTTTTGGGAGCCGTGGATAGATATGTCACTGCCTGCGCCAACGGAATCCGGGCTTCCGGCATCCCGATATGTTTTACGGCATAGTGAGCAGCCATAGCAATGGACATTCCGGCAGGGTCTGCATTTCCAATATCTTCTGATGCAGAAATAATGATGCGCCTTGCAATAAATTCCGGATCTTCACCGGCGGCTATCATTTTGGCCATGTAATGAAGTGCTGCATCCACATCACTGCCACGGATACTTTTTATAAAGGCGGAAATCACATCGTAATGCTGATCTCCGTCTTTATCATACTGTACAGCACGTTTTTGTATGGATTCCTGGGCGTCCTTCAGACTGATCTTCAATGAACCATCTTCCTGAGCCGAAGTGCTGAGAGCTGCTATTTCAAGTGCATTTAAGGCCCGACGGGCATCTCCTCCGGCAGTCTCTGCCAGATGCTGGAGAGCAGTTTCTTCAATGTTAACCTTCAGACGGCCAAGCCCCCGTTTTTCGTCGGAAACACTTCTTTTCAGCAACTCCAATATGCTGTCAACAGATAAATGCTCCAGCTTTAATACGGTTGTACGGGACAACAGGGCGCTGTTTACTTCGAAATATGGATTTTCCGTTGTGGCACCAATCAGCGTAATCAGGCCTTTTTCCACATGGGGCAGCAATGCATCCTGTTGATTTTTTGAAAAACGATGGATCTCGTCGATAAACAGTAAGCTTTTTCTTCCGGCATGTTTCTGAAGATGGTCTGCATCTTCGACTACCTGGCGTATATCCTTAACACCGGCCATGACAGCGCTTAGCTGAAAAAATTCACTGCCGGATTCTTTGGCCAGCAGCCTGGCCAGTGTTGTTTTGCCTGTTCCCGGCGGACCGTAAAGGATCAGTGAAGGAATCCGGTTAGCTGCAACACAACGAGCCAGGAATCTGCCTTTTTGCAGCAGGTGTTCCTGGCCTATGATTTCTTCCATGGATGCTGGTCGCATCCGGTCTGCAAGAGGTGCCTGTTCTTTACTTTTTTTCTGATTGGCAAGATCCAGTAAATCCATTAAACCACCTCTAGGCTTTTAGTATCTGACTCATTCTTACAACGGCTTCTTCTATGTCTTCCAGTGTTACATCCTTATGGGTCACAAAACGAATTACTTCTTCCGTACGTGCATTGGCAAGCACTCCGCTTTCCTTCATGGCACCTACAAATTTAGGCGCCGTCCATCCCGGAGCTGTCAATCTGGCATTGATAATGTTGGTATGGGTGTTATCGATGCTGACATCAAAAAATCCGGTTTCATAGAGAGATTCTACTAATGTGGCTGCATTTTCATGGTCCTTCGGCAGCTGCTTTGTTTGTTCCTTTAAAGAAACGAGTCCACAGGCAGCCAGTATACCAGCCTGTCTCATGCCGCCGCCTAATAATTTCCTCAGTTTACGGGCTTTTTCGATAAAATCAGTGGATCCTACCAGCATACTGCCCACTGGCGAGCAAAGTCCTTTAGACAGACAGAACATGAGAGAATCAACTTTTGATGCAATCTCTTTAACATCTGTTTCCAGATAAGCCGCTGCATTAAAAATCCTAGCTCCGTCCAGATGAACCGGAATGCTTTTAGCTTTTGCCAGTTCCTGGATTTCCGCCATGTTTTCCAGTGGGATTACCCGGCCGCCTGCCATGTTATGAGTGTTTTCTATACAAATCAGTGATGTTTCCGGAAAATGAATATCCTCTTTTCTTATAGAATTCTCAATATCCTCCGGACGCATTTCGCCCCGGTTCCCATTAATGGTTCTGGCCTGGACTCCTGCCAGCCGTGCAATGCCGGCAACTTCATAAAGGTATATGTGAGAACTTGCTTCCAGAATAATTTCCTGTCCCGGAGTGGTGTGAGCCATTACGGCAATAAGATTGCCCATGGTTCCGGTGGGGACAAACAGTGAGTCTTCTTTTCCCATCATTTCTGCTGCTACTTTTTCCAGTTCGTTCACCGTGGGGTCATCGCCATAAACATCATCACCCAAAGGGGCAGAAGACATTGCCACCAGCATTTCCGGTGTCGGCTTTGTTACGGTGTCGCTTCTTAAATCAATGGTTTTCACTCTAACAACTCCTTTTCATCCTCTAGTCTTTCAAACCGCCGCTTATAAGCTGAGTACTGACATAAGGACTGGTGGTTAATGCCAGCATAGCTCCGTAGCTTAGGAAGAACTTCATCTCGGAGCCGATGTCATATTTTTTTTCTGCATCGGTTATATCCAGAATCATGTGATCACTGCTGCTGCCAAGAATATCCACACCTGGTTCAAGGCTTTTAACAGGATGAGTTGCCAAATCCTGTTTTCCAACAGCAACAATGGCCCTTTTTCTGATTCCCTTATCTGTAAAGGTAGGTTTTCCGCCAAAGGCATCCATCCCGATTTCACCAATAGGCAACGAGGGTTTTTCCCTTATTTCAACAACTTCGGCCACTAATTGAAATGCATCGTAATACATGTCCGGCACTCGTTCTCCAAAGGCGCTTTCAGTACCAATCAGGATTGACTCCCCAATACGGAGGTTGGTAATACCTTTTGGCATTCTGTTTTTCATCATTAAATAAACACTGCTGCTATTGCCTCCACTGACGAATTCCAGTTTTCGACCCAGCTGTTTTTCTACTTTTTTTGTCAGTTCTGTCAGTTTCCCCAGGTTGTTTTCATCTGGGATTACAGCTCCAAAGCAAGTTAAATTGGTTCCTAAGCCTATCAGGCTAAGGTGCTTTAATTGCTGCATTCGCTTAACCAATTCCAGCAATTCAGCTTCTTCCATAATTCCTTCTCTCAGGTCACCGAGATCCGCCATTAAGATTACCTGATGCTGCCGGTTCTGATTTCCTGCGGCTTCATTAAGAGCCTGAAGGGTTTTCCATTCAGAGTTTAAAGAAATACTGGCATATTTGACCACCGTCTCTGCCTGGCTGATCATGGGGAGTCGCAGCAGCATGGTTCGGGTTCTCAATGTACGCATTTTTTTCAGGTTCTCGATGCGAGAATCCGCCAGAATTTTGATACCACCGGCAACAAGGGATGCCGCCACCTGAGGGATGGCACAAAAGCCTTTGGTTACAGCTGCCGGTGTTATGCCGTGCTCGTCGCACATGCGGCATATTTGTTTTGCGTTATAAGTAAGCTTGTCGGTGTTTATTTCTATTCTCGGGTTCATTCTTATTCAGCTCCATTCCAACGCATACTCTGTTTCATCAGCTCATAGGCTGTTTCCGGGTATTTTTTTGATAGTACTCCCAGAGATGCCATGATATAATCAGAATCCAAAAGTACCTTTGCTTCCGCTGTTGGCATCATCTTGTTTTTATGATTGGAGCCCAGAATTTCCTTTAACATTTCCTTCCCATGAGGCAGTCTTGTCAGTGCGCCTCCGGTTCCAATCACATACTGAATTCCAGAAAGGTCTTTACCTTCTGCAACCGTGGTTTTACCACCAGGACCATACAGGTTTCGAACACGTCCCACATGACGCTCGATGGCAATTTTAACAGCTTCCTGTGCCAGCCTTTCCGCAAACTGAATCTGTTTTTCAGTCTCTGGAATGGGTACATGATGTTCCATCATTTCTTCCACATCAAAGTCCATTTCTTTCTGCAATGTTTCCAGGCCAATTAAATCTACAATATTTTTCATATTAACAAATACACCCAGGTCACCTTCTACTGTCCTTTTTGCAACAGGTTCAGGGCTTAGCAAAATTCGATTTATTTCTTCACTGCCTTCTGTAACCGAGTGAAGATCGGTGGTTGCACCTCCCACATCGAAGGCAATCAGGTCTCCCATTTTTTCCTTCAACAGCTTGGCAGCCACCATGACAGCACCGGGAGTTGGTATTATTGGGCCGTTGATCATTTCACGCACCTGTTTCATGCCGGGTGCATGTATAATATGTTCTTCAAAAACATCCTGAATGACACTTCGGGTGGGTTCAATGTTCAGATTATCGATCTGTGGATATACATTTTCCACAACATACAGATGACTGTCTGTATCTTCAAAAATAAGTCGAATCTCATCCTGATTCTCCACATTACCTGCATAGATAATTGGAACATTCAGATTTAATTCTGCGATTTTTTCCGCATTTTCAATGGCTGTATCTTTTTCCCCGTAATCCACACCACCAGCAATCAGGATGATGTTCGGTCTGATTTCTTTTAGCTTTTTAAGGTCACTGCGACGCATTTTACCTGCAGTAATCTGATGAAGGTTGGCACCGGCCCCTAAAGCTGCTTCCTTGGCAGCACGAACAGTCATATCATAAACAAGTCCATGAACTGTCATTTTTAAACCACCGGCTGCGCTGCTGGTTGCCAGCATTTCATCGTATTCGATACTCTTCTGATCCAGATTCCGGGCCAAATCATCAATAGCGCCCTGGAGGCCGATGCGAACATCGCCCTCCAGCACGCTTGTTGGTGCCTGTCCCTGTCCCAGAAATTCAGGACTCTCACTGTCAATACCATTAAAGGCATTGACAACCGTTGTAGTACTCCCGATTTCTGCTACCAGTACATCAATCTTCATTTTTCATCTCTTCCATTCTTTGAACCAGGAATGTGGCCACATGAATTCCTTTGGTTCCACGACCAAATCCAGCATCAACGCCCTGTTCAACAGCTATCTCCGGGGTTACCTGTGTTCCTCCGGCCACCAGGATTACCTTATCGCGAATTCCTTTTTCGATGCAGGTTTCGTGTAGTTTTTTCATGTTTTTATAGTGGGTCTCGTCATGGCTGATAATGGTAGAAGCCAGAATTGCATTTGCGTTAAGCTCGATGGCAGCATCTACTAGTTTTTCGATGGAAACGGAGGTTCCCAGATAGTGTGTATCGATGCCATATGCTTCTATACCACCATGTTTAATATCAATTATTTCCCGAAGGCCTACAGAGTGTTCATCTTCCCCTACGGTTGCTGCCACAATACGAAGTGGGTTCTTCTCGACAGCTTCTCTGATCTGGTCTTCGGACATAACTTCCGGCTCCGGTGGGATGACCAGATCATTTTCATCAATGGTGAAATCGACTTTTCCTTTCAGTTCAACACGGGTTCCTTCAGAGGGGTGCATCATTTCGCGATGAATGACTTCCACTTCTTTCAGGTTCATTTTCTTCGCAAATTCGATGGCGGCATATTCTGCGACTCTTTTTGGTTTTGGAATAAACATGTTCAGCATTACAATGCCGTCGCCAAGCCATTCCATTTCTGGTTTAATCTTGGTTGTATTGAGTAAATCTTTTTTCTCGTCCAGTCGGACATGAACATTATCACTTTCATCCAGCTCATCGATGAAAATTATTTTTTCGGGTTTTTCCAGAGTGCATCCATCAATCAGTTTAGAAGGATTATCAACGGCTGAAGAATCGTACTGGGCTACATTGTTATATCCAAAATGAGCCGTTACAGGCGCCAGATAATCTTCGTCCCGTTCATACACAGTACCATGTCCTACGCCACCATCAATTTTACGGGCAATGCCGTCTCCGTTACGCTCGGGATAATGACCTGAATCAACAAAAAAGCCTTCTTCAACAGCCTGGAAGTAACCTCCGGCTTCCAGTACTTCTTCCATAAAGAGAACCGCTCTTTCTTTAATTTCACGGCTTCGGTCATGGAGATATCCGTCTTCCTTCAGCTGGATCATACTCATCAGGTCGTCCATGCCAACAAATGCCTGCTTTGCTGTGTCACAGGCTTCGATATTGTAAATGTGCCAAGGTACATTCCGACCTTCATCCGGTGTAATGGTAGACTGAATATCAGCACGTGTCAGTCTTGAAATCAACAGGTTCAGCGTATGGGTTACCGTTGCTTCCCGGGTGGAGGATTCGATGTATTTTGTGTTCATTTGTGCTCTCATTTTATATTCTTTAAACAACTGCCTGAGTGCCACTGCGTAAGGCAAATCCAGTTTCATACTGGGTGCCGGTGGTGCAGTAGGCGGAACGGTGGAAAGGCAGATATTTTCTTTTTTCATTCCCACTTTTACAGAATACATGGAGTTCAGTGCATGCTGAACCAACAGCTCCGGCATTACTTTCCATGCTTCACGGGCTGTAGCATTGGCATTATGGGCACCATCGATCTGAGCAATGTCAGCCCATACCATGGCTTTTTTTGCTTCTGCCGCATCAACAAATGAACGAACCATGTTGATGTTTCGATAAAGCACATTATATTGTGGATCCTGGTGAGCGCCGTTTACGCCTTCTTCCGCAAACATAACGGCTATCTCGGGTCCGGCAACACCACTGATATATGAATGGTAGTTTAACGGACGTCCCACTTCTTCTTCAATGAGATCCAGGGCTTTTCTCTGAGCTCTCACCTGTTTACGGGTAATGGGAATACCGCCTATTCCCTGGGGAGTTCCTTCAATCAGGCCGTCAAAGTGACTTTGGCCGGCAGTCCGGATAACCATCAGGTGGTCCGCTCCGTGCCAGGCTGCCATTCGCATTCGACGAATATCGTCTTCAAAACGACCGGATGCAATTTCGGTGGTAATAACGCAATCCGGCTGAGGGTCGATGTCTCCAAAATACTTGGCAGATGGCAGGGGCACACTGTTTTCCAGCGGGGTGGAACAGTCCTGATATGTGAAAGGACCCATTTCCAGGTCTTCTTTTTTTTGCCGCCATGTCCATCCTCTGCGCTTCGGTCTGTATTTTTCAAGATCTTTCAGCAGGTTTTCCATGTCTAAATGCTCATTTGGTTGCAGATCCATTATTTCGCCTCCTTAAAGAGAGATACCGCTTCTTCCCAAAGGTTTCCATCAGCCAGCTGAAGGCCTGTTTCACGGATATCCATATTCTTTTCTTTTGCCAGTTTAAGTACTACATGACCGGCTCCTTTACCCATTAGTCCACGATCCATAACGCCTTCTACAATGGATTTTGCTTCAATGCTTGAAAAGCCCATTCGTAAAAGGACTGCTCTTTCAATGGATGGAGATGTGTTTTTTTCTGCCAGGTCGATCATTGGGTCAACAATTTTTTCAGCAAGCTGCCAAAATCGAAGTTCCAGCTCTTCGTCGGTTAAATTTTGCAAATGCTCACGTCGTTTTTGAAAATCGTCAGCTCGTTTCATCAGTTCACCTCTTTTTCATTATTAATCGAGGCGGCTAAGGGCCGCCTCAATTGTTCGATGCTTATATTATATCACTATTAGCGGTTAATACCCAAATTTTGCAGCTGTTCTTCAATAAATTCCCGGCTGGATTTGGTCTCTGTCATTAAATATTGTATGTCTTCATCTGAAATTTTTTCCGCTTGAGAAGCCGCATTTTTCACAAGGGATTTTCGCAGCTTGTTAAGATCAACTTCCTGTGCTTTCAATAATGAGAGATCTTCAGGAAGTATAATGTTTTTACCCTTTTCTTCCTGCTTTGGATCGCCGAAGAAAATTTCGATTCCATTTTCACGCGCAAAGGTCAGCTGTGCATTTATATGCTTGCCGGCTCCTGTATATTCTGTTTCCTGAACGACAATGATCTGATCTTCCTTCATTTCCTGGGCAACACTGAAGGCCGCTGCCAGAGCTGTGTTGCCGGCTGGTCCTCTTTCGAGGCCTTCCATCTGTGCCAGCAATTCTGTCATCAGGAATACTTCTCCCTGATTAACCAGCACGTACCGATCCATGTAACGAAGTGGTCTGGCAGCTGATCTTGGTACGTCGGAGCGATCCGGATTGGTCGCAAAGGGCACTCCAAATCCAGTGTGTCCTGTAGTAAAGGACTTGCGGTTGAACTGCTCATCACTGGCCATATGAAGGCCTGTAAGATCGACACTTGCTCCGATTATCCGGGTGTTTTCCGCACCGGCTTTAATTAATCCGCGGGCAGTACCTGTGAGATTCCCGCCGCCTGCATTGGTACAGATAACAGCGTCCGGATCACGGCCTTCTTTTTCACGGAACTGCATTGCAATTTCGTATCCCAGAGTTTCAACACCTGCAATACCAAAGGGTGTGTATAGGGAAGCATTAAAATAACCAGTTTCTTCCAGTAATTTGAGAAAAACATAAAACAACTCTGGTCCAACTGAAGTCTGAACTACTTCTGCTCCATATGCTTCGCATTTTCTGGCTTTTTCGATGATTTCCGGTTGCCCCACATATCGGCTGTCATAACATTCCTGAACAACAATGCATTTCAGGCCATGCATGGCTGCCTGACTGGCAACGGCGGCACCGTAATTTCCGCTGGTGGCAGCGATCACACCTTTATAACCAAGTTTTTTAGCATGGTAGACGGCGTTGGCCGCTCTTCTGGCCTTGAAACTGCCAGAGGGATTTGCCGCTTCATCTTTGATAAAGATTCTGGCTCCTTTACCGGCAGGTGCATATTTTCTTGCCAGGTTTGTCAGGTTTTTCATTTCTAACAAGGGCGTATTTCCAACACCAGTCTGACCCTGTATTTCCTGCATTTCTGCCAGTGTGTAGCCAGTTTCTTTCATCATGCGCTCGTAGTCAAACCCTATACCTTCTGCCTCAAAGGTGGCGTAATCAATCCCTACAGAATCTTTCATAATCTGAGGTTTGCGACTCATGACGGCTTCATAGCTGTAGTCCTTACTCATGGTCTTCACCTCCCCAAAGTGCTTTTCTTCCCATTTTACCTATTTGCAAGAGTTCGGGTACAAAATCACCAAAGTCATGCTTATAACTTGGTTCCACTTCCATTACTTTGCCAGTTACCAGGCGGCCGGTCAAGGTTTTTACAGTGGCAACACTGTTCATTTCGGCATCTTCCTGAAGATAACCTTTAGCCCACATAATTAATGGTACTTTTTTCGTATCCTCCGGCAGCTGAGGAGCCCGTTGACCGGACTCCAGTATCGTATCCTGAATTTTAACCCAGGTTCCTTTTTTAATCACATTATCCCTCCTATTTCTCGATAAGGTCTCTCATGTCTCCCATGATGGCTCTCGGTACAGGAAGATCCAGCATTGTTTTAAGTCCTGCGCGGCTATTGATAACGTGAGGAATCATGTTTACTGCCATGGCGATGGTGCCTGTTCCACCAGGAATTTCCGGCTGTATGGACATATTGATATCGGGATTTCCACGTACCCAGATGTAATCTCCTGTGTCCTGACCTTCCAAATCCGGATGAATCTGCTGCGGATGCTCCATATCAATCTTGATAACGCCATCTTCCTCGCCAGTAGCACAATGTCTGCAGCCAGCCACATTTCCAGCTTCCACTTTTACATGCTCTGTTTCTCTTTCGATATTGCTGATGATCGGCTCACGGGTCTGGTCAATTTTGTCAATTTTGAATCCAAGTCCGTCTCCCACCATCTGAATACTTTCCGGAAATCCAACGTGACCAACAACGGTGCCGTCTGCTACACCTTTGTTAAAAGCTTCTTCTGTCAGGCCAACGCCCTGTCCTTTCATCACCGTACCACCAAAAGGTGACAGGTCATTAACACGGGAGGCTTTGATATAGTCTACATCTTCACAGGTTCCAGTAAGTGCCAGTACCAGCAGGTCAAGAACAAATCCAGGGTTGATGCCGGTTCCCAGGATCGTAATGTCGTTTTCTTTTGCCAGCTTATCCATTTCTTCTGCCAATTCCGGTTCCTGAGCTTTTGGATATGCCATTTCTTCTGCAATGGAGATAATGTTAATTTTGTTTCTGGCTACCAGTCTGATTTTATCCATTGTTTCTTTTGTGTGAGAGTCAGTTGCAATTAATACGATATCTGCACTTTTTTCTTTTACAATAGTCTCGATGTCATCGGTGATGTAAATTGGGTTTCTGTCTCCTCGCTTTATACCTAGAACGTCATAAACATCTTTGCCAATATAGTTTGGATTTCGACGGCATACCCCGACAATTTCTACTCCTCGTTTGTTCAGCAGCATTTTTGCCATTCCACTACCCATAGCACCAAAACCCCAAATAATAACCTTAACGTTTTCCATTCAAAAAACCTCCTTATTATTTTTGTTGCTTTTATATAAATGCAACTTTCATGCCAAAAGGAGGTTTTTTCGATTTTATTTCATTTTAAATTTTTTAATTTTATGCTGCAGGGTTTGTCGCTTTATTCCAAGGTGGCTTGCTGCCTGACTAATATTTCCGTTGGCGGCAGCAAGCGCTTTTTTTATATAAGTAACTTCGATTTTTTCAACAAGATCATTTAATTGGAGCGGCGTTTCCATATCAAAGTGCAAATAATTTTGCTCTTGTGCAAATTTTTTCTCAGCTTCTCTGAAAATGTATTCCGGAAAATCATCTTTTTCCAGTTCTGTTTCTGACAAGGTTAAATTCATTGCGCCTTCAATGGCATTTTCCAGCTCACGGATATTACCGGGCCAGCTGTACTGACAGAATGCATCCATGCATTCATTTTCAATGCCTTGGATGCGTTTTCCAAGCGCTTTGTTATGTTTTTTAATGAAATACTCTGTCAGCACTTCGATGTCATCTTTTCGTTCCCGAAGGGGAGGTATAACTATATTAATTACGTTTAAACGATAGAATAAATCTTTACGAATAACGTTGTGCAGGAGCAAATCTTCTGGCGCTTCGTTGGTGGTTGCAATAATCCTGACATCCACCGGAATATCTTTTAGTCCTCCAACTCTTCTGACATAGCCTTCCTGCAGGACACGTAACAGTTTAGCCTGCAAGTCCTTTCCCATGGAATTGATTTCATCCAGCAAAATTGTTCCACCATTGGCCTGTTCAAATATGCCGGGTCTATCGATGGCACCTGTAAAACTGCCTTTCGTTGTTCCAAAAAGAATTCCTTCCAGCAGGGATTCAGGAAAAGCAGCGCAATTCTGAGCAATAAAAGGATTTTCTCTTCGCTGGCTGGCATAGTGAATCCCCTGCACAAAGAGTTCCTTTCCCGTTCCTGTTTCACCAAAAATAAGTACGCTGGATGAGGATTTGGCTGCTTTTTTAGCCATTCTTAAGGCCTTCAAAAAGCTGGGGCTGTCACCTTTTAAATTTTCGAAGGTATAGTACGTTATTTGGTTTTTCTTCTTGGTGGATGTGGGTTTTGTCAGACTTTGCTGAAGCCGCATGATTTCATCGGATAATTCTTTTATTTTTGTGATATTTCGTGCGATCTCGACAGCGCCTATGATT
Source organism: Tindallia sp. MSAO_Bac2 (assembly GCA_003838145.1). GTDB lineage: Bacteria > Bacillota > Clostridia > Peptostreptococcales > Tindalliaceae > Tindallia. Next base: position 39,188 of record QYZZ01000043.1, read on the forward strand.
TCTTCATCAAAATACAAAGGAATCGTTGAATTAATGGTTGTAATTTCCTTTTTCTGTTTGTTTAAGTATACCTGGCTTTGATTAAGGATTGGTTTTTCTGTTTTCAGCACTTTAAGTAACGTACTGCTTTCCGCATCCATATCCGGGAAGACATTGAGGAATTTCTGACCCATTACTTCTTCAATTGACATGCCTTCCAGTTCTGCCATTGATTTATTGTACAAAATGGTGAAACCATTACGGTCAATGACATGAACGCCTTCATCAATAGATTCAAGTATTTTGTGCAGAATTGTCATCAGAACATTTTTTGTTACCATGACATCCCTCCCCGGTGAAAGCCTCTTTAATTAGCAGGTCTTTGGTTCATAAAGTCTGTATTGTTCGCTTAGTTTAGCTACTTTACTGCGAACCTGATCTTTTTGATCCGGATTTTCAATAATCTGTGCAATACACTCTGCAATAACTTCCATTGCATCTTCTTTCATGCCCCGGGTAGTAACAGCAGGTGTGCCTAGCCGGATACCGCTGGTGACAAAAGGACTTTCCGGATCAAAGGGTATTGTGTTTTTGTTGCAGGTGATGCTAACTTCATCTAATAGCTTTTCAGCTTCTTTTCCGGTAATGTTCTTATTTCTTAAGTCTACCAGTAACAGGTGAGTGTCTGTTCCACCGGAAACCAGTTTAAAACCGTGTTTTTCCAGAGATTCACCCAAATGTCTGGCATTGTACAGGGTTTGTTGCTGATATTCCTTAAATTCCGGTTCCAGGGCTTCTTTAAATGCCACCGCTTTAGCGGCTATAACATGCATCAGTGGTCCACCCTGAATGCCAGGGAAGATTGCTTTATCAATCATTTTGGCATACTCTTTTTTGCATAGGATAGCGCCACCCCGAGGTCCTCTCAGTGTTTTATGGGTTGTGGTAGTGACAAAGTCGGCATAGGGGCAGGGATTCTGATGCATTCCGGCAGCAATAATTCCAGCAATATGTGCCATATCAACCATCAGGTACGCATCCACCTCATCGGCTATTTCACGGAACTTTTTAAAGTCTATTTCCCGTGGATAAGCGCTGGTGCCTGCAACAATAAGCTTCGGCTTTTCTTTTTTGGCAATTTCAAGCACCTGATCGTAGTCGATCTGCTGTGTTTCTTCATCTACTCCATAATCCACAAACTCAAAGTAAGAGCCTGACATGTTCACCGGACTGCCATGGGTGAGATGACCACCATGGGACAGGTTCATTCCAAGGACTTTATCCCCAGGCTTCAGCACAGCAAAATAAACTCCAAAATTGGCTCCTGAACCCGAATGCGGCTGTACATTAGCATGTTCTGCATTAAAGAGCTCCTTCATACGGTCTCTTGCCAGATTTTCCGCCACATCAACCTCTTCGCAGCCACCATAGTATCGCTGAGCCGGATATCCTTCTGCATATTTATTAGTGAGCTGGCTCCCCATCGCCTCCATTACTGCTACAGAAACAAAGTTTTCGGAAGCAATCAGCTCTATATTGTCTCTTTGCCGTTTTGTTTCCTTTTGAATAACCTCATAAATTTCCTGATCTTTATCCTTCAGACATTCAATGATCACACTCTTCTCCCCTTTCAAGTTCAATGGTTTAAATAATTAATTATGATTTTCTGATTCTTTTTCCGGTGCAAATTCTTCCGGATTATCAATAATACCGGCAATGGATGGAAGCATTTTTTCTTTAAAGGCTCTCTTCTTTTCGCTGCGATTCAGAATTATATAGGCCAGTGCCGTTGCCAAAAATGCAATAACTGCTGTTAATAGCTCATGGTACTGTCCAACTCCTGCAAATCCCAGTGCATAATGACCTATCAAAACGCCTGCCACCAAAAATAGCAGCGGAATCATATACATCATAAATGCGGCTGTTAATACATATTGATTTTCCATTTCCACCTCAACCCAGTCACCTTCCCGGGCATTAAGTCTGTTAAGGGCCTCCAGTTCTATTGGTTTATCTGAAGATCCCATTTTGCAGGCATTGCATCCGGCACAACTTGAATGGCGCTGCATCTTAACCTTTGCAGTTCCATTCAGAACCTGGATTATTTGACCGCACTGCTTCATACGACTTTCTCCTTTCAAACCGCTTTTGCTGCTACATTAAAATATATTTCCATATTATTTCTTTTCCCTATTTTAGATAAAAAAAACCCCTTTAAAAGGGTTTTTTCAGATAACACCCGCCATGCCGTATGTCGACCGTTTTGACCCTGCTGTCGCAGGTGGGTACTCTGCCTGCGGCTTCCTAAGTCCCCAAGGGGCATTTATTCCACTGCAGGACTCCGAGTTCCCAATGTATTAGTGTTGGCTCAAAACTAAGCCGAATTTACGCACACGGCAGGCTATCTTCACTATTATCCTACCATAATTGTTACAGTTTGACAACAAAAAGCGGTTTCCATGTCAGCTGCCCCAGCTTCAGGTTAGAACCTTTTTCAAATAATCATAAATTACTTCTGCTGTTTTAACAACACTTTCAAGATCTACATATTCGTCCGAGGTATGAAAGTTTCCGCCGTCCGGTCCAAAAACATATGTTGGAAGTTTTGCCCGGCTTCCCAGATAATTGAAATCACCAATGCTTGGAAAATAATCAATAATTGGTTCCGAACCCGTCACATCGCGTATGCTGTCTTTTATAGTTCTTGTATACGGATTGCTCTCTGAAACGGTATATGGATGAAAACCACCGTTTTCAGGATGCGGAGCATCCCTGAACTTCATTGAATACGTTCCTTTCAGGTTTGCTCTCTTAGCAGCCTGATCAACTTCATTTCTAAGATAACTAAGGTTTTCTCCGGTAACAGTGTGCCTGAATACGGTGAAGGAAGCCTTATCGGCAACGCTGCAGGCTGCTCCTCCCCCATTAAAGTCGATAATGGCAATAGACCCTTTTCCAAGTTTTGGATCTTCCTTTAAATCTGCATTTTTCAGCTCCATCATCAGCCTGGCAGCTTCTTCCACGGCGTCGATGCCTTTTTCCGGTGTTGCAGCATGTGCACTTTTTCCATGGGCTGTAACTGTGTATACCCAGCCACCTCTGGCACCCAGGCAAAGGCATGGATATTTGTTTCCGGAAAAGGTTCCGCTGGGTTCTGTGATGATAGCTGCATCAACGTAGTCTGTGATGCCATCCAGCAGCAAAGCATCGGTTCCCAGGCCATAGGGACCTTCTTCGTCGGATACGAAAGTATACAAAATTTCGCCATTAAACTTATCCACCGTATTAATAAAGGCCTCAACAGCAAGCATAATGGCAACACATCCTGCTTTCATATCCAGAGAGCCAACACCATATAGTTTTCCGTCCTCCACTTCTGCACCCAGTGGATCTTTTGTCCAGCCTTCACATATCTCAACACTATCAAGATGACCGTTCAAAAGAATATGTGGTCCCTCATCCTGCCCCTTCATTCTTCCTACTACATTGGTGCCCCGGAAGTTAGTTACCTTTTTTTCATGATATCGGTGATACATGGCGTCCAGTCCCCTTGTTTTCAACCAGTCATGAACATATTCCATGATTTGATCCTCCTGAAAGTAGGGGCTGTAAATCTTAACCATGTCTTTGAGTGTTTCAGTTGCGCGTTCCAGATGGATATAGTCACTGATTTTTTTTTCTTCTTTCATGTTAATCCCCTTTCCCGCCATTAAAAGTGGTTAAGTTGTCATTTATTCTGTCGCTTCCGTTGATGCCAGTTTTATATGAAGCTCACTTAACTGTTGATCATCAGCTAAGCTTGGGGCTTCTGTCAGTGGACAGGTTGCATTTTGAGTCTTTGGAAACGCAATTACCTGGCGAATATTGTCTTCTCCGGCAAGAATCATAACCAGTCGGTCCAAGCCGAAGGCAATGCCGCCGTGCGGTGGTGTTCCATAACGGAATGCATCCAATAGGAATCCGAATTTTTCCTGCGCCTCCTGTTCTGTAAAACCAAGGGCTCGGAACATATCAGACTGAAGCTCTGAAGAATGGATTCGTATACTGCCGCCGCCAATTTCGTAGCCATTAAGGACAATATCGTAAGCCTGCGCCTTTACAGCAGCAGGATCATTTTTCAGTTTTTCTCGGTCTCCTTCCACTGGCGAGGTGAAAGGGTGATGCATGGCAACATAACGGTTTGTTTCTTCATCATATTCCAACAGAGGAAAGTCAGTGATCCAAACAAATTGATAGGAATCAGCATCATATAGCTCAAGTTGTTCTGCCAGTTCTGTGCGCAAATGGCCCAGTGCTGCTGCCACAACTGGTGGTGTGTCAGCAACAAACAGCAAAAGGTCGCCGTCTTCTGCTTGAGTTCGTTGTAACAACGATGTTATTTCGTCATCTGAAAAAAACTTTCTGATAGGTGCATTAACTTCACCGTTTTTTTCTACTTTCATCCACGCCAGCCCTTTGGCGCCGTATGTTTTAGCAACATCTTCAAGTTTTCCTATATCTTTCCGGCTGTAATTCTCCGCCTGTCCGTCTACTTTAATGCATTTTACCTGACCCTTGTTTTTAACGGTGTCAGCGAAAACTTTAAAACCGCAGCCGTCCATTAAGTCTGAAATATCAATAAGCTCCATATCAAAACGCAGGTCTGGTTTATCCGAACCATAACGGCTCATGGCTTCGGAGTAAGCCATTCTTGGAAATGGAAGTGATAATTCCACACCTTTTATTTCCTTGATTATTTTTTGAAGCATACGGCTGTTTATTTCGATAACATCTTCCTGATCAACAAAAGACATCTCGCAATCAATCTGAGTGAATTCCGGCTGGCGGTCTGCCCTTAGATCTTCATCCCGGAAACATTTAACAATTTGAAAGTAACGATCCATGCCGGAAACCATCAATAGTTGCTTAAATAGTTGGGGTGACTGGGGCAATGCATAAAATTTTCCGGCGTTCACACGGCTGGGCACCAGATAGTCACGTGCTCCTTCCGGTGTCGGTTTTGTAAGAATGGGTGTTTCCACTTCAGCAAATCCCTCGTCTGTTAAAAAGAGCCTGACCAGATTGGAGACTTTCTGCCTTAGTAGTAAATTCGCCTGCATGGAAGGTTTTCTCAGATCCAGATATCGGTATTTTAATCGCAAGCCTTCCGAGACATCGTCGTCGTCTTTAATGTATATAGGAGGTGTTTCTGCTTCATTGACGATCTTCAGCTTTTCTGCATATACTTCAATGCTTCCGGTGGGGATGTTTGGATTTTCCGACTGACGCCGTTCCACTTTTCCCACAACAGAAACCACATATTCTGATCCGATTTTTTCTGCTTCTTCAAAGGCTTCAACAGAAATATCGCGGTCGCAGATGATTTGCACCAGGCCAGCCCTGTCACGCAGGTCTATAAAAATCAGCCCGCCTAAGTCTCTGCGCTTCTGCACCCATCCGTTCAGCGATACGGTTGTTCCAATGTCTGCCACTGTCAGTTCCCCGCACATATGACTGCGTTTATTGTATGTTTTTTCCGGCATATCACAAACACTCCTTTATAATTGACTCAATACATGTTCCCACTTATTTTCATGTTCTGGCATCCTGTTTAAGTAAACCAGTATATCTTTAATCCCAGGAACTCTCTGAACCCGGTTTTGGTCAGGAAATACCAGTTTAGAAACGGCACCGGCACCTATTCCCAATACCGTCTGCATTTCTTCCATCATTAAAATATTGTAGACACATGCTCTATCAGGTTTAGCAAATCCAACGTTTTCCATATTAGCGAGGATTTGTTTCTGTCTGTAAAGATAATAGGCTTCAAGTTTCTGTAATTCAGCGAACTGATAAACCTGTTGCATCATCGATCTTGCCTGATGATCATCCCATTCAAAGCGGTACTGCTGTTTTTTAAGACCAGCTGTTCTTTTCATGGCCAGGGAATGCACCGTCAAACTTTCTAAATTAAGGGACTGCAGCTGGTGGAGGGTTTGAATAAAATCATCCGGTGTTTCTCCCGGAAGTCCCATAATAATATCCACATTAATATTATCAAGACCTACTTTTATTGCTTCATTGCAAACATTAAAAAAATCCTGCACGGTATGTCGTCGATTGATTTTTTGCAGGGTTCGGTCATGCAGCGTCTGAGGATTAACACTGATCCTGTGAATGGGATATTCAGCCAGCAGTCTAAGCTTTTCCGGGGTCAGGGTATCAGGCCTGCCACCTTCGAAGGTTATTTCATCGATTTGTGAAAGATTCCATAGTGAATTCAGCTGTAAGAAAAAATAATTCAGCTGTTTCGCTGACATTACGGAGGGAGTCCCTCCACCTATGTATAAACTCCGGATCTTCTTATTTCTCGCTTTTAGTCCCGATAATACCGTTTCTAGTTCTATCATCAGACCCCGCAGATAGCTTTCTATGATCGGGTCATCCTCTGATTTTAAGGCCTGGGATGCAAAAGAGCAGTAAGTACACTTTGTCGGACACAATGGAATATTGATATACAGGCTTATGGCGTCGGGCTCCAGAGTATCCAGGTAGTTTTTTTGAAGCTGAGCAATGTCGGTGATGAGCTTTGCTTTTTCAGATGACATCAGGGTATCCTGCTGGATATTTTCTATCGCCTGATGGCAATCTGGTTCTTTCCGAAGCATTTCGTGAGCTATTTTCACCGGCCTGACACCCGTCAGTATTCCCCAGGGCAGATGCCTGGGATACCAGGATTGAAGCAGCTGAAACATCATGCGTTTTAACTGGTTCTTTTCATTTTTACGCTGTAAAATCGGGTTGGAGCTGAGACCAAAGGATGTAGTCATGTTTTTTAAGGTAGTTCCATTTTTTTCCAGCTTTAACTTCGTTTCATTTTCTGTGTGTTGAAAGTGTACAAGTATGTTTATATCAGCCTTTTCCTCTGACTTATTTGCTTCTTCCTCTGTCAACACAAGAAAATCTTCTTCGGTAATAAAAAGCCGGGTTAACTCCCGAATTTCATATGCATCAGCGGGATGCTTTACAATAATTTTAAGTTTCATGAACTGCTCCATCCTTCACTCTGCTTACATAATCATGATTAGCCTAAATGCGGATTACTCATTTTTTCCATTTTAATATTGGTTTCCGGTCCATGTCCGGGGAAAACACGAACCGTTTCACTTAGCACTAACAGCTTCTTTTTTATAGACCCCAGTAATTGAAACAGATTTCCACCCTCAAGATCAGTCCGCCCTATGGATTGCATAAAAAGAGTGTCGCCTGAAAAAAGCATATCATCAGCCAGCAGGCAGATACCTCCCTGAGTATGACCCGGCGTATGAATTATTTTAATCACTGATTCTCCCAGCTTAATTTCATCTCCGTCATTAAGCAGTTCATCCGCTGTAATTTCAACTGCTGTTCCCATCATGGCTGTGAAATTCCGTTGTCCGTCCTCAATCATATGAGCATCTTCATGATGAATAGCTACTGGAACTTGTGTCAGTTCTTTTAATTGTACCAGTGCACCAATATGGTCACCATGGCCATGTGTCAAAACAATTTTCTTTACCTGCCAGTTCTTTTCTTCAACCAGGTTTAATATCGCCTGAGCGTTACCACCCGGATCGATGACGATGCATTCACCAGTTTCCTTATCTGCCACCAGATAGGTGTTTACCTGCATTGGTCCGGTAATCAATTTTTCCATTAAAAACATAATAACATAACCCTCCCTGACTATTATTTTTAGAAGTTTTTCTCGCTGTCCACCAGCATGGTCACCGGTCCATCATTAACCGATGAAACCTCCATATGCGCCTGAAACACTCCTGTTTCTGTTTTGATGCCTTTTTCACGGCACTTTCCAACAAATTGCTGATACATTTCGTCGGCTTCACCCGGTTCCCGGGCATCGGTAAAGCTCGGACGTCTCCCTTTTCTGCAATCGCCCCAAAGAGTAAACTGGGATATGCACAGGACTTCTCCTTCTTCATCCAGCAGGGATCGGTTCATTTTACCCTGATCATCTTCAAAAATACGCAGATTGGTTATTTTTTCAACCATATAGTCAATATCCTTTTCAGTATCACCTTTTCCCACTCCCAGGTATACCAGTAATCCCTGCGATATTGCACCTTCTACATTACCTTCTACTGAAACACAAGCTGATTTGACTCTCTGAACAACAGCTCTCATAGAATCCTCCTCAATATATCAGGTTTTAACCCGGAAAACATCTTTAACACCGTCCAGGTTTTTTAACGTTTTTCTTAGTTTATCCAATTCTTCCGTGCTGCTAATTTCAACGACAAGATTAATGGTTGCTGTTCGTTCTTTATTGTTTGTTCTGGCATTAAGAGAATTAACTGCGGTTTTATCATCCGTCAGTATTTGAGTTATTTCACGCAGCAATCCTTTACGATCATGCGCATTAACCTGTAATTCCGCCTGAAAATCAATTTGGCTGTCTGTATCCCATTCCACTTCAATGGTTCTTTGATCCTGTTCCGGGCTATCCATCAGGCTGGGACAATCTTTACGATGTATTGATACGCCTCTGCCCCGGGTGATGTACCCGATAATATCGTCTCCGGGAACCGGATTACAGCATTTTGAAAAGCGAATCATTAAATTATCGATTCCTTTTACGTTCACACCAGAACTCTTTGTTCCTGGTTTTTTCTTTTCGACTTCTTTTTTCGGTGATTTGGGTACATATTTTTCCAGTTCTTCCGACGGCACTTGATTTTTAATGTATTCCCTGATTTTAGGGGTTACCTGAGCCAGCGTAATGCCACCATATCCAATAGCCGCATACAAGTCATCTTCGCTGTGAAGACTCATCCGATTTGCAATGGATGTCAGCGTTTTTTCCTTCAGTGCTATTTGCAGCGGTACATTCATCCTTTTAACTTCCCGCTCCAGCATATCTTTTCCTTTAGCAATGTTTTCTTCCCGCCGCTCTTTTTTAAACCACTGCTTTATTTTTGTTTTTGCCTGGGAGCTTTTCACAATCTTGAGCCAGTCCCTGCTGGGACCGTTACTGTTGGCTGAAGTCAGCACTTCAACAATATTCCCGTTTTGCAGTTTATAGTTGATGGGAACAATTTTACCATCCACTTTTGCGCCCACACATTTATTGCCAATATCACTGTGAATTTTATAGGCAAAGTCTATTGGTGTGGATCCGGCAGGCAAATCAATTACTTTACCTTTTGGGGTAAAGACAAAAACTTCGTTGGTAAACAAATCGATCCTGAGAGATTCCATAAATTCAGCCGGGTCTTTTGTTTCTTTTTCCCATTCCATCATTTGGCTTAACCAGGTCAGTTTCTGATCCATCTGGTCTGAATCAGTGCTGCCACTTTGGTTTTCCTTATATTTCCAATGAGCCGCAATACCAAATTCAGCGATATTATTCATGTCATAGGTTCTTATCTGTATTTCAAAGGGCTCGCCCTTGGGACCGATCACGGTTGTGTGCAGCGACTGGTACATATTGGGCTTCGGCATTGCAATATAATCCTTAAACCTTCCGGGAATTGGTTTCCATATGGTATGAACTACTCCCAGCACTCCATAACAGTCTTTAATGTTATCCACCAGAACTCTGATAGCCAGAAAGTCAAATATTTCCTCAAAAGCTCTCCCCTGGTTCACCATTTTTTTATAGATGCTGTAAAAATGCTTAGGTCGTCCAAAAATTTCGCTTTCAATGCTAAAATCATCCAGCTTTTCATGCAGCTCATTAATCACCTGATTAATAAAAGCTTCTCTTTCTTCCCGCTTTTTTGCCACTTTGTCCACCAGGTCGTAATATCCCTGGGGATCGATGTAGAGAAGACTCAGATCTTCCAGCTCCCACTTGATTTTAGACATACCAAGCCTGTGAGCGATCGGTGCAAAAATTTCCAGAGTCTCTCTGGCTTTTTCTTTCTTTTTATCATCGCTCTGGAACTTCAATGTTCTCATGTTGTGAAGCCTGTCTGCCAGCTTTATTAATACTACTCTGATGTCTTTGGCCATGGCTACAAACATTTTACGAAGATTTTCTGCCTGTTTTTCTTCCTTGGATTCGAAATTCATTTTAGTAAGTTTGGTAACGCCTTCCACCAGTTCCGCAATTTCTTCGCCAAATTCGATTTTCATGGCTTCGTAGCTGTTAGGCGTATCTTCCAGCACATCATGCAATAAACCGGCAGCTATGGTGCTGCTGTCCATTTGCAGCTGAATCAGTATTTTCGACACTTCAACAGGGTGCGAAAAATAACGGTCACCCGATTTGCGGTATTGCCCTTCATGGGCACTTTCTGCAAACTGGTATGCTCGTATGATTAATTCTACGTCACAATTTGGGTTGTGTTCTTCGATCATTGTAATTAAGTTTTCCAGCATGATGTGCTCACCTGCCTGTTTTCATGGGATCATCAGTTTATTGTAGTCTGATATATTTTATTCATCGTAAGCGATTAAACTTCTGATGTTGTAGCCTTCTAACTGTTGGCGGCCTTTCAGAAAGGTTAGTTCCATTAAGAACTGCATTGAAACCACCTCACCGCCTAAAGCTTCAATAAGTCTAGCGGTAGCTTTCATGGTTCCTCCGGTAGCTAACAGGTCATCGACGATTACCACTCTTTGGCCCGGTTGGATTGCATCCACGTGAATTTCCAATGAATCTGTGCCATACTCCAGCTCATATTCATATTTTTTAACATCTGCCGGCAGCTTTCCGGGCTTTCGAACCGGTACAAAACCGGCATTAAGAAGATATGCAATTGGTACTCCGACAATAAATCCTCTCGATTCAGGTCCAACAACCAAATCAATTTGCTGTCCCTTTAGTGGTTCACATATCTCATCTATCATTTGTTTTAATGCTTCCGGATCCTTTAAAAGTGTCGTGATATCTTTAAAGTTAATACCTTCTTTAGGAAAATCCTGAATCTCGCGAATCTTGTCCTGGAGTAACATGGTAACCCTCCCATTTATCTATTTGATGAATAATACTATTATTATATCGATTTCAAGCCATTTATTCAATATTGAATACCCGTTTTAAAATCAGAAATACCAGAAATACCAAATGGAAAAAATACAAGGAAACAGCCACCCTTTTTATGGATCGCTGTTCCTTCTTTTTAAGCTTTTGAAAAGGTTTTGTTTGGATCTTTTGATCGTTCTTTTATCATAACCCATACCGGACTGGCTATGAAGATGGATGAATAGGTTCCACTGATTATGCCAGCGATTAGCGGAAGAGCAAAATCTTTGATCATGGGGACTCCCAGAATGTATAGTGCGACGATTGTAACCAATGTTGTTACCGAGGTGTAAATTGAACGCTTTAGAGTCTGTTGAATGCTTTCAGTGGTTAAACTGATGAAATCAAACTTTTTCATTAGTTTCCGGTTTTCTCTGATTCGATCGAAAACAACGATAGTATCATTTATGGAATAACCAAGCACCGTAAGCATGGCTGCCACAAAAGGGCTGTTTATGGGTATTCGGAAAATGATGAATACGGATACAACGATCAATATATCATGAATCAAGGCAACAATAGCTGCCAGACCAAAACTGAGCTCAAATCGGAAAGTGATATAAATCAGCATTCCTATGGCTGCAATTAATATTGAAAGGTAGGCGCGATTTTGTATTTCCTGACCGATGGTGGGTCCGAACTGTTCTGCTCTCAGGAAGTCATTTTCAACAATTCCGTAACGTTCCTGAAACTGCCCGAAGACATCCATTCGCTCCTGATGGTTCAGATCTACTATGGTTCTTATTTGAACCTGTTCCTGGTCCGCACCTATAAAGTTTATACTGGCATCGGTATCAAAGCTATCCGTTACCTGACGAACTTCGTTCACTGAGACCTGTTGATGAAAGTCGAATTCCATGATAGTGCCACCGGTAAAATCAATACCTGTATTTACACCACCAATGGCAGCAAAAAGAAGAGCCGTCAGGATAATGATTGCCGATATGGCAAACCAGATTTTTTTTCGATGAATAATTTCCATGAGGTTCCCTCCTTTATACTCCAAAATATTTGGGGTTCTTGAACAGATTGGTGGCTACCAGCGATTTTAGGAGCACTCTAGTTACAACCATTGCCGTAAACATGCTTACTACCAGGCCAATCATCAACATTACTGCAAATCCTCTGATAGGACCGGTACCAAATTGATAGAGCGTTACTCCTGCAATAAAGGTTGTGATGTTCGCATCTAAAATTGTGCTGAATGCTCTTTTAAATCCTGAGTCTATGGAGACACGTACTGTTTTTCCGTTTGATATTTCTTCCTTAATCCGCTCGAATATAATAACATTTGCATCCACCGCCATACCAATAGAAAGAATAAGGGCGGCGATGCCCGGAAGTGTCAGGGTAGCGTTTAATGAAACGAAAATAGCCATTACCAGCAGTATATATATAGTTAATGCAATGTTGGCCACCAGACCGGAAATTCGGTATACTACCAGCATAAACAGCAATACCAATACAATACCAATCTTGGCTGCATCAATACTCCTGTTAAGTGCATCCACTCCTAAGGTGGCGGTAATGGTTGATGTCTGAACTTCGTCTAAGTTCACAGGCAGTGAACCGGCTCTTATGAGTGCTGCAAGATTTGATGCTTCTTCTATGGTAAAATTACCGCTAATGGTTGCCACTCCATCCGGAATACGGGAACGAACAACGGGAGCTGAAATAACTTCATCATCCAGGACAATATAAATCGGCTCTCCAATATGGGCACCGGTTGCATCTGCAAAACGACTTGCGCCTTCATTGTCTAATTCCAGCACAACAACCGGATCCGGTTCCCTTTCCATGTAGGTTGCGTTGGCACCTGTGACGTTTCCTCCGGTAAGTACAATTTCATCGTCAGGTGTTAGAAATTCCAGTTGTGCAGTTCTTCCGATCATATCCAGTGCGTCCTGTACCTCTTCTACGCCAGGTAGTTCGACACGAATTCTTTTTTCGCCCTCCCGGACAATAACCGGCTCGGTAAGCCCCATGCCATCAACACGCATACGAAACACGCTGATGGTTTGTTCAATGATACGGTCAAGTTCTTCACCGGTGGCATCGGTATCAGCTTCAAAGACGACAAAAGCGCCCCCACGCAAATCCAATCCCTGGTTGATGCTTTCTGAAACCGGCCTGATCTCCCGGTCTCCAAGAGTTAATCCGTTAATGGCTGTAAATACGCCGAGTACGGCAATCAGCACCACGATGAGAAAAACCGCTATATATCTTGCTTTCATATGATTTCCTCCCTCAAGGCGATATTCTAAACTTCTGTTTTATGTTCATTTGCGAAACCAACATAATCTTCGGCTGATCGACGAATTTTCTTTCTTTCGTCTTCCGTCAATTCACGTACAATTTTTGCCGGTGTACCCATAGCCAATACGCCGGAAGGTATCTCTTTTCCTTCCGGAACCAGACTTCCGGCAGCAATAATACTCTGATCGCCTACGGTAGCTCCATTTAAAATGATAGCTCCCATTCCAATCAGCACTTCATTTCCAATGGTACAGCCGTGCACGACAGCATTATGGCCAACAGTTACGTAATCACCGAGGATGGTTGGATGGTTAAAGGCAATATGCAAAACTGATCCATCCTGAACATTGGTTCCTTCTCCAATGAAAATATCGTTGTAATCGCCTCTGGCAATGACGCCATACCAAAGGCTGGCATCCTTTTCCATTACAACGTTACCAATAACGCTGGCAGTTTCGGCTACAAAACAGGAAGAATGGATATTGGGTTTTCTTCCATTATTTTCTTTTATCACTCTGATTCCTCACTTTCAAGGGCAAGTATAGTCATTGCCGTTTCAATTCTTATTTTTTCCATTTGACAACCTATTTCATAAGGCTGGTTAAGTTGATGATTTGCAAAATATGCATTGGCATGACAGCCACCGCTGCAGTAGTATTTTGCCCAGCAATCCATGCAGGCTGGTTTATCATATATAGTGGCATTAGCAAAGCTTTCCAGTTTACTATTGTTCACCGGACCAGAATCAACAGTGCCAAGGCAAAAATCTTTCTGGCCTACAAACTGGTGACAGGGATACAGATCACCTTCAGGTGTTACTGCCAGATATTCCGTACCAGCTCCACATCCGGAAGCTCTCTTTTTCATACAGGGGCCCTGCTTTAAATCCAGAATAAAGTGAAAGAATCGGAATTCATTTTCTGTTCCCTTCCGTTGGAGGTAAGCTTCAGCCAGTTTCTCGTATTCTTTCTCTATTATTGGAATATGGTTTTCCTGAAGTGCATACTCCATTTCAGGCGGTCCCACTACAGGCTCAACGGATATCTGATCATAACCCAGATCGGACATATGAATGACATCAGCAGCAAAATCCAAATGCCTAGCTGTGAAAGTTCCTCTCACAAAATATGGTTTTGAACCTCTTTTTTGTACCATCTGACTAATCCTTGGCTGTATGGCGTCATAAGAGCCTTCTCCGGTGAGTGTTTTGCGCATCCTGTCATTGACAGATCTTCGACCGTCCAGACTAAGTACCACGTTATCCATCTCTTCGTTAATATAGTCCATGATTTCTTCTGTCAGCGCCAGCCCATTGGTGGTTAGTGTAAAGCGAAACCGTTTATCGGCAGTTTTCTCGAGACTTCTCCCATAGTGTACCAGTTTTTTTATCAGTGGGAAGTTCAACAGCGGCTCTCCGCCAAAAAAATCAACCTCAAGCTGTCGTCGAGAACCTGATCTTTTCACTAAAAGATCAAGGGCTTTTTTACCGGTTTCTTCTGACATCATGCCCCGTTCTCCATGAAATGTGCCTTCAGCGGCAAAGCAATATTCGCAGGATAAGTTGCAATCGTGGGCTACATGCAGACACATTGCCTTAATAATGGATTGGTTTCGGGTGATGCTTTCCGATTCCGTGTCTGGAGCAGAATAAAGCATACCATTTTCAGTTAGTTCATTAATCTCTGCCATGGCTGCTTTAACTGTATCAACACCATATGTATTTTCAAGATAGAGATTTTTTTTCTTATCGTTATCAACGGAGGTTTCTCCAAGGAGCTCATAAACCAGGTCATCAATTACATGTACTGCGCCGGAGTTTATATCTGTTGCCATTATAACGCCATTTCTTTTAAACTTATGAACCACTCAAATACCTTCTTTCCAAAATATTTGCAGACAAAAGAAAAAGCAGGGAGTTTGCACTCCTGCCTATGCAATCTTCAGCTGTCCTATTTTTCGCAAATCTGATTGCCTACAGTACAAGAGGTTTTGCAGGCGGACTGACAGGAAGTCTGGCATTCACCACATCCGGTATCCGCACCTTTTGCCGGCAAATTTTTGTCGTTAAGGGTTTTGATATGTTTTTTTGTCATGATCCCACTCCTTTCGCTAAATGATTTCTTAAGCATTATATCACAAGCTGCCTCAAAAAAACAACAAAGCAGCGGGTCCGTTTTCCGCTGCCTTTGTTATTGCTTTTACTTTTTGCGTCTGATTACTCGGCTTTATCCTCATCATTTTCATTAACCAGATTGCCTACAGACCATTTCGCCATGGTAAGCTTGGTTTTGTCTGCGCCAACTTCAATGGTAAGAATGTCGTCTTTTACTTTTGTAACACGACCAAATATCCCACCAATAGTAACAATTTCGTCACCAGCTTTTAAGTTCTCTCTCATTGTCTTAATTTTTTTCTCTTTTACTTTTTGAGGCTTAATGATCAGAAAATAAAAGATAGCCAGAAAACCCAAGGGAATGATTAATCCTGAAAACTGCATGATGATCCTCCTTCCTGATTGTGTGCTCTCTTAACCTATTAAACTATATTCATAGCTTCTTGTCAATTTATGGATTTAAATTAAATTGAAGTTCCTGCTTATAATAAGCACGATAAAAATCTTTGCAAAATGACAACAACCGATCTTCGCGTATGCCCTGACGCATTTTTTCCATTAAGTCAAGTAAAAATGTGATGTTGTGTATCGTCATAAGTCTTAATCCCAGTATTTCATTTGCTTTAAACAGATGTCTCAGGTAAGCCCTGGAATAGTTCCGGCAGCAATAGCACTGACAGTTGGCATCCAGTGGCTCCCAGGAATCAAAGTGTTTGGCATTCTTTATAATAACTGGACCTTCACTGGTCATGGCGGTTCCATTTCTGGCAATGCGAGTCGGCAAAACACAGTCAAACATATCAACTCCTCTGAGAACGCCATGGATCAGACAATCCGGGCTGCCTACCCCCATGAGGTAGCGGGGTTTATTTTCCGGCATATTGGGCATCAGGTCATTCAGAACCTCATACATTGTTTCTTTTGGTTCTCCCACACTGAGGCCTCCAATACCATAACCGGGAAAATCCATTTCCAATAATGCATCTGCACTTCTCTTTCTGAGCTCCGAATACATGCCTCCCTGTATGATAGCAAAAAGATGTTGTTTGTCTGTGTTCCGGTGGGCATCCAAACACCTTTTAGCCCATCGGGTAGTTCGGTCAACGGATTGAAGTACGTATTGGTAATCTGATGGATAAGGGATGCATTCGTCAAAAACCATCATAATATCCGAACCCAGTTGATTCTGAATTTCCACCGCTTTTTCCGGGGATATGAAATGCCGCGATCCATCTATATGAGACTGAAAGGTGACTCCTTCTTCGGTAATTTTATTGAGATGTCCCAGACTGAATACCTGAAACCCTCCACTATCAGTCAGGATTGGTTTTTTCCAGTTCATGAACTGATGCAATCCACCTGCTTTTTCAACCAGTTCGGATCCGGGCCTCATGTATAAATGATAGGTATTACTCAGAATTATTTGTGCTCCACAGGTTTCTATTTCTTCCGGAGTCATGGTTTTAACTGTGGCCTGAGTTCCTACCGGCATGAAAATCGGTGTTTCTACAGAACCGTGACTGGTTTGGAGTAAACCGGTACGGGCAAAGGATTCGCTGGATGATGCTTCTTTCCTGAAAATTGTTTTTGCCATTATTACGCTCCTTCATAATCATTACTCGATCAGCATGGCATCACCAAAACTGAAAAACCGATATTTTTCCTTTACCGCTTCTTCATATGCATTCAGCATGAAAGTCCGTCCGGCAAATGCGCTGACAAGCATCAGCAGAGTGGATTCCGGTAAGTGAAAATTTGTTATAAGTGCATCCATAAACCGGAACTGATATCCGGGTTTAATGAAAATATCCGTCCATTTTTTCGTGGCTTTTATTTCTCCCTTTTCATCTGCTGCAGATTCTATCGCTCTACAGCTGGTGGTCCCCACAGCAACGATCCGACCTTTGTTCTTTTTAATTTCATTCATTTTACTGGCGCTTTCCTGAGAGATTTCAAAAAATTCCTCGTGCATTTCATGCTCATCCAGGTTTTCTGCCTGAACAGGCCTGAAAGTACCCATCCCAACGTGCAGTGTTATTGGTATAATAGATATTCCTTTTTCTTTTATATTAGCCATCAACTCTTCCGTAAAATGCAAACCGGCTGTCGGCGCTGCTGCAGATCCGGGAGACTGGCTGTAAACAGTCTGATACCGTTCCTGATCTTCCAGCTTTTCATGAATATACGGCGGCAGTGGCATCTCACCCAGCTGATGAATCGCTTTATCCAATGGCTCGTCGCTTTCCAGTTTAACCAGACGCAGCCCTTCATCTCTTTCTTCCAGTACCGTTGCGATGAGCTGGTGATTACCAAAAATGATCTGAGTCCCTTTTCGGACCCGTTTGGCCGGCTTAGCCATAACTTCCCACAGGTTCTCGTCTTCCTCTTTCAGCAACAGAAATTCGGTTTTTCCGTTTGTATAGCGTTTTCTGCCTTTCAAACGAGCCGGAATAACACGGGAAGTATTGATAATCAACGCATCTCCTGCATTAAGTTTTGAAATTATATCTGTAAACATTAAATGGTCAATTGTGTTATTTTCCCTGTTTAATGCCATTAACCTGGACCTGTCTCTTTGCTCCAAGGGTTTTTGGGCAATTAATTCTTCAGGAAGTTGGTATAGAAAATCACTGGTTTTCATATTTTTCTCACTTTCATTTGATTTATAGTTGCTCCTATTTTCTAAACAACAAATTCAATAGCAGTGTCAGCAAAAGACTGACAATTATGCTGGTTGCCAGAGGAAAATAGAATGTGGCATTTCCGCGTCGAAACATGAAGTCTCCCGGAAGTCTTCCAAGGCCAATTCTTCCGGCAATAAGAAAGATAAAACCCGCTACAGCAACCAATAGCCCAATTATTATCATTGTTCTGGCCATTTGTTCCATCAGGATCCCTCACTTTGCTCCATAAAAGGCTGATGAAAATGTTCATAGGCTTTTTTCATCACCATTCTTCCACGTGGTGTACGACTTATAAATCCAATTTGCATCAAATATGGTTCATATACGTCTTCTATTGTATTCTTTTCTTCTCCGGTAGCTGCAGCCAGAGTATCCACTCCCACAGGCCCACCGTTAAAATTCTCGATCATTGCCAGAATCATTTTTTTATCCACGCTGTCCAATCCAAGAGCGTCTATTTCAAACAGCTGCAATGCTTCATTCACAGCCTGGGAATCGATAATCCCGTCTGCTCTCACCTGTGCGTAGTCTCTGATTCGTTTCAGAAGACGATTTGCAATTCGCGGTGTGCCGCGAGACCGGGATGCTATTTCTACAGCAGCAGATTCTTCTATGGGTATCTGTAAGATTCCGGCTGATCTTTTGACAATCTTTGTCAGCTGATCTGTGTTGTAAAGTTCGAGGCGGCTGATAACTCCAAAACGATCTCTGAGGGGTGATGTCAACAGACCCGCTCTTGTGGTGGCACCAATCAGAGTAAACTTATTCAGATCCAACCGTACTGACCTGGCACTGGGACCTTTTCCAATAATAATATCAAGCGCATAGTCTTCCATGGCAGGATAGAGTATTTCTTCTACGGATCGGTTCAGACGGTGTATTTCGTCAATAAAAAGCACATCGTTTTCAGCCAGATTGGTGAGTATGGCCGCTAAATCACCCGGCCTTTCAATGGCAGGACCGCTGGTAATCCGAATGCTGACCTTCATTTCGTTGGCAATAATGCTGGACAAAGTGGTTTTGCCCAAACCCGGTGGCCCGTAAAGCAGTACATGGTCCAGGGATTCATTGCGGTTCCGAGCTGCTTCAATAAAAATACGGAATTTTTCCTTGGTTTTTTCCTGTCCTATATAATCGTCCAGGTTTTTTGGACGCAGTCCGGTTTCGATGGCTGCATCTTCTTCTTTTAATTCATTCGTAATTATTCGTTCTTCTATACTCACAGGATTCCCTCCGATTTACCGAAGCAGCCAGGCTAAAGCTGCCTTCAGGCCTGCTTCTGTGGTAGTGGTATTGGATGCTGTTGCCCTTACAGCCTGTAACGCTTCCTGTTGTTGATAGCCAAGGGCTGTTAAGGCTTCCATAATTTCATCCTCCAGCAATGTTCCCTGGGCTGGAATCGGAACACTTTCCACGTTCATATCCTTAATCTTGTCTTTTAATTCCAGTACAATGCGCTCTGCCGTTTTCTTCCCCACTCCCGGCGCTTTGGAAAGCATGGAAATGTTTTGGCTGGATATTTGCTGGCATAGTGTATCTACTGTAAAGGTCGATAATATTGCTATGGCAGCTTTCGGGCCTATTTTAGTAACAGAAATCAGCTTTTTAAACATATCCAGCTCAGTACGGGTGGCAAATCCATAAAGACTGACTCCGTCTTCCCTAACACTATAGTATGTATACAGGGTAACGGAAGTACCCGGCTGTATCCCCGCCAAGCTTTTGGAGGACGAATACACTCCATAGCCAAGACCATTTGCCTCAATAATTGCCTGGTCATAAGTGACACTGTCCACAGTACCTTTAATATATTCAATCAAGACGGGCACACTCCCTTCTGAACATTTACCTTTCATGATAAACAGTTTATACCTTAAACAGATTTTTGAAATTGCCGGTATGTGCATGACACATGGCAATTGCCAGAGCATCTGCAGCATCGTCTGGTTTTGGCACTTCTTTCAGGTTTAAAAGTGTTTTTACCATTATCTGTATCTGCTGTTTTTCTGCGCGTCCATATCCGGCTACGCCTTGCTTAACCTGCAGCGGTGTATACTCAAATATATCCAGATTTTCCATGGAAGCTGTCAACAGTACCACACCTCTGGCCTGGCCAACCAGAAGGGCGGTTTTCGCATTCGTGTTGAAAAACAGCTCTTCTACAGCAACTGTATCTGGTTTATACTGATGAATCAGCTGTTTCATGCATTCGTTGATTTTTTTTAAACGCTCAGGCATGGATGATTTGCTATGTGTGCGAATAACTCCGTATTGAATAGCCCGAAACTGATTGTTTTCATAGTCTACCACACCATATCCGGTAGTAGCCAAGCCAGGATCTATCCCCAAGATTCTCATTTGTTTCAGTCCCTTTTTATTATTTCTCGGCATTTTTCACAATATCCATATATTTCAAAACGATGCTCAACAGGAAAAAAGTTTGTATGTTCTTCAATATGACGATTGATTTCATTATAGGGACAATAATCTATCATTTCTGCATCTTTGCAATGAAGACAAATCAAGTGATGATGATGGTCATGCCTGTTATATTCATAGCTTGCCGTACCATCCTGCAACGCCACTTTTTTTATTAGTCCGCATTCAAGTAATGTTTCCAGGTTTCTATATACAGTGGAGAAATTAAGTGGCAGATTGTTTTTTCTCACTTCTTCATAGATCTGCCCTGCTGTCATCAAATGTTTCCGGGAAGACAAAAGAATATCAATAATAATTTTCCTCTGTTTTGTCAGTTTGTATCCCATTGTTTTCAGCCGTTGCTGACAATGATCCATTTCATGACTCATTCATGTACCTCCACTCAATTTTCCCATAATAAAATAAATTGAGAGCCGAAGCCCTCAATTAATGACAGTGGCGGGAGTACGTGGGAATCGAACCCACCCAAGAGGCTCCTAACCCCTCGTACTGGTTTTGAAGACCAGAGGGCACACCAGCACCCATCTACTCCCTTGAACATCATAAGTTATTGACAGACTTCATTATAGCATAAAGGGCTTACCTACAGCAAGATTAGTTTATCTGTGTTGTTTATCTGGTTTTATCTTTAGGTTAGCTGTTTATTGTTTTTCAGTCAAAACCCTGTTATCATCCTGCCTTTTGGTAAATCTTTCCTGATCTAAATATTCAAGGATTGCAACCGCAAATTTTCTGCTGGTCCCCAAGAGATCCCGAAATTCAGCTACACTCAGGGTTTCATTATTTCTAAAGTGTTCCCGGATTTTTTCTTTGGCACCTTCATAAGCTTTGCGATGCAATACGATGTCTTTTTGCAGACGAATCAGTTTATCTCCCATCATCATTTCAACCACCTGTTGAATGACTTTTTCCTTACCCTTTATTGTTGCCTTTGCATCTTCAAGTTTTGGGGGGCTATAAAGTGATTCGAGGTACATGTTCTCCAGCATAGCAGCGATTTCTTTTTGCTCCGGTGTTGGTTTAACAGTAAAATCAGCCATAGAAACATAGCTTCCCGTTATAAGAATAATGTTCTCGCCAACCAGTTTGTCCAGCAGTTTATCCGCAACCCGATTCTGAGCGTTTTTAAATACCCGACTCTTTAACTCCTCTTTTGCCATTCCCTGCCTCAAAGGGTGGGACTTATGATAATTTAAAAGATGAGTAGTGATGTGATCAACAAGAGATTCATAATAATCCCGATGAATGTAGTGATTTCCGTCAATGTCATAAACAAGGTTTTGTTCCTGTAATGCATTGATTGTTGCCTGAATATCACTTTCCTCATACCCAAAAGTTTTTGACAGTGAAGAAATATTTGGAAAGTCAGGGCTGTTTTTTTGCAACGCCTGTTCCAGGTCAGCTTCCGGACCACCGGATTCTTTAGCCGTTAAAAGATCTATAATATCCTGTCTCATTGCTTTGTGCTTATCCGGAGATGGTTCGATAATAGTTGCACCACCAAGGGTTTCCATTGGTGAATAAAACCGTACGACGATGCGGTCCCCTTTTTTAAATACAGAGGTTTCTTCCAGTCGAAACTGAACAAGTGCACTTTCTCCCTGTTCAATCGTTTCCTGTTCAAGAATTACCAGTCTGGCTAAAATCTCCGAGGCTCCATGATATATCCGAACGCGATCTCTTTGCTTTAAGCCTCTGGGGGCGTTTTTCAGCAATGTTAGCCGTCCATCCACCATCATGGTTGGTTTCATAGACTTTGGCTTTGCCAGGTAATCGCCGCGATTGATATGGTCTTTTTTAACGCCAGATAGATTTATTGCAACACGCTGGCCTGCAAAAGCTTCCTTAACCGTTTCTCCATGAACCTGAATGTTTCTGATCCTTACCTCCTGATCTCCGGGAAACAATTGAACAGTATCCTCAGTTTTAACTGACCCTTCCGTTAAGGTTCCGGTTACGACGGTACCAAAACCGGTGATAGTAAAAACGCGGTCAACAGGCATGCGAAACGGCGCTTTTTCATCTCTTGCATCCATTTCATCGTAATAGCCTGCAAGTTTTTCAATCAGCTCATTAATACCTCTTTTGGAGACAGAGTCAACATCCATGACGGGTGCTGATTCCAAAAAAGTGCCTTCCAAATTTTCCTTAATATCTTCCTTAACCATTTCAAGCCATTCCGGGTCCACCAGGTCAGCTTTGGTTATCACCACAATTCCCTGCTTAATGGATAGCATTTGAAGAATATCCAAATGTTCTTTTGTTTGTGCCATAACTCCTTCATCAGCTGCTATAACCAGCATCACCAGATCAATGCCGCCAACTCCAGCCAGCATGTGACGGATAAATCGTTCATGTCCCGGCACATCAATAATGCCTGCACGAATTCCTCCAGGCAGGTCAAAGTGCGTAAAGCCCAGCTCTATTGAGATTCCTCTTTTCATTTCTTCTTTAAGCCTGTCTGTGTTACGGCCAGTCAGTGCCTGTATTAGTGTTGTTTTCCCATGGTCTATATGTCCGGCGGTGCCGATAATTAAATGCTTCAATAGTTGTCACTCCTTTGAGACCAGTCATTCAGCCTTTTAACTATAATGGATAAGTCTGATTCAAACAAGGTTCTGACATCCAAAAAATATGCTCCTTCTGATAACCTTCCCATCACTGCTGGTTTTTCAGTTCTTAGAAAGCGTTCCAGTTTTGTGGCTTCCTCCGGGTTTCCGCGAAAAGCTATGACACGGCTTTCCATCTGATGTCCGGGAAATGAACCGCCACCAACCTGGGAGTAACTTTTTTCAACAGAAATATTTAATCCGTTTAGACGTTCTGGTAAAATATCCCTGAAAGTTTCTGCTTTTTTATCGAGTTCAGCATGGGAAACCGTCATCATTTTAAGAACAGGTATTTCACTAATTGCCTTTTCAGGCTGTAGGTACTTTTTCAGGGTTGCCTCAAGTGCACTTAATGTGAGCTTGTCCACCCTCAAAGCACGTGTCAGTGGATGGCTGGCAATTTTTTGGATCCACTTTTTCTTACCAACAATTATTCCCGCCTGTGTACCTCCCAGTAGTTTATCGCCACTGAAGGTAACAATATCGCATCCGGATGCTACGACTTCCTGCACTGTCGGTTCATAAGGATAGCTATAGGGCTGAAGATCTATGAAAAGTCCACTTCCAAGATCATTAATCACAGGAAATCCTTTTTTCTCCGATATCTGCATCAGCTCTTCAAAGCTGGTATCTCTGGTAAAGCCGATCAGCTTAAAATTACTCCGATGTACCTTTAAAAGCGCACCGGTATCTTCCGTTATTGCGTTTTCATAGTCTTTAGGATAACACTTATTAGTGGCTCCCACTTCTACCAGTTTGGCCCCACTTTGTTCCATTACTTCAGGCACCCGGAAAGAGCCACCGATCTCCACCAGTTCTCCCCTGGAAATAATGACTTCTTTTCCTTTTGCAATTGCAGAAAGTACCAGCAATACGGCTCCGGCATTATTATTAACAACTATGGCATCCTCTGCTCCGGTAAGATTTAAAAGCAACTCTTTCATATGTTGATATCGACTTCCTCTTTTTCCTGTTGTCATATCAAGCTCGAGGTTGCTATAGCCTCCTGCAATACTCTGTAGTATGTCCTGAGTATAGGCTCCCAAAGGAGCTCTTCCTAAATTCGTATGAAGAATGACACCTGTACCGTTAACGACTTTCTGAATTTGCATTTCATTAATCCGCCGAACTTTATTCTCTATGGTTTTTACAGTTTCGTTTATGTCCACTAAGCCTTCATTAACGGTGCCCGGTTCACTGTTAAGAATATTGCTTCTCAGATCATTTATCGTTTCTCTGGTAACCTCCAACAGAGTTTCCCGTCCGATTTCTTTCAGCAATTGCTGCACTGCCTGATGCGATATTATATCGTCTACTTTGGGAAGCTTTCTCAAAAGATGTTGATCTGCCAATTCTTTCACCTCATCCTATATCTCTAAGTAAATTATTCAAAGATTACAGATTTCTCTTCCTTTTCTATGACCCGCCCAATTTCAGCATATTCACAGGGATGTTTTTTCCGGAGTCTTTCAAGTACTTTATCAGCTTCATCTGCCGGTATTGATAATAATAAGCCGCCTGAAGTCTGAGGATCATAAAAAATATCCTGCAGTGATTCATCAAAAGTTTTTCGCATTTCAACTTTTGTCGAATAATAGCTTTTATTCCGATACATACCGCCAGGAATTAATCCCATTTCGGCTTTTTCCTTTGCCTCGGCAATATATGGAATTTTATCAGCGTATAGCAGCATACTCATTTCGCTGCCTTCGGCCATTTCAACTGCATGTCCCACCAGGCCAAAACCGGTGATGTCCGTGCAGGCATTTACTTTAGCATCTTCCACAGCATTAATTCCCGTATCGTTAAGCAATGTCATTACTTTTAAAACTTCACGGTAAGCCTCAGGAGTAATCATTTCTGCTTTAATGGCTGTATTAAGGATTCCAGATCCCAAAGGCTTGGTTAGTATCAACCGATCTCCGGGCTTTGATCCTTTGTTGGTTAGAATTTTGTTGGGATGAACTTTTCCGGTAACTGAAAGACCATATTTCGGCTCGTTATCTTCTACGGAATGTCCGCCTATTAAAACAGCTCCCGCTTCGATAACCTTATCCGCTCCGCCTTTTAAAATTTCTTCCATAACATCCGTTGGAAGACAGTTAGGGAAGCATAATATGTTTAACGCCAGTATGGGCTTGCCTCCCATAGCATAGACATCGCTAAGAGAGTTTGCTGCAGCAACCTGTCCAAACTGATAAGGATCGTCAACAACCGGTGTAAAAAAATCCAACGTTTGTATAATGGCTATGTCTTCTCCAAGCTTATAAACAGCTCCATCATCTCCGGTTTCCAATCCAACCAGCACATTGGGATTGTATTGTGATGGTAGGTTTTTCAATACTTTCGAAAGGACCTCCGGTCCAATTTTGGCCGCTCAGCCAGCGCTTTGTGTCATTTGAGTTAATCGTTGCACACTCATTCTCTCACCTCTTTCAAATTTCTAACGAACCGTGACATGATCAGCAATATCCCTATAACGCGCATCACCAATACCACTGACATTCTTCAGTTCTTCCTTGCTGCTGAAGTTGCCTGTCTGCTGGCGATGATCAATAATCCTCTGAGCTAAAACCGGACCTATGCCCGGCAGCGTTTCGAGGGTTCCGGCATCAGCTGTGTTAATATTTATCAAGCCGTTGTTTGACGCGGATGATGTAACCATGGAATTATTTTTAATTGAGTTTTCGAAGGGATTTTGAGCTTCATCTTCCTCTTCATGGGGTATGTAGAGAAACATTTCATCCTGCAGTTTGAGAGCCATGTTGATCCGTCGTCGATCAGCGTTAGGATTCAGACCTCCTGCCATATCAATGACATCAACCACCCGATCACCTTCACTAAGTTCATACACGCCAGGCCTTTCCACTTCACCTTCCACATGAACTACAATAGCCCGGGGTTCTATCGGATCAGCAACAGCTTCCTGCTCAAAATTTGTTTCAACCGATTCATTTACTGAACCGGTAGTTTCTGATGTTGATGCCAGTATATAGGTTTTACTTCTGTGATGCATTACTTCCCTGATAGAAATTGCTGCAAAAATGATCACTGCAATGCTCAATAATATCAATTTATGTTTTTTTGTCAATTCCACAGAAGTCCCTCCGTTTTCTCGTTTTGTAAACAAGATGATTTTCACTTAACAAAATGATATATTTATTGTACTATAATTGAGTAAGTATTTTCCACCTAATCTCTTTTTATTCATTCATCTTTAGCTTGTCATCTTTTTATCCAAATTTTGAACGGAGTCGATCATATTGAAAAGTCATCATCCATTAAACTGTTTATTATCCAGAATCATTCTGATTTCCATACTTGTTTTATTAATTGCAGTGCAGATTTTTCCTGCAGTTTTTGCTTCTGAACACCCTGATATAAGTGCACCAAGAGCCATTTTAATGGATAAAGTCACCGGAGAAATCATTTATGAGAAAAATGCTCATGACCCAACTTATCCTGCCAGCACCACTAAAGTCCTGACGGCTATAGTCGTTCTGGAAAATGCAGACTTGCAGGAAATGGTTCATATCGATTACGAGCCGGGAGTGACAGGATCAAGCATGTTTATTCTGCCAGGTGAGTCTTTTACTGTAGAAACTTTGCTTCAGGCACTGCTTATCCGATCCGGTAATGATGTGGCAGAAGTATTGGCCCGTCACATTTCTGGCAGTGTTGAGTCTTTCGTAGAGCTAATGAATGAAAAAGCCGTTGAAATCGGGGCAAAAAATACTCATTTTACAAATCCCCACGGATTACCGGATGAAGATCATATCACCACTGCTTATGATTTAGCAGTAATAGCACGATATGCCATGCAGGATCCAGTTTTCAGGGAAATTGTTGCTGCACCTTCCCTTATTATACCAGAAACACTGAAGACTCCTGAACAACGTATCTATAATAATAGCAACCGATTCCTGTGGGGGAGAGGTCCAAGCCATCAAATGTTCTACAATGAAGAATATACCAATATTTTCAATCCAAGGGTGGATGGAATTAAAACTGGCTTTACCAATGCCGCTCAACATTGTCTTATAAGTTCTGCCTCTGACGAAAAACGTCAGGTTATCACTGTCGTTCTTAATGCCGAACGGGAGCATTTATATCCGGATTCAAGAACTTTGCTGGATTACGGTCTTGATGAGTTTCAGCTGGTAACTCTCACGGATGAAAAAATGCTGGCTACCAGTGTCCCCATTAATAATGGAACAAGGGACAATCTTTCCTTATTTACGGAAAAAGCCATTCACACAATTATTCCAGCTCATGTTTCTGCTGATGATATTTCTCAGGTCATCACGGTAGATGATTCCTACGAAGCACCAATTGAGTCGAATCAGATTCTCGGAAAAGTTGTTTACAATT
Organism: Tindallia sp. MSAO_Bac2; assembly: GCA_003838145.1. Classification (GTDB taxonomy): domain Bacteria; phylum Bacillota; class Clostridia; order Peptostreptococcales; family Tindalliaceae; genus Tindallia. The sequence continues at coordinate 66,647 of QYZZ01000043.1, forward strand.
ATGATAATCAAATTTTAGGCGAAACAAACCTTATCGCTATGGAGTCGGTGGAATTTTTGCCTTTCTACAGACGTATTCCGGTATTTGGTTTTTTAATCGCCAGCATTTTAATGATCTTTGCCATTTGGCAGGTTCATATTTTCCGGTTACGAAAGAAAAAAAGACGAATGTATTTGCGCAAACGAATGGAGCGATACGAATAACCAGGTTGTAAAAGAGCATTTTAAAGCCGGTTCCACTATAAGCAGAACCGGCTTTTTAGGTCTTTACACTATTCTTTTATAGCAATTGCTTCTATTTCTACCTTGGCATCTTTAGGCAATCTTGCTACTTCCACGCAAGCCCGGGCTGGTTTGTGATCCTGAAAAAACTCACCATAAACCTCGTTCATTTTACCAAATTCATTCATATCCTTAACAAAAACCGTTGTTTTAATAATCTGATCCATTCCAAATCCTGCTGACTCAAGGATGGCCTTAAGATTAATCAGGGACTGCCTGGTTTGTTCCTGTATATCCTCTGATACGAATTCCATTGTTTCAGGGTCCAGAGGTAATTGGCCGGAAACAAAAATCATATTGCCGGCTTCAACAGCTTGAGAATACGGACCTATTGCTGCAGGTGCCGCTTTTGTTGCATGCATTTTACTCATGTCATATCTCCTCTCTTTTATGAAGGCTCATTGGCTCTTATTTCATCCAGATAGTTATAGATAGTATATCTGGATACACACAAAATTTTTGCCACATAATCAATCGCACCTTTTATCAGGAAAGCACCCTGATCATCCAGTTTTTTTACAATGGATACTTTTTCTTCTTTATTCATATAAGCTACCGGCTTTCCAAAGTTATCCAATGTGTTTGTAACCAGATTGTTCAGCACATCATTCACGCTGTTATAACCTGTATCATGAAAATAATCCACTTCGTTCTGATCGATACTGGTAAACTCTTCCAATACTTTTCTGGCAATCATAAATTCCGAAATATCAATGTTAATACACAAACATCCAATAATTTCATTGTTTTTGTCCCGCAACATCATGGTTGATGATTTTAATATTTTACCATCAGCGCTTTTATTCTTGTAATTTATGATATGATCAGACTGATCACCTTTACGGACAGCTTCCAGTCCTTCATTAACCATAGGGCTGCCAACAGATCTTCCGGTAACATGACCATTGCTGATGGCAACGATGGTTTTGGTGGCTTGATTAATCTCATGTAAAACCACTTCACAGTTTTTTCCCAGTGTTTTACCCAGAGATTGCACCAGAGGAATCATACTTACCAGAGTCGGGTGTAAGTTTTCGTTATTTTCCATCATAAAAGGCTCCTTTTTCCAACAAAGACTTTACTTCGCAACAATATTAACCAACTTGCCCGGGACTACAATGATTTTTTTAACTTCTTTACCTTCAAGACTTTCTTTAACTTTAGCATTATCCATGGCTTTATCCTGCGTTTCATCTTTGGAAAGTCCTGTTGGGATCAACATTTTTTCCTTTACTTTTCCATTAATCTGTATAACTATTTCTACTTCCTCCACAACCAGTGCCTTCGGATCTGCTACCGGCCATGATTTGCGGTGAATCGATTCCTGGTGTCCCATCTGACTCCATAACTCTTCAGTCATATGCGGCGCAAAGGGTGCCATTAGCAGAAGAACTGTTTCAATCCCTTCCTGCAGTAATTTTCCGTTAATTTTTGTTTTTTCCAGTGCCTTATATTTATATAATTCATTAACCAGTTCCATGACTGCACTAATGGCAGTGTTAAAATTAAATCGTGTATCCAGGTCATTGGTCACTTTATTAATGGTGCTGTGAATTTTATGATTGATCGTTTTATCATGTTCATCCTGCGTTTCTTTATTCAGGTCCGCATGTTTTTCCTGAATAACCTCCTGAACCAGTCTCCATACACGATTCAGAAAACGGAAGCAACCTTCAACCCCCTGGTCACTCCACTCCAGATCTCTTTCCGGCGGTGCAGCAAACAAAACAAACAGTCTGGCAGTATCGGCTCCATATTGTTGAATAATTTCTTCCGGGCTAACCACATTGCCTTTTGACTTGGACATCTTGGCGCCGTCTTTCAGAACCATTCCCTGAGTTAATAAATTGAGAAATGGTTCATCAAAATCCAGTAGTTTTAAATCCTTTAAAACTTTTACAAAAAACCTGGAGTATAGCAGATGGAGAATTGCGTGTTCAACACCACCAATATATTGGTTAACAGGCATCCATTCACTGACTTTCTCTCTGTCAAAGGGTAGCTGGTCGTTGTGCGGATCGGTATAACGCAGAAAATACCAGGATGAGTCCACGAATGTATCCATGGTATCCGTCTCACGCGTAGCCTTCCCACCACATTCAGGACATTCTGTGTAGAGAAATGTGGGGCTGGTGGTTAAGGGTGATTTCCCTTTTCCGCTGAATTCAATGTCCAGCGGGAGTTCTACAGGCAGAGCATCTTCTTTAATAGGTACAATCCCGCAGTCATCACAATATACAATGGGAATCGGTGCTCCCCAATAACGCTGGCGGGAAAGCAGCCAGTCTCTTAAACGATAACTTACCGTTCTGCGACCGATACCTTCGGACTCCATGTCATCGCAGATAGCCTCAAAGGCTTTTTCGTTATCCATGCCGTTGTATTTGCCGGAATTAATCATAATTCCTTTACCATCAAAGGCTTCGGTTTCAATTACGTAAGGATCTTCAGCATCTGCCGGCTTAATTACAGGCACAACCTTAACACTGTATTTATTAACGAAGTCAAGGTCACGCTGATCATGGGCCGGAACGACCATAATAGCACCGGATCCGTAATCTGCCAGTACATAATTTGCGATATAAATAGGTATTCTTTCGTCATTAAAGGGATTAATGCAATAACTGCCGATAAACATACCTACTTTTTCCGTGTCGGTAGACGTTCTTTCAATATCACTCATATGCTGCAGTTTATGAACAAATTCTTTAACAGGTTTTTCATATTCGGTGTTTTTTATCATTTGGGACACATAAGGGTGTTCAGGTGCCATGACCATACAGGTTGCTCCAAAAACCGTGTCCGGCCTTGTAGTAAACACATTCAGTCGAAGGTCCGTGTTTTCTACAGGAAATTCTATTTCTGCCCCTGTGCTTTTACCAATCCAGTTTTCCTGCATTGTTTTAACCTTCTCCGGCCAGCCCTGTAATAAATCAAGATCCTTTAGCAGTTTTTCCGCATAATCTGTGATTTTAAAGTACCATTGATTCAACAGCTCTTTGCTTACATGGCTGTCGCAGCGCTCGCATTGTCCGCTAACAACTTGCTCATTAGCCAGCACTGTCTCACAGGAAGGACACCAGTTAACACGGGATTCCTTTTTGTAGGCCAGGCCATGATGATAAAACTGAAGAAAAATCCACTGAGTCCATCGGTAATAATCCGGTGCACATGTAGAAACTTCACGGTCCCAATCATAGCTGAGGCCAAGCTGGCTTAGCTGGTTTTTCATTTCTTCAATGTTTTTATCAGTCCATGGGTTTGGATGAATTTTGTTTTGAATTGCAGCATTTTCCGCCGGTAACCCAAATGCATCCCATCCCATCGGATGCAAAACATCATAACCTTTCATGCTTTTGTAACGAGCTACTACATCGCCAATGGAATAGTTGCGGACATGTCCCATATGTATTTTCCCGGAAGGATAGGGGAACATTTCCAAAGCATAGTACTTTGGTCTTTCAGACTCCGCTGTTGCATAAAGATTCTGGTCATCCCAGCGATTTTGCCATTTGCCTTCAATTGTATGAAAATCATAGGTTGACAATTGTCTTCCTCCTTTGAGTTTAGGATGTCCGGAGTTGATTAACGCAAAAAGCTTTCTGTTCCATAAGGGAGCGAAGCACACTCCGCAATGCAACCCTATTTCACAGAAAGCTTTGCTTGCTAATTATAAAATCGCAGCCGAACTGTTGTTGCGTTCTTATAATTATATCTTAAGGGTTTATAATGTGTCAACGTTAATGACAGGTGCATCTTTCCAGATCGTCTCCAGCCCATAATGATCGCGATCAGCCTGAACAAAGAGATGAACAATTATATCACCATAGTCCAGGAGGATCCATCTGGCTTCTCTCATGCCTTCAACATGACCCGGAACAATACCTTCTTTTTCCAGTCCGCCTTTAATTTCATCTGCAATAGCCTTGATTTGTCTCTCTGATGACGCACTGCTGATAACAAAATAATCACACATACTGGAAATACCCTGAAGATCCAGTACAGCTACATTATCTCCATGTTTTTCTTCAATGTGCTTTACAATCATCTTAACCAGGTTTTTAATCCTTTGTTTATCTTCCACTTACATACCTCCCTTCCTATTTTTCCTGATTTATATCCGCAAGGGACGGGTTTTCCATTAGCATTTGATTCCGGCACTCAAGAGTACTGGGATGAAGCAGTTTTTTTGTTCTTAGAACATAAATCATTGTATTGTTCAGTGCTGTAAATACCGCTTTTTCCAAGTTTTCTTCCGCCAATTTTCTGAGGTTGCTGACAGCAGCATAATCCCGACCGGGTTCAATAAAATCCGCCAGATAAATGATCTGTTCCAGCTTACTCATACCCGGCCTGCCAGTAGTATGGCTTTCAATGGCGCGTAAAATATCTGTATCTACAACACCAAATTCTTCTTCAGCCATTTTTGCCGCAGCTTTACCATGAACCAGCTGATGTGCGTGCTGTAGGATGGGATCTAATTCAAGATTGTGTTTTTCAATGTATTCCATCAGGTATTCTCTTGAATTGTTTTTAGCATAATCATGAAGTAATGCCGCAATTTCAGCGGAATTCACATCAGCTCCATACCTTTCAGCCAGCCATATTGCGGATTGAACAACACCTTCTATGTGCTGGTAACGTTTTTGTGTTGTTTTGTTTTTCACTTCCTGACGAATTTGATCGATCAATGTTTTTTGGTCCTTCATAAGCACTCCTGTTCATCCCGATACAAATTATTTTGATTTATATATGATTCAACTTTCTCAGGAACAAGATATTTGATTGATTTCCCACGTTGCCGGCGATCTCTGATATCCGATGAGGATATATCCAGCTTAGGACTATCCAAAATAATAATACGGGTTTGATGGCTTTCTATAAAACTTTCCGTTTGGTGATCAAGCTCGTTAGAGTTATAGCCTTTACGCTTCATTACAATAAAGCCGGCCATCGTTAACAGTTCGTCGTATCGATACCAGGTTTTTATCTCCATAAAGGAATCCGCACCCATTATGAAGTAGAACTCTACTTCAGGGTGTTGATCTGTCATTGTTTTAAGAAGGTTGTAGGTGTATCCTACCCGGCTGTTGTCTGTTTCAAGTGTTGAACAAGAAAAAAGAGGATTTGTGCCGATAGCTTCGCGTACCATTTGAAGGCGATGGCTGGCATCTGTTATTTTATGGTCGGTTTTATGCGGAGGATGACCCGAAGGCACGAAAATAACCTGATCCAGATTCACTTCATCAAGTGCCGTTTGAGCTATAAATAAATGACCCGTATGAACTGGATCAAAAGTGCCGCCAAGAATGCCTGCTTTTTTTGTTTTTTTGACTTTCACGAACCAATCACCTCTTTTATGATGATCTTATGGTAAGGTTTTTAGTATTCTTCCGGGTTTTCAACGAAATCAAACTCAACATCCATAATGTTTACTGTGTCACCTTCCTGAACGCCCAGTTTTTTCAATTCTTTTATGACGCCGTTTTTTTGCAGTACACGATAGAAATGCAACAGAGCATCCATGCTGTCCATGTTCAGAGAGTATATCAATTTTCTGACCAGTTCGCCCTCGACATAATAGATACCGTTCTTTTTATATGCATTGAAATTTTTTGATTTTTCCTGATCAGTGAATCGAATAATTTTCCTGCCTGCCATTTCCAGCTTGGCAGCCTGATCCTTTTCCGCTTTTTCTGCTTCCTGTTCCTCAGTTGTTTTTAATAAATTACTTACTTCTTTTAACAATTCATCGATACCTTTTCCTGTTGCGGCAGAAATTAAAACTACCGGGTATCCTTTTGCTTTCATTGTATCAATAAACTCATCCGAGATCGATGTGTCATGCATTAAATCCGATTTATTGCCCGCAATTATTTGTGGACGATCAGACAGGTCCACCGCATAGCGGTTCAGCTCTTCATTTAGCTTTTCAAAGTCCTGTAGTGGGTTTCTTCCTTCGATGCCTGCAATATCAATTACATGAACCAGAATTCTGGTTCTTTCTATATGTCTCAAAAAATCAAGACCAAGTCCGACTCCTTGATGTGCTCCTTCAATAACACCAGGTATATCTGCAACAACAAAACTATCTCCCCATTTGTTCTGAACAACTCCCAAATTAGGAGTAAGAGTGGTGAAATGATAATTGGCTATTTTGGGTTGAGCATCGGTTATCACTGAAAGTAACGTTGATTTACCAACGTTTGGAAAACCAACTAATCCGACATCTGCAATCAGTTTCAGTTCAAGTATAACCTCAATATTTTTTCCTTTTTCTCCAGCAGTAGCAAATTGAGGGGCCTGACGAACCGAAGTTTTAAAACGGGCATTCCCTTTTCCGCCCTGACCACCTTCAGCCACTAAGTACCGTTGTCCATCCTCCAAAAGGTCAATCAGTATTTCATTTGTTTCTTTATTTTTAATCAGTGTTCCACAGGGTACCTTCACAATCAGATCTTCACCCTGCTTTCCAAATCTGTTCTTGTTTTTTCCATCTTCACCACGTTGGGCTTCATATTTTTTTTTGTATCTAAAGTCCATGAGGGTTCGCAGACCGGCATCAGCTTCAATTATGATATCGCCGCCTTTGCCGCCGTCTCCGCCAGAAGGTCCACCATCAGGTACAAAGGTTTCACGTCTAAAGGCCACAATGCCATTGCCGCCGTCTCCTGCTTTTAGTTGTATTTCTGCCTGATCTATAAACATTTAAAAGTTCCTGCCTTTCACAATAATTCCACTTTAATGCGGAATGGTAAAAAAGCCGCCTTTCAGGCGGCTTTATAAGAAACTGATTCGATTAGTCTTACTGTACAGGCGCATTTTCTGCAGTATAAATGCTTACCTGCTTTCTTTTTTTACCTTTACGCTCAAACTTAACTATACCGTCGATCATTGCAAATAATGTGTCATCTCCACCCCGGCCAACATTTTGTCCTGGATGAATTTTAGTTCCTCTTTGGCGAATGATTATGCTGCCAGCTGTGACTTCCTGTCCATCACTTCGTTTAACACCCAGGCGTTTAGACTGACTGTCACGACCGTTTTTGGAGCTTCCAACTCCTTTTTTACTGGCAAACAGTTGCAAATTCATTTTTAATATCATCAGCGCACCTCCTTTGTTTCAATCCTTATAGCCTCCGGATACTGACTCTGAATATTTTCAAAACCGAGTACCATAGTCTCCAGCAGAGTATTAATCTGTGTTCGTTGCTCGTTTGTGATGTTTTCCGGAACAATGCATACCAGATCCCCTTCTTCCGCTGACCATTCCGGTTCACTTTCCAGGGTTCTGTTTATTCCAAGGATCATTGTCTGTGCAAGGACAGAGATTGCTGCGCAAACAATGTCTTCTCCATAAGCAGCAGTATTGGCATGACCGTTAATCACATACTTCTCAATATCCCCCAGTTTGTTTCTGAAAAGTCTTATGTTTACCATTTAATCAGTACCCTACACGTTGATGCTTTGTACTTTCAGTTTTGTATAAGGCTGACGATGGCCTTTTTTACGTCTGTAATCTTTTTTTGGCTTGTACTTGAAAACGATGATCTTGTCTGCCCTGCCGTTCTCAACAACCTGCGCTTCTACAGAAGCACCTTCTACCAATGGCTGACCCATTGTTAATTCGCCATCTTTAGATACCGCAAGTACTTTGTCCAGTTTCACCTTTTCACCTTTTTCAACCTGAAGCTTTTCTACTACCAGTGTGGAACCTTCTTCAACCCGATATTGCTTTCCACCCGTTTCAATTATTGCGTACATTATGACACCTCCTCTAACCAGTCTCGCCAAATCAAGGCACCCTTGGGTTTAAACCCGATTTGAGCGGCTTCTTACGAACACATATTATACCATTGTCAAATTCCATTGTCAATGAATTGTTGTATCGTGCATATGCTTATTTAACCGGCCTGTTACGTTTAAGGTGCAGTTTGATATCGAAATTGTCCCGGGTAATAGAAGCGTCTTTAATAAGCTCTATTTCCAAGCCATATGCTTCTGCCAGCTCTTCAAGAGATATACCTTCATCCTTCAGCTCTGTCCACCGCTCAGGGTTGATGCTGACTACAACACGATCAATGTCCCTATGGGTTTCAAGTTTTCGGAACTTGTTTTCCAGTTCATATACATGCCTGTATATAGAAGGTACCCATCCTGTTCCATCACAATTCGGGCAGGGTTCATTAAAAAGCGATTCTACTTTTTTTCTTGTTTTTCTCCGGGTCATCTCTACAAGGCCCAGTTTAGTCATCCCTAGAACTACTGTCTTCTGTCTGTCTTTATTCAATTCCTGTTTCAGTTTATTTAAAAGCATGCTGTTATGCCTGAAACTTTTCATGTCAATAAAATCAATAATAATAATTCCACCTATATCCCGCAGACGCAACTGCCGGGTAATGGTATCCACCGCCTCCAAATTAATCTGAAGGACTGTTTCTTCAAAGGCTTTTTTTCCGGTAAATTTTCCTGTATTAACATCAATGGTTGTCAGGGCTTCTGTGTGATTAAATATTACACTACCGCCACTTTTAAGGGGTATTTTGTTTTTCATGGCGTGCTTCCACTGCATTTCTATATCATACTCTTCGAAAAGATTTTCTCCCTGATCACTCTCAGTAATTCGCGAGCAATAGTCAGGCATCACTCGTTGGCATAGGTCGCGGATTTTTGATGCTTCCTTTGAATCATTAAGGATAAACACCGCTGTCTTTCGGTCCATTACATCTCTGAGCAATCGTGGCAGTAAAGCTTCTTCGCGAAATAATAGTTCTCCTTTGTCTGCCGTGCGCCAACCGGCATCGATCTGGTTCCAGATCATTTGCATGTATTGAAAGTCGGATTCAATTAATTCTCCAGGCTGGTTAAGAGATTCGGTTCTCATAATTATTCCATGAGATGTTCCTTCAGTTAACCGGTTTGCAATTTCTTCAAGCTTTGAGCGTTCAGTCGCATCGGTGATCCGGTTGGAAATTCCTATATGGTTATCATTGGGAAGGAAAACAATGTATTTGCCCGGTAAAGAGAGGAAGGTGGTTGCTTTCGCGCCCTTGCTTCCTAACGCATCTTTTGTAATTTGAACCAGTATACGGTCGCCTTCTTTAAGCATTGTTAATGGCTTATTTATTTCTGATTCATGTAAAAATACATTTTTATGTGTTCCAATGTCAATAAAAACCGTACCCAGGCCTCTGACAATATTAACAATTGAACCGCAATAAATATTATTCACAAGGCTTCTGTTGTTCTTGCGTTCAAAATGAAGTTCCTCAACGATTCCGTTGTCAAGAACGGCAGCTCGGGTTTCAAAAACTCCAACATCCGCAATAATTTGTTTCATTTACACTTCCCGCTTTCTCCAAATTATTTCAGTTTTATGAATAGGAATCTGATGACAAAATAGCTTCGAATGATTCCTGGCTATTTTTTCGGCACACTTCTGTACGGTGAAATGTCAGATCCTCCTGACAAATCTGCAATTCAGAAAACCTGATCCAGTTCTGGCAGACAATTAAAGGTTTAACAGTGCCGCTGTCATAATTATAAATTTCTAATTCAGCAGTAAAAAAATTCTCTTTCACTGACTTAATATTGAAGGAGTGGATTAATGACCGTATATTTACCGTTACACTTTTGTTTTGTTTTCGATGTTTGTATTTATTTTTTTTAATGGTTTTCTCGATTAGTATCTCTGGTTGGGCTAAAAAGGAACTAATTGATTCATCAAGTGCTTCTAGCTGAAGTGGTATATTACTATGGCCTTCAATACGGTAGCTTAGCAATGCCGATTCTTTCATCAAAGAAGTTAATTTGTTGGTAGAATAAAGCCTGGCCGCGTTTATATGAATTCCCTCCGGCAGGGTATCATTCATTCGTTGAGTAAATTCTTTTGCATCGAGTGGAGTGGATAAAACCAGATCGAAGTATTCAGCCTCACTGCTAACACCTATACTTAAAGGGGATGCGAAAGATACCATTGGATGGGGATTAAAGCCCTGTGTAAAGGCTAATGGTATTTCAGCCCTACGAAATGCTCTTTCAAACAGTCTTACCAGATCTAGATGTGATAAATATTTCATCATTCCAACCTTTGTGTATTTCGCTCTCATAATCATGGGCATATCCCACCACCTTCAACAGTTTGTAAGCCGCAACCCGTGCATTTCTGTCGACAATGTGGCGTCGTTTCTGCATTAAGAGCCTTATTGTATTCCCTGATCAAAAATTCCTTAGTAACCAATGCATCAATGTGATCCCATGGCAGGGCAGTATCTGTAGATTTTGTTCCCTGTGTATATTTCTCAGGGTTAATTTCCAGCTCCTCAAAAGCCTCCATCCATTTGTCAAATTTAAAATGTTCCATCCAACCGTCAAATCGACATCCTTTTTCATATGCCCTGATGAGAACTTCTGACAAATGGCGATCTCCGCGAGCAAAAATTCCCTCTAAAAAACTGGTTTCCGGGTCATGATAATTGAATTGAACTGATCTTTTTTTCCTGAACTTTTCTTTTAATAGCTGATGCTTCATTTTAAGGCTTTCCATGGTGTCCTGCGGAGACCACTGGAACGGAGTAAAGGGTTTGGGTACAAAGTTTGATACACTTACGCTAATTTTCAATGGGTGCTTATACTGAGAATCCCGTTTTTGATAAACCTCATGATCAAGGTTTGATACCAGCTGATATATAGCCTCTACATCTTCCATGGTTTCAGTTGGAAGTCCAATCATGAAATAAAGCTTTATCTGGCTCCAGCCGGCTTCGTAGGCTTTTTTAACGGATTGGATCAGATCATCCTCGGTGATGCCCTTATTAATGACATTCCGCAATCGCTGGCTTCCTGCTTCCGGTGCAAAGGTTAACCCGGACTTACGCACCCTTTGAATTTGTTTTAAAATTTTAAGAGTCATGTTGTCCAGCCTTAAGGAGGGCAGGGATAAACCAACTCTTTCATTTTCCAGTTCACTCATCAATTCGTTTGCTAAATCATAAAACTGCGAATAATCACTGGTGCTCAATGATGTAAGGGATAACTCATCATACCCTGTGTTTTGAATAATTGCACAGGCATCAGCTACCAATTTTTCTTTGCTTTTTTCGCGAACCGGCCTGTAGATAATACCCGCCTGACAAAATCGGCAGCCTCTTATACAGCCTCTGAACAGCTCCACCGTCGCTCGGTCGTGGACCGTCTTCATATGCGGCATCAGAGGATTTTGCGGATAGTATGATTGATCAAGATTCTTAATAAACCTTTTTGTGATCCGGGACGATGTTTTGTAAGCCGACGGAACATACACTCCTTGTATTGCAGCTGCTGCTGTGAGAAAATCAGCTTTGTTGGTTGCATGCTCACGGTATAGCTCAATGAGTTCAATGATTATTTCTTCTGCTTCACCAATAACAATAATATCTGCAATATCAGCTATCGGTTCCGGATTATAGGCACAAGGACCACCCATTATGATAATCGGATCTTTTTCCTTTCTGTCTGCAGAACGCAATGGGATTTCTGATAACTTTAACATATGAAGAATATTTGTATAGCTCAGTTCATATTGTAAAGTAAATCCAATAAGATCAAACTCATTCATTGATGATTTAGTTTCCAGGCTGAAAATCCTCAAATAGTTTTCCTGTAATAATTTTGACATATCTTCGCCCGGCATATAAAAGCGCTCACAAAAAGCTTCTGTTTTTTCATTTATTAAATGATACATAATCAAGCTTCCTAAATGACTCATTCCTATTTCATATAAATCAGGAAAACACCAGCCAAAACGAATGGTGTTTTCTCTTATTTCTTTCCGAACACTATTATATTCATTCCCAAGGTACTGTGCAGGTTTCTCTACTTTTTTTAATAGTTTCTCCAGGTTCATTTACGCAATAATCTCCTCTGTTTCAGCTGATTAAATTCGTTTTCGATCTTTCATATGCTTGATTGGAATATTAGCAACCAATGCCGGCATCGTGGATTCATCTGACTCGCGTTTGGTTCGGGTTATTTTTATGTCCAATTCTTCTTCATCAATAACCATGTAGTCAGAAATAACATTAATTAAATCTTCTTTAATGGAATCAAGAAAATCTTGCGAACAGTCAGCCCGGTCATGAACTAATACAAGTTTCAGTCTTTCTTTTGCAACATTCTTGCTCTTTTTGCTTTCTCCTGTAAAAAATTTAAAAAAATCCATGGCTCCTCCCCCTTCTCGATTCCACTGTTATTTGGCCAGTCCAAACATTTTTCTTATTCGGTTGACAAAGCCTTCCTGCGTTTCAAGATCCAGCAAAGGTACGTCTTCACCACATACGCGTTGTACTATATTATGATAAGCCTGGCCTGCATATGAATTTGGCTTTGTGACAACCGGTTCTCCTTTATTAGTTGATATAACAATTTCCGGATCATCAGGAATTACTCCCAGTAAATCAATGGCCAGTATATCTAACATGTCCTCAATGTTCATCATGTCTCCACGCTTGACCATATCTATCTTCAAACGATTAATGATTAATTTTGGATTGCGCAGCTCCGCTGCTTCCAGTAATCCAATAATACGATCGGCGTCTCTCACTGCTGATATTTCCGGCGTTGTAACCACAATCGCTTTATCCGCTCCGGCGATGGCATTCTTAAAACCTTGTTCAATGCCGGCAGGGCAGTCTACCAGAATAAAGTCGAACATTTCTTTCAAATCTTCATGCAGTGCTATCATTTGCTCCGGATTGATGGCATTTTTATCACGGGTTTGTGCAGCTGGCAAGAGACATAGCTCGGGAAGTTTTTTATCTTTAATTAGTGCCTGTTTTAACCTGCATCCACCTTCAATGACATCCACCAGATCATAAACAATTCGATTTTCCAGCCCTAGTACCACATCCAGGTTTCTTAGCCCTATATCCGCATCAATCACAACCACTTTTTTACCCATTTGTGCCAGTCCTGCACCTAAATTGGCTGTGGTGGTTGTTTTGCCTACTCCACCTTTTCCTGACGTTATAACATATACTTCGCCCATTTTACCCCTCCTGGTTTACACTTGATTTTTAATAAAAAACGGCTCTATACATATGGCATTATCCCTAAGTCTCGCTATTTCCGGTGTTTTTGACATTTCCAGTTCTTCATCCGGCGCTCGAGTAATGGTCTGATGAATTCGTAGTTGTGTCGGTTGAAGTGCCAAAGCAGCTACAAATGCTTCTGCGTTTCCCCGGAAACCTGCATGGGCAATTCCCCGGAAACTTCCCATCACCACAATGTTTCCGCCAGCCACCAATTCGGCGCCCGGATTCACATCACCTAAGACAATTATATTACCAATGCTGTTTATTTTTTGTCCAGATCTTACTGTACCCTGAATAAACTTGGTATCATCAGATTTTTCCTTTTCCCAATCGTTCCAACTTATCGGCTCTGGTTTGGATGGGGCTTCAGGGGCATTTGTCTCCGTACTCTTTTTTGTACTTTTTTTAATCGGCGGATGCATTTGATATTCTTCATACAGCCACTGCTGCAGTGCATCGTGATCTTCCGGGAGTAAGTATTCGCATGTCAATTCGGCTAGTGTAGCTTTTTTGTAAAAGTCTGGATTTTCTTCAATCTTTTGTTTAATCAAATGTTTAACCGGTGAAATGTTTCCGCTTATATGGACTCTGATAACCAACCCTTCACCAGTTCCTCTAAGCTCAATCCGACCTTCGTCTGTTAACACCACGACACACCTCCAAATTCAAAACATTATAGGTCTATTCTACCTCTTTATACCAAATAATTCTACTCTATTCGTTAAAATCTTAGGCTGCCATTCATTGTGTCATGTAACTGTTTAAAATATGAGTGCCATTCTCAGCTTCTTCATTAAGTCCCAGGTATTCCGCTACAACTTCCCGAAATACAGGCGCTCCGTAGCCACCAGCACCACCTTGGAAAATCAGTACTGATATAGCAATTTCCGGGTCCTCATAAGGAGCAAATCCTGTAAACCAGGAAAAATTATCATAATCTTCCTTGTATTCATCCAGGTCTCTGTTCGTTAGAGATGGGTTCAGGTTTCTGATGGCTATCCGCATTGCATATCCCTTATCCTGAAATTGATGCTGGTCCCGGTTTTCATTCATAAGCCTTTCTGTTTCTGCCAATACAGCTGATTCATCCACTCTAAAATGATGGAGGTTCGAAAGCAAATATTCAACTTCGTCTGCAGGAGGGATTTTGCCTTCCCGCTGAGCCGTACCTGTCTTGGCCGCCACTTCTACAGGAAAATCTCTGAAGTAATTTCTGGCACCGCCGCTTACAGTCGCCTCGTGCATGCCTCGATGTATATGCATCAGGTTATTTGGATCATTCAGTGGCAGATGTTGTGGTTCGCTATCCTGCACTGATATATTTGAAGAAGGATTTTCAGGTGAAATATCTCTTACAACAGACAGTTGGTTTCTGATGCCGCCATTAGCCACCATTGCCATATAATTGGTCATCTGCAAAGGTGTATATGCGTGGCTTCCCTGACCGATCGAAAAGTTCATTGTGTCTGCAATGCTCCAGTTGGCCTGATTATAGTAGCTGTATTTTACCAGGTCCGTAATCGCATTAGCTCTGCTTTCAATAATACCCACGTCCCTAACGTTTCGGTAGACTTCATATCTGGGCGGGTTGATTTCCGCCAACTCTACTAAATGTTCGATTGCCTTCTGCTGTACTTCAGGGTTTTCTTCCACCAATTCCGGTTCAAAATCGCCTTCACCCAGTATTCTATTTAAATGATTTCTTAAAACGGCTTTTGTCATTCGAAGTTTTGACTCTGGATTCGGAACTCCTCCTCTTTGTTCCCGAGGCCTGTCTATTTCGATGCCGGTTGGATCATTTAATCCAAACATCACTGCATAATCAATCAATGTATCAACATCCATTTCATAGGGCAATGGTCTGTTTCTGCTATAATCGTATGCATTGGCAATTGAATAAAAATAGTAGTTATTTGAATCAGCAATAGCTTCATATAAATTTTGATACCCCATTGTCTGCCTGCTTTGATTCCAAAGCCAGTTTCCGAAAGAGTGTTCCCCCACCTGAATATAGCCGCGGTCCCGAATTCTGTAGGTAGGACTCAAACCGCTTTCAAGACCTGCTAATCCAACCAGCATTTTATAGGTTGAACCAGGCTGAACAGCCGTCGACATTGCAATATTTAGAAGTGGACGTGGCGCCAGAGGATCCCTGGGATTTTCCGGCATTACTTTTTCCCAGTCATCGTTGCTGATGCCCGTTACAAACAGGTTCGGATCATAAGCCGGATAATTTGCCATAGCAAGTATTTCTCCGGTTTTAACATCTGTTACAACAACGGATCCGGATGTTGCATTCTTTCTGGGTCCCTGAGTACCTACCAGTTCATTGCTCCCCCATGGGGTTTCATAGGTACCGCCAACCTGAATTGTCTCCAGTACGTCTTTTAAAATTTTTTCTACTCTTTTTTGAAACTCAAGGTCAATGGTAAGCTTAATCGTTTCACCAGGAACTGGTTCTTCTTTCTCCAGTACTCTTACCAATCTTCCACGAGAATCGACCATTACACGCTGTGATCCGTCCTTGCCTTTTAACAGATCTTCAAATTTATGTTCAATACCTGTTTTCCCAATTATGTCACTTGGCAGGTATCCTTTTTCATCGATGTAGTATTCAATTTCACTTTGGTCTGATATTTTTCCTAAATTCCCAAGCACATGTGCTGCAACATTGTTTTCCGGGTAGGTCCGAACAGGTTCCACTACAATATTTACTCCCGGTAACTCATAAATCATTTCTTCTATAAGGCTGACGCTGTCAGAAGAAATATCCTGGGCAATTTTTATTGGCTGATACTGCATAAATCCCGGTAATTGCGTCTCTATTTGCTCCCGAATTGCCATAATATCCCTGGCTTTTCTATGTGTAAAATGTTCTGGTATATCAAATTTTTCATTCCTCAGCCATTGAAATACTTCCCGGGGATTTTCCTTTTCTTCTGGTATGCGCATTTGTTCAAACCACTGATCTTTTCGCATTTCTTCTGTAAATTTCCAGGTTCTTATTGATATGGGAACTGTCAGTTCTGGTATTGCTAAAAGGCGTTGCTGCACTTCAGCCGGCTCAGACTCATCTATTTCATATCTGATTCGCAGCAAATCAAAGGACTCTTTTGCATTATACTCTTCAGGTATTTCATAGTTTTCTTTCCATTGAGCAATACTTTCATCAAATTTAAAAACAAAACCTTTATCCGTCAGTATTATAGGAAAACTATCAATAAACTGGTCACCATTCCGGTTAAAAATATGTGTCAGTTCAGCACTTATCTCGTTTATTCTTTCATCGATCATCTCGTTTTTTGATATTTCAACAGAAAAACTGGGCCTGTTTCCCGCAAGCAATCGACCATAGCGATCACGAATTTCTCCACGAGGCGCACTTATAGAAAGGCTTTTCACAATCCTGTTTTCAGCGTACTCCCTATGTGCCTCTCCTTCAGCAATCATAAGGCTGGCTAAACGAAAAATAATAATCATAAAGAAGAGTAAAATCATCGCTGTCATCATTAAAAAACGAACCTTAGTATCTTTTAAATTCATAAAACACCAGTCCTCAGTAGGATTTTTTTAAAAAACGACTGTGCAGCACCTGATTAATAACCAGATATATAGGAACAGAAATTAGAGCGTTATAGGCAGTCTGATATAAAAATATCCGACTTAGGGATGTACCAGGATGTGTTGGATAACCCATTAGAAATACAGTAAGCAAGGCTACACTTTCATGAAAAAGGGTGCTGGCAACAGTTAGTACCAGCGGTGTTGTAATGTTTTCTGCAAAAACTTTTCTATTATAATAACCTACCAGGAATCCAACAATCATAAAAGTTAGTGCGCTGATACCAACAACTCTTCCAATTATCATATCTTTTATTAATCCAGCTGTGAATCCGATTATTGCCCCATTTTTCTCTTCATAATATAAGGCAAAGCATATGGTTAGAATCAATGTTGTGTTTGGTACAAAGCCAGGAAAGGGCAGATATGAAAAAAACGTCGATTCGATAATGATACTTAAGAAAAAGAATGAACCTAAAAATATTCGTCGCATCGTAACCCTCTATTCTTCATAAGTTATGGGATTGATGATCATCACTTTATTCATACGATTGAAATTTACAGCAGGCTCAACTTCAATGTTTTGAAGCAGCTGGTCAGTACTGGTGGAAATCTCCGTCACCTCACCGATTAAAATGCCTTTTGGATATAAACCGATCCCTGATGTGATTAGTCGGTCTCCAACAACAATATCTGCATCAGGATCAAACAGGTAACCACTTAACTCATTATCCACACTACCCGATACAATACCTTGCAGTTTTCCATCCCGAAGAATTTGAAAACTTACGGAACTGCTGTTATCAATAATGGATATAACTTTAGCCCAATGATTTCCGGTTTCGTATACTCTTCCTATTAGACCACCAGAGCCTATAACAATACTATTAACTCCAATGCCTTTTGCTTCACCGGCATCTACAGTAAACATCTGAAACCAGTTTCCGGCATGCTGACTAATAACATTGGCAGTAATTGGCTCTGAAAAACCGCTGCGATCAATATTATTAAGAGTTTGCTGCAGATTATTTAACTCATTCAGTTCTTCACGAATTAGCTGCGCTTCAATTAGTTCGGACTGATATTTTCGCAGCTCTTCTTTGAGCAACTCATTCTCTTTTTTAATTTCACCGGATTTTATTAAGGTCCTTACCTGATCTTCAACTCCAAAATAAACACGGCTTACAACTCTTTGAACCGGCATAAATGCATCACCAATCCATTTTTCTACAGGTGTCAGGCTTTCTCTTTGCTGGGTTGTAAAGCCGATTATCATAATTAACAAGATCACTGCAACAGCGATCAAAATCGGTATTTTGTTGCGCCCGTTCATATTTATCAATTATCTCACCATCTCTGTCTCAGTATCGCATTCCTATACTATCAAAAAACGCATTTTGATTTCATTTAGCTTATGTACTTTGCTTCTATACTATTAAACAAATATATTGCTTTCCTGTTCTCTGAGGCTGACATAAATGTTATCACCAATTATAACGTGGTCCAGCACAGAAATACCCAGCAAGTCTCCGGATTCCACCAGTCGCTTGGTAATATTCACATCTTCTTTACTGGGTGTTGGGTCTCCGCTGGGGTGATTATGAACCAGGATAATAGCCGAACTGCTTTTTCGAATCGCTGGTTGAAATACTTCTCTTGGATGAACAATAGATGCATTCAGACTTCCGACAGAAATCTTTTCGACGCTAATGACTTCGTGTTTTGTATTCAATAAAAGTATATTAAATACTTCCTTTTTCAGATGTCTTAAATCTTCCATCACCAATCTGCTAATATCTTCCGGACACTTAATCCGGTACCTTGAGTCACGTCCGGTAATTGCCAGTCTTTTACCCAGCTCTGCAGCCGCTATTATCTGAGATGCTTTTGCAAGACCAATTCCCTTTATTTCCATAAGTTCCTGAATGGTGCAATTACGAAGAAAAGAGAGACCTTCATTGCTTTGGCATAGAACTGCTTTGCCCAGATCGATGGCTGTCTGGTTCTGTGTTCCACTTGATAGTATTATTCCAATCAATTCCGCATTCGACAGAATTTGCGGACCTTCCGATAATAGCTTTTCCCTCGGTCTTTCTGTCTCAGGCATTTCTTTAATAGTAACAGTATATCCAGATGTCATTTCGCCCTCCTGTAGTGTCGTTTTTTTGGATTAAATTTTTTTGAATATCAAAATCGCCAATATAAGTCCAATTAATCCTGCAAGATTTAAATGAACCATTAATGACAGGTGAAAAGTAATAATGCCAAAGTCCGCCGACACATTCTCAACGCCCAGCGGACCTGGTCCAAAGGTCAATATAGGCAACGCCTGGCCAAGCAAAGAACCAATAAGACTACCAAGCAAAACTCCGGCAACAATCGTAATAAGGAACCAGCCTGCATTTTTCTGTCTGTTCATGCTATCTCTCCTTTATCAGGTCATTGAATAAGAAGTTTCACGGAAATAAACGGTTACTTTTTTGAGTACAAAATAAGCTGTCATACCAATAAAGATTCCAGTAAAAATGCTGGCGAACATCATTACCGGCAGGTAAACAAAAATACGTGGGTTTTGAATAATCATGCTGGCAACAGTAAGTTGTGCCACATTATGCGCCAGTGCTCCCAGCACACTAACGCCAACCAGACTGAAAAAGTTTCCAAAATAGCGAATTGTAACCCACATAAATAAGGTGCTGAAAAATGCACCAGCCAGACCATATAACATTGAAGTTACAGCACCTGTCAATAGCCCTGCAATGACTACCCGCATCAGGTTAACCGATAGTGCAAATCGGAAACCGAATATTGTCAGGGTTATTAGGGCAATAATGTTTGCCAGGCCTATTTTGGCTCCTGGAACCATTCCGACAAACGGATTCGGGATCATGCCTTCAACGATATGCAATGCGATTCCAAGGGACGTTAATATTCCATAGTATACAATTTTTTTTGTTTTCATTAATATCTCTCTTTCATTTATAAATTCATTTAGAACATATTCTGTAACGCAATTCTTTTAAAAGTTTACCACTTATAGTATTAGCTGGCAAGCGTTACTGAATTGGCGCAAAAATACAGCAGTTGGTATACACCAACTGCTGTACTGATAAATTCTTTAGCCAGTCTGTTTTTTTGTTTTAGTAAATTTACCTTCAATAGCTTTGGTAGGACATTTCTCAACACATATATAGCAGTTTGTACATTTGTCATAATCAATAAACGCAAGATTGTTTTCAAATTCAATGGCGTTTTCAGGACATGCTTTTACGCATATCTGACATCCAATGCAACCAACTGAACAGTTCTGTTTTACGATTTTTCCCGAGTCGTTGCTATTGCATGTAATAATTACCTCCTGCTCGTAGGGAACCATAGTAATAACATCTTTAGGACATGCCTGGATGCACATGTTACATGCAGTGCATTTTTCCGGTATGATTTCAGCCAGTCCGTTATCATTCATTTTGATTGCACCAAACTGACACGCATCGTAACAGGTCCCAAGCCCCAAACAACCATATTTGC
This sequence comes from Tindallia sp. MSAO_Bac2, assembly GCA_003838145.1. Taxonomy (GTDB): domain Bacteria; phylum Bacillota; class Clostridia; order Peptostreptococcales; family Tindalliaceae; genus Tindallia. The sequence goes on from QYZZ01000043.1 coordinate 87,087, forward strand.
AAGATTTACTCCCGCCACTAACCATATTGGCTGCAACACAGTCCTGAATTCCATTATAAATGAATTTTTCCTTACACTCATCAGAGCCGCCTCTGCAAATTACTTTTGCTACTTTCTTAGCACTGCCGGCTACTTCAACTCCCAGTACTTTGGCAATTTCTTCGTTAGTAGCTCCGTCAGCTACCGGACAACCATCCACTGGAGCTTTTCCTTCAGCTACAGCCTTTGCAAAGCTGTCGCAGCCTGGTAATCCACATCCGCCACAATTTGCTCCGGGCAATAATTCTCTTATTGTTGCTACACGAGGGTCTGTATCCACTTTAAATTTTTGAGAAGCAAATGCAAGACCAGCTCCAAAGACCAGACCTAGTCCGCCCAATCCTATAACTGGAAACATTATGTTTTGTATATTCATATCATCGCTCCTTTACACCAAGCCTGCAAAGCCCATAAATGCCAGAGACATCAGGCCTGCGGTTATTAATGCAATAGGAAAACCTTTGAACTCAACAGGAATATCCACAAGCTCCAAACGCTCCCGTATTGCTGCAAATAATACAATCGCCAGTGTAAATCCTATCGCTGCACCGATTGCATGGAATATAGTCTCTACTAAATTATATTCGTTTTGAATGTTTAGTATTGTAAGTCCTAAAACTGCACAATTTGTCGTAATAAGAGGCAGGTAAACACCTAAAGACTGATAAAGAACAGGACTTGTTTTTTGTATGACCATCTCAACCAATTGAACAAGTGAAGCTATAACCAATATAAAAACAATAGTTTGCATATATTGTATTCCGAGTAAATCCAGAATAAAACGCTGAGCTACAAAAGTAATTATGGATGCCATTGTCATTACGAAAGTAACCGCCATTCCCATTCCTAAAGAGGTTTCCACCTTTTTGGATACTCCCAGAAAAGGACAAATACCTAAAAATCGTGATAAAACAAAGTTGTTAACAAAGATTGCACTGATCAGGATAACAAATATTGACGAAGCTGACACGGTGAACACCTCCTATTATTTTAGTCTCGCATAGACAATGCGGTTAAAGACTGCCATTAAAACGCCTAGCGCCATGAAAGCGCCGGGTGCCATTGTCATCAGAGCCATCGGTTCAAAAGAATCTCCAAACAACTGCATGTCAAAAACAGTGCCGAATCCGATTACTTCTCTGACAATCCCCAGCAATACAAGAGCTCCGGTAAACCCGAGACCCATACCCAATGCATCTGTAATGGAACCAACAGTCGAATTCTTCGATGCAAAGGATTCCGCTCTTCCTAATATCAGGCAGTTTACAACTATCAGGGGAATAAAGATTCCTAGTGCCTGGTTTAGAGCAGGAAAGTATGCTTCTAAGATCATTCCTACCATAGTAACAAATGTGGCAATTACAACAATAAAACATGGAATTCGAATTTTGGAAGGTATAAACTTCCTCAGCAAAGAAATAACTATATTAGATCCCAGAAGGACAGATGTGGTAGCCATGCCCATCCCGAAGCTGTTGAATGCAGTATTTGTTACCGCAAGTATAGGACACATGCCAAGTGCCTGAATAAATACTGGATTGTCCATCACCAGTCCTCTTGAAAAAATTTTAGAAAGTTTCACTGGTTTCGCCTCCTAAGCTACCTATTTTTAAGAATATCTTCAAACAAGTCTGCCGCTGCTTCCACTGCATTATTTACTGCATCGCTGGAAGCGGTAGCACCGCTGATAGCATCTACTGATACATCTTCAGCCGTTTTGTTTCCTCTATAATTCTCCAAAAAGCTGTCTTCTGTAATCTTATCACCAAGACCAGGCGTCTCTGATTGGCTCATTACCTGAACACCACTAATGGTGCCGTCTCCAATAATGCCAACCATTACTTCAACTTCGCCGCCGTAGCCTTGTGCGTATGATTTAATGGCAAACCCGGCCACAGAACCATTTTCATAGCCTACATATGCTTCCCGGATTCTGTTCCGCGAAAGTACTTCATCATCTTCAATCATTTCGAACTCATCTGCGTCTCTAATAAGGGATTCGATGGATGACAGCACTTCTTCAAGTGAACGTTCCATGATGATACCTTCTGTAAAGCTATTCGTCATCCCCAGCACCATTCCAGAAACACTGGTGATAATCAGCAAAATAACGCCCATCTTCATAATATCACGCATTTTGTTTCTTCACCTCCCCATATATAGTAGGAACCGTGTATCTATCAATTAGTGGCGTTGCTACATTCATTAATAGTATTGAAAATCCTACCCCTTCATTGTAACCACCAAAAATACGGATGGTAGCAGTCAGAACACCACAGCCAATAGCATAAATTACTTTTCCTTTGGTGGTAAGTGGCGAGGATGCATAGTCAGTTGCCATATAAATGGCTCCAATCATTAAACCACCGGATACAACATGATATGCCATATAATCCACATTAAAACCACTGTTTAAAAGTGTCAGCAGTGCAACAGTTCCTATGTATACCGCCGGAATATGAATGGATATGACTTTTCGGTACAAGAGGTAAACTCCTCCTAAAAGCAACAGTAATGCAGATGTTTCGCCCATACATCCGCCGATATTTCCGATAAAGGCATCAAATAAGGACGGAGCTCCCGCAGGCACTACTACTTCTCCCTTGACAAAGCTAAGTGGTGTTGCTGCAGAAATCATGTCGACCCCCGGATTGACCCATTCGGTCATGCGTTCCGTCCATGACAGAGTCAGCAAAATCCTTGCTGCAAGAGCCGGGTTCATAAAGTTCTTTCCAAGTCCGCCAAAAAATTGTTTTACCACAACGATTGCAAAAACTGATCCAATGGCCGGCAGCCACCAGGATACGGCGGGAGATAAGTTCAGTGCAATAAGTAGTCCAGTAACAACAGCACTCATATCACTGATGGTAACTGGTTGTTTTCTGATTTTTTGTACTGCAAATTCGGCCAATACCGCCGCAATCACCGCAACCAAAATCAGCATGGCTGCTCTGGTTCTAAAAAAATAAACTGCTCCCAGTGTAGCTGGGATTAATGCAATAACAACATCACCCATAACCTTTGATACATTATTATCGTCTCTTATATGAGGTGATGAAGACACAACGAGTTTCTGCTCCATTTGATTCCCTCCTGTCTGGTATTAGATCTTATTTCTTTTGTTTCTGTTTTTCAGCCATAATGCTGTTTTTTGCAACTCTTATGGAATGCAAAAGTGGTCTTTTTGAAGGGCAAACATATGAACAGGAGCCACATTCAATACAGTCCAATGCATTATATCGATCAGCATCCGACATTCGGTCTGCCAATGCATATTCACTGATAGTCAGCGGCATAAGGTGAATTGGACAGCTGTCGATACATTTTGAGCAACGAATACAGTTTACAGGCTCGGGAATCACAGCTTCTTTTTCATCAAATACCAGGACCCCGGAAGTTCCTTTTGCTACCGGATAATCATCCGAGTCCTGAGCAATCCCCATCATAGGACCTCCAAAAATAATTTTTCCAGGGGTTTTGGAATAACCTCCGCATGCTTCCACTAATTCTTTTATTGGTGTACCTATTTTAACTTTTAAATTTTTAGGTTCTGTTATACATGATCCCGTTACTGTAGTAATTCTTTCTACAAGCGGCAACCCTGTTTTGTATGTTTGCGCGATTTGATAAGCAGAGCCCACGTTATTGACCACCACACCTACTTCCATTGGAAGCCCCCCGGAAGGAACCTGTCTTTTCGTACAAGCATCAATGAGCTGTTTCTCTGCTCCCTGTGGATATTTTGTCTGCAAAGCGACAACATGTATCGGATCTTTTTCTGCAATTACGTTTAAAACTGCATCTATGGCATCCGGCTTATTAGCTTCAATAGCTATGATACCTTTTTCGGCCCGAACAGATTTCATGATGATTTTAAGTCCCAGCACCAATGTTTCCGGATCTTCCAGCATCAGACGATGGTCTGCTGTCAAATAGGGTTCGCATTCGGCTCCATTTATAATAATGGTATCAATTGGTTTTTCTGGTGGAGGTGATAGTTTTACATGTGTTGGAAATGTAGCTCCACCCATACCAACCATGCCTGCATTTTTGACCATTTCAATGATCTGATTTTCATCCATATCCTCAAGTGGCCCATAGGGCTGAATGTCTGGATGCATTTCGTCATGGCCGTCAGATTCAATTACAACACATTCTGCTTCCCGACCGCCGCCAACCTGCTTCTTAACTACCTGTTTCACTGTTCCGGAAACAGTTGCGTGTACTGGTGCAGATACAAAACCCTGTGGTTCACCTATTATCTGTCCCACTTTCACTTCATCTTTTGGTTTAACCAGAGATTTACAGGGAGCACCAATATGCTGATGCAAAGGAATGATAACCTCTTTTGGCACAGGCATCGATTCAATCGCTTTTGATGCAGTTGCCGACTTGGAATCCGGTGGATGAATTCCGCCTTTGAATGTTAAGAAATTCATATTTTTCACCCTTTCATATCATAAACAACATAATTGCTGTTTTATTTGTATTATGTGGTAGTAGCGGCTATTGATCTAAGTTCTTCCGTCAGGCTTTCCCGAATCCACACAATAACATCCGGGTGCGTTAACGGAGTTTCCTGTAACACTTGTCTGATTTCTGCCGTGTCAAATTTAAACTGTCCCTGGTCAGTTAAGTGTTCATATAATAAATCGAAATCTCTTCCGTATAACAATATGGTGCAGATTGTCTCCGGGATATCACCCAGGGGTACACGATCGATATGACTGTGCTGAAAAGTTGCTTTTATAGTAGTACCGGAATTAACTTCCGAATGAATACGGAGGGATCCTTCACATTCCTCTGCAGCCTGCTTAAGCAGAGGAATACCCAATCCTACTTTTCTGGTTGTTCTGGATGTTACAAAAGGATCCGTTACTTTCATCAGCATTTCCTCGTCCATTCCAAAACCGTCATCTTCAACAACTATAGTTAATTCATCATCTTTTATGCTTTCAGCAATTTTCAAATTAATTCTTTTCGCATCAGCAGTTATTGAGTTTTGTACAATATCTAATATATGCAGTGCCAGTTCTTTCATTGCATCATCTCCAGACACTATTAGATTTTTAACCATTGAATCAAGCTTGATGCTGTCAGGCTGCTTAATTCCACAAAAAAAATCCTCTCCATAATATTGGCCAGGCAATGTGCATCTGAGCTAATGATATGTCGGTACTTTTTATACTCAGGATGACGGGATAAAAAAAGTTCTTTTTCAGTACCATTGAACAGCTCAACACAACCTATCGGCAAGTGGGTTGGCAGGAAACCCAGAGAAGACATTACGCTAAAACTGCTCCGGTTAATATGTGCCGGAACAGCAGCACCTCCAAATTGATGAATCAACCTGACCGTATCGTCAAAAGAAATTTGCAGAGCATTCATTAAAAGCAGTTCTTCTTCGCCAATTATTACATCTTTTGAATCAAATAACAACTGTTTCCCGAAAATTTCCGGACGATTTCTCAGTCCCATTTGGTTTGACTTTAAAGTACAATAGAATTCCTCCAGAAGCTGATAGCTATCAAAGTATGCCAGCAGGTGAACCTCTTCCTGTGTCGTAATTTCAATGCCTGGCACAACAACCATGTTAAGCTTTTTGCCAGCTTCAATGCATGGCTGAACATTACCAATTGCGTTGTGATCGGTAACCGCAATTATATCCAACCCTTTAATTGCTGCCATATTTACAATATTATTAGGTGTCATTTCTTCCTCACCACATGGCGACAAGGCCGTGTGTATATGAAGATCCACAGCATAAGAATGCATCGTTAATTCCCCAAATCTATCCTTTTGGCTATCTGATAAGCAGTTAGTTCTGATCGTAGTACGGGAATTTTCTCCTCTTCAGCTTTAAGCAGTGTGTCCGGATCTACATGAGCATTTTCTGCAATAATAATGCAGTTTATGCCCACCATTACCGCTACAGCAACAACATTAACATTCGTTTGAATGGTTATCCATACACTTTCTGCTTCTGCATTTCCAATTACCCAGCTAAGCATATCACCTATATAAACATCATTAATAACAGTTGCTTCTATTTCTTTCTCAGCGGCAAGAATCTCCAGATCCAGTTGTTGCTGCAATTCTTTTACAGTCATGTTTTCCCTCCACAGCCTGAGATTTATAAATTAAATCCAATGGTAATCCGGGTACACTTTCCAACTTCTGATTGTATATCAAAATCATCAGCACACCTTTTTATATTTGGCAAACCCATACCGGCTCCAAATCCTAATTCCCTTACATCTTTTGTAGCGGTGGAATATCCTTCTTTCATGGCCAGGTCTATGTCATCAATACCGGGGCCACGATCCAAAGCAATAATTTTAATGTAATCAGACCCTATGGAAAACTCCATGGTTCCGCCATTGGAATGTATGATAATATTCATTTCCGTCTCATAGGAGGCAACAGAAACACGGCGTATCACTTCCGGATTTACTCCCACCTGCTTCATGATTTTTTTTATGCTACTGGAAACCTGTCCGGCAGATTGAAAGTCTCGTCTTTCGATAGAATATTTTCTTTGAATAGCTATCACCTCGTGCTTTTTTGACGTTGCTATTTGTGTATTATATTTGCACCTCTTAATCCCTTTTTATATAGAATGCCTGACGTTACAAACATTATATTTTTCGTTGTCATTGTGACAATCTGGTTTTCTTCTGCCATTTTCAGCGTTTCTTCATCTGGTTTTTTTCCTCGGACAAAAACAATTGCGTTAATATCCATCATTTCCGCTGTTCTGATCGTATGAGGATTTGTCAAGCCTGTCAGTAAAATGGTTTTATCGTCCACAAACGCAAGAACATCACTCATTAAGTCTGCTGCAAAGGCGTTGGTTACTTCCCGCTCCATATGCTCATGACCTGACAGAACTTCAGCCTCCAACAACTTTTGGATTTCAAGTAATTTCATTGGGCACCTCCATGTAACTTCATATGAAATAATTTAAAAAATTCTTTTTGCCGTCGAATAACGTCTTCGATAATTATCAGCATTCAGCGAAGAAATAATAACGCTCATGTTAGACCCTGAAGAAGCGTGAATAAAATTGTTTCCGCCAATGTATATACCAACATGGTTGATAGTACTGGTGGACCCGTTATTAAAGAAAACAAGATCGCCTACATGAAGCTGGTCCCGACTGACCGTAGTACCTACATTCGCCATATATCTGGAAGATCTTGGAAGATTAATATTATGCAAAGTCAATTGATCACCGTAATACTCATGAAGAATATAAAACACAAACCCGGAGCAGTCAAACTGATTTGGCCCTGTGGCCGCATATCGATATGGTGTCCCTAAGTATTTTTCCGTTATGCTCACAATGTTGGCAAGGTTTCCTCTTGCAGCTCCACGACTAACAGGACCGCTTCCTGCAACCACCAGTTTCACCTGACTTCGTTTAACCCATCCTTCGATATCTGATTCGGTTTTTACTCGATACCAGTCATTATTATAATCCGTTAAATAAACCATATCATGTTTATCCAGTTTTTGAAGCAAACCACTGCTGATATCCCTGTGTGTATATATGTTTGCTGAATCTCCGACTACGTATGCAGATGGAAGGTTTGGTGCAATGTTTATGTAATCGCTGTGAACCCAGCCTTTAATACCTCTTTCATCTGCTATTTGCAGCCAAACATCCTCTTCTCCGATGATCTGAATCTGTTGACCAGCGTTCAACTGGCCCTGTAAGCTGTGTGATATGGATGGGCCTGATCTGATGTTTAGTCTGGTAGCAGTAACAATTCCTTTTGACACTTTTTCCCGTTGAGTATCTTCGTCGAGTAAAATCAGGTCTTTGTGCATCCAACCTGATGCGCTGCCGTTCTTTACTTCAATCTGTAAAAAGTTGTTTTCTATGTTATGGATGTTTACTTTTGTACCGATAGACAAAGTTTGGACGGCTGTGGCATTTAAGCTGCTGTCGTTTCTCACAGTACTGTTATCTCCCACAATTACACCCGTACCGGAAATGGCCTGCGCTGTAATACCTGATAGAAGTACCGCTGCAGCTGTAAAAATCGTCACTTTAAATTTTCTCTTACTGATCAAAATTAAAACCCTCCCTTACATCGCATTTATTATTGTTTCCAGTTATGAGATACTTCCTGAACATCGTCATTATCTTCCAGCATGTCAATAAGCTTTTCCATTTTAATTGCATCTTCTTCTGTTAACTCAACTACATTGCCCGGTTTATGAATAATATCCGTTTCTAATAATACATAATTTTTCTCGGCTAATTGTTCCTTAAGTTGAAAGAAGTTCATAGGGTCAACTGTTATTTCATACACCTCGTCATCGAGTTCAATATCATTTGCTCCACTTTCCAGTGCATCCATCATTGTTAAGTCTTCATCCGGATAATCTTTTTTCTCAATTAAAATCTGTCCCACACGTTCAAATAAGTAAGCTACACATCCACTTGTTCCCAGGTTGCCTCCGTATTTATCAAATATATGGCGAATTTCACCAACAGTCCGGTTTCTGTTATCCGTAAGCACTTCCAGGATAATCGCAACCCCAGAAGGACCATAGCCTTCGTAGGTTATACGCTCGTAAACCTGTTCATTTCCTTCACCACTTGCCTTCTTAATAGCTCTGTCTATATTATCTTTAGGCATATTGCTGGATCTTGCTTTTTCCATAGCTGTTTTTAAGGCTGCGTTATATTCCGGGTCACTACCACCTTCTTTAGCGGCTACAGTTATCGAACGAGCAATTTTTGTGTATATAGAAGCTTTCTTTGAATCTTGCTTATTCTTTCTGTCCTTTATATTTCCTATACGACCCATAGCACTTCATAACTCCTATTCCTGATTACTTTAAATTGATCTTTTTCATTATATTACTTATGATAGATTTTAGCACATGCAAATACGCGTTTCAATTACCATTTTAATGCGGTTGCCAGGCAGTTCTAATTATGGAACAGGGGGCATTTCTCTTTTATGTTGTGTTTTTTTATGAAGATTTCGAATTATTTCCTTGTCTTTCTCTGAAATATCTTTGCCTGCCAGATAATCATCTATTTTTTGGTAAGAAATTCCCAGCTCTTCTTCATCTGTCTGACCGTCCCATAGTCCTGCAGAGGGATCCTTATTTAAAATTGATTCAGGTATTTCCAGATATCTGGCCATATTGTAAACATCCCTCTTGAGTAAATCTGCTATCGGCAGCAAATCCACTCCGCCATCTCCATATTTTGTGAAGTATCCAGTATACAGCTCTGCTGCGTTATCCGTTCCTACCACAAGATAATTCATGGCATTAGCAATGGCATAAAGTGCACTCATCCTCAGACGCGCTCTTAGATTGGCATCAGCAATCTTTTGTGTCGGTGAGCCGATAACGGTTTTTAATCCCGGAAGCTCTGTGATTTGCCTCATCATTTTCTGATGAGTATCAGTCAGGTCCAGAATTTCAAAATGAATGTCAATTTTTTTCGCAACTTTCAGGGCATCTTCAATGTCTTTTTCATTACTGGATATCGGAAGAATTACAGCCATTGATTGATCAGGTACAGCACGTTTAATCAAATTAGCCACTACAGCAGAGTCAATCCCTCCTGAAAGACCAACGATTAAACCCTTCATACCGGCATCTCTGGTTTTTTGTTCCAGCCATTCAACTTTTTCCTTTACAATTAAATCCATTTTTTTATTCAATGTTATTCAACTCCCAACAGGCTATCTCTCTTTGATTAACATATTCTGTGACTATCAACGCCCATAATACTGTTTTTTCATTTATCTTGTACATTATATCATAAAGATATGCAAAAAATTAAAAAAATCCTTCTCAATTGTGAATTAATATTCAATGGAACCATCACAATATCGAAGGATCATAAGGCTAAAGGCGGTATGATTAATGTCCTAAAGTGACTAAAACACAATCATTATACACCAGATTAAGTTTTAATTCTTTTGCTTTTTGCAACACTTCAGCATCATAAGTGCCAGGCTGAAACCATACATATTTAATCTCAGCACGTTCGATTTCATCCAACAAATTAAGTGTCACCTGCGGTGGCACCACAACACTGATGCAATCCGGTTTTTCCGGGAGGCTTTCCAAGTCCGGATAAAGAGTCTCCCCTTCCAGTTCTTTATAACGCGGATTTACTCCATAAACCTGATATTGATGTTCCTGCAATGTACGATAAATTTTATAACCAAATTTATCCTGATTTGGAGTTGCACCCACAACAGCCCAGGTTTTTTTATCCAACATTTCCGTTTTGTTATTTTGTATATCGTCCATTATGATTTCCTCCTTTTCATCCATAATGTTCAGAGTATACCCATTTATATTTCTGCTAATCGCAGTCATTATCTATTAGATACTCGCAATCAAGTCTGGATATATGAATCGAACCTCCTGCAATTTCCGTAAGTTTTGATATGATGGGTCCTTCTTCAGATAAAAGAACCGGAATCAAAAATGACACCTCATCGGTAAACTGAGTCTTAAAAATAGAAAAGCTGTTTTGTTCCAAATAGTATTCTATTTTACCCCAGCTTGAGTAATCAACTTTTACGTTAAGCCACTGATGCATTTTCTTTTTCACAATTATTGCGCGTTCAATTGCTTCCAGAGCTGTTCTGGAGTATGCTCGCTTCAATCCTCCGGTTCCCAGTTTCGTTCCTCCAAAATATCGAACTACCACAACCATTATATTGCAAATACCACGGTTGCGAAATATTTCCAGGATTGGTAACCCGCCAGTTCCGGAGGGCTCACCGTCATCACTATACTTTTGAGCTTCCTGATTCTGGCCAATTGTGTAGGCATAAACATAATGTGATGCGTTAGGGTAGTTTTGCCGCACATCATCGAGGACTTTATTGATTTCTGATTCTTCATCAACCGGGGTAACAATAGCAATAAATTCAGATTTTTCGATAATACTTTTATATATCTGTTTTTGACTAATCGTTAAAAATTCCCGATTGCCGTTTTGGGCTGCTTTGTTATTATCCTTAAGATTCATTTTATTCCATCCTTTATAATAATGCTACCACTATAAAAGGACAGAAGCCAAGTACAATCAGGTACTTTACTTCTGTCCGTCAATGAGCCATCATCCTGTTATCATATTGCAACTTTTTCTTTCATCAGTTCCTTGTATTTTTTATATGAAAGACTCACCAAAGAACGATCCTGGCTGTACGTTATTTTTTCCAGCGCATCCTCAATCGGATAGAAACCGCCACCCTTGAATCCTTCTCCCGGATTTATCCTGTATTCTTTATTGTGTGCCTTCATAATATACCATACAATTTGATTGCAAACCGGCTCTTTACGTGTAACAGAAAAAAATTCGTAACACGTCTCACCGGCAGTGGACAAGATTTCAGCATCAACTCCGGCTTCAAATTCAACCCGGTTGTACGCTGTATCCGATGCAGGCTCGTCATTACGAATTTTTCCTTTCGGCAATACCCATTCATCTTTTTCATTTTGCAGGATCAACACCTGATTTGCATAAAAAACCACACCGCCTGCGCAGTTTCTGACAATCATGGTAATTCCCCCTTCATTATTTAACTTATTTGTTATTATCATCATACCCTATATATAGGTACTTTACAAGAATTTTACAAAAATTTTACTCTATTTTGATGTTAAAAATATTTGCGTGATTTTATTTTCCGCTCTTCACGATCCATTTTGTGAAATCCTTTATTTCTTTTCCAAACAGTCCTTTAACAATTATTGATTTTTCCTGGTAAAGTATCTGAGATACATACCCCACTTTATATAGCTGCTCTAACAAATAAAAACGATTATACGGAAATTCCAGTGTCGCTTCGACGGCCTGTTCACTTAGAATTTCTTTGATTTTTTCTGAGAGCATCAGTATATCATCATCGTTTCTGGTGGAAATCCAGCAGGCTGTTGATTTGTTTTGAAATTTAACTGGATTTATTGCAACAAGGTCACGCTTATTCATAACATTGATTATTGGAATATGCTGACATTTAAGCCTCGACAGTATTTGACGGGTAGTTTCCTCATGCATTTCTTTGTGTACGGAAGATCCGTCAATTACATTTATGATCAGGTCTGCATACGTAATTTCATTTAATGTTGAGTGAAATGCTTCTACCAGTTCATGGGGTAGTTTTTTTATGAATCCCACCGTATCTAACAATAAAAACTCATACTTATCCGGAAGAACTATGTTGCGAAAGTTTACTTCCAAACTGCTGAAGATCTGGTCAGCATAATATACTTTCTTTTGATCCTGCTTATTTAAACTGATATTGATAAACGCATTCATTAGTGAGGATTTTCCAGCATTTGTATACCCAACCAGCGCAACCAGGGGCTTTGAACTCATGCTTCTTTTTTTTCTTCTTGTCCTGTTCTGAATTTGAATTTTCTTTAGCCTTTCGTTAATACGGGTCATTTCCTGCTTGATATGTCTGCGATCCTGCTCCAACTTCATTTCCCCGGGTCCTCTTGTACCAATTCCCCCTCTTTGGCGTGACATGTCGATCCCTTTGCCGCGAAGTCTGGGCAACTGATACTGCAGCTCTGCAAGCCTTACCTGCAGCTTGCCTTCCAAGTTATGTGCTCTTTTAGAAAAAATAGTCAGGATTAAATGAAAGCGATCCAGCACTTCCACTCCAGTTAATTCTTCAATATGCTGAATCTGAAGAGCATTTAGGGGATCGTTACATATAATTGTATGAATTTCCTGAGCTTTTAACTCTCCAGCTATTTCCGTTAACTTTCCTCTGCCTATATATGATACAGGGTGTGGGTTTTGTCTTTTTTGTGTGCGTTTATCAACAACTCTGTATCCGCAGGATTCAGCCAGCGATTGCAGTTCTTCCATTTCATCCCATATTTGATAGCTTTCAAGTTCACGTTTATACACTCCAAGCAAAATACAAGCCGGATCCTGCAGGTATTTTTCTGCCGACATGGTTCTGAACCTCCATTTCAAGGGTTGCGATTAAAACCATATGCAAAATCAGCAACCTTTTCAATTTTCCAGCGTCATGGTATAATGAGCTGTCTTAAATTGTATCATAGTTGTGACTATAATTTAGGTTTTTCCGTCATGTTACTTGTGGTATAATTTCTGAAACTAAACAAAGAACTGTGAATTATATGGAGGGACGAATATGTCTACAAATGGAAGTTCTTATCAGGAAAGGCGAACTGCCAGAGCCTCCAGTTCCAGGAAGCAAAAGGCCAGAAATTCTGTGTTCCCGAAACTTTTTTGGGGTTCCGTGATTGCCCTGGTTTTAATTTTCTTTCTGTTAGCTGGAACTGCCGTTGGTGTTGTTACTGGAATTGTCAGGGAAATCGAGCCCATTGACGCAACAAATATATACACATTTTTAGATGAAAGCTCATTTATATATGACAAGGATGGTAACATTTTGGAAAAAGTTCAAACGGAAGGTCATCGTGCTATTCTTGATTATGACCAAATTCCAGAGCATTTGATCAATGCTTTCATTGCCATTGAAGATGAACGTTTCTGGGACCATAGCGGTGTTGATGTCAAACGGATCTTCGGCGCTTTTTGGACCAATTTCCGAACCGGATCGCGTCAAGGTGCCAGTACTATAAATCAGCAGCTTGCTAAAATTATTTATTTATCACCAGAACAAACCTATACCCGAAAAATCAAAGATGCTTATTATGGTATGCAATTGGATCGCCAATTAAGCAAAAAACAAATTCTTGAAGCCTACTTAAATACCATTAACCTTGGAAGCGTAGCTTTTAGTGGTTCATACAGCGTACAGGCAAATGGAGTTCAGGCTGCTGCCCAGCTATATTTTTCCAAGGATGTGAACGAACTTACAAACGCAGAGGCAGCTCTGCTGGCTGGCATTGCCAGAAATCCTCGCCGATATTCACCTGTATCCATTCTCAGGAAAGAACAGGTGAATGAAGACCATATTGTTTATTACGATGAAGATGATGAATACAGCGTAGTTTTCAATCCGGAAACTCTTCCTCGTATGCGTTTGGTCCTTAACAGCATGCATCGTTTAGGGTATCTTGATGACCAGGAATACGAAGAAGCTCTGAATCAGGATATTGCAGCAGGCATCGAACCTAATAAATTAAGCGGTGGTGAAATCACTTCCTTTTTTGGAGAACTGGTGCAGCGGGATGTATTAGCCGCTCTGGAGAACGCAGGTTATTCAAGCCAGGAAGCCAGTCATATGTTGCAATCTGGGGGGTTATCCATACACAGTACTCTGGATATACGAATGCAACGAATTTTGGAAGAAGAATATAATAAACCTGAAAATTTCCCCGGAACCCTTCGTGATGCAGATGGAAACTTTATTCTTGATGATCAGGGTAATGTCCAACCACAATCATCAATGGTTATTATGGACCAGGAAAGCGGCCAGATTAAAGCTTTGATAGGGGGCAGGATGACTACGGGACATCGTGTATATAATCGTGCTCTGTCAACAAGACAGCCTGGTTCAGCTATCAAACCCCTGGCTGCATATACGCCTGCAGTAGATCTTGGCATGACTGCCGCAACGGTAATAGATGACGTGCCTGCATATCTTAATCCTCAGGCGCCAAACACTTCCTGGCCAAGAAATCATTATAACAGTTTTTATGGGTTAATGACTATGAGAGAAGCACTTCGGGTTTCCAGTAATGTTGCTGCTGTTAAATTTGCGGAAAAACTGGGGGAATATGACGACAGGCCACAATTTGCTGTAATGTTTGATTATATGGAGCGTATGGGCATCACATCGCTTGTTGGTAGCGATAATCCGGTAATACGGAATGGCCGTACTTCAACTGACGAAAACTATTCCATGGTGCTGGGGGGTATGACTCGTGGTGTTTCCCCAATGGAAATGACTGGAGCTTTTGCAACGCTTGCAAATAAAGGGGTTTACACTAAACCTGTTACCTTTACTGAAGTCTATGACAGGAGAGGAAACCTTATACTTGAAAACCGCCCAGAAAGGAACCGGGTTGTATCTGACCAGGTAGCTTACGTAATGACTGACCTGCTGCGAGATGTTGTTTCATCCGGAACCGGTTCAAGAGCACGTTTGGATCAAGGCAACAACCAAATACCAGTTGCAGGAAAAACCGGTACAACCAATGATCAGAAGGATGCCTGGTTCGTTGGCTACACACCTTATTACACAGGTGGTGTCTGGATTGGCCATGATTTACCTGAAAAACTTCAGCAGGGAAGCAGAATGGCTGCTGAATTATGGCAAACGGTTATGGCCCGCGTCCACGAAGGGCATGAGCCAAGAAATTTTGAAAGTCCCGATAACATGATCAGAGTTAATATTTGTACTAAGTCCGGTAAACTGCCAACAGAGTATTGTTCTTTGGATCCCCGTGGCAGCACGGTTCGGTCTGAATTATTCATCAGTGGCACCCAGCCAACCTCATATTGCGAAGTTCATGTGGAAGCTGATATTCATGCTCCTTCAGGCAAACTGGCAAATGAACAAACTCCACCCCACGAAATTGAGACCAGAATATTTACTCAGCGTGAAGTTCCATATTATCCGGAAGAGCACAATGGAATTGTGCCGGGTGATTGGGAGTATGAACTTCCAAGAGAAGAATACGACCCTTACGAGGATAGTACTGATGGAACAATTTATGATCCAGACTTTGACTATGACCCGGATGGCTCCTTTAGAGACGATGAAGAATCAGATGCCAATGATACAATTAGTAATGATGATTCATCTCCGGTTTCCAGCCGGACTCTCAGGACACCTCCATTAGATGCCGAAGGATCAGTTGAACTATCCTTGTACCGTATTGACGAAGGGCATAGAGTTTTGTTGGAGGTACGGACACATAACATGGAGCAGAATGGCGAAACTGCAGAATTTCGCATTACTGGAAGTGGAACGCAAAAATATGAAATCGAGGTTAATGGAAATGTTGCCTATTCAACAACTGTTGACTTTTAAGGAGGAATCATATGTTTACTGTAGGGGTAATTACTGCCAGTGATAAGGGGGCTGCAGGAACACGAATTGATGAAAGCGGGCCTGCCATTGAATCTTTTATGGATCAGCTGGGTGGTATCGTGAAACAATATACCGTAGTACCGGATGAAAGAAAGGCACTTGCTAATGAAATGATTCGAATGTGTGATGATGAATGCCTTGATCTGGTCATTACTACAGGTGGTACTGGTTTTTCTAAACGTGATGTTACACCGGAAGCAACCATGGATATCATCCAGAGAGTTATCCCCGGTTTCACTGAGTTGATACGTATGAAAAGTTTTGAAAAGAATCCCAGATCTGTCCTTTCAAGGGCAGTGTCTGGTATTAGAGGGCAGACAATTGTTATAAATCTGCCAGGCAGTCCAAGGGGAGTGGTGGAAGCACTGGATATCATTAAACCTTCCCTGCTGCATGGGGTTGAAATATTAAAGGGCACTGCCAGCGAATGCGGTCATAGCCACCAATAAAAGAAATCACCTGAATCATATTTGATTCAGGTGATTTTTAATTATTCTTCCAACATACTTTCATATCCGGCTCTCACATAATCTCCGGATTTCCCTCCAGTTTTTTTGAGTAGTTTAATATCAGATATTTCCATTTCCCGATCGATTGCTTTGCACATATCATAAATGGTTAAAGCCGCCACAGATACAGCTGTCAGGGCTTCCATTTCAACACCTGTTTTTCCTGTAGTTCTGACTGTAGCAAATATATCAATTTTATTGTTGTTTTCATCAACTTCAAACTCAACATCAGCACCGGTCAGAAAGATGTTGTGACACATCGGAATCAGATCGCTGGTATTTTTTGCTGCCATAATTCCTGCAACTTGTGCCACTGCAAGAACATCGCCTTTCTTTATTTCCTGATCCATAATCCTCCGAAGCGTCTCCTGCTTCATGGAAATGCTGGCATAAGTAACTGCCTCACGTTGAGTGTTTAATTTATGTCCCACTTCTACCATATTCGCTCTTCCACTTTTGTTAAAATGCGTTAATTCTGACATTCATAGACCTCCTTATTCGTATCATCTTTGATCCATTCGACTTCAGCTTTATTGTATAATTCCTCAGTTAAAGCTTCTAGATCCAGCAATTTTTCTGACTGTATGATTCGGTCGACACGTGGTTTTGTAACAGGTTTCTTTGGCAGAAACACAGTGCAGCAATCTTCAAAAGGCAAAATCGAGGTGTTGTATGTGTCAATTTTTCGTGCAATTTCTATAATTTCCTGTTTATCCATTGCTATTAGTGGTCTTAAAACAGGTAGTGTAACCGACTCGTTGGTTGTTCGTATGCTTTGAATCGTCTGGCTGGCAACCTGTCCCAGTGATTCACCCGTAATCAAGGCATCACATCCATGTTCTAATGCCAGTTTTTCAGCCAGTCGCGTCATCATTCTTCTCACCAGTATTGTCCCTTCCGATTCCGGGCAGCATTCTACTACGGCCTGTTGGAATGGAAGTATATTGATTGAGAATAGCTGAATAGGACCGCAGTAGTTTGTTAGTTTTTCTGCCAAATCAACAACTTTTTCATAGGCTCTTTGGCTTGTATACGGATAACTGTGGAAATGAACTGCTTTAAGCAAAACCCCTCTTTTGGCTACCATCCATCCCGCAACAGGACTGTCTATTCCTCCCGAAAGCAATAGCATTGCTTTACCATTGCTACCTCTGGGCAGACCACCAATGCCTCGTTCACGGTCACTAAAAACATATGCTTTTTCCTTGACTTCAACATAAATTGTTACCTCCGGATTGTGTACATCAACCTGAAGATCCTGGATTGCGTGTAATAAAAAACCTCCTATTAAATGACTGATTTCCTGTGAGTTTATCGGATAATTTTTATCAGTTCTTTTAGACTCAACTTTAAAGGTTTTAAAGGATTGATTGTTTTTTAATTCTTTCATTTCTTCTAAAGCTGCCATTTTAATGCTCTCAATATCCTGGTCAACCACTGAAGCAATGGAAATCAGATCCACGCCAAAGACATGTTTTAATCGGTTTATAATGCCTTGATTGTATCCTTCTTCAACAGGTATATAGATCCGATTGTGTTTTTTATGAATTTTATAATAGCCGTATGGCTTAAGGCAACGGTATATGTCACTCATTAACTTGTCCTCAAACATTTTCCTGTTTTTTCCTTTTAAAACCGTTTCCCCACTTCGAATAATTATTTGCTTTTCAGTCATTCATTCACCTCTTCACCCATTTTCTGATTCGTTTCACATGCTTTTCAAGCATATCTGTCAAGTATTTTATTTCATTCTCAGACATCATTTCATCAAAGCTTATTCTCAAGGCTCCCTCAGCCCAATCGGGTGAAATATGCATCGCTTTGAGCACGTGGCTTATACTTTCATTTTTAGAGTTACATGCAGATCCAGAAGAGAGATAAATGCCTTCCGATTCAAGAGAACGTAATAGCACTTCGCTTTTTACATCTTTAAACGCTATCATCAGAATCCCTGGCAGCTGACTTCTTTTTGAGCCAATAACATAAAAATCAGTGATTTTACTTCTGATTTGCTCAATTATATTTCTTCTGATATCAAATCGAACCATATTTTTTTTCTCAATGTTGTCATGGGCAATCATAACTGACTTTTCAAAACCAATTAAAGCTGGCGTGTTTTCAGTGCCCGACCGTTTTCCATGCTCCTGGCCACCACCATGAAGTAGCGGCAAAATTTTGTTTGGTTCTTTCACCCAAAGAGCTCCAATCCCTCTGGGTCCTTTAAGCTTATGGGAGCTTATGCTGAAAGCGTCTACCAGTGCCAGCAGATTATGAACTGGTATTTTCCCAAAAGACTGAGATCCATCAACATGTATGAAAGCTTGGGGTGATTTTTGTTTTATTAGTCTTATAGCTTGCTCCAATGGCTGTATTATTCCTGTTTCATTGTTTGCGTGGATCAGAGAAACAAAAGCAAGGTTTTCCTGTTCATGATTCAAAATATCTTCCAAATGATCCAGAGATATTTCCCCACTGATTTTTTCAGTTTTCAATAAACGTACCTTGTCAGGCTGTGACGACCAATATTTTATTGGTTCCAGCACAGAATTATGCTCGATAGATGTTGTTAAAAAACTTTGGTTCTTTCCTGTTTTCCTTGTCAGTTGACTAAAAATAATCTGGTTGTTTGACTCAGTTCCTCCTGAAGTAAGAATGAGATTTTCTGGTTTTCCTGCCAAAAATGATAAAATATTCTTTTTTGCCTGCTTACTTCGCTTTTCCACTTGGATACCAAAGTCATGGGCTGATGAAGGGTTTGCATAAAGATTTTTATATGCATCAACCATAGCATCCAGTGATTCATTTAATATAGGCGAAGTTGCAGCATGGTCTAAATATAACTCCATGGTCTTGCTCCTTTATACTTACTTGAGTCTTCGGTCGTAACCGATAACCAACATCATAACGAAAATCACCAAAAATGTAAAGCAGCTACCTTATCAGCAGCTGCTTCTGAATCGCTTTAATTTTATCATTTATGGCTTCCTGCTCTGCTGATGTTGTTATCAGTTCCCGGGATAAGTTTCGAAGTTCTTCAAGTAACGTCAATGTCTCTTCTATGCTTTGATGTTGAAGTGCTAGGTAAATCCGATTTTGAATCACTTTGCCAATAATCTCAGCATCCTTTGTTTTTTCCAAAACCCTTTGATATGTTTTGTCTGCAAGCTCCCAGCGCTGTTGTTGACGATAGTGCTCACCCAATAAATCAGCTGCTCTCAATATCTCTCTTTCATTATTTATCTCTCGTATATATTCTTCGGCAGCTTCCCGAAAGAGTTCCGGTGTTGATAGATTATGTGTCTTTTCGAAAAAATCCGCCATTCCATCAATATCTGCTTCCGTCAAAGATAAATAATACCGGGTCGCTTCATCTGCAAGTTTTTGCTTTTCTAATACTGTTAAATCCTCATCATATTTTATTAAATAATAATTAATACCTAATTGATTAGCGTAATCATTGTTTTTAAGTTTCCAGAGCGTCTGTATCGGATATGAATCATATAAATTACGTTCTTCATAGGGTATAAAGCCAATAATGCTAATATATTCCAAAGACGTTACGGCATCAATAAACTGCCTGTGTGATTCCTGGCTTATATTTGTTTTTGCAACAGCTTTTTCAAAAATTGGATAACCGACTATTTCTGATTCATGAAGTGCTGCCGGTGATAGATAATCCTCTTTAAGGTATGACAGTTCATCAAATATTTTTTTTGCTAAGGCTGATGCTTCTGCCCTGGTTATGGATGAGTCGGGTCTAAAGCTGCCATCCGGGAATCCTCTAATAATACCGCGTATTGTCAGTTCTCTGATTAACTGGGTATTTGAATCCAACTCATCTAAGTCCCATAGTTGGTTTGATTCTGATTGTACCACGTCAATTGCTGGTGGCAGTATTGCATAGCTTAAAAGGGCCGCTTCATATCTGCTAATTCTTTTGTCTGGCTCAAATAACGGAGGAGAGAATAAATCATTCATACCGATACTGTTATGATTGATACCTTCTATGCTTTGATGAACGCTTAAAATATGAGAATAAGCCCAATGACTTGCATCCAAATCCCTGTATGCAATAGAAGATCCAGTTCGCTGCGGATATGGATCATTTGCCAGATCAAGCAGTTTATTAATCATCGTTAAATATTCTGCCCTTGTTATCGTATTTTCCGGCCGAAAAGTTCCATCCGGATATCCGATAAAAACCGGATAGTCAAAGGTTGCCCAAAAAATATGATCATCTGCCCAGTGGCCTTGAGTATCGCTGAATAAACCATAGGATTGAATTGGTGTTGTCATAAGGATTATCAGCAGGATATATATCAATAACCGCTTGTTCATCAAACCCCTCCATCATTAATATTATGTTCATTCCTCTTTATAATACCCTCCACAAAGGCAAATGGTTTCAGGATCGAAGGCATAAATATTATTTTGCCACAAAAACTTCTTGATTCCGATTTTTAGTATTTTACCTCCATACTTCATTTCTCGATGGACATATAAATTAACTCCATTAATTTTTAACAAATTATAATTATCTGTCTGCCTGGGTTGTTTTCCTTTGACCAAAGGTATTCGGGGAGCTGCTCAACAATATTTGCGTGTTTCTTTCTCTATTGTTAAATTTTTTTTACTTTGCTTATGCATGAATTTAATTAGCGAATCTGTCAGTTCAATTTCCATTATATGGCCTCCTGCACATTATAGTTGCCCAGTTGCATCACTTAGTATACCCGTGCGTACGACTTAAATAACCGGTTATCGATAAGTTTTTTTGTAATTGACAAATATAGGTAATTCATCATACGATTATTACAAAATGTGAACTGGGGGTATTTTATGAATCAATCGCATCAATCTGTAAAAGTGGCTGTTGTTCAAGCTTCACCGGTTATTATGGATAAATCAGCAACTGTCGATAAAACGGTCAGGCTAATTAAGTCGGCTGCATCTCAGGGTGCCAAAATCATTGTGTTTCCAGAGGCTTTTATCCCAGCTTATCCGCGAGGCTTTAGTTTTGGCTGTGTTGTAGGCAGCCGCAGCATGGAAGGTCGATATGACTGGCAACGTTTTTACGAGAATTCAGTCACAATACCAGATGAAGCCACAGACAGTATTGGAAACGCAGCTAAAGAAACTCAAAGCTTTGTATCAATCGGTATCAACGAACGTGATTCATTGAACGGTTCTCTTTATTGTACCAATCTTTATTTTGGGCCCGATGGCTCTATTATGGGTAAGCATAGAAAGTTAAAGCCAACTGGTTCTGAACGTCTTATATGGGGCGAGGGGGATGGCAGTACATTGGCTACCGTTCAGACTCCCTACGGTGTTATGGGCGGTCTGATCTGTTGGGAAAACTATATGCCTTTGGCACGTGCAGCTATGTATGAAAAAGGTGTTAAAATCTATGTGGCACCAACAGCTGACGCCAGAGAATCCTGGCAGTATACTATGAGGCATGTTGCTCTGGAAAGCAGGAGTTTTGTACTCTCCTGTAACCAGTACGTGGAAAAAAATATGGTTCCTGAAGACCTGCCAGGTTATAGTGAATTAAAAAACCAGCCCGAGGTAATGAGTGTAGGTGGAAGTGCTATTATCGACCCATTTGGAAATTATGTAGCCGGCCCAATCTATAATCGTGAAGAAATTCTAACAGCAGAGCTTGATTTGACAGCTATCACAAGAAGCCGACTGGACTTCGATCCCTGTGGACATTATTCAAGGCCAGATGTATTCAATCTGACAGTGAGCTCATAACAGAGAAGCCTCTTTAGTTTATGATGCTAAAGAGGCTTCTCTATAAAAGAAACCAAAATTGGCCGTAACCATCTTGACAGATACCCTATCAGCCTCCCTACACCCAAAGCAGCCAGTAAGGTGCCTTCCCGGAGACCCTGAATGTTGCCAACAAAAAGTAGTAATAAAATAACGGCAAAAAATACGCTTGTACTATCAAAAATTATTTTAATTTTTGAAAAAGGTATTCCTGTTGTCGATTGTAGTGCCAGTACTATCCCCTCTGGTGGTTGAGGAATTAAATTTGCCGAAAGGTAGAAGATAATTCCCATGGCAATTAAAAATAGACTGATGACCAGTAAGGTTAGTCTATATGGATACGTAACTGGAGTTAAAGGTAAAATCAACGCATTTGAAAAAGATACAAAAAAACCGAATAAGAAGGCAACTCCCAGCTGAAATAGGTTTTTTAACTCAAATTTCCTTCGTAATAGTATGATTTGTAATAGTACATAAAATGTAAATACCATCGCAGACATCAGCCCTACATCTTTTTGCAGGGTAAGACTCAAAGCATATGGCAAAGATGATACAGGTGAGACTCCCA
This sequence comes from Tindallia sp. MSAO_Bac2, assembly GCA_003838145.1. GTDB lineage: Bacteria > Bacillota > Clostridia > Peptostreptococcales > Tindalliaceae > Tindallia. Next base: position 110,024 of record QYZZ01000043.1, read on the forward strand.
GACCAGATTTAATTGAAAACGCCACGCCCATGGCTAACAAAAACATACCCGATGTATATACAGCCAGCCGTCTGACCAGTGAAGCAAAGTTCATTTTTTTATATCCTCCTTGTCATCAGACATTCTGTACTTGCTCAAATTATCATCGCAACCAGCTCCTATTATAACAGAAAAACTATAGGATAATAAAAAAATTATTAATAATAATTCTCATTTATTGTTTAATATCTTGCATTCCGGGTAAAATATGTTATAGTTGCAACGAAGCAATTAAAAACTTACTTTAGGAGGAACATCATGAAAAATTACACTAAAATGAATGAGTATCTATCCAACCTGGCAGTTTTAAATGTAAAACTGCATAATGTTCACTGGAATGTTGTGGGACCACAATTTGTACAGATCCATGAATTTACAGAGTCTCTGTACGATGACATGTTTGAAAAATTTGATGCTGTAGCGGAATTAATGAAAATGCGCGATGTTAGTCCGTTGGCTAAAATGGCGGATTATCTAAAAAATGCTACTGTAGAAGAGCTGGATGGTGACAAGTTTACTCGTGATGAGGTGCTTGATATCGTTCAGGAAGATCTGAAGAAAATGAAAGCAATTGCCACTGATATCAGAAATCAGGCTGATGAAGACGGTGACTTCGAGGTAGTCGGTGAGTTTGAGGAACACGTGGCAGGCTACAGTAAAAATTTGTGGTTCATCAAAGCAATGATGACAAAATAAAGTATTGCTTTTCGGAAAACTGAACTGTCTGTTTAATAAGGCTCGGCCAATCTCATACTTTGAGAAGCCGAGCCTTTGTTGTGTACCATTTTAGATTCTAATATTCCGGTGGTAATGCCATCATTTCTTCATAGTTAAATACAGGACCATCAACGCACATATAATGACTTCCTACCTTGCAATGTCCACATTTACCAGCTCCACAACGCATATGGGTTTCCAGCGTCACCAATATGTCCGATGGTTTCATTCCTAAATCCATCAGATCTCTTGCAACTTTTTTGATTCTTCTTGGCGATGCACAAACCAATGCCGTGGTGTTAGACCAGTCCAGATCCAACTCCGGCAATAAATCATTCACATAGCCTACATGTGCGTCAACTTCATCAGAAGGATCTTTCAATGCATATTTAACCGTCAGATTCTTATTTTTTTCCCATTCTTTCATTTCATCTTTATAAATCAGTTTTTCATATCGAAGAGCGCTGGCTAATATAATAACCTGGTTAAAATCATTCGGATGTTTAACCACCGGCTCAATAACAGTTCTAAGAGGTGCCATAGCAACTCCCGATCCAATAAAAATCAAATTGCGACCTTTGAGTATGTCATATGGAAAAGCCCGACCGTATGGACCCCTTAAACCTACCTTATCTCCTTCTTTCATTTGATAAAGTACGTTGGTAACCGAACCAACATTTTTAAAATCAAAAACAAGTTCATCTGTCTGGTCAGGTCCAAAAGGTATCGATAGAGGCACTTCTCCCTCTCCGAAAACGGTGACCTGAAAAAACTGCCCTTTATATTCATAGTTTTTGTGAAGATCCGGGTCATCATATTTCATGAAAATACGTTTAATTTCAGGTGTTTCCTGCTTTACGCGGGTTATGGTTGCGATGTCAGGCGTATATAGACCTTTTAGTGATTTTAGTTCACGATCCTTAATTTCATGACGTATTGCCGTAGTCTGATGGATCGCCGGTGGCTCAGGATTTTCTTTAGCAGCTTTTTGTGTTGAAGCAATGATATCAATAATACTTATATAGGTTGGACATACATCAGTACATCGACCACAACCAGAGCAGCCCTTAAATCCAAATCTTTCTTCAATATATTTCAGCTTATCATATATCCGATATCGAACGCGGGATACAGAATCTCTTGGATTATGATGTTCTGCATTTCTCGTAAAATGATCACTTTGACAAGAATCCCAGTATCTTACCCGTTGACCTTGATTTAAGTCACTGTTCTCCTCTACAACATTAAAACACGTACAGGTAGGGCACACATTCGTACAGCCTGTGCAACCGATACAGGCGTTGGCTTCATCCGTCCAGAATGCTGCATTAAAGGTTTTTGACATGTCCTCCCAAAGGTTTGTCAGATCCATTTTTAGCGGAAAGCTCTCTTCGGTTTTCTCTTTAAGAGCATTTTTTTTCTTTAAAATATTGTCATCCGTTTCATTAAAAAATGTGCCTGCTTCACTAACCAAAGCCTGACCTTTATCAGTTCCCGCTTCCACTAAAAAGTATGAACCCATAGGAGTAAAAGCCAAGTCATGTCCAATTGTTGAAAAAACCCCCGTACCAACAGAAGTACAGAAACAGTGTTGCCCGGCTTCCAGGCAGTTTACAGCTATGATGGTTGTCTGAGATCTCCTGGACTGGTAATTAGGATCTGGAAATTCCTGGAGGAAAAAACGATCTGTATAGGCAACACCATAGGTATCACAGGCTCTGACTCCATAAAGAATCCGATCTTTTCTATGCTGATGCGCAAGGCTATCAACTTCAATTTCCTGCTCATTTCGTTTCCACTTGAATAAGTTTTCTTTTTGCTCAAAAATCATTTCTTTGACAGGTAATGTGAGATTTATATAATCTTCAGTCCTTTCAGCTTCGCCCAAAGGCATAAGATTTATATCTTTTCCCTGCCCTACCGGAACATACACTGAGCTTTTTTTGTTCCATATATTGAGTACCTGGTCCAGATTCTCCCTCTTAAGGGTATATAATTTATTTCCTTCCATTATTCCACCTCAATTCTTACCGCTGAAACCTTCAGCGCTGGTATATTGATAATTGGATCCAAGTTTTGACCTGTCAGCCGATTAGCAGGTGATTCCGAAAAATGAAATGGAACAAAAAGAGTTTTCTCATTGATACGATCCGTAATCAACGCTGGTGCAACAATGCTTCCTCTTGCAGAAGTGATTTTTACTGGCTGATGATTTTTGATCCCCAGATTTTCAGCATCTTTCGGGTGGATTTCCACGAAGCCGTGGGGATATTCCCGAGCCAATGTCCAAACTTTGCGAGTCATAGTACCGGTATGGTATTGATGAGTTACCCTTCCGGTTGTCAGCAGGTACGGATACTCATCAGTGCGCTGGTCCCCGATAAACTCAAAATCATTAACAGTAAAAAGACCTTTGCCTCTCTTAAACTCACCAACGTGTAAAATTGGTGTTCCTGGATGCTCTTTATCAGGACACGGCCATTGAATACCTACATCATGGATGCGTTCATGCGTGATGCCTCCATATATTTCTGTTGCTTCATTAATTTCATCCATAATATCAGATGGACACTGATATTTTACATCCATTCCCACTCGCTTCATTATTTCGATCATTATTTCCCAGTCAGGTTTTGAGTCCCCCACCGGCTCAATTACTTTATGGATCATTTGTACTCTTCGATCGGTATTTGTATATGTTCCTTCCCTCTCCAAAAAGCTGGCGGCAGGTAAAACGACATCTGCATATTCAGCAGTTTCTGTTAAAAATATGTCTTGCACCACCAGAAACGGAATTTTTTCCAGGCAATGAATCGTATGGTTCTGATCCGGATCTGATAATATCGGGTTTTCTCCAACAATATAAGCCGCTTTCATAATCCCTTCATCCATCAGGTTAAACATTTCTATAATGTTTCTGCCACGAAGACAGGAAAAGTCTCCCCAAATTTTAGTGAAACGATCCTTGGTTTGCTGCCACTCAGGCCGTTGATAACCCGGGAGAAAATCTGGTAAGGCTGCCATATCTCCTGCTCCCTGAACATTATTCTGTCCTCTTAAAGGATTGATACCTGTTGAGGGCCTGCCAACATGACCTGTTATCATTGCAAGATTGGCCAGAGCTCGAATGCTTTTAACTCCTGTTGTTTGTTGTGTCACACCCATTGTGAAAAGAATCATCGCTTTGTCCGTTGTTGCATATTTATGGGCAAACTGTCTTATCGTATCAGCCGGTACTTTTGATATAGATTCTGCCCACTCTGGCGTGCAATTTTCAACTGATTTTTTCATTTCTTCATAGTTTTCCGTCCGTTTTTTTATAAAGTCCCTATCAACCAGATTATCTTTTATTATGACATGAATCATAGCATTGATCATTGGCAAATTAGTCCCTGGCTCGATGGCTGCATAGGCATGTGCAAAATCTGTCAGGCGAATTCTCCGGGGATCAACTACATAGAGTTCAGCTCCTTTTTCCAGTGCTTCGAATATTCTGGTACTGGCTAATGGGTGCTGCTCTGTTGTATTAGAGCCAATTACCAAAATAAGCTCTGCGCCACTAATGTCGTCCATGGTATTTGTGGCACCACCAGTTCCGAACGAAGTAGAAAGACCTTCTACCGTTGGACTGTGTCAGAGTCGTGCACAATGGTCAACACTGCTTGTTTTTAATCCGGCTCTTGCCAGCTTTGCCATAAGATAGTTTTCTTCATTTGTACATCGCGCTGATGAAATAACTCCAATTCTATCAGTATTGTCTTCACCCATCATTGCACCTCTTAAGCCTTCTGCCACTCTTTCCAGAGCTTCATCCCAGCTGGCCTTTCTGAAAGTGCCATCTTCCTGTCGAATCAGGGGACTGGTTAATCGCCGTGAGTCACGAACAAATGCATAGCCGTGCCACCCTTTTGAACATAACTTTCCTTTGCTGACTATGTGATTATAGCTTGGTGTAATGCCTAAAATAGTGTCATCGTCTGCCACATTGACATATATACCACAGCCACATCCGCAATAGCCACAGGTGGTTTCCACACGTTTCAATGAAATCCCTCCTTTTTTAAGTGTGTATAAAATTTCAAAAGATTCACGCTATAATACTACCCTGTTTTTTATGCTATTATCAGTTGAGACTATTGTAATCCTACTGTATTCTTTATCCCTGCCTGCAAAAGTGATGTTTGTCCTTTTTTCAGAAGGGTATTTTTTATTAATAAGGTGATCAACTAGGGTAAGAGTATTTTATGGTTTGTGATCTGTGAAGGGGGGATTTGCATGAAACTGTTGGTTTGTGTGGACGGTTCTAAGGTTACAGAGAAAGTGTTAGCAAAAACCGCAGAGTTGGTTTCCGGATGTAGAATAGACAGCATCACGCTTATTCATGTATTTGATAAAGTTACCTTTCCTGTTCTTGATGATGGCTCTGTCCAGTACAATGAAGAAATTTTAGACAGTTATAATCAAATGAATGAAGAATTGCTGAAGGAAAGAAATCACATTTTGGAAGAGTCTGCCAAAAAACTTAAAAAAACCGGTGTTGAACCTGAATTATTGCTAAAGGAAGGACATCCAGCCCGAACCATAATCAGTGTTGCAGAGGAAGGAGCCTACGACTTAATAATCATTGGCAGCAGAGGGGTAAGTGGGTTGAAGAAATCATTGCTTGGCAGCATAAGTAATGCCGTTATCCAGGAAACAAACGTAAGTGTAATGGTAGTTAAATAGTTTTTAGCGGGAGATGTTGAGTAATTATTCAACATCTCCTGCTTTTAACACTTTATGTGCGTAATCCAAGGAAATTTTCCTGTCTTTACCATCAAAGCGAATTCTTATACTACCATGGTCTTTACTTAACACTATCCCTTTGCCAAATTTTATATGCTCCACCACGACACCTTCACTAAGTTTAAGCTGAGGGGTTTTTTGATTATAATAATTCCTGAATGAATTATATAATTTGTTTGTAACAGACTTCTGAGGCGATATTAATGTTTTTAGCTCATCCATAAACATTGAGTTTTCTTGTCTGCATTTCATCATCATTTCAGGAGCTGATACAGTTACTTTGTATCTTGCCCTTGTCATTGCAACATACAATAGTCTTCTTTCTTCTTCTACCTGTTCCAGAATATTTGCTTCACTAACCTGTTTTCCAGCTTTGATGCTCGGAAAAATATTTTCTGATACATCAACTACAAATACGTAATCATATTCCAGTCCTTTTGCAGAATGAATTGTAGTTAAGCTGATAGGTGAATGTTGGTTCAGACAGGCATCTTTCACATTTTCTTCCACCTGAATTATTTTTTTACGCCATTCCAGTGGGTTATCTGTCTTTCTCATAATATAATTTATAATGCTTATGAAATGATCTGCAGAGCTTTTTGAAATCGATGCATTACGTTCAAGAAAGTCCATATAACCAATAGAATATAATATATGACTAAGTATCGCTGAACCTTTTTTGTTCTTAAGTCGTTCTAATTCGTAAGTTAATTTGTGCAGTTTTTCCGCCTGATATTCTTCTAAATTGGGGTCTTTAGCCATAACACTTAAAATATGTTGATCCTGCTTTTTGTTTTTTGTAGCATAGTCCAACTGCTTTCGACTGATGTAGGCATTCATTCGATAATATATAGAATTGAAAATATTTTCATTCCAGGGAGAATATGCAAAGTCAATGATATTTAAAATATCGTTGATGATCCAGTGCTTTAAGGTTTTCGTCGTATTATCTCTTATTTTAACTGGAAGATTAAAATCATTAAAGGCTTCCAGGAAAGGAATAATTGAAAGGTTTTTCCGGCATAAAATACCTATTGTTGTTTGATTATTTTTATCCAGTAAATTAAGCGCGGATGCAATCGTTTCTTCCAATTGTTCATTCTCATCTTTGTGTATAATAACTGTTGGCATTTCCCGATCATCATTATTTGTAAAAATATTCTTTTGATATCTGTTTTTGTTAAGTTGAATTAGTTGCTTGCATATATCAATGTTGTTGGTACCGCTTCGAAAGTTTTCCTCCATATAGTACGTTTTCGCATGTGGGTAAACTTCATTAAATTTCAGCATGGTTTCAGGTGATGAACCTCTAAAGCTATAGATAGTCTGATCGTCATCTCCAACGCATAACAAATTTTGTTTAGTGCCAGCCATCAATTTGATAATTTCCCACTGCACAGGTGAAGTATCCTGGAATTCATCAACCTGCCAGTAATCATATTGATTGCTAAATAAACGCAAATAGTACTGATTTTCTTTCAGCAAATAATATGTTTTTGTTAACAGATCATTAAAATCCAACAATTGGTTTTTGGTTTTATAGTTCTCATATGCCTGATATATTAATGGAAATTTAACCAGTCCCGTATCAAGGTTTTTAATCTCTTCTATCTGAAGCAGTCTGTTTTTAGCAAATCCAATGAGTCTATCCACTTCTTCCAATGTATCTTCGGTCATATATTCTTTATTATAGTGGTAGTATATTTTACGCAATAATGTATTTTTATCAATTGCAGTGCTTCTGCCTTCAATCAGCCTAAGTGGAGTCTGTGTATTATTACAATGATATTTCATTATTCGATAACAAAAAGAATGAATCGTTGAAAAATAAACATTTCCGATGTTTAAAGCATGGTTGTGAAATAGCATGTCGAATCGTGTTTTCATATCACGTGCTGCTGCCTTTGAAAAAGTAAGTGTACATATTTTTTCAGCTTTCACGTTCCCTTCCAGTATCAATTTTGCTGTTCGTGAGCACAAACATGTCGTCTTACCCGCTCCGGCTACAGCCAGGACAAGAGCCGGTCCTTTCTGATGTTTCATAACTTCAAGCTGCTGATCATTAAATGAAATATTGTATTGTTTCTTCAGCCACTGACCTAACATTTATAAGTCTCCTTTGGTATGTGTTAACAAATAAAAAAATAACCAACTCCACGCATATATTATGCGAAAAGCTGGTTTCTTTGGTGCCCAGACGCGGAATCGAACCACGGACACGAGGATTTTCAGTCCTCTGCTCTACCGACTGAGCTATCTGGGCAAATAGTGGTCCGGGTGGAGAGATTCGAACTCCCGGCCCCATGGTCCCAAACCATGTGCGCTACCAAACTGCGCTACACCCGGACAAAATAAACTTACTGGCGGAGAAGGCGGGATTCGAACCCGCGCGCCGCATAAGCGACCTAACGGTTTAGCAAACCGTCCTCTTGAGCCTACTTGAGTACTTCTCCATTATGGAGCGGGTGAAGGGAATCGAACCCTCGCGATCAGCTTGGAAGGCTGAAGTTCTACCACTGAACTACACCCGCAAATTCTTGCGATTACTAAGAACCACAAGAGATATAATAACAAATAATAACCCTGATGTCAATACATATTTAATGAATCCTTACTCCTGTGAAATAATGTTTCAAAATGTCTGTGTATCGATAACCTTCTTCAGCCATTCCTTTGGCACCATACTGACTCATACCGATTCCATGACCAAAACCTTGTCCGATGAAATAGTAAGTTTTGGTGTCAGCTTCATATTCAACGTTAAACCAACTGCTTCGCAACCCAAAAAGACTTCTACTTTCCTGTTTGATCAGTTCCTCCGTTCCATAACTACCTTCCACTATAAACGATAAAACTCGCCCATTAGAAGAAACTTCAGCAATATATAAGTTTTTCAGTTCACCAACACGGATGTTGTTGTCAAATAAAATTGTTTCTATTTCAGTCTTTTTAAGTTCTCTTTCCCATTGTGAGTGAGGAGAATTAAGAGAGTATTCATCCTTCACTCCTCTTATATAAGGAACAGTATTTGTCCAGATATTCTCGCTATCTTCTGTATGACCCCCACTCGACGAGTGATAATATGGAATAGCTAAGTGACCGTTATAGGTTATTACCTGCCCACGTGTTAAATCTACTGCCTGGTTTGTTCTGCTTTGCTCAGCATCATAACCGCCATAAACCTGAGAATTAACAGTACTGCAAAGGTTAAATCCGTAGTCACTGTATTTGTTCATGCTGGCAACTGCAAAACCTCTCGCAGCAACGGCTTGTGCCTTTAATGCTTCTTCTGGCCAACTATGCGGCATTTCACGAGGAACAACTCCATAAAGATACTTCTCTGTAGGTACTAAGTTGACTATCGTTAAATCGCTGTTTTTTTGCCTAAAGGCTGTTGCAGCACCTCTGAATTTTTTTGATCCTATACTTATTATAGATTCTTCATAATCAACTCCTGCCGCCGCAAAATATAATGGCTGCTCTGTGTGGTATGTCATAATGGGAGTATTAGATAAAGATACTAATATATGTTCCTGATTAGGTCTGATTACGGACCATTTTTCACTGTTAGCTACTGACAGTTCATCTGATGCTTTTTCTGCCTGTTGAAGACTTTCAAAAGGTCCTGCATATATATTCCATCCGTTGTCCAGTCCAGCATATATCAGGGAATACTCTGTTAAATCAGTCAGTTTGTTGATTTCACTGTTTACCTGTGAAAGATTTTGAAAGTTTGTTTGTGGTGCAACATAATAATTAGTGTCTTTACTTAGTGTAAGTCTGTTTTTTCCTTCCAGGGACATTATATGAGAAAAATTTCCTGACTCCAAGACACCAGCCTGAAAACCGCCGCCGGATTCAAGTTCTATTGACGACACAGCCGCATCTCCAAAATAGAGGCCAATTTTAACATCATCCGGAATCATAGATGGATGATAATCACCTTGGTGTAAAAAACGCTCATCCGGGTCAATCGTTGTTTTCTGGCGGGTTACAGGTGTGCTGGTAGCTTGTCTTGAAGCATGTTTGTTTTCATTCTGATCTAATTCTTTATCATTGGATTCAGCATTGACAGGATCTTTCAGGTATAGGGAAGCCATTCTGGCATTCTGGTTCCACTCGAGTTTTCCATGGTCAGAAAGCGCATTAAAATAAATTACCGTATGACCATCAATGTTAAATGAATCCACTCTTTGATTATCAATATAAGTAATTATATCAGTATGTAAAACATTAAATAGTTTTGTTCCAGGCTCAAGGTGAGCAGAAGTGTTTATTTCTTTCCCCGTTATTTCTTTATCTGTATTTCTTATAACTTCCACTTTTCTTTCGATAGGATTCCAGTTTACTTCAAATCCATATGACTTCAAATCTTTAACAATAATAACAGTATACCCATTGTAGTTATAAGATGGAATTGGTTTATTATTAATATTCGCCACAATATCGGTAGACAAAACTTTCCCGGTTATTGCACCAACCTCCAATTCTGCATGTACATTCAATCCAAAAATAAATACAAACATAATTATTAAGATAATAACAGTTTTAATTGTTTTATTCTGAAAATACGGCTTCATGAGCAGCACGCCCCTTTTACTTGAATACATTCATTTTACTCAAATAATTACATTACGTAAATAGTTTTTGATAAACTGTTATCATATTGTAACTCAGTTAGTTAGAGCTACACAAACAGAAATACCACCTGTTCCGACATGAGTACTATTTACTGGCCCCATTGTTGTAATAATCGTATCCATATCTCCTATTTGATCTTTTATGATCTGGTCCAGTCTTTTTGCGTTGTCTTCTGCATCGCAATGCACAATAGCTATTTGTTTTTTTTCCAACTCTTTAGCACTGTCGCCGATAATTTTTGCTATATATTTATGCGCCTTCTCTTTTCCTCTTACAGCGTGAATAACTTCCACATTGCCGTTTTCTATAGATGTTATTGGTTTGACATTCATTAGTTCAGTGACAAATCTTTTAGATGGCTTTACTCTTCCTCCTTTAACTGCATTTTTTAAACTGTCAAGATAACCTATAACTTTAACATTAGACTGTAATGTCTCCAGATTCGAAATAATTTCACTTGTAGATAAACCATTATTCCTCATTTGGGCAGCATTTAAAACCATCAAACCAGTTCCCATTGTACCTGACAGACTGTCAAACAAACGGATATTCTGTCCTAACTGCTTTGCCGCCATTGAAGCCCCATTGAACGTTCCACTTATTTTAGAAGACATATGGATCGAAAGCACGTCATTATCTTTCTCTAAAGCTTTTTTGTAAGCTTCTATAAAACTTCCAGTGGATGGTTGCGAAGTTTTAGGTAAGTTTTTACTTCGATTCATTTTTTCATAAAAATCGCGATGGAACAAATCAATCCCATCCTGATATCCAATTCCATCAATTTCTATTTGCATCGGCACAACAGTAATATCAAGTTTTTCTGCTAATTCAATTGGTAAATCGCTGGCACTGTCCGTTATTATCTGCATGAAACCACCTCATTATTAATATTATGAATACCAAAACCTTGTAAGCCTCAAACCGCCCACACCTATCAACCTTGAAACTACTATATTACCGTTACTCTGGAAATCTGTTTGTAGCCTAGATACCAGTCGGTATGAAGATACCCTTCGAAGCCTTCCAGAAAAGCTTTGGGATGCTTGCCGGACCGGGTCATCTGATACTCAACTTATATACATCGAAACAAAAAGGGAAGTTCCGTTTTGACTTTAATGAACATTCCCTTTTATTATTCTATTTTATGCAATTTTTTTGACTCTGTCTACAATCTGACTTTTTTAAAAAAGGATTCTTTGCTACCATATCATTTTAAAATGGAGAAAGAATCCTTTAAAGGGGGGTTAATCGTGTATTTCTGAATTTGCATCTAAATTAACTAGAAATAAGCACAGGAGGTTTGCGCCTTTGAGTAACTTTCTCAAATCCGTATGAAATTTCAATAAGCGTAGCTTCATCAAATTCCTTTGCTAAAAACTCAATCCCCACCGGTACTCCTGTTGGAGCGTTTGCAGTCGGATGAGTAAAACCAGCCGGAAGTGTAGAACTCGGAAAACCAGTTATAGCTGCTATGACACCATTGCGATCTATTTGTGCTTCTCCAACTTTAACAACAGGACATTTTTGATGTGGAAAAGCAAGGGCATCAACCTCATTTTGCACCATGATTTTAGTAATTCTATCTCTTAAATTGTTTCGTCTTTCTAAACGAATTATATATTCATCTTTTTCAAATGCTAGCTTATTTGCAGCATTAAAGTTGCGTTCAACGTCTTTTGTCAACAGACCAGAATTCATGATACCTTCAAAATCCTTCATTTTTATTAAATTGCCTTGAGACTGTAAAAATTGATTTAATTCACACTTCAATTCATGCAAATGGACGCTAACGCTATTCACGAGATCGTCTGCATTTATTCTATCTTCAATCTCCACAGTTGATGCTCCATGCTTTACCATATCCTTGATTGCTAACGCCATAACCGAGTTCACTTCTTCATGTTTTTTTTCATTTCCAAAAAGACTCCTGAGCAAACCAATCCTCTTGCCCTTCAGTCCATTCGGCTTCAGATGTTTCAAATAATCTGAGCAAATAGAATCATTATCACAAATCGATTGAAGACATTTTACTGCGTCCTCAACAGTCCGCGTAATGGGACCAGCAGTATCCTGCGTTGACGAGTAAGGAATGATTCCTTTAGTACTAACAAGTCCTTTTGTTGGTCTCAACCCCACCAAGCTACAGGCAGATGCTGGTGAACGTATAGAGTTAACTGTATCGGTTCCAATCCCAATTACCCCGAAATTAGCAGCAACTCCCGCTCCGGTCCCTCCGCTAGAGCCACCTGGTGTTCGAGTAAGATCATATGGGTTTAATGTTTGTCCTTGTTTAGAGCTGTAGGTTTCTCCCCAAACAGCAAATTCATGCAGATTTGTTTTTGCCAAAATGATGGCGCCATCCTTTACAAGTCTGGATACAATTTCAGCATCCCTAGAAGGAATGAATCCCTCCAATGACAAAGAACCAGCAGTAGTTTCAAGCCCTTTTGTGCAAATATTGTCTTTTAGCAAGACTGGAATGCCGTGAAGGGGACCTGTTAATCCTATTTGTTTATACTGTCTATCAAGTTTTTCCGCTATAGTTAATGCAGATGGATTTATATTAATCACCGAATTAATGCATGGCCCTTTCCGATCCATTGATTCAATTCGACTAATATAGAAACTAACTAACTGCTTGGATGTCAGTTCACCTTTTTCTATGGCGGAATGGATCTTAGCGATGCTCATTTCTAAAATATCAACCTTTTCGATCCTTTCATTCATATGAACACTCTCTTTCTAGATTTATCCATTATTCCGCTTTCGAAGACAGTTCTTTTGGTCATTTTAATAATATCTCATCGTTATGCTCCCCTAGTTTTGGTGCATTTCTTCTTATTCCACCCGGTGTTTTACTTAGTTTAATCGGTGTTCCAACCATTTTTAACGAACCTAATATTGGATGATCAATTTCTTCAATCATATTTCGCGCTTTAAGTTGTTTGTTCTCCATAACATCACTTATTCTGTTGACTGGTGCACATGGAATACCTTTACTTTCAAGAATCTGCATCCATTCTTGTGTTGTCTTAAGCTCAAAAATCGGTGCGATTATTTCATCTAACTCTTGAATATTCTCTGTTCGAAGTTGATTATCAGCAAATCTTGGATCTTGAAATAAATCCTTTCTTCCAATTGCATCGCAGAAACTTCCCCACAGTTTCGGGCTACCCGCTGCCACGACGATATAATCATCTGCTGTAGGATACATAGAAAATGGTGATATTGTTGGATGCCGGTTCCCGATTGGTTTAGGATCTTCTTGTGTAGTGAGATATCTAGCAATTGCATTTTCAAGCACAGCCACTTGACAATCGAGCATTGAAACGTCAACCATTTGTCCTTCTCCTGTTTTTTCTCTATGGAATAATGCAGAAATAATTCCAATTGCAGTAAACATCCCTGCATTAATATCCGCAATGGAAGAACCCACTTTAGTAGGACTGCCCCCTTCTTCTCCAGTTATGCTCATCATACCTCCAAGAGCTTGAATAATTAAGTCATAAGCTGGCTTCTCGCTTTCGGGGCCAGTTTGACCAAAACCCGATGTTGCTGCGTAGATTATTCCAGGGTTGATTTTCTGTATCGTCTCATAACCAATTTTCAGTTTTTTCATGGTTCCAGGTCTAAAATTTTCAACGACTACATCAGCATCTTTGACTAAATCCAAGAAAGCCATGCGATCATTTTCATCCTTAAGGTTTAGTTCTATGCTTTTTTTATTTCTGTTGATTCCATTAAAATAAAGACTTTCTCCATCTTTAAAAGGACCAAAACTTCGCGAATCATCCCCTATTCCAGGGTTTTCAACCTTGATTACCTCAGCGCCTAAATCAGCTAATATCATAGTACAGTATGGACCTGCTAAAACTCTGCTTAAATCAATGATTTTTACACCTTTCAAGACCATAAGATCATCCCTTCTTATTCAAACATTTTTTCAATTCTGAGCATTTCTTTTAAATCCATTAAATGATTGAAATCTTTGGACCTCGCTATAATAGATTCAATATCGCGCGTGTCACCTTTTTCCTTCAAATTACTTAAAACTTGTCTTGTCACTTGCAAGACCGCTCCTCTTACAGAATTAGGATACATAATCAACTTAACGCCTTTCTCCGATATCTCGTCATAGGAAAAAGAACTAAGCGATTCTCCTTCATTTATATTGATCATAACTGGGTATTCTACTTGCTGTACAATATATTCCAACTGCTGTATACTTTTTATCCCAACAATAAAGATTACGTCAGCTCCTGATTTCCCATACGAATTGCTCCGATCAATCGCATCTTCGATAGTACCTGATACCAATGCATCCGTTCTAGCAATCAAGAGAAAGTTATTTGATTCTACTGCCCATTTTGCAGCCTTAACCTTTTTCATAAATGTTTCTTTCTCTTCCAGTAAATCATCGCCGCCTATGTAGCTGCATTTTTTGGGAAAAACCTGGTCTTCAAAAAAAATTCCTGCCAAGCCTGCTTTTTCCATCTCTTTAACGGTCCGAATCATATTAAGATTATTCCCATAACCGGTGTCTGCATCTGCAATAACAGGAATTGATACAGATTGAGCAATATTTCTTGTTTCATTCAAAACTTCACCAAAACTTAATAACCCAATGTCAGGCTCACCAATCAAACTTGCCGAAAGACCATTCCCTGTTACCGCACATACTTCAAAATTGCTTTCTTCTGTTATTTTCGCACTTATGCAGTCATAAACTCCAGGCATAATAATAGGTTTTTTTGCATCATTTATGATGCTTTTTAAACTATTTCGTTGAGTCACTTTTTGAAACCTCCCATTTGATTAACTGGTATACATGAATAACGATGATTTATTTCAATTGGTAGATAGATGGTTGGTTTGTTGTCAGTATTTTTATTACGTATACTGCTGATAAGAATATTCATGGCACTGCTTCCCATTTGTTCAACTGATCTATTGATAATAGAAATTGGAGGATCGGTCAAGCTGAAAAAGTCATCGTTATCGAAACCCAAAAAACATATGTCTTTTGGAATTTTAACCTCTCGATTCTTCAAAGCTAACAATGAACCTAACGAAAGTTGATTGCTGGCAGCTAAAATTGCAGTCACTTTTGGCTTTATCTCAAGAATTTCCATCGTCTGATCATATGCAAGTTCTTTACTAAAACCACCAGTGTAGTATAACGGTTCTTTTTCGAACTCCATCATCGCATCCACATATCCTGCCAATCTTTCCCTTCCTGCAAATACATTTTCATTTCCAGCTAGTGCAGCAATTCTTTCATGCCCTAAATTCAAAAGATATTTCGCACCTTCATATGTGCCTTTATATGAATTCGATCTAATCCGAGGAAGTTGAACGCCTTCTATTTCACTGTCAATCAGCACAACTGGTATGTTGTTATCCAGCAATGGCTGAATGGTATTAATGCTATCGTCTGCCATGTAAATTGCAACACCAGCAACCTTTTGCTGAATTAATAGATCTATGTGTTCTTTTTCATTTTCCACGACTCCAAAAGAATTGCACAAGATCATATTATAATTGTGCTTCCGAGCAATTTTTTCAGCACCTTTGCATATAATTGCATAGTTTGGATTTGAAATATCCCGTATAATGAACCCTAAAATATTTGAACCTTTGCTTCTTAAACTTCTTGCTACATTATCCGGTTTGTAATTGAGCACATCTATTGCATTTAATACTTCTTTTTTCATTGCCGGATTTACTTTTTTGTTTCCATTTAATATTCTAGATACAGTAGCTGTAGAAACATTGGCCATTTTAGCAACATCACTAATCGTTGTTTTTTTCATATCGATGTGCTCCTTTAATCATTTTGTTTTATATTATCACAAAACAAATAATTATAATCCAAGTATTTCCAGTAGGCTTTCGCCTTGATTGATTCGATTTAATATTTCATTTTCTTTTTGCATCTGCTGTTGTGCTTTCGTTAGTAATTCTTTTTCTCTTTTTTGCGGCACTACTACGACGCCATCAATGTCACCGATTATTATATCACCGTTTAATACTTCGACGCCTGCAATTTGAAGCGGGATTTTATATTCACCAAAAAATTGTTTTTTAGTTCCTTTTGCATATAGTCCTCTTGAAAAAACAGGTAACCCTATATTAACAATTTCTCTGTAATCCCGTACTGCACCATTTGTTAAAAAACCTGCCAGATTTTTCATTTTGGCTACACGTGAACTACTCCCTCCCCAAACAGTTGAGAAAATTGAATCTCCAGCGTCAGCAACAATAACTTCACCGGGTTTCGCCATTTCAAGAGCTTTTAAAATTGGGAACGAGTCGCTCATTTTATTCCTGACTGTGAATGCCCTTCCACAAAACCTCATATCTGAAGCGATAGGCTTGATGAAAGGATCGAGAATATATTTTTCGCCAACCGCTTCATAAATTGTCGTTACATCTAATTTCGAAAATTCAGCTATCACTGGATTCACCCTTAATTTGAGTTTGTAAATATTGTTTCATTCCTCCATTTTCAATTATCTCCAGAATTTTTTTATCTAAAGGTTCATAATTAAGGCTACTATTTTTAGAAATATTTTTAACTGATCCGTTTAAAAAATCCACTTCAAGATAGTCTCCATCATCAGCATTTTTCGTAATATCTTCACAAAACGGCAACATAGGCACTCCGGAAAAAACAGCTATTCTAATTGTTCCTCTTGGAATAGACTCTGCCAAAACTGCCAATCCTAATCCTTTTAAACCCAAAAATCCTTGAAGGTGTGGGTTTCCATGTCCAAACCTTTTCCCAGCTATAATTATATCACCCGGCTTAACTTTTTTATGAAATTCTGGATCCACTTCTTCCATTACGTGATTTTTCAGAATTTCTGGGTCACTTATTCTTTCCAAAGTATATTTCAATGGCATGATATGGCTGTCAATTCCAATATCATCTCCAAATTTCCAGCATCTTCCTTTATAAATCATAAACGTCCCTCCTCGAAGAATAATTACTCGGGTTGGTTATTTTTCCATTCACTGCCGATGCTGCAACCGTTAAAGGGCTGGCCAAGTATAATTCACTACTATTTCCACCACCCATCCTTCCAGGATCATTCCGTGTTGCAGTACTGATAGAAACTTCGTTTTTCGCAAGAGTTCCTATTTTACCCCCAGCACAAGGCCCGCAACCAGGAGGCAAAATTATACTGTCAGCTTTAATAAAAATATCTACAAGGCCTTCTTGTGCCATTTTAGAATAAACTTCCTGCGACGCAGGAACAATATATAAATTAACGTCCGAATGTATTTTATTGTTTTTTAGAATTGATGCGGCCATCCTCATATCATCAATCATTCCGGAAGCACAACTCCCGATAAATGCATGTGTTATATTTTTACCGATAACTTGGTCTACATCGACTACATTCTCCGGAGCTGAAGGCAAACTTACTTGAGGCTTTATCAATGATAGATCAAATTGAAAAGTTTCTTTATAATTTGCATCTTCATCTGAGTAAACCTCTTCAATTTCTCCTTTGTAGTAATTTTTAGTTATGTCATCAGATGGAAATATAATTGATTTTGGACCAATCTCAAGAGGTACATTACAAAGAGTCATTCTCCCATCTATGCTAATTTCATTTAATGCTGGTCCTGCAAATTCAATAACAGAATAGTTTGCTATTTCCGGATCAATTTTACTAATAATATATTGAGATAAATCTCTTATAGTAACTCCTTCTTTAAGTTTACCTGCCAACACGATTTTTATTGTTTCAGGAACAGTAATCCATGTAGAGCCCTTAACGGCAACCGAAAGAACATCTCCAAAAATGGGAAAAGCCAGCGCCCCTACAGCACCAAAATTTGGGCAGTGTGTATCATAAGCTTTTATAAACATACCCGGTTTAATGTAACCATCTTCAACAGGGGCAACATGACCAATTCCACCTCTTCCACTATCGTAGTGTTTGCCAATTTTTAGCTCTTTTGCTATCTCTTTAATTTTTTTGCTTTTGTCAGCTGCTTTTTGGCTAACTGGAAATACTTCATGGTCAGTCACAAACATCATTTTTTCCGGATTGATGATTTCTTTAACTCCTAAATTTTGAAGATCATTATATAACGGAACCACATATCCGTCATGAACAATCGTCATATCGGGTTCAGGATAAATAGTTTCTCCTGCTTTAACAGGTTTATCCATAATTCTCGACAGAATCTTCTCTGTTATTGTCATTCCCATCTTGCACACTCCCTTTTGATTTGTACTTTTTATAATTTAGCACCATTGCTATTGCAATAATTGCTAAACCAATAATATCGGTCAAACCAGACCCAGCAATCATAAACAACCCACCAATTATAAAAACAAAGCGATTAACCTTTGCAAGCGGGCTTATAAAACAACCCACAACTCCTACAGCTAAACTAAAGACTCCAGCTGAAGCAGTAAAAATGGGTATGACCATTGATAACAGTTCACCCTCTAAAAGCAATGCAGGCTCCTGAATAAATATGAAAGGCACAATAAACCCTGGCAAAGCAATCAATGCTGCTTGAACGCCTGTTTTAAATGGGTCTGAGTTCGCCAAACCCGATGCTGCATAAGCGGTTATGGCTACAGGCGGAGTGATCACAGCCATATTAGAAAAATAAAAAACAAATAGATGTGCGGCCAAAGGATCAATTCCCAGTCTGTTTAAAATTGGACCTGCGACTGAAATCCCAACTATATAAGCAGCTACTCCCGGTAGTCCCATACCGAGAATAATCACAATAACCATTGTTAAAAAAATCGCTAACATGTATGGAGTTCCATCTCGCAGTATAAAGCTGGAAAACTTCAGACCGAAACCAGTAGCTCCTATTATCCCTATAATTATTCCGCTACAAGCGCAGGCAGTTGTTACACCAATAGTGTTTTGAGCACCTTCTGCAAACCCGTCCACAATATTTTTCAATCCATATTTGCAGTAAGGATTTATGATGCTTAATATGACCAAAGCAATCATCGCATACAGTGCAGCTCTTAGAACAGGATAATAGATCATTATCAAATAAATAAGGAGCATAAACGGGATGATCAAGTGAAAATCTTTGAGAACGCTTTTTTTTGCATCGTCATTTTGATCTGGCAGATTTGCATATCCTAACTTCAACCTAACCGCCTCAAAATGGACAGAAGTAAAAATTCCTAGGTAGAATAGGAGTGCTGGAATTACGCCAGCTATAACAACGTCCCTATATGGAACTTCAGTTAATTCGGCTATAATAAATGCACCAGCTGCCATAATAGGAGGCATCAATGCTCCTCCTGTTGATGCAGCAGATTCTACTGCAGCAGCGAACTCGGGTTTATACCCGGCTTTTTTCATGACTGGAATGGTTAACTGTCCCGTTGTCACTACATTTGCCGCACTACTGCCTGAAACAGTCCCAAATAAACCACTGATAATAACTGCAACTTTTGCAGGTCCTCCTCGCAATCCGCTAGCCATCTTTTTTGAAATTTTTGTAAAAAAACTATCAACACCTGCATTCATTAACATAGACCCAAAAAGAATAAACGTAAAAATCATTGATGCAGCAACTCGTAAAGGCGTTGCAAAGATACCATTAGTTGTAATATAAATAGTACTGGTAAACCTCGCCAAACTAAATCCTCTATGGGCGAATATTCCCGGTAAGTATGGTCCCATAAAAGCATATGCAATAAATCCTATGCTAATAATCGCAATGACAGGACCAACACATCTTCTGCTAGCTTCTAAGACAGCAACAAGAAGCATGACACTTAGAACCACCTCAAGATCTGTGGCAAGGGTAGGCCGTCGAATAATATCTCTGTACTTAACAATTAGATAGATCAATGGGGCAAGACTAAGAAAAATAAACGTTAGATCTATTATTAAGTACTTGCTTTTTTTAATTAAAAAAGTAAGCGTTAATATAAACGACAGAAATATCGCCAATTGTACATGAGGAGGAAACGAAATATACCTTAGCGTATAGAGATGTATACCTGCCAAGGCGAAAGCCAACACAAAAGTTATGTTTTCCCGAATACTGCGGTTTTTAAAATCCGTTAATATTGCATTCATAAGCTTTCCTCCAAATATTATTTATTATAAGGTGCGCAGCTGTGCCAGTCGTTACCAGGACACAGCTGCACCAATGTTATTAGTCGATTGCTCCTACTTCTTCATAGTACCTGCGTGCACCTGGGTGAAGAGGTACAGTATCATCTAAGTCAGGAATCATGTCAAGGGATAATAGTTGTTGGCTCGGATGCGCCTCAATTAGTCTGTCAGTATTCTCCCAAACAGCTTTTGTCATTTCATAAACTGCATCTTCTGGTAAATCAATGTGTAAAAATGCATTTGTATAACCAGCAATCGCTCTTACATCTTCATCTATCCCATCATAAGTTCCAGCTGGAATTGTACTAGGAAAATAGTATGGGAAATTGTCGCCAACTTTTTGCATGTCTTCCTCGGACAAACTTATCATTCTGAAGTCTTGAGTTGTTCCAAATTCAACTAAAATTGATGTTGGTGCAGCAGTTCCAAAAAATGCTGCATCTAAGTCACCTGTCCTCAGCATATCTAGTGATTCGCCCATTGTAACGTGATATTCATTGAAATCTTCATAACTCATACCAATTGATTCTAACGTATCTCTGATTGATACTTCTGCTCCTCGACCAACTTCATCCACACCTACGCTTTTTCCAGCTAAGTCATAAATGGTTTGAATATCACTGTCTTCAGGAACAACTAATTGCAAGGGCCAAGTATACTGAGGCACCCAAGAAGCAAGATTTTCGAATGGCTCTTCATCAGCGTATTCATTTATCCCGCGGTACGCTGAATAAGATGCAACTGAGTTCGCTACACCGCCATCCAATTCACCGGATTGAATCATATTAACATTATCAACGCCGCCCCCAGTTTCTTCAACTGTGATATTAACACCATCAACTTGTGAGTTAATAATATCTGAATATCCAACAGCAACAATATAAGCTGATGTTGCCGATCCAGCACCTCCAAAAGCAATGTTAATCGTCTCATCTCCCGGGTCACCACATCCTGCCAATCCAATAAACACTAGACTAAGAACCACAACCAGACATAATAATTTTCTTTGCATAAAATAATCCTCCCTTTCTTCACTGAATAATTTTAAACGAATTGTGTAATCGTTTTCACAATTATAGCTTTCGAGCTTATGTGCGTCAAGTTAGATTAATCCTTTGAATTTAAAATAAACAGGTTATTTCTCTGTTTTACTCCACTTTACTTCCATTTACTGCTTTCTGAAATTTTTTATTATTTTTAACAATCCACCTATTATAATAGTTTTTTGGTAAATCGATTACTCGATTGCCCGAACAAGCAATTATTCTCTCTTTTCGAGCTTATTGGTTAAATAAATTCATAATGATTTTATGCACCTATCAACAAAATTTTTATTAATTTCCTATTCTATTTCTATCTGTACATATGTTAGTTATCCGATGGCTTTCCCATTGATTATAAATACCCGGATCAATCAAGTATGGCGTTCATTGTTCGATCTACAGCTTTGCTTTCTTAGCTTCTAGCCGAAAGTGGACATATTACTGACTCTAACCGACCTTCTTCGATAATTAACTAATGTTGGTATCCAAGACCGCTTGTATTTTCTTATCAGAAACGTCTTGCCTTTCAACGGGATGTGAGTTTCGTGTTTTCAAGATATCCTTATTGATGTAAACATAAAGGTTTTTAGTAGAAATCACGGCATCCAGCTGAATATTTTTAATAACCACTTTGATTAATATTCCAAAAAAGCCCCTGGAAGTATATCCAGAGGCTTGCCGTAATTTTTATATATAAAAGATGATATGTATATAGCTAGTATTTAATATTATTATGTTTATAATTTCTATTTATATGCTTACAACACAAAAGTGCCATCCTTTTAATAAGATGGCACCAATATGGCATTTTTTGAGTATGCCAGTCTCTGTTGATGGTGCGCTCATAGGGATTCGAACCCCAGACCTTCTGATTCGTAGTCAGACGCTCTATCCAGCTGAGCTATGAGCGCATATTCTGGAGGCGGCACCCAGATTTGAACTGGGGATAGAGATTTTGCAGACCTCTGCCTTACCCCTTGGCTATGCCGCCATATAAATGGTGACCCATCCGCGACTCGAACGCGGGACACCCTGATTAAAAGTCAGGTGCTCTGCCAACTGAGCTAATGGGTCATAAGGTGGAGCGGAAGACGAGATTCGAACTCGCGACCCTCGCCTTGGCAAGGCGATGCTCTACCACTGAGCCACTTCCGCATCTATATAAACTTAATTAATAGTTGTGGTGCGGGTGGAGGGACTTGAACCCCCACGGTCGCCCGCTAGATCCTAAGTCTAGTGCGTCTGCCAATTCCGCCACACCCGCATATTCATTTTACTTACCACTTCAAATTCATTTACAAATACTATTATAACTCAGAATTGATCAAAATCAAACACTATCAGATCTAATAGTTATAATAGGTTTGAAATGGCGACCCGGAAGGGACTCGAACCCTCGACCTCCAGCGTGACAGGCTGGCATTCTAACCAACTGAACTACCGGGCCTAAATGGTGGGCGCAACAGGGCTCGAACCTGTGACCCCCTGC
>QYZZ01000005.1 GCA_003838145.1 Tindallia sp. MSAO_Bac2
ATGGAGCAGACCAGCAAACGACTTCGCAAAGCAATTATGTGTCAACTACATCAGTGGATAGAGGATCTGCCCAGGTATATCAGGGCTTATCTGCCATTTTCGCTCTGCGAAAGTTGAGTAATTAAGATCAGGCGCTCCTAATTCGATTTAGGAGTGTTTTTTTCATGAATTTCCTTGTAGATATAAGAATAAACGTGTAATATGAAAAATGTTCCAGAAAATTTATCGTATTGAACTAACCAAAGGAGGTGGGTTGATGTCTTTTATTTACACGGCTTCACTTCAGGTAGCAGAACGTGACTACATCGAGGTGTTTCAGTCAGCAAACTGGATACTGGTTCTTCTTGGACTATTTATTCTATTTATACTTTATATGGGATTCCGATATTCGGGCCGGATCGAGGAATCTGACGATCTTGCTTTGGCTGGAAGAAAACTAAGCCTTCCTTTTTTAGTGCCATCCATTTGCGCCACCTGGATTTGTGCAGGAGCCATGATGGGTGCGGCAGGTGAAGCATATGTAGGAGGCTTTCAGGCAATTATTTTTGATCCCTTTGCGCCAGTGCTGATGATGTTCCTGGTAGGGTTTCTATTTGCAAACAAACTGAGAAAATCTGGTTATACTACAGTGGTGGACTTCATGAACGAGCGCTTTGGTAAAAAAATGGGTATGCTTTATCTTATTGTTCAAATGCTGGCGGCTATTGGTTGGCTGGGTGGACAATTAGTGGCACTTGGTGTGATTGTTTTTCTAACTACTGGATTCAGTATGGCGGGAGCCATTATAACGGCTTCTTTTGTCATGATAATTGTAACCTACTATGGAGGGCTTTGGGCGCTGTCAAGAGTGGATGTTGTTGCACTGGCCCTAATTATCATTGGTTTGTTTGTGATGCTTCCGGTAGTGATCGGGGAAATAGGTGGCTGGGATGTGTTTTTTTCGGAAGCGGATAATTGGTTGGAATTGCCGACCTTCGCCGTTACTCCAGTTGCAGCCGATGAAGGTGGGTACTTATGGTATACCGGACTCCTGGGAATTGCCTTTTATATCTCTGCCTGGGCTGCCCTGGGTCTTGGTGATGTTCCCAGTCAGGTTATTCTGCAACGTGTATTGGCGGCAAAGGATGAAAAAGTGGCGGTGAAAGGGTTTGTTTTCAGTGGATTCCTTTACCTGACGCTGGGAATGATTCCTGTTACGATAGGTATTGCCATGTTTACTTGGGGATTGGAACTACCATTAAATACAGTGGAGATGGTGCTTCCCTGGGTTGCGGATAATTTCCTTCCTCCCTGGGCGGCTACTCTGTTTGTTGTATCTCTGGCTGGTGCGATTATTAGTACTGTTGGCAATACGACATTGATCTCCGCCACGATGGCAGGCCATAATTTATATAAGTATTTCCGTCCTGAAGCATCAAAGGAGCAAGAACTGAAAGCTGTAAGGATTGCGATACCTCTTACGATGATTACAGCCTTAGCCATTGCACTTTACTTTGAAACTGTATATCGTCTTATTGTTTTTTCCGGATCATTGCAACTATGTACAGTTTTTGCTCCCTTCGTTCTGGGTTTTTTCTGGAAAAAAGCCAACTCAAAAGGTGCGGTGGCTTCTTTCTTCTCAGGAATTGCATCATGGATTGCATTCTTTTTGCTGGTTTTTCCATATACCCGAGAGGCCAATTTTGAGGAAGAAATAATTGAAGCAGGACTTGCATTGGATTGGGCTATATGGGACGGCCTTTATATTTCCATGGTGCCGGCAGCCATTGTCTCAATTGTCGTGATGGTGATTGTTTCAAAAAGAACACAGGAATCGGATCCGCCAAAACCATTTATCCGATGACTACCTCTGCTAAGACACCTGTTTATATAATTGCCGAAATATAATGAGCGTAACCTTTGGTGTGCTTCAGTAAAAAGCAAAAGAGACAGAACTAAAGTAATTTAATAACGGTAATTTAATAATACAGTCGGGAATTGACATTTATGCCGGATATTGCTAGGATATTATCAAAATCGAGAGAAGCAGGTGGTTAAACTGAAAGAAAAAGAAATTTTTATCAGTGGATATGCAAAGCCTCCGGAAAACACAACGGCAGCACAGCTCTATAAAATTATTGCTGTTGGCCTGAGAGTTGAGCGAGAAACAGGAGTGATTATTGAAGCGGATTGTTCTATGATTACGGATGTTTCCAAGTCCTTTGTGAGGAATGCGCTGCAAGGCAGAAATTTGCTTCAAATAGAGGATATAGAAGAAATGTTCAATGACAATTACTTTGGTTCTGCAAAAAAAGCTTTACTTACAGCATTAAAAAACTGTCATCTCCGGTACTGTGCTGTACTGGATGACAAACTGGACAACGATAAAGATTAGGTTTACCAAAGGAAAATTTGACTGGGGTCATAGCAAAAATAAAAATATTAATAAAATGATTGACGGATGGCAAATTGATTGTTATATTAATAACAAAGATGGGTACATCTTTACAATTTAGCCAGACTGTTACCGAAAGCAAAAAACCCTTGCTTTATAGTAGCAGGTGAAGGTTAGATATGCCGAGGACTTTCTTTTAATATAAAAAGAAATGATTCGTGCATATCTTTTTTTATATTTAGGCATTTGAAGAACTAAGAATAATGAGGAGGTTGACGACGTGGAAGAAAGAGTTAAATGTACAAGCCTTCGCAGCAGAATTAAATCAGCAAAAGAGGCCGCTTCAATGATTAAAACAGGAATGACCGTAGGTACCAGCGGATTCACACCAACAGGCTATCCTAAAGCAGTGCCGGAGGCTCTGGTAGAAATGGTACGTGATGACGATGATTTTCGGATCAATCTTTACACTGGTGCTTCTGTAGGCCAGGGGCTTGATGGAATTATGGCAGAAGCAGGTATTATCAATAAACGAATGCCTTACCAAACCAATAATTCAATGAGAAAAGCCTTGAACAGTGGAGACGTTCACTACACAGATATTCATCTAAGTCATTTTGCACAGCAAATTCGATATGGGTTTTATGGAAAAGTTGATATTGCTTTGATAGAAGCAGCGCAAATAACTGAGGAAGGATACATTGTTCCCACTACATCTGTTGGAGCCAGTCCGGTTTTTTGCAGCGAAGCAGAACAGATCATAGTAGAAATTAATACCGGAAAACCATTGGATCTCTGTGGAATTCACGATATTTACCAGCCGGAAGATCCACCGAACCGAAAACCTATTCCACTGGTAAACCCTGTAGATCGGATAGGTAAACCCTATATCGAGGTAGAACCTGATAAAATTAAAGCCATTGTGATTACAGATCAGGAGGATGATCCGATTGGTTTTGCTCCTGTTGATGAAAACAGCAGCAAAATTGCCAGGAACTTAATCGGCTTTTTTGAAAAAGAAGTAGAAGAAGGACGCCTCCCTCACAACCTTCTCCCCTTGCAATCAGGCGTTGGGAGTGTTGCTAATGCAGTTCTGAAAGGGATTTCCGATTCGGAATTCAAAGATTTAGTCTTTTATTCGGAGGTGATTCAGGATAACGTGCTGGACTTGCTGGACGAAGGCACCTTTCGCTTTGCGTCAGGTACATCACTAACATTATCACCTGATGGTTTTAAACGATTCTACCAAAAGTTAGAGGAGTATCGGGAAAAAGTGCTGCTTCGTCCTATGGAAATCAGTAACAACCCGGAAATAATCAGACGGATCGGTTCGATTGCAATGAATACGGCCATCGAAGCAGATATTTTTGGGAATGTTAACTCGACTCATATCATGGGGTCTAAGATGATGAACGGAATTGGCGGATCTGGTGATTTCACGCGAGCCGGTTATCTTAGTATTTTTACAACGCCTTCCATAGCGAAAAATGGTGATATTTCTGCTATCGTTCCCATGGTGTCTCATGTGGATCATACGGAACATGATGTTAACGTGATTGTCACGGAGCAGGGTCTTGCTGATCTTCGAGGGCTAAGTCCAATTCAGCGTGCAGAAACAATCATCAAAAACTGCGCTCATCCTGACTATAAAGAGTTGCTGAATAATTACCTGAAGAATATACAAAATGAAGCACCTCATACTCCCCACCAAATGAGCCGGGCCCTGAGCTGGCATGAAAAATTTGTTAATACAAAAAGTATGCGCTAAAAAATAAATTCTGGTATCAGGATGAATATCACGGATAAAAATGACTGATGTCATAAAGCCAGGCACAAAAAAGTGCAATTGACTACTTGACAGGAAGCGTGGAAATTGTTATCATATTAAACAAATATTTTGAAAATAGAATATTTGCTGTCATATCATTCTGATGAATTGTGCATAGTGACCATACTGTATTTAGCTGGACTGTTGTTTAGGCAGACTTCCATCTGCTGGCAATAACAGTGAAAAGTTAGATATGCCGGTCTTGTTTCCGTATGGGGAAATAAGAAACCAGCATATCTTTTTTTTACTAAAAATATGATTAAAACCCGCCTTTGGCGGGTTTTGCTGTATTATTCAAAAAATGTTAAATAATTCATTAACAGTTGGACAATTATTTCTTTTGATATATCTGACGGTTCAATATATCCTGCATGCTGCGTTCAAGGTGTTTTTTCATTGCATCTCTGGCCGATTCAGGATCCTGATTCATAACAGCTTCAACGATTTGATCATGCTCATCATGTAAGTGCAGGATGCTGTCACTTGGGCGGCTGATAGCAACACCATTCCACAGTTGCATCAGCAGATTTTTAAGCCTGCTATTCCCGGCGGCATCCCAAAGGAGCATATGAAAAGACTGGTTCGTATTCTGGATGTCTTCCATCTGACCAGACTCTACTGACTCTTTGTGATGGGCATGAACTTCCAACAAAGGATTAAAATCGGTTATGTTAACACATGCTCTGGCAGCAGCTTCGCATTCCAGTAGAATTCGGAGGTCAAAGTGGTCCCGGATAAAGGCGTCGGGGACTTGTTGGACAATGGCACTTCTGTTGGGCCTCATCTCAATGAGTCCTTCAGACGAAAGCATTTGGATCGCTTCTCGCACCGGCATTCTTGACACACCCAGCATTTCGGCAATTTTGCTTTGTGTCAGCTCGGTTCCCGGCGGAAAAGCTTCTGTCAGAATTGCTTTTCGAAGTTCAGAAGCGACTCGTTCTCTTACAGGCATGATTCGAATTTGGTTAACCATATAATATCCTTCTTTCGATAAAAATTAGTCATTGTTGCCTAATACTAACATAGGTGGGATTACCATATCAAGTTTATAATAGCTGTTATAATCTGTAATGTCAAAGAATACAGCAGAAAATATCCGAATAAAATTCATCTTTTGAATATTTGTGACGAAAAAGGATTGATAAATTATTGACAAAGCTGATGGATAAAAGTATGATGGTATATATGGATATTGGATCCAATTATTGCTTTTTAAAAATAATATAACATAGAAAAGGAGGATTTGCATGACTCAAAATGCGCTTATGATTGAAATGACAGATGTAATGGCTAGATTTATTTCCATGGCAGGAAAACGCTTACCGGATGATGTGTTGCAAAAACTGGCTGAAATGAGGGACGAGGAAGACCAGGAGATGGCAAAGGAAATATACCGCTCCATGTTCGAAAACTTGGAAAAAGCCATTGAACTGGATCGGCCTATTTGTCAGGACACAGGCGTTATCAATTTCTTCGTTAAAGTTGGGTCGAATTACCCCTACCAGCTTCAGCTAAAGAAGATATTGGAAGATGCCGTTAAAAAAGCCACCCTGGATGCTCCGCTTCGACCCAACGCTGTATCCATTTTTGATGAAGAAAATACCGGCGATAATACGGGGGAGAGAACGCCGTTTCTTCACTGGGATATTGCTGATGACAGTGACGAAGTGGAAATACACCTTTACATGACTGGCGGCGGCAGCAGCATGCCAGGAAGAGCCACAACGCTGATGCCCTCTGCAGGATATGAAGGAGTTGCTGAATTCGTATATGATGCCATGGTGGAAAAGGGCATCAATGCCTGTCCTCCTTTAATAGTAGGTGTTGGCATTGCAGGTTCCATGGAAAATGCTGCCTTGCTTTCCAAAAAAGCCATTCTCCGGCCCATTGGCAGTCAAAATCAAAATCCAAAAGCTGCTGAAATGGAAAAAGCCATGGAAGCGGGCATAAATCGAATTGGTTTTGGACCTCAGGGAATATCTGGAAAAACTTCTGTCATGGGGGTTCATCTGGAAACGGCTGCCAGACACCCGGCAACGATTGCCACGGCTGTAAGTGTAGGCTGCTGGGTGCATCGCAAAGGGACCATTCGATTTAAAAAAGACGGATCCTATGAAATATTGTCGCACAAGGGGGTATCGCTATGAAGAAAATATTGAGTACACCTTTAAAAAGAGATGAAATGGAAGCGCTTAAGATTGGTGACATATTCTACCTAAATGGTCACATCGTAACCAGCCGGGATACAGCCCATAAACATTTAATTCAAAAGGGCAATGAAATGCCGGTGGATCTAAAGGATGGAGCTATTTTTCATGCCGGTCCCATTGTGAAAAAGAATGAAGACGGCAGTTATCAAATGATTTCTGTAGGCCCGACTACCAGTATGCGGATGGAAAAACTGGCAAAAGAATTTATGGAGTCCACCGGAATTCGTCTGATGGTTGGCAAGGGAGGAATGGGAGACCAAACAGCTGAAGCTTGTCGGGATAATAAAGTAGTTCACTGCATGATCCCCGGAGGCTGTGCAGTTTCCATAGCAGATCAGGTAGAAGAAATAGAACGGGTGGAATGGTTGGAACTTGGTATGCCGGAAGCATTGTGGGTTTGTCGTATCAAAGAGTTTGGACCACTGGTGGTGACTATTGATACGGAAGGAAATAACTTGTTTGAGAATAATAAAAAGCTTTACAATCAGCGCAAAGCAGAAGCGCTGGCAGACCTGAAAAACCAGGTAAGCTTTATATAAGCAGAGGAGGGTTATCGGTGACAAAGGATGTTAAGAATCAGGAAAAGTCTCAGGGCCAAAATATGGTGGATATCTATATTATGGGAAAGAAATACACGGTTCCGGATTCACTTACAATCATGAAGGGTTTTGAGTATGCCGGTTATACGTTAATCAGAGGCTGTGGCTGTCGAGCTGGTTTTTGTGGTGCCTGCTCCACTGTCTACAGGGTGGCAGGAGACCATGAATTGAAGGTGGGACTGGCCTGTCAGACAAAGGTGGAAAATGATATGTATCTGACCCAGATACCTTTTTATCCGGCACATAAAGTACAGTATCAGCTGGATGAATTACAGGGTGATACGGATCAGCTGGCAGAAACCTTCCCGGAGATTACTAAGTGTGTGGGATGTAACGCCTGTAGTAATGTATGTCCCCAGGATATAAAAGTCATGAAGTATATTGCCCATGCCATCAGGGGAGAGATCTCAAAAGCTGCGGATGAGTCTTTTGACTGTCTGATGTGTGGCCTGTGTGCAACTAAGTGTCCTGCTAATATTCTTCAGTACAAGGTGGCACTTTTGAGCAGAAGGTTACACAGTCGCTACCTGGTACCTGGAGCAGAGCATCTGCAGGACCGTCTGAAGGAAATTGAAGAAGGAAAATATGACGCCGAAATGGATCAGCTGATGAATGCCAGCAGAGAAGAATTGGTTGATAAATACAACAATCGGGATATCGAATAAGGAGGCAGGAAAGAATGAGTTATACACCTGAAATGCGCGAGCTGATTAAGAAGGTGGAAGCAACCAGACCTCAGCGGCTGGGACATGATTACCCAAGAATGACTCCGGAAGAAAAGCAGGACGTGTTGAAAAATCATCATCCTGACTATATTCAGGAACAATTTCGAGAAGCAAAAGTAGGTCCCAATAAAGGTGACCGGTTCCCTCATGAGGTGGCAGACATATTGGAGGCATACGCCCGCATGGACCGAAGCCAGTTTGATGTGAATCAGCCGGACAAAGAAGTGGATGTGCTGGTGATTGGTGGTGGCGGTGGCGGAGCAGCTGCCTCATTAATGGCTCATGAAGCGGGAGCTGACGTGATGATGGCAACCAAGCTGCGTTTTGGTGATGCCAATACAGTGATGGCACAGGGAGGTATTCAGGCGGCGGACAAGCCGACAGACTCGCCAGCTATTCACTATCTGGATGTAATGGGCGGTGGTCATTACACCAACATTCCGGAACTGGTCAATGCGCTGGTATCTGATGCTCCGGATGTCATTCGCTGGCTCGAAAAAATGGGATGTATGTTCGATAAAGATTCATCTGGAAATATGAAAACCAAGCATGGAGGAGGCACCTCCCGGATGCGAATGCATTCCGCAAGGGACTACACCGGTGCTGAAATAATGAGAACCGTACGGGACGAAGTCATCTGCAGGGATATAAATGTGGTAGAATTCTGTGCAGCTGTGGAACTGTTACTGGACGATAACGGAAAAGCAGCCGGAGCTGTATTATATAACATGGAAACGGAAGAGTATATGGTAGTAAAAGCCAAGTCAGTTGTTTTAGCTACAGGAGGCATGGGAAGGCTTCATACGCAGAACTTCCCGACATCCAATCATTATGGAGCAACCGCTGACGGACTGGTGCTGGCTTACCGTGCTGGTGCGAAACTTGCCTTTATGGATACGGTGCAGTACCATCCTACCGGTGCTTCTTTCCCGGAACAGGTGGAAGGGTTCCTGATTACGGAAAAGGTGAGGGGTTTGGGAGCCACCCCTATCAATGTTCATGGAGAGCAATTTGTTTACCATCTGGAAACGCGTGATGTAGAAGCTTCAGCTATTATCAGGGAATGTGCCCGGGGCAATGGAATAAAAGCTCCTTCCGGAATGGCAGGTGTCTGGCTGGATTCTCCAATGATCGAAGAACTTCATGGAGAAGGCACCATTGAAAAAGAGGTGCCGGCAATGTATCGGCAGTTTGCACGATTTGATGTGGATATTCGAAAAGATCCTATTTTGGTTTATCCGACACTTCATTATCAAAACGGCGGTGTGTTGATTAATGATCAGGCAGAAAGCACTTTGGAAAACCTGTTTGTTGCTGGAGAAGCTTCCGGCGGTATTCATGGAAGAAACCGTTTGATGGGCAACTCACTTCTGGATATTCTGGTTATGGGCAGAAGAGCCGGCCGTAACGCTGCTGCCAGAGCCAAAGATTCAAACGGACAAAGTGGCAAGCTGAATGTCAGCCATGTAGATGCCTTTGAAAAAGAACTCAAAGAAGCTGGCATCGACAAACAGCTGTTATCACCAATTCTTATACCGCTGCCGGAAAAACTAAACCCGAGACTGAAGGATTAACGTTAATCCTGATAAAAAGGAGAGCGAATGCTATGCTAGGATATTATCCCGGCTGTACCGTTAGAGCACAGAAAGAGGACGGGTTTGAACAGGAATCCTTAGCAATACTTGCAGCTCTTGGGATTAAGGCTCAAGAGCTGGAAGAATGGGAATGCTGCGGTGCTGTTTATCCCATGGCCCAGGACGAATATGTTGGTTTACTGGCATCTGTAAGAGCCCTGAACCAAACAGAGAAAGAAGAAAAAGATGGGTTGCTAACACTTTGTAGTGCCTGTTATCATGTGCTGAAACGTGTCAACGTCCGGATGAAAAACGATGAAGAAGCCCAAAAACGAGTTGGTAATTATCTGGAAATGGATTATAAAGGACAGACAGAAGTATATCATTTAATGGAAGTACTAAGAGATATGGTAGGGATGAACAGCCTGAAAGAGGCTGTGACGGAACCGCTAAAGAACGAAAAGATTGCCAGTTACTATGGGTGCTTGTTTTTAAGGCCACAAAAGGAAATTAACCTGGTGGATGGTGAAAATCCTCAATTAATGGAAGACATTGTCCGGGCATTGGGAGCGGAGCCAGTGACATATCCATACAGCACGGACTGCTGTGGCTCTTACCACACCTGTCAGGAAGAAGGGGTCAGCCGCCAAATGAGCCTGAAACTGGTTGAATCAGCACGAAGAGCAGGAGCAACACAAATGATTACAGCCTGCCCCTTATGCAAATACAACCTGGAAAAATGCCAGGAAAGCATGGAGAAAGAGGAAAAACTACCCATTCATTACATGACCGTACCCATTGTAAAAGCCATGGGCGGGATGAAAACCCTTGAGAGAAAGGGGGAGGCACATGCGTATTCCGCAGAAAACAGCAGCCAGTCATCAGCGTGAAGAACTGGCGGATATCATCAGAAAAGACGTGCGGGACTGTTATCAGTGCATGAAGTGTAGTTCCGGGTGTCCCTTTGCAGAAGAAATGGACTATATGCCTCATCAGATGATGTGGCTGACTAATCTTGGTCTTTACGAAAAAATTTTAAACAGCAAATCTCTATGGATCTGTGCTTCCTGTCTGGCATGTTCCAGCAGATGTCCCCGAGACATAGAACCGGCTAAAGTAATGGAAGGTTTTCGGGCTATGATCCTGAGGGAAAGGGGTCGGACCAATGTTTCCCCGGTGATACCCAAAGGAGTGCCCCGACAGGCCGTTATTGCCAACATGAGAAAATTCAGACGTTAAAAACTACCAGGTAAAGGAGGGAACCATTTGAAAATCGGAGTTTTCATCTGCTGGTGTGGAAGTAATATAAAAAACATGGTGGACGTTGAGCGTGTGGCGGAAGCCACCGGAAAGATGCCTCACGTTGTTTATACGCAGGATGTTCAGTATCTTTGTTCAGAAGTGGGTCAGTCAGATATAGGGAATGCCATAGACGAGCATCAACTGGACCGGGTAGTGATTGGCGCCTGTTCACCACGTATGCACGAAACCACATTTCAGCAATTAATGAACCGCAAGGGATTAAACCCATATTATGTAGAGATTGCCAATATAAGGGAACACTGTTCCTGGGTACACACAGACAAAGCGAAGGCTACCGTGAAGGCTATTGATTTAGTTAAAAAAGCGGTGGCGAAAAGTTATTATGCCGTGCCATTACATGCAGAATCCCTACCAGTAAACAAAAGAGCTTTGGTGATTGGTGGTGGAATTGCTGGAATCCAAGCCGCTTTAGATATTGCTGATGCAGGCTATCCGGTAGATCTGCTGGAGAAAGAATCATCGATTGGTGGAAAAATGGCTCAATTTGATAAAACATTCCCAACATTAGATTGTTCCGCCTGTATCCTTACACCGAAGATGGTTGAAGCAGCAACACACGAAAACATTACACTGCACACATACTCTGAACTGGAGGATGTATCCGGATATGTTGGAAACTTTCATGTGACCATCCGAAAAAGAGCTACCAGCGTTGATGAAGAAAGATGTACAGGATGTGGCGAGTGTGTAACAAAATGTCCGGCAAAGGTAGACAACGAATTTGATCAAGGGCACAGTAAGAGAAAAGCAATTTATACTTTGTTTGCTCAGGCTGTTCCGAACAAGCCGGTACTTGATCGTAAAAACTGTATTTATTTTAAGACAGGAAAATGTGGTGTTTGTAAGAAAATTTGCCCTACAGATGCCATTAACTACGAAATGGAAGATCAACTGATTGAAAATGATTATGGAGCCATTATTGTAGCAACAGGATTTGAGCTGAATGAACCTACTCACTTAGGAGAGTATCATTATGGGCACCATCCTGATGTGATCACTAGTCTGGAATTGGAACGTATGCTTAACGCTTCCGGTCCCACTCAGGGTAAGATGTATCGTCCCTCCAATGGTAAAGAGCCTAAACGAATTGTTTTTATTCAGTGTGCTGGATCAAGGGATCGGCATGACGGCAACTCCTATTGTTCTAAAGTATGCTGCTTGTACACAGCAAAGCATACTATTTTATTAAATGAAAAGTTTCCGGATACAGAAAGCTATGTGTTTTATATTGATGTGCGAACCGCTGGGAAGAATTACGAAGAATTTTATGAAAGAGCCCGTCAAATGGGGGCTAATTATTTGAGAGGGCATGTTTCTAAGGTAGAACCTTTAGGAGATAGTGATAATCGACTGTTGGTAAGAGGATATGATGGTTCTTTAGGCGAACAGACAGAAATAGAAGCTGATCTGGTTGTGTTGGCCACCAGCATTGAACCTCAACAGGGTGCTAAAAAACTAGCAGGAATGTTAGGGATCTCGTCAGACCGCAATGGTTTTTATTCAGAGGCTCATGCAAAATTAAAGCCTGTAGAGACTCAAACCCAGGGCGTTTATCTGGCTGGCGTTTGTCAGGGACCCAAAGACATTCCGGAAGCGGTTTCTCAGGCTAGTGGGACTGCAGCGAAGGCTATTGTTCTGTTCAATAGAGGACAGGTAAAGGGTGTGCCTACGACGGCCATGGTGGATGAAGAGCTGTGCAGTGGCTGCATGCAGTGTAAACCGGTTTGTCCATACGAAGCCATCAGTCAGGAAATGATCACTGAACGGGCCCATGGCAAAGCTCGTCAGAGACCAGTTGCTTCTATCAACAGAGCCTTATGCCAGGGATGTGGTGCATGTGCCGGACTGTGTCGAAGTGGGGCCATGGATATTGGCGGATTTACCGGAAGACAATTACTGGCGGAGGTGGATACGTTATGATGCAGGACACTTTTGAACCAAAAATTATCGCCTTTTGCTGTAACTGGTGCAGTTATGCCGGAGCAGATCTGGCAGGCACAGGCAGGCTTAAGTATCCGGAAAACATTCGAATTATACGGGTTCCCTGCTCCAGTCGTGTGGATAGCGCTTTAGTGCTGAGAGCTTTTCAGAATGGAGCCGACGGAGTTATGATTGCTGGTTGTCATCCGGGTGACTGTCACTATGATACGGGCAATTACCACACACGTAAGCGGATGATGCTGCTGAAGAGCCTGATGGAGTTTATGGGGCTCGATGAAGAACGGCTGCTGGTTAAATGGATATCCGGTAACGAAGCTGATAGATTTAAGGATACGGTGGAGAGTTTTACCAGTAAACTTAAAAAAATGGGTGCCTCCGGGAAAGTGAGGGATCTGCGATGTGCAAAATAACGGAAGAGCTGCAGCAAATTGCAGCAGAACTCTTAAAAGAAGGTAAAGTTGATCTGGTGCTGGGTTATACCAAAGGAGAGCAGGAAGAGCAGTCCGTTCCATGTATTGTGACTCAGCCGGAAGACGCCAGTAAATTGATTTTTGATGAATACAGTGAGAAAGCTCTTTCGAAATATTTACTGGAAGAAAGCTTTCAGGACAAGAAAGTAGCCATAGTATTAAAAGGCTGTGATCAGCGTGCATTTAAGCTTATGCAGGATGAAAGTCGTCTTGGGCGGGAAGATGTATATCTGATTGGAGTGGAATGCCCTGGCATGAAATGGGGAGAGGATCTTTCTCCATTTTGCCTGCACTGCGATTACCGGACACCGGCTAAAGAAGATGTTGATTCATTATTAACAGGAGCTGATATACCGGAAGCAATGCAGGGAGAGCCATTAGACCATGAAGATAGTTTTACTGATATCAACAGGCTGGAGAAAATGAGTAAAGAAGAGCGGTTTGAGTTCTGGAAGAGGCAATTAAATCGCTGTAAAAGATGTTATACCTGTCGCAATGCCTGTCCGGTATGTACCTGCCGGGTATGTGTTTTCGACCGGGAAAATCCGGATTATATCGACCGTGCAAAGGACCAGATGGCTCAACATCAGTTTTACCACGTTATCCGTGCATTTCATGTTTCGGACAGGTGCGTCAGCTGTGGCGAATGCGCCAGGGTCTGTCCGGAGGGAATTCCGCTGCACTTACTAAATCAGAAGCTGTTACGGGAATTGGATAAATTTTATGGTGAGTATCAGGCCGGAATTGATGAAGTCCCGACACCTTTGTCCCACGCAAATGCGGATGAACCGGACTTTTTTGGAAAGGAGGGCAAAGCATGAAGCCAGTGATTGCTGCGAAAAGTTTCGAGCAACTTTTAAAAGCCCTTCACCAGCTCTCTTCAAAATACCTGGTGGTGGCACCAACAACAGAGGATGGAGTGGAGCATTACAGACCCATAACGCAAATGTCCGAGGAACAGAAATCTCAGGTAGAGAGGTTATCCTTGCGTAATCAGCCTCCTCTGGGATCGGTTAAGCCTTTCCTGTTTCCAGACTCTGAAATTTATATTGAGTTTACTAAGAAAGATGGAAAGTTGGATGTTCAAACTCCCCGGGCTTCTGTACCGCAGATTATCCTTGGTGCTAAGCCCTGCGATGTGGTTAGTCTTGAACTGATAGACAAAGTATTTTTGGAAGATCCAGTTGATGGACTATATCAGGAAAAACGCGATAATACAGTGCTGATTGTAAACCAATGCGATGAAATGGGGGCAAATTGCCGTTGTGATGATTTTGGTGTGCAGCGCAGCACAGGTTCTGCCGATTTGCTCATGAGCAAGGACGAAAGCAGTGGAAAAATCCTTTTGAAAGCTCAAAGTGAAAAAGGAAATATATTGGCGGAAGAACTCTTGAAAGAGGGCATGGAAGAAAACCCTGTTTTTAGGGAACCAAAGGTGCCAGTTAAAGAAGCCTTAGAGTCAGAAAAAATTCAGCAAGCCATGGATGACTTTTTTGAATCTCCTTTTTGGGAAGAACTGGCGATGAGATGCATTGGTTGCGCTACGTGTACATTTTATTGCCCAACTTGCCACTGCTATGATATAAGAGACTTCCAACGTAAAGAGCAGGGTGCCCGATACCGCACCTGGGATTCATGCATGTTCCCTGATTACACCCGGATGGCCGGAGGGCATAACCCGCGCCCTACCCGAAAGGATCGTGTACAGAATCGGTTCTATCATAAACTCAGCTATTTTGTGAAAAATGAAGGCGCGTTGGGCTGTGTTGGCTGTGGCCGCTGTGGAGAAAAGTGCCCTGTGGGCATTTCCATGGATACGGTACTTAACAGAATAGGAGGGGAAGTGAATGACAAATAACCCACTAATGCCAATAAATGCAGAAGTCATCAATATTATCCCCGAAAGCAATGATGTCAAAACTTTTCAGCTTAAACCCGAAAAGCCGCTGGATCATATGCCAGGTCAGTGTGCCATGCTGTC
This sequence comes from Tindallia sp. MSAO_Bac2, assembly GCA_003838145.1. Taxonomy (GTDB): domain Bacteria; phylum Bacillota; class Clostridia; order Peptostreptococcales; family Tindalliaceae; genus Tindallia. The sequence goes on from QYZZ01000005.1 coordinate 15,026, forward strand.
TCTGCTTGGCGTGGGAGAAGCACTGTTTTCCATTACTTCACCACCGGGAAGAGATTACCTTGAATTCAGTATTAAACGGGTGGGGAAACTGACAGAAGTCTTGCATCAGATGGAACCTGGACAGACAGTCGGTATAAGGGGACCCTATGGCAATAATTTTCCGGTAGAACGCATCAAAGGAAAAAAACTTTTATTTATAGGTGGTGGTATTGGGCTGGCCCCACTGCGTTCATTAATTCAATATACCCTGGACCGACCAGGTGAATACCCGGAAGCAAAGCAATTAATTTACGGCGCACGATCCACGGATGATCTTATTTTTGAAAGGGATATTTTTAATGCCTGGCCGGAAGAAAAAAACTTTGAAGTGAATTTGTCTGTGGATGTTGAGGCACCAAACTGGGACGGATTTGTCGGCTTTGTTCCCCAATACCTGGAAGAGCTTTCTCCGGATCCTCAAGACACGGTAGCTGTTACCTGTGGGCCACCAATTATGATAAAATTTGTACTTCAAACCTTGGAGAAAATTGGCTTCAACCCGGATCAAATTGTAACAACCCTTGAGTACAAAATGAAATGCGGTATTGGAAAATGTGGCCGTTGCAACCTTGACGAGTTCTATGTTTGTAAGGACGGACCGGTGTTTTACTTGTCGGATCTGAATCAGATGAAAAGTGATTTTATTTAAAAAAGACTAATAATCAAAATAAAAGATCAGATTCTTGATTTTAAGAATCTGATCTTCTATATATGGAATAAAGGGGACTATGGTTCGTAGCGAGTATATTCTTGCAGTAGTGCTGCGTTATCTGGGTCATCTTTCATAACACTTGCCCAGGCTTCTTCATAAGCAAGCGTTAGGAAACGCTCAGCAACATCATCTGGCAATATGTTTTGAGACATACCTTCATTAGTTAAAATATCGACTTCTTCGGCAATAGCTTTTTCATAATGAGCCATTGCTTCTTGTTCGACTTCCAAACCGGCTTCCATGATGGCACGTTGCTGATTTTCATCTAACTGGCTCCAGGCGTTGTCACTCATAATGATGGCAACATCAACATTGTAAAAAGCGGGCTGAATAATATATTCAGAAACTTCCTGCCATCCAAAATCGGTAACACCCACACTTGGCCAACCATAACCTTGAATAACATTTCTTTCAAGAGCTTGGTAAGCTTCACCAGGATCCATATTAACGACACCGGCTCCCAGAGCTTCAACAAAGGCCTGATATGCTGGCGTAGACCGAATTGTAAGACCACTGAAATCATCTAATGATTCGATGGGGTCTTTGGTGTAAAGATTGTAAGTTAAACCGTTTGTTGAAGCAGCTATATAATGACTGTTGAGTCTTTCTTGATAGAGTTCGTTTATAAAATCAAAACCACCAGTTTCACGCATGGTTTCAGCATCAACCAGTTTCATTGCTTCTAATACAGGTACATTTGACACATTATACGTGTGTGCTGTCCAAGCAATATCTACGACTCCGTTGCGAAGAGCCTCGACCAGCTGAAATGGAGGAATTGCTTCAGGACCACCACCCCATACAACATTAACAGTTCCATCTGTTTTCTCATAAACTTTGTCAGCGAAATCCTGTACGTTAAAAAGTAAACTGTTTCCTTCTGCCCATGCAGAATTAACTGACAAAGTGATAGCGTCAGCGGATGGTGTCGGTTGTGCATCCGATGCTTGATCACTTGATCCTCCATTATTGTTATTTTCTTCCATAGGTGCTCCACCACATCCTGCAATTAACAGCGAGGTAATCAGTAATGCTACGATCATTTTTTTCATTTTAAAAACCTCCTTTTCACTTTTGAGTTAACATCGTTCCAGGTACCTTTACAAAAACATGCAATGCTATTAAAAAATATATTCACCACCTTATATCACTATTTTGAACTGAATTATAAGCTTGGCAACCATGTCACAATAGCTGGAAACATTGCGATAATTAACATTGCAAGAATATTCATTGCAAGGAAAGGAGTAGCACCAATATATATATCAGTCATTTTAACTTCAGGAGGAGAAACACCTTTCATAGTAAACAATGCGAGACCAACTGGTGGTGTTAGCTGTCCAATTTGCAAGCATATAAGATAGAGTACAGCAAACCAGATTGTATTTACGCCAAGTGTTGTTAAAATAGGCATAAAAATTGGCATTGTGATCATCATGATGGCAGTTTGCTCCATAAAGAAACCAAGTACAACTACAATGGCTAGCATGCCTGTAACGATTAATAAAGGAGAGTCAGACATACCCATGATGGCGACGACGGCTTCTCGACTTGTGCCAGTTAAAGCTAAAATTTGACTGAATCCTGCGGATCCAGCAATAATAATCAGGACCATAGATGTTACCTTCAACGAATCGACTAGTGTGTCATAAATCAACTGCAATGATAATTTACGATAGCATGCAGCAAGAATGTAAGAACTTAAAGCTCCAAGAGCAGCGGCTTCTGTTGGCGTTCCGACACCAGTGAAGATAATTCCCATAACGAGAAGGAAAATACACGCAAGGGGTACAAGGTCACGCAAAGCTGTAACAAGCATTTCTTTTAGTGGTGTTTTTTCAGCTTCATAAGGTGGTGCATAATCTGGCTTAATAAGACAAATTACCATTACATAAATCATGTACATGAGCATAAGCAAAATCCCGGGTAATATTGCCCCCACGAGAATTCGCCCTACGGATATTCCGGAGATACTTCCGAGCAAAACAGCAAGAGCACTTGGGGGGATAATCATTGCTAATGCGCCAGATGCCATAATGGAGCCAGTAATTAGAGACTTGTTATAGCCTCGTTTTAACATTTCCGGAAGCATTAATGAGCCGAACATAGCTGTATTTGCGACAACAGAACCAGATAGAGCGGCAAAAACTCCACCACCAAGCAACGTAATAATGCTTAGCCTTCCAGGAACATTTTTAACAAACTTTGATAAAGAGTCAAGCGTTCTTGAGACCATTCCCGATTTGAAAAAAACTTCACCCATAATCATAAAAAATGGTATAGGCGTCAGTGAAAATCGAACAACCTGATCGTACATACCTAATATGAGTTGTCTGACACCAAAAGAGCCCATCATCATATAAATTATGATTGTTGAAACCACCATGAAACTATAAGCGATAGGTAGACCAGAAAACATAAATATAAGCAGAGCAACGAAAATTAATGATAACACTAAATACCATTCCATTTTTTTCACCTCATTTCAATGCACAACCCATTCTATTAACATAGAATGCAGGCTAAGATTTTAGATTTCTGTAGTCTTCAACTGAGTTGCGAAAAAACTGAATCATCATAAAAAACATACCAATTGGAATCACCATTGTCAGAAGATACTGAGGTGTTCCCATGGAATCCATTACTCTTATGTTATTAACAAAGTTGTCAATGGCTACCTTTCCGCCAAAATAGGTAATAATGGCGGAAAGGACTGCTCCTAATACGTTTACAAACATTCCAAGACGAAGATTGGATTTTTTGGAAAGAGCATTTGTTAAAATATCAAGACTAATGTGGCCTCTATTCCGCAATATTTTAGGTGAGCCAAAGAATGTAATGTAAATTAAACTATAGGACGAATACTCAACTAGATTTGTTAAAGGTTTATTGAAGAAAAACCTCGAAAAAGTTGAATAGCAGATGCCGAGCAAGAGAAATCCAAGGGCAAACGCAGCAATGGCTGATAATATATTGATACATGTATCAATAATTTTGTTAAACGATTTCATTCTACTTCACCCCGTTTCTGTGATACAAAACTATTTATCTGTTGCATTGCAAAGCATTAAAAGATTTTCCCACTTTTCGTCAGTGTAACGTTGTAAATCTTTTACCTGATCTTCAGAAATGTGTTTGTACTTCTTCATTGAAAACAGGAAATCTTCAATAGGAATTGGTTTTTTAATATTTATATTAAGACTAAACTTCCCATTTTCAAATTCGTATATTGGTGTAAACCTAGATTGCACACCTTTACGGCATATTTCTATACTACGCTCCGATTCATATCCCCAACCAGTTGCGCAGGTGTTATAAATATGAACGTATGCTAGACCATTCTTAACATTTTTAGCTTTTTCAAGTTTTTTGATCATATCTGGCATATATGCAGGAGAAGCAGTTGCCATATATGGGATATCATGCATAGCCATAATCATTGGCATATCCTTTTTATGTGATACTTTACCTTTTGTAGAAGAACCAACAGGGGTGGTTGAAGTCCATGAACCTAAAGCAGTTGAGCTACTTCTTTGGAATCCTGTGTTCATATATCCTTCATTATCATAGCAAACATAAATAATATTATCGCCTCTTTCGGCAGCTCCTGAAAGAGCCTGGAATCCTGCATCCACTGTTGCTCCATCCCCTGCAAAAGCAACAACATTAACATCTCGTCCTACACGTTCGTAGTATTTTTTGATGCCAGCTAACATCGACGCAGTATTATCGAGAAGAGGAAAGAAAACAGGAATTTTCATACCGGTTTTATCCGCCCAACCAACACTCTGAACTCCTCCCATACAACCGGGAGGAATGCCGACTATAGTATTTGAACCAAATACCTTTAAAGCCATTCTCATAGACAGTTCTGCATTACATCCTAAACATGCCGTAACACCAGGTCCGACCATATCATCTAATTTTGCTATGTTTTCAGCAACAGACATATTTATCTCCCCTTATCATTTATTAACCAAATGGTTTTATTTTCGATTTGACTATTTTTACCAGCTTTTACAACATGATCAATAGCGTCGCTCATTAATTCGGTTGTTAAGTCCTCACCACCGAGACCTCCAACGAATGGAACAGTTGGTACTGTGTCAAGATCACTGATGGCTGATTTAATTTCCTGATATACAATGCCAGTATGCCATCCAAAACTAACATTACGGTCGACAACTCCAACTGCTTTCCTATCTTTTAGTAATTCCTTGATTTCTTCTAGAGGAAAAGGCCTAAGTGAACGAATTTTTATGAGGCCTGCTTTAACACCTTTTTCCCTTGCCAGATCAACAGCAACTCTTGCGGAACCAGTTAATGAGCCTAGAGTCACTAAAACAAACTCTGCATCATCCATACGATAAGGCTCTACAAGACCAAAGTAGTCACGGCCAAATTTCTTTGCGAACTCATCATTTACTTCTTTAATTACCCGTTTTGCTTCATCCATCGCTTGCATATGAAGTTCGCGATAATACTGAAGATAGTTTCCGGGTGTGAGTGGATCAACTGCCATAGGTTCTTCCGGATCCAGTTTTACATGGGTTGGTCGGTATGGTGGCAAAAATTCTGTCACTTCATCCTGTTCGGGAACATATACACCTTCAGTCATATGGGACAGATAAAATCCATCATAGCATATATTTACAGGTAGCAATACGTCTTTGTGTTCTGCAATTTTAAAAGCCTGTATGGTCATATCCAATATTTCTTGATTATCTTCAACGTAAATTTGTATCCATCCTGCATCTCTTAAAGTTAACGAATCCTGAGGACCACCCCATACTGATTGAGGCGAAATCATTTCCCGGTTAACGATATCCATAACAATTGGAAGTCTCATAGTGGATACGCGGAAATACGGTTCATACATTAGCGCAAGACCTTGTGATGATGTGGCTGTAAAAGTACGTCCTCCGGCAAGTGACGATCCGGTAAGTATACTCATGGCAGAATGCTCAGATTCAGGCTCAACTATTGTTGAATCCATAACGCCATTTGCAACATATTGGCTGAAATGTTGTACTAATGGAGTTTGAGGTGTTATAGGATAAGCAGCAACTACATCTGGCTTTGATAATAATGCTCCAAGTGCTGCAGCGTGGTTACCATCTACAACCTTTCTTTGCTTCATAATCTATTCCCCCTTCTTAAATTCAATAGAATTGGCTGGACACTCATGGATGCATACTCCACAGCCTTTGCAGAATTCTAAGTGAATAATATACTTACCATCTTCATGTTTTACTGAGTTAGTAGGACAATAAAGTAAGCAAAGGCCACATTTTTTGCACTTTTCTTGATCGATAACAGGAGGATAAACTTTCCAGTCACCCGTATTAATTATATTCAACTCTTTTCCGATAGCACATATAAAATCAGTTTTCTTCATTTGAAAAGCCTCCATTCACATCAAGAATTTTAACATTGTCGTAACCATATTGTATGGCTTCAACATTCTTATCTCCCCAAATATCTTTTGTTCTTTCGATTATCTTATCCAATGATACCCAACCTGTTGCTTTGGCGAAGGCGCCAAGTACAATAGTATTTGGCAACAAACGACCAAATATATCCATTGACGCACTATTTGCATCTACATAGGCTACTCTTTTTATTTCGTTCGGTATTTCCATAGCCTCAACTGATTTTGTATTCATAACCAAAATTGAATTGTCTTTTGCACCGACAAAGATATCGACTGCATTTATCAGAGTAGGATCAATGACCATTATACAATTTGGGTTATAAACTTGATTTTTTTCGCGAATTTTTCTCTCGTCAATTCTCACGAATGCAGTTACAGGGCCACCTTTTTTTTCAAAACCAAAGTAAGGGAAACAGGCGCCAAAAAGACCATCTTCAACAGCAGCATAGACAATGATTTCTGATGTGGTAACAGCCCCTTGCCCTCCTCTTCCATGAATTCTTATTTCTTTCATTCAATATCCCTCCATTTATATTTTATTGGCTTGTTTAAAAGCCAGTGGAAACAAGAAGACAAAAAACAAATAGTAATATATAATGTAATTAGTTCAGTAAGAACAGAGTATAACTTGTAGAAAATAGTGCTAAATCAATCAAACAGGAGGTATTACAGTGCTATATAAATCTCTATGGGTCGTAGACAATCGAGAAGCAGAAGATGTGCTAAGTAAATATACTGACTCAAGGAAAACCTTTGCCAAAGGTAGTTTTGTATATGATCAAAATGATGAAAGGCAGCATTTACTATATTTAGTTGAAGGACGTATGAAAGTAAGTGTGTTTAGTCATGATGGTTCAGAAAAAACACTTGCAATCCATGAACCTGGTTCTTTTTTTGGAGAAACTGCATTTTTTGATTCAAAGCCTAGTTTTTCAACGGCTCAAGCTCTGGAAAAATCAGTGGTTTTAATGTTTGATAGAGAGCAGCTTATGTCTCTTTTTTCTGATCACCCTGAAATCGTTTTCCACTTATTTGAATCAATGGGGCGAAAAATCAGGCTGTTAACATTTCAAGTAGAATACTTATCTTTTATGAATATTGATCAAAGAGCTGTGGCGTTGCTTTTAAGCCTTTTTGATGTATTTGGAAAATCTTGTGACCAGCAATGCGAAAATCCTAGTTCAGAAGAAAGTCTTGAAAATTCTGAAAGCTGTGGTCACGGTGATGGAAGTTTGCTGGAGCTAACAATCACTGATCAGGAACTAGCTGATATGATTGGAACGCGTCGTGAAGCAGTTACTAAAGCTATTAACAAACTAAAAAAAACAAAGCTTATATATAAAAGAAAAAGAACAATTTGCTGTCCTAGCATAAGTCGGTTAAATGAATTTATTTCTGAATGAGTAGATCTGCAAAATTAATAAAGCTAAAAACTATGCTTCCTTATTTGTTAAAAACATTATCACATATATATTTTCGAAAAACTGTGTTTTTTCACACAGTTTTATTTTTTTTATTAAGATACATTTTATGTACTATATGAGTAATATATAGTCAAGTCCAAAATAGTGTGTAATTTCCTCGGTAACAATGTTTAATCTTTTAATTCAAGTGGCTCACTTTTTCAGTAGCACAACTATGAGCGATTTATGCCGCGAAAGCCTCTTGACA